>NZ_JBIRQH010000020.1:0-64396 GCF_044333095.1 Streptomyces sp. NPDC021100
TCCGCGATCTCCCACAACCCGTCCGGAACAATCCAGTCCCACGTTCCCCGCCCCATGCTGTGAACAACGACGCCTCACCACATAGGACACGCTCTAAGGCAGCAGGTAGGCGACGCCTGGAATCACTGGGGGCATTTCCGATCAACATCGCGGTAGGCGACTCGCTACTACATGGTCGGGACGCAGGAGCCGCAGGCGATGACCTATTCTCACCCCGCGACCATTTCCAGTACGGACCAGAGGACGTCGACAGTTTTGTCGAAAACTGCGACCTGCTAGGGCGGGGCACCTATCACGTAGTGGTTGGAAACCCACCATATATCCCCGTTGAAGACGAGAAGGAAAACGAGAACTACCGCACTGCGTACGAAACTTGTTCCGGCAATTATCACCTGTCCGTCCCATTCGCTCAGCGAATCTTTGAGTTGGCAGTCAGAACCAGCGGTTCAAACCGGCAAGCTGGTTTCACGGGACAAATCACGGCCAATGGCTTCATGAAGCGCGATTTCGGCAGGAAGCTTATCTCTTGGTTCCACCAGACCGTTGATTTGACTCACGTAATCGACACCTCAGGCGCCCACATCCCTGGTCACGGAACACCGACAGTTATCCTAGTTGGCCGTAACCGAATCGCCTATCAGGGAGAACGAACACGCGTCGCTCTAGGAATTCAGGATGAGCCGAATCAGCCAGAAGAAGCAGCTGAAGGTTTCGTCTGGAACGCGATCAAGACGCAACTAAATGAACCCGGCAGCGATTCTCCTTGGATTAGCGTAGAAGATTTTCCACGCGATCGACTAGCCAACCACCCCTGGTCGTTGGCTGGCGGCGGCGCCGCCGACCTTGTTGCGCGACTAAACCTAACCAAGGTGAAATTGAAGAGTAGAAGCCAGGCAATCGGTCGCACGACAGATGCAGGCGAAGAGGCCGCCTGGCTCCTTCCCGACATTCAGACGGCAAAGCGCCTAGGCGAGGAGAAGTACATCAAGACACTTGTGACGGGTGAATTCGTCCGCGACTTCCTGGCAACTTCTTCCACATTGATCAGAGTTCCTTACGTTGACGACGCTCAAACCATTCCAGTAGCAGACGACCACTGGCTACCCACCCGGCCCCTCTGGACACAGCGAACTAGGCTCCGAATCAGGGAGACATTCGGAAAGACGCTCGCAGATAAAGGCCGCCCATGGTACGAACACATGGAGAACTACGCAGCAAAGCTTCAAAGCCCACTGTCGCTCACATTCTCCGACATCTCCACGCACTTCCATTGCACCCTAGTCAAAGGGCAGAAGCTATTCAATCGCTCAGCCCCCGTAATTAAGCTCAAGACCACAGAGATCGAAGACCACTTCCCGTTTGTCGGGATTTTGAATAGCTCCACTGTATGCTTCTGGCTCAAACAAGTCAGCCAGCCAAAAGCCGGGGGAGGAATCGGTCGCGGTATCCAGGACGAGCCTTGGGAGGAGCGATATCAGTTCACAGCTGGAAAAGTAGAGAAATTGCCACTTCCAGAGGTACTGCCGAGCATGCTTGGCCGCTCCCTGGACTCCCTAGCCCAAAAACTCGCCGCCCACGAACCCTCCGCCGTCTGCACCACCGACGAGCCCCCCACCCGCTCCCGCCTCGACTCAGCCCATGACACTTGGACCCATACACGCCAGCTAATGATCGCCCTCCAGGAGGAACTGGACTGGGAGGTCTACCACTCCTACGGGCTGCTCACCGACGCCGAGAAGACTCGCCTCACCGCCCCCTCCCCCGAGCCCACAACCATCCCCCAAGTGAGGCTCGGAGAGCGAGCGTTCGAGATTGTGCTCGCCCGCAAGCAAGCCGCCGGCGAGCTCGAAACCGCCTGGTTCGACCGCCACGGCTCCACGCCCATCACCGAGATCCCCGCCCACTGGCCCGACTGGTACCAGGACATCGTCCAGGCCCGCATCGACACCATCACCTCCCGCCGCGACATCGCCCTGATCGAGCGCCCCGAGTGCAAGCGGCGTTGGTCCATCGACCCCTGGGAGAAGCGGGAGAAGGCGGCCCTTCGTACGTGGCTGCTCGACCGGTGCGAGGACAAGTCGCTCTGGTTCCACGTCCTCAACGACTTCGAGCAGCCCCGCACCCTCACCGTCGGCCAGCTCGCCGACGAACTTGAGAAGCAACCGGACGCCAAGGCGATCATCAACACCGCCTCCCTCTACGCCGCCCACCTCGGCAAGCCGAACCTCTCCCTCACCCAGGTTCTCCAGGACGTGGTCGACGCCGAGCACGTCCCGTACCTCGCCGCGTACCGCTACAAGGACACCGGCCTGCGCAAGCGTGCGCAATGGGAGGACGTCTGGGAGCAGCAGCGCGAGGAAGACCGGACCGGCGAGCGCCGCAACATCCCCGTGCCGCCGAAGTACACCTCCGCGGACTTCCAGAAGCAGTCCTACTGGTCCAACCGCGGGAAGCTGGACGTACCCAAGGAGCGGTTCATCTCCTACCCGGACGCGAGTCCGGGCTCCGATCCGACCCTTCTCCTCGGCTGGGCCGGCTGGGACCAGCGTGGCCAGGCCACCGCCCTGCTGAACATCATCAGCGAACGCCGCGAACAGCAGGACTGGTCCGGCGAGCGGCTCGTACCGCTGCTCGCCGGGATCAACGAGCTGATGCCGTGGTTGCGGCAGTGGTTCGGCGAGGTGGACGACGAGTGGGGCGAGGAGTCCGCCGCAGAGGAGTTCCAGAGCTTCCTGGACGGCGAGTTGGCGCGGGATCGGCTCACCCCGGCAGCACTCACTACATGGCGTCCGGCGAAGAAGACCCGGGCACGCAAGACAACGACAACAACAAAGACGGCCAAGAAGAAGGCGGCGGAAGACGATGAGTAGCGGCAACGGCGACCTCTACCTCCGGTACGTACTCGACCTGCCCGAGTCCGTACTCGCCGGCTCTTTCAAGGTCGAGCTGTCCGGCGGCTTCGACGCCACCGCCGAACGCGTGCGCGAGTACGTGGTCACCCCGCAGTTGGAGCAATCCCTTCGCAAGGCCCTCAAGATCGTCGAGGCGTCCGTAAGGGCAGGGTCGTCCGATGCCGCGTACCTGCACGGATCCTTCGGCTCCGGCAAGAGCCACTTCATGACCGTGTTGTACGCGATCCTCTCCAACGATCCGGCCGCCCGCACCAAGCCGACACTCCAGCCGATTATCGCGGACCATAACGCGTGGCTGCGGGATCGGAAGTTCCTGATGGTGCCGTTCCACCTGGTCGGTGCAACCGACCTCGATTCGGCGATCCTCGGTGGGTATGTCCGCACGGTCCAGCGTTTGCACCCGGACGCGCCCGTACCGCCGGTCTACCGGGCGGACGCGATGTTCGACGACGCCCGCCGCCAGCGGGAATTCTTCTCCGACGACACGGAGTTCGTCCGCTGGCTCGGCAACCCCGCGCTGCCGAAGGAGACGAATGCCCAACCCCAGCAGGCCGCCGATGACGAAGACGATCTGATCAACCTCGACATCAAGGAGGCTCCCCAGGTCTGGACGCCGGCACTCCTCGACGAGGCCTTCGCCGCCGCCCCCGGCGAGAAGGTCCGCAACTGGCTGGCGTCCGCGCTGCTTTCCGGCCCGTACTCCTCGTACTCCCTCAGTGCGATCGGCGCGAAGAATGCGTTCCTGCCGCTTGAGAACGGTCTCGACATCGTCAGCCGGCACGCCAAGTCCCTTGGCTACGACGGGCTTATCCTCTTCCTCGACGAGCTGATCCTCTGGCTGCAGGCGCATCTGCGTGAGCGGACCTTCGTCAATGACGAGGTGAACAAGCTCGTCAAGCTGATCGAGTCGGGTACGGGTGGCCGCGCACTGCCGGTCATCTCGTTCATCTCCCGTCAGCGCGACCTCTCCGAGCTGATCGGCTCGGATGCGGTCGGCGCTGACGCCAAGAACCTGGAACAACAGGTCAAGTACCTGGCGGGCCGCATCGATCCGATCAACCTGGAGGACCGCAACCTCCCGGAGATCATCAAGGAGCGGGTCCTCAAGCCGAAGGACGACGCCGCCAAGGCCGCGCTCGAAGCCGCCTTCGCCCGGGTCGAGACGTCCAACCAATCGGTACGGGACGTGCTGCTCGACGCCAACGGCGCCACCCACGCGGACTGGGCCGACTTCAAGGCGCTGTACCCGGTCTCGCCCGTCCTCCTCAATGTCCTGGTCGCGCTCTCCGGTGCGCTCCAGCGCGAGCGCACCGGCCTCAAGCTGCTCCAGCAGATGCTCTACAAGCGGCGCGAGGACATGAAGGTCGGTGAGCTGATCCCGCTGGGCGACCTGTGGGATGTGCTGGCCGAGGGGATGGGTGAGGCCTTCACCGACCGGCTGCGCAGCGAGGCCGACGCGGCGACTCGCTTCCACGGCAAGGTCAAGGACCACCTCCTCCAGAAGTACGGTTCGGCGGACGACCCCAAGTACAAAGCCGACGACCGCTTCGTCAAGACGATGCTGCTCGCCTACCTCGCGCCCGAGGTGCCGGCTCTCTCTCGCCTCACCGGGCCACGCCTCGCCGCCCTGAACCACGGCTCGATCCGCTCCCGCACCGGCCAGGAGGACCGGATCGTGGTCAAGCGCATGCAGGAGCTCCAGGCCGAGTTCCCCGGTGACCTGCGCAGCGACGGCAACGACGCGAACCCGGTATTCACGCTGCATCTGTCCGATCTGGACGTGGAGCCGATCCTGGACAGTGTCGGCGAGAAGGACACGCACGGCGCCCGCAAGCGGTGGGTGCAGGAATGGTTGTGGCGCGAGCTGGGCGTCACCGACAACGGCGGCTTCGTGGCCGACCGCGAGATCGTCTGGCACGGTACGCGGCGCATGGCCGAGTTCGTCTTCGAGAACGTGAGCGATCCCCAGATCCTGCCCGACGCACAGTTCGAACCGTCCTCGCCGGACCGGATCCGGTTCATCATCGACTACCCCTTCGACGAAAACGAAGACGGCCAGCCCAGCGCGGACGAGAATCGAGTCTTCCGCCTGCAGCGGGAAAAGCCCGATGCGGCGACCATCGTCTGGCTGCCGTCTTTCCTCTCCGCCCAACGAGGTGCCCAGCTCGGCCGGCTCCTGAAGATCAACTACCTGCTCGGCAGGGACCGGCTGAAGGACTTCGCGACCCACCTGTCATCCGACGACCAGGTACGGGTCAGGCATCAGTTGGAGGCACAGCGCGAGACCCTCGTCTCACAGCTGGGCCAGGTACTGCACCAGGCGTACGGAATCGCCAAGGCCAATGAAACCGACCTCGGCGCCCAGGTGACCGAGGGCAGGCACGTCCACTCGTTGTACGCCGGGCACACTCCGCAGCTCCAAGGCGGCGGCGTCTTCGAGTACAACCTTCTGAAGCTCGCCGACGGGCTGCTGGACACCCTGTATCCCAAGCACCCGAACTTCGACCGTCAGGAGAGCCGCAAGCCGGTCACTGCCGCGAAGTTCAAGAAGGCGTACGGCTGGATCGCCAAGGCCATGGACGACGGCTCACGCCGGGTCGTGCTCGACAGCGGTGACATAGCGGACGTGACGCGGATCGTGCACGCACTGGAGCTGGGTGAGGTGCACGACGGGCCGCTGAACGTCTCCACGGACTGGCGTCGTCACATCGACCAGCAGGCCGGCAAGCACGGGGCCAAGGGCGACTTCTCGGTCGAGGACATCCGCGTCTGGATCGCCGAGCTCGGCTGGACGGGAATGGACAAGCTGGTATCCAATCTCGTGATCGCCACATACGCACTGCTCTCGGACCGTTCCTGGATCTACAACGGGCAGGCGGCAGAGGCCCCCGCGCTGGAGCAGATCGGCCCCGGCTGGGCACTGCGGGCCCAGGAGCGGCCCAGCGAGGACGAGTTCACGGCGGCGCACATCCGGGCCGCGGCACTGTTCGGCACGAGTGTCCCGCAGATGCTGTTCGCCCGGAACGTCAATGCACTCGCCACGGACGTCCACACGAAAGCGGCGGAGCGAGAGTCTGCTGTCGACGGGTTGCGGCGAGCACTGACCCGGTTCAGAACCGCCCTCGGCATCAGTGGCGAGGCCCTCAGCGCACGCGAGCAGTCGGTCCGCGACGCGGCCGACCTGCTGGCTCGAATCAAGCAGAACCCGGAGCCGACTCCGCTTACCCGCGCCCTTGCCGCGGCAACGTATGCAAGTACTGATGTCGTGTTGGCCAAGACCATGTCCTCTGCGCAGCGTGTACTGGATGTTCTCGAGAGCACCGACTGGGATCTCACCGAGAGTCTTCGGCAGTACACGGAGCGTGGGGATGATCTCGCGGACCGGTCCAAGCTGTTGCTCGAGGAAATCTCGGAGGCAGCGGCATCCGACGAGTTCGACACCGAACTCGCCCCGGTGCTGCGCAGTGCGCGCAGTCAGGCCGTATCGATGATCAACGAGGCAGCGCGTCGCAGCGTAGTGGCGCCCATCCCACCCACGCCGCCCTCGCCAGAGAAGCCCGTGATGGTATCACTCCCTGCCGAGGCAGACGACGAAAACATCGAACCGGTCAAAACGGCCGAACAACCGAAGCCGAAGCCCAGTACTCCGGTCGCTCCAGCTGCCCCTCACCGTGCACGTCGGGTTCTGGCGGGCCCCACGACTGCGTTGGAGACGGCCCTCAGCCAGGCCCTCAACGCGATACAGGAGGAGATCCACAACTACGCGGCCGCACACCCCGGTGTCGAGATCGAGATCCGGTGGCAGGTATCACACGCCGAGCAGGGCCACGACATGCGAGCGCACGGCGGCGAGTGCTGATGGGAGCCACGGTGCCCGAGCTCGACCAGCGGGTCATCACCGGACTTCTGACCACTCGGCTGGCCCACACCAAGGGCCGGCGGCTGGTACTGGTGCACGGCAAGTACGTGGTTGGAGGGCCACAGGAATTCACCGTGCCGGCCGGCGAAGGCGAACGGCGCAAGGTCCGGGTCGAGCACACTACTTCGGTGCTCGGCATCACCGACGCCTGGCAGGCCCATCTGGGTACCGAGGGTTCGGACCTGTTGGTGCTCACCACTGATGTGTCCGGCGATCGGATCAGTCTGGACCTGCTGGGCGAGATGGTGCGCTCGCAGATCATCGCCGTCGACGAGGCCGACATCGTCAAGCAGCTTTTCGGCGCCGCCGACCTCGACCCGCGTATGCGACGCGACCCCTGGCTCTGGCTGCCCGGCGCACTGATCGCCGCCGAACCGGACGGCGGCTGGCCCCAGCGTGGGGCCGTGCTCACCCTGGACGCGGCGATGCGCGCCCTCGTCGGAGTACGTCTCGGGCTCGAAGGCGTCTTCGAGGGCGAGGCGTCGGTGGATGTCGATGCGCTGCTGGCCTGGTCCCGCACGCCCGGCGGGCCACAACGTTTCGCGGCGCTGCCGGAGGCCGAACAGCACGGCATCGCCGAGTGGCTGGCGCAGAACGCAGGCGAGGCTGCGCCAGTGCTCCTACGGCTCGCGCTCAACGGCCGCGGCGCCGAGGCCACGGCGTTGGGTGTACTTGCCTCGGTCATGAACGAGGGTGCCGCGTCGGCCGATGCGGCCGTCGCCCTGGGCTCCGTCTTTGGTATGGGTTCACGCCCGTCCGAACTACGCGCCTATGCGAGGGCAGTGGAAGGCACGCTCATCCGATGGATCGGTGAGGCGACTGGACGGGGGGCGCAGAGCGAGGAGGCGCGGCAGCGGGTTCTCGACGTACTGCGTCAGGCCGATCAACTGGCCTCGGCGGCCCATCTGTCTGCCGCGCTCGCCGACAATCCTTTTCTCCCCTCCGGTTTCCAAGCACGGCTGCGTCGGCTGGCCGAGGCATTGGCCCAGGAACCCCACGCCGCTCATTCCGCCTGGGAACATGTACGAGAACATCACCTTGCCGCTGTTCTCTATGCGAAACGGATCGAGCTGGCGCGCATGGCCGTACGGCTGAAGCACTGGCTGAACACACCCGAGCCGGTGGTGTCCTCGGTCGACCAGGCTGTGCACGCGCATGTCGCCGACTGGGGGTGGGTGGACCGGGCACTGGCACAGCTGTGGGTGGGAGACGACGACGCCGAACCGGTACTGGCTCAGGCCTACCGCACCGTTCACGACGCGGCGCGGCGGCGGCGGGCGACTCTCGACGAAGCCTTCGCGGCCGAGCTCGAGCCGTGGGCGCAGCACGCCAGCGCGGAGCGACCCGGTGGGGCGCTGCTCATCGAGGACGTGTTGGAAAAGATTGCCGTTAAGTTGGCGACGAAGCGACCGCCGCTGGTCCTTGTACTGGACGGGATGAGCAGCGCGGTCGCGGCGCAGCTCGGTGAAGAGTTGACTAGTGCGGGCCGGTGGAGCGAGCTGTCCGGCGACGGGCGGCGGGCCGCTGCCGTATCCCTGATCCCGTCGGTGACTGCCATCAACCGGGCGGCTCTGCTGTGCGGACGCCCGGTATCGGGCGGGCAGACTGTGGAGAAGGAGGGGTTCGTTGATTTCTGGAGGCAGCATCGGCGTTCGGCCGGCCTCTTCCACCAGAACGAGATTGCGGGTCCTGCGGGACAGTTGCTCGACCAGCGGCTGGTCGAAGCCATCGCATCGGATGCCGTGGTCGGTGTCGTGCTGAACACCATCGAGGACGACCTCGACTACGTCCAGCAGAGCTCGCCGGCCGACTGGCCGGTGAGCCGAGTGAAGTACCTCACCGAGCTGCTCAACTCGGCGCGTGGGCAGGGACGTCCAGTGGTACTCGTGTCCGATCACGGGCATGTACTGGACCGGGCGAGGCCCGACGCAGTACCAGTGTCGGCCGAGGGGGTGGAGTCGGCCCGCTGGCGTACAGGGACGGCTACCGGTGAGGGAGAGATCGTGCTGGCAGGCCCCCGCGTGTTGGAGAACGACGGTCGGGTCATCGTCCCCTGGTCGGAAGAGATCCGCTATACCCCACGTAAGGCCGGCTACCACGGCGGCGCCGCACTTGCCGAGATGACGGTACCCGTACTGGTCCTGACTCCGTCGATCGACCTGGCACCCGCCGGATGGGCCGAGCTACCGCGAGAGTCGGTCCAGCCGCCATGGTGGGAAGCCCAAGGCTCCCCGGCACCGTTGGAGGCTCCCAGCGCCACGAAGCCCGCGCGGAAGGTCCCACCCGCAAAACCGAATACACGGCCCGAGGGGGATGAGCGCTCCGCCGACGACGCGGTCGGAACCCCTCCGACCAAGCCCGCACCCACCGAGCCCCCGGCCCCGGTCACGCTAGGCCGTCAGGTCGTGGCCACCAAGCTCTACGAAGATCAGGGGAGGTTTGTGCGCAGGGCCCCGGACCGCAAGGTGGTGGCCGCTGTCATCGACGCACTCGACTCATCGGGTGGCACGCTCTCACTCGCGGCAGTCGCCGGAGCCGCCGTCGCTTCGGGGGGACGCACCAACACCCGTCCGGAAGGCCTCGTCACCATGCTGACCCGGCTGCTGAACATCGAGGGCTATGAAGTCATCAGCCTGATCGACTCGCGGACCCGGGTCCGGCTCAACCGCGACACACTGCGCGAGCAGTTCGAACTGCCCAGGGAGAACGCATGAGCGGCGCGTCCGTCAGCGCAGCCCGCCGCCGCGAGGTCATCGACGCGCTGCGGCGCGGAACCGTGCCGCAGTCGGGTCTCGACCTCTTCGCTGTCGGGCTGGACCGTTTCGCTCCCGCCCTGGACGAGCGGATCGCCACGATTTCGACGGGCAGTGCGGCCTTCCATGCCATTCGCGGCGAGTACGGATCCGGCAAGACCTTCTTCGCCCGCTGGCTCGCCGAACGGGCGAAGCGGGCGGGGCTCGCCACCGCAGAGATTCAGATCTCGGAGACAGAGACGCCTCTGCACAGACTGGAAACCGTCTACCGACGGCTCACCGAGCGGCTGACCACGGCCACCGAGCCTGCCAGTGCCCTGCGATCGGTGATCGATGGCTGGTTCTACACCCTCGAAGAAGAAGTGACCGAGGCGCAGCCTGAACTCACCGAGAACCTCGCGGCGTTGGAGGCTGCGGTCGAGACGCTGTTGGAGGAGCGGCTCCGTGGCGTCGCCCAGACCACTCCCGCCTTCTCCGCCGCCCTGCGCGGCTATCGCAAAGCCACGCTGGACGGGGACGCCGCCACAGCCGAAGCCGTCATCGCCTGGCTGGGCGGCCAGAGGTCGGTCGCCGCCGCCGCGCGCCGTGCCGCAGGGGTGCGCGGAGATCTCGACCACTTCGCGGCACTGGGCTTTCTTCAGGGGCTGCTCACCGTCCTGAAGGACTGTGGGCATCCCGGTCTCCTGCTGATCCTGGATGAGATCGAGACCTTGCAACGGGTGCGGGGAGACGTGCGTGAAAAGGGTCTCAACGCCCTACGACAGCTCCTTGACGAAATCGACGCGGGCCGCTTTCCCGGGCTTTTCCTGGTCATCACCGGCACACCCGCCTTTTACGACGGACAGCAGGGAGTTCAACGCCTGCCTCCGCTGGCCCAGCGGCTGGCGACCGACTTCTCCACCGAACCGCGCTTCGACTCACCGCGGGCGGTCCAGCTGCGACTCACCGGTTTCGATCTCCAACGGCTGTGCGAACTGGGCTGTGTTGTACGTGACTTGTACGCCGAATCGGCCCGGAATCCCGAGCGTATCGCTGCATCTGCCGACGACAAGTACGTGGCGGAGTTGGCCACTGCCATGACAGGAAGGCTTGGCGGGCGGGCCGGCATCGCACCGAGGCTCTTCCTGCGCAAACTCGTCGCGGACGTATTGGACCGGGTGGACGAGTTCGGCGACTTCGACCCGCGCAAGCACTACGCGCTGACCGTCAGCAGCGACGAGCTGAGCGAAGTCGAGCGCAACGCCGCGGCGAACAGCGCCGACGAGATCGAGCTGGAGCTGCCGTGACAGGTGCGCCCGAGCCGCTGGACCGGCTGCATCCCGGGGTCGTACACCACATCGTCAACACCCTGGGCTGGCCCGCCCTTCGCCCGCTCCAAGAAGAGGCGATCGAACCGCTGCTGGGCGGTGCGGATGCGGTACTGCTGGCACCAACAGCGGGAGGCAAGACCGAAGCGGCGTCTTTCCCTCTGTTGTCCAGAATGGCTGCGGAGAACTGGACAGGGACCTCAGTCCTCTACGTATGTCCACTCAAAGCACTGCTTAATAACCTCCTGCCCCGCCTGAATGCGTATGCCTCATGGCTGGGCCGAACCGCAGCACTGTGGCACGGGGATGTCTCGCAGCCACGACGCAAGCGGACCCTGCGGGAGCGGCCGGATATCCTGCTGACCACGCCGGAATCGCTGGAGGCGATGCTGGTCAGCGCCAATGTCGACCATCGAGCCTTCTTCTCCGGGCTACGGGCCATCGTCGTCGACGAGGTGCACGCATTCGCCGGTGACGACCGGGGCTGGCATCTACTGTCCGTGCTCGAACGTCTCGAACGAGTCGTCGGTCGGTCAGTGCAGCGGGTCGGGCTCTCCGCGACGGTGGGCAACCCTGAACAGCTGCTCGCCTGGTTGCAGGGCTCGGGACGCGGCAAACGCGCGGCCTGCGTTGTCGCTCCGCACCTGCGCGAGGAGAATCCAACCCTGCCGCCCCCCGGCGACATCCAGCTCGACTACGTGGGATCCCTGGAGAATGCGGCGACAGTGATCACCTCCCTGCATCGCGGGGAGAAGCGGCTGGTGTTCTGCGAATCGCGTCGGCAGGTCGAAATGCTCGGCGAGAGTCTCCGCTCCAAGGGTGTGACCACATTCCTCTCGCATGCGTCTCTCTCAATGGATGAGCGGAGGCGAGCGGAAGAGGCATTCGCCGATGCGCGAGACTGTGTGATCGTCTCCACCAGCACGCTGGAACTTGGCATCGATGTGGGCGATCTGGATCGTGTCATCCAGATTGACGCACCCGGCACCGTGGCCTCCTTCCTCCAGCGGCTCGGTCGTACCGGCCGGCGCTCGGGTTCCACTCGCAACTGCCTTTTCCTCGCCACCAGCGAGGACGGTTTGCTCGGCGCGGCAGCCCTGCTTCTTCTGTGGTCGCGTGGCTGGGTCGAGCCGGTAGCGGCCCCACCGGAACCCCGGCACATCGTCGCCCAGCAAGTGCTGGCTCTCTGCCTGCAGGAACACCGGGTCGGAGACCGACTCTGGCAGGAGTGGTGGGGCGGGCTCGGCCCCTTCGGTCCCTCCGCCGAACCCATCGTGCGCCATCTGATCGACGAGGGGTTCCTGGAGCGGGACGGCGGAATGCTGTTCATCGGCCCTGAGGCCGAACGCCGCTTCGGCTACCGGCACTTCATGGATCTCACCGCGGTCTTCACCGCACCACCGGAATTCACTGTGCTGGCGGGCCGCAAGGAGATCGGCACCACCAACCCGGCACTGCTGACGGAAGAAGTTGCCGGACCCCGGCGGCTGCTCCTCGCCGGACGGAGCTGGCAGGTGACGTACATCGACTGGTCCCGGCGGCGGTGCTTCGTCGAACTGGTCGAAGGTGGCGGCAAGGCGCGGTGGGGCGGGGCCGGCTCCGGCCGTGCCGCCTCGTACGAGCTGACCCGCTCCGCCCGGGAGATCCTGCTCGGCACCGATCCACCAATCGGCTTGACCCGCCGCGCCGTAGCCGCCCTCGCTCAGGCTCGCGACAACGGCGGGGAGACGGTACACCCGGCCGGAACGGTTGTCATCCGCGGCGGTCGGGACACGAACGTGCGCTGGTGGACCTGGGCCGGCTATCGGGCCAACGTCACCTTGGCTGCCACGCTCTCGGACATTGCCGACCCTCTCCAGCGCCCTACGGACACGTACATCCGGCTCCGCGAAGACGTGACTCCGGACGAGTGGAACCAAGCCAAGGCCGGGGCGACAGGGCAGCTCTGCCTCCCTGCCGTCGACACTCGGGCCGTTCATGGGCTCAAGTTCAGCGCTGCGCTGCCTCAACGGCTTGCAGAGGCCACACTCGCCAGGCGTCTCGCAGATCTTGATGGTGCATCGGCTGTACTCAAAGAAACCTCGAGGTTCATGTCCGCGGGCGATTGAGCTCCTCGAAGGGCAGTACCAGTGCTGGGGTGTGTATGGGCATCGGCGACGTTGAGGCCATCACTGAGGTACTGCCGAGGATCTGCAAAGGAGAATTCACATGCCGCGACGACTGAATGAACGTCAGCTATAGGCCCTGCGTTGGGTCGGCGAAGGCGTCCGGAAGGCGCGTGGGAAGGGACCGCCCACAAGCTCAGCTGCCAAGCGCTACAGAGCCGGGGGCTGGTCAGACTCTCCAAGAAGGGCGGGTAAATGGGCCGCCAGCCTCACGGCCTCCGGTCAACATTTCCTTGACCACGAAAGCTATCCCTCCGACAAACCTCGCGCCAGAGGTAGTGCCCCAGGCCAAAAGGCCGGACCGCCGCCAACCACCATCTCCACCGCGCAGAAGGCCGGCGAGCCGGTAGCCACGCCGACGCCTCCACCGTGCCCGACTCCGGTTTACGCGAGAGGAAGAAGACCATCACGGAGCGGCTCCTGGAGGAGCTCGCGGAGGCGGGAGGTCGGATCGTCAAACGGGAAGCCACCGGCCGGGAGACCGAGAAATGGCCGATCCGCGTGGACGCTGCCCGGAGGTCGGGGGAATTCCCGAAGGCCAAAGAGCTGCACGGAGGCTGGCGCTACGAGGGTTACGAGATCCGACTCGACGGCATTCCCGTCTGGCGCTTGGCCCTGCTCGAGCCCATCCCCGTACCCGCCCGGCTCAGTAGGCCTCATGCGGTTCGCCCTATGTGCCGCCGCCCAGTCTCGTAGTTCTCTCGAATGTGGAGACCGGACAGCGGTTGAGCACAGTTTCCCGCGCAGCGCCCGTGGAAGGCCGTCCCGCCCATGCCTCTGTCCTGCAGAGCCAGAAGCTGGCAGCCAACCAGAACAAGCACTACACCCGCTTCAGGATCGCCACGCACTCCACGTGATGCGTCACCGGAAACAGGTCGAACGCCCGCAGCGTAGCCGGCCGGTAGCCCTCCTCCTCGAAGTACTTGAGGTCGCGGGCGAGGGCGGCCGGGTCGCAGGCTACGTAGGCGATGCGGCGGGCGCCGAGGGTGGACAGGTGGCGGACGGTGGCGCGGCCGGCGCCGGCGCGTGGGGGGTCGAGGACGATGATGTCGGCGCTGTCGATGCGGGTGCGCGGGAGGACGTCCTCGACCTTGCCCTGTTCGATGCGGACGCGGTCGAGGTCCTGGAGGTTGTGGCGGGCGTCCTCGACGGCGCGCTTGGAGGATTCGATGCCGAGGACGGCGCCCTTGTCGCCGACGCGCTCGGCGAGGGCGCCGGCGAAGAGGCCGACGCCGCAGTAGAGGTCGAGGGCCATGTCGCCCTTGCGCGGCATGAGGCCCTGCATCACGGCCTTGACGAGGGTGTCGGCGGCCTGGGGGTGGACCTGCCAGAAGCCGCCCTCGCCGACGCGGTAGGTGCGGCCGTCGGCGCGCTCGCGGACGAAGGGGCGGCCGTGGACGCGGTGGATGCGCTGGTCCTTTTCCCCTACGCGCATCACCGAGACCGGCTTGTCGAGTTCGACGATCGGGAGGCGGCCGCCCGGCTTCGGGGTGAGGACGACCTGGCGGTCGGCCGAGCCCGAGGCGGCGATGGCGTCCACCGAGGCGATCTGCGGCCACTCGCGCTTCTCGATGCCCAGCTCGCTGACGCCCGGGGCCGCGATCAGGCAGTGGTCGATGGGCTGGACCTCGTGCGAGCGGTGCTTGCGCAGGCCCGCGTGGCCCTCGGCGTCGATCGCGTACTGGACGCGGGTGCGCCAGGCGGGGACCTGGCCCGCGGGGACCTTGTCGCCCTCGGCCGGCGCCACGGTGCCGTCCCAGCCGGCCTCCTCGGGCGTCAGGCCCGCGAGGCGCCGCAGCTGCTCGGCGATCACCTCGCCCTTGAGGCGGCGCTGCGCGCCCGGCTTGACGTGCTGCCAGTCGCAGCCGCCGCACTTGCCCGGGCCGGAGAACGGGCAGGGGGCCGGGACGCGGTCCTTCGACGCCTCCAGGACCTCGACGGCGTCCGCGCGCAGGAAGCGCGAGGTCTCCTCGCCCTCGGTGATCCGGGCGATCACACGCTCCCCGGGGAGCGTGTGGCGGACGAACAGGACGCGGCCCGTCTCCGTCCGGGCGACGCAGTGGCCGCCGTGCGCGACCGGGCCGACCTCGACCTCGTACTCCTCGCCGACCAGCGACTTCGTCGGTTCCGTCTGCATGGGGGAAGAGCTCCTGGTCCTGGGGGGTGGGGCGGTGGTACGGCTGGGCAACAGCCGTTCAGTCTACGTCCCGCCGCACCACCCCCCGCACCGGTCACTTCTTCGCCGCGGCCTTTTCCTTCTTCTGCGGCGGGGCGACCGGGCCGCGCCGCACCGCGCCGGGCGCGTTCCACTCGGCGCGCTTGCGGGCGCGGCGGCGGGCGACCTCGGAGGAGTCCAGCTGCCAGGGCACCGAAGTGACCATCACGCCCGGGGTGAAGAGCAGCCGGCCCTTGAGCCGCAGGGCGCTCTGGTTGTGCAGCAGGTGCTCGTACCAGTGGCCCACCACGTACTCGGGGATGTAGACGCTGACCACGTCGCGCGGGCTCTCCTTGCGGAGCGACTTCACGTAGTCGATCACCGGCCGGGTGATCTCGCGGTACGGCGAGTCGAGGATCTTCAGCGGGACGTCGACGCCCCGCTGGTGCCACTCCTCGCGCAGCGCCTTGGTCTCCGCCGGGTCGACGCTGATGCTCAGCGCCTCCAGGGTGTCCGAGCGCATCAGCTTGGCGTAGGCGAGGGCCCGCAGGGTCGGCTTGTGGACCTTGGAGACCAGCACGATGGAGTGCACCCGGGACGGCCGGGCGGCCGCCTCGCCCTGCTCGTCCTCGAGGGCGATCTCGTCGGCGACCCGGTCGTAGTGGCGGCGGATGGCCGTCATCGTCGCGTAGAAGATCACCATGCCGAGCAGGGCGACCCAGGCGCCGTGGGTGAACTTGGTCAGCAGCACGACGACCAGCACCAGGCCGGTCAGGAAGCCGCCGAAGGTGTTGATCGCCCGGGAGCGGACCATGTGGCGGCGCTTGCCGGGGTCGGTCTCGGTCTCCAGGTGCCGGTTCCAGTGCCGGACCATGCCGATCTGGCTCAGCGTGAAGGAGACGAAGACGCCGACGATGTACAGCTGGATCAGCTTGGTGGAGTCGGCCCCGTAGATGTAGGTGAGGACGATGGCGGCGCCGGCCAGCAGCACGATGCCGTTGGAGAACGCCAGCCGGTCGCCGCGGGTGTGCAGCTGGCGCGGCAGGTAGCGGTCCTGGGCGAGGATCGAGCCGAGCAGCGGGAAGCCGTTGTAGGCGGTGTTCGCGGCCAGGAACAGGACCAGCGCGGTGGCGGCCGCCAGCACGACGAAGAGGAACGAGCCGTGGCCGAAGACCGCCTCGGCGACCTGCGAGATCACCGGGTTCTGGGTGTAGCCCTCGCCGAGCGGCTTGCCGTCCTTGAGGAGGTCGCTCGCCGGGTTCTCGGCCATGCGCACGTGCGTGGCCATGGCCAGGGCGATGATGCCGCAGAACATGGTGACGGCGAGGCCGCCCATGAGGGCGAGCGTGGTGGCGGCGTTCTTCGACTTCGGCTTGCGGAAGGCGGGCACGCCGTTGCTGATCGCCTCGACGCCGGTGAGCGCGGCACAGCCGGACGAGAAGGCGCGCAGCAGCAGGAAGACCAGCGCGAAGCCGGCCAGGCCCTGGTGCTCGGCGTTGATGGTGTAGTCGGCGGTGGGCGCCTTCATGGTGTCGCCCATGAACACGCCGCGGACGACGCCCCAGGCGATCAGCAGGAAGACGCCGCCGACGAAGACGTAGGTCGGGATCGCGAAGAGCTTGCCGGACTCCTTGACGCCTCTCAGGTTCATCAGGGTCAGCAGCACGATGACGGCAATGGCGCAGGCCGTCTTGTGCTCGACGACGAACGGGATGGCGGAGCCGAGGTTCTCGATGCCGGAGGCGATGGAGACGGCGACCGTGAGGACGTAGTCGACGAGGAGGGCGCTGGCGACGGTGAGTCCGGCCTTGGGGCCCAGGTTGGTGGTGGCGACCTCGTAGTCGCCGCCGCCGCTCGGGTAGGCGTGGACGTTCTGGCGGTACGAGGCGACCACCGTGAACATCAGCACGACGACCGCGACGGCGATCCATGGGCTGTAGTGGTAGGCCGACACACCTGCCACGGAGAGGACGAGCAGGACCTCGCCCGGCGCGTACGCCACAGAGGAGAGAGGGTCGGACGCGAAGACGGGGAGGGCGATGCGCTTGGGGAGAAGGGTCTCTCCCAGCTTGTCGCTGCGCAGCGCCCGCCCGATCAGGATCCGTTTCGGCAGGTCGGTCAATTTGGACACGCAGAGGATCGTAAGCGTTCGGTCCCCCGGTCGCCCACCCGCCACCCACCGGGGCCGTGTTCGGACTGGTGGGCGGCGGGCGGGGGCGTGCTCGCCGTCCGGCGGAGGACGGCCGCTCAGGCCGTGCGACAGGACGGCCGCTCAGCCGTGCAGGAGGGCCGGGAGGGACCGGTGTCCGTTGGAGATGAAGGAGTCCACCGGCTCCAGGCCGCCGTCCGGCAGGCCGCCCGCCTCCGGCGCGAGGCGCAGCTCCGGGAAGCGGGCGAAGAGGGCGGGCAGCGCCACGGTGGCCTCCAGCCGGGCCAGCGGGGCGCCGAGGCAGAAGTGGGCGCCGTGGCCGAAGGAGAGGTGGTCCTTGGTGGCGCGCGTCACGTCGAACACGGCAGCCCCCTCGCCGTACAGCTCCGGGTCGCGGCCCGCCGCCGCGTAGGCCGCGACGATGGCGTCGCCCTCGCGGAGGACGGTCCCGTCGTCGAGCGTGATGTCCTCGACGGCGTAGCGGAGCGGGAGGTTGGCGACGGGCGCCTGGACGCGGAGCGCCTCCTCGACGACGTCGTCCCAGCCGGCCTGTCCGGAGCGGACGAGGGCGAGCTGCTCGGGGTGGGTGAGCAGCAGGTGGATGGCGTTGTCGAGGAGGTTGACGGTGGTCTCGTGGCCAGCGCTGATCACCAGCAGCAGGGTGTCGACCAGCTCCTGCTCGCTGAGCCGGGTGCCGTCCTCGTCGTCGCGGGCCGAGATGAGGACGCTGGTCATGTCGTCGCCGGGCTTCTCGCGCTTGGCGGCGACGAGCTCGCCGAGCAGCCGGTAGATCTCGGTGTAGGTGGCGGTGACCTCGGCGGGGTCGGCGGAGGTGTGGAAGATCGAGTCGACGCAGCGGCGCAGGCCCTCGCGGGCGTCCTCGTCGTCGATGCCCATCAGCTCGCAGATGACCCGGATGGGCAGGGGGTAGGCGTAGCCCTCGCGGAGGTCGACGACCGTGCCGGGCCCGGCGGCGGCCAGGCCGTCCAGCAGGTCGGCGGTGATCTTCTCCACGCGGGGGCGCAGGGCGGCGGTGCGGCGGGCGGTGAACGCCTTGGCGACCAGGGAGCGGAGGCGGCGGTGGTCGGGGCCGTAGGCGGTGAACATGTTCTGCACGGCGACCCAGGTGTAGAGGGACCACTCCGGGGAGATCTCACCGTTGATCCAGGCCGGCCAGTGCTGCCGCGGGTCCTTGGAGACGCGCGGGTCGGTGAGGAGCCGCTTGAGCAGGGCCTGGGAGGTCACCGCCCACGCCACCACGCCCCCAGGGAGCTCCACGGGGACCGCCGGTCCGTGGGCCCGGATGCGGGCGGCCTCGCCGTGGATGTCCCGGCCGGCGGGGTCGATCGTGACGGGGCAGGTGGGACGTTCCATCTGCGGTCTCCAAAAGTCTCGGGGGTGGGAGCGGGGATGCGAGCGGGAACGGGAGTGGTCACGGAGGGCCGCGGGGCGGTACGGGCGGGCTCTGCCCCGGGGCGGCCTTCCGCCGTTCCCGTCCGCCGCCCCGGTACGGACGCCGACGCGACCGCCGGTACGGGCACGGGCTGCGGCGGGAAGCGGACGGGCAGCGCGGTCAGGGCGCGGTGGAAGGGGCCGGGCCGCCACACCAGGCGGTCTGCGGGGACGGCCAGTTCCAGGTCGGGCAGCCGGTCGAGGAGCCGTTCCACGGCGGCGGAGGCGATCAGCCGGGCCGGGTCCTTGGCCGGGCAGTGGTGCGGGCCGGCGCTCCAGGCGAGGTGGGCGCGGTTGCCGGTGCGCTGCCCGGAGCGGTGGCCGGGGCGGAGGGCGGGGTCCGTGTTGGCGGCGGCGAAGCTGACGACGACGGGTTCGCCGGCGCGCAGCCGCACTCCCGCGAAGTCGAGGTCGGCCGTCGGGTAGTGGACGCCGTAGTTGGCCATCGGCGGGTCGAGCCAGAGGACCTCGTCGAGGGCGTCGTCGACGGGCATGCTGCCGCCGGCCAGGTCGCCCGCGAACCGGTCGTCGCAGAGCAGCAGCCGCAGGGCGCCCGCGATGAGGTTCTGCTGGGGCTCGGTTCCGGCGCCCATGAGCACCACCAGCTGGTGGATCATCTCCTCGTCGGTGAGCCCGGCCGGGTGGGCCATCAGCCAGGAGGTCACGTCCGCGCCGGGCTGCCGGCGTTTGAGGGCGATGAGCTCGGTGAAGGTGCTGGTGACGAGGGCGTTGGCGCGCTCGGCGTCGACCCCGTCGAAGATCCCGGACATGCCCTCGACGAGCCGGTCGCCCAGCGCGGGCGGGCAGCCGAAGAGCTGGTTGAAGACGAGCAGCGGCAGCACCTTGGCGTAGTCGCCGAGCAGGTCGGCCTCGCCGGCCGTGGTGAACCGGTCGACGAGCACGTCGGCGCTGCGCTCGACGTAGCCGCGCAGGGCGTTGGGGTCGATGCGCTCCAGGCTGTCGGTGACCGCCTGGCGGAGCCGCCGGTGCGCCTCGCCGTCGGTGAAGAGGCAGTTGGGCCGGTACGCCATCATCGGCACGACGGGATTGTCGGGCGCGACGCGGCCGTCCGCCAGGGCGCGCCAGCGGCGGGCGTCCTTGGCGAACGCCTCGGGGCTGCGCAGGACGTCCAGGGCGGCGCGGTAGTCGGTGACGAGGTGGGCCCGGACGCCCGGGGCGAGTTCGACGGGGGCGACCGGCCCGTACCGGCGCAGCCGCCGGTAGACGGCGTGCGGGTCGGCGGCGAAGTCCGGGCCGTGGAGGGGGGTGACCTCGTGAGCCGGGCCGTGGAAGGAGGTGCCCTCATGAGGGGGCGCCGCGCCCTGGTGGGCGGGGCAGCCGGCCGGAGGCTGACTCACCCCGGCCGTAGGGGTCGCACGTGTCACATGAGTCACATGGGCTCCTGGGCGGTGCGGGCGTGCAGGTGGTCCACCAGGGTGATCAGGGCGCGGGTGGCCGAGATCCGGTCCCGGGCGTCGCAGGTGACCAACGGGGTCTCGGGGAGCAGGTCGAGGGCCTCGCGGATCTCCTCCTCCGGGAACACCGGCGCGTCGTCGAAGTGGTTGACGGCCACGGCGTACGGCACGCCGTGCTCCTCCAGCAGCCCCATGACGTCGAAGGAGTGGTCCAGCCGGCGGGTGTCGGCGAGGACGAGCGCGCCGAGGGCGCCCTGGATCATGTCCAGCCACAGGCGGGTGAAGCGCTGCTGGCCGGGGGCGCCGAAGAGGTAGAGGACGAGGCTGTCGCTGAGGGTGAGCCGGCCGAAGTCCATGGCGACTGTGGTGGTGGTCTTGCCGTCGAGCCCGGCCAGGTCGTCCACGTGCGCGCCGGCCTGCGTCATCGTCTCCTCGGTGCGCAGCGGCCGGATCTCGGACAGCGCGCCGACGAACGTCGTCTTGCCGACGCCGAAGTGGCCGACGACGAGCAGTTTGGCCGCGGTGCGGACGGTTCCGCGCAGGTAGACGCCGCCGCCGTCGGGGACACCGCTGGGGGAAACGCCGCGGTCAGAGGCGAGCGCGGAGTCCATCGAGCACCTCCTGGAGGATCTGGGCCTCGGGCAGTTGTGCCGAGGGGATGGGCGCCCTGGTGCTGAGGTGGCCGCTGTCCACGAGGTCGCTGAGCAGCACCTTGGTGACACTGACGGGCAGTTCGAGGTAGCCGGCGATCTCGGCGACCGACAGGGCGCCGCCCAGGCAGAGCTCCATGAGGCGGTGCTTCTCCGGGCTGAGCCCGTCGAGCGGCCGGTCGCCGTGCGCCATCACCAGGGTGACCAGGTCGAAGGTGTTGCGGGTCGGGTGCGACCGGCCCTCCGTGACGACGTACGGCCGTACCAGCCCCTTGGCGCGCCGGGGCACGGCCGGGGTCACGCCGGGCTGCCCGGGCCGCCCTGCCACTGGGCGTCGTGCCGCGGCGGGCTGACGAGTTCCTTGCCGAGCCGGTCGACCGTCTTCTGCATGCGGTAGGTGACGGCCTCCATGTCGACGTTCTCGGTGGCGGAGACGGCGAGATAGGCGCCCGGGCCGGCCGCGATCAGGAAGACGTAGCCGTGCGCGAACTCGATGAGCGTCTGCCGCCAGGGCGTCTCGTGCCGGGCCGGGTGGGTACAGAAGTCCGCCGTCGAACGGCTGATGGACTGCAGCCCGGAGAGCGCCGCCGCCTGCCGCTCGGCCTCGTCGCGCGCGATGCCCGCGGAGTGGGCGCGCAGCATGCCGTCGGCGGAGAGCAGGATCGCGTGGCGGGCCTCGGGGATCTTCACGACCTCGTCCAGCATCCAGGCCAGATCGTTGTTCAGGTGGTCGTTCACGCGTGCGGGTTCCCTTCGTCTTCTGCGGGGGCGGCTGCGGGGTGCGGGCCTGGGGCGGGGGGCTGCTGGGGGTGCGGGTGGGGCTGCGGGTTCGGGTAGAGGTACGCATCGGGGGTGGCGGCGGGGCCGCCCGGCTCGGCGGGGTACGGGCGCGGGGCGCCGGTGTACGAGCCGGGGGGCTCGGCGTACGGATCCGAGGGGGTGGTGTACGCACCCGGTGCGGCCGGCCGGGCGGGGCCGGGGGCCTGTCCGGGCCGGGGAGCGGGGCCCGCGGTGCGGTCCGGGGTGCGCTCCGGCGCCCGGCCCGGCGCACGGTCCCGCGCGGGGTCCTGGGGCCGTGCCCGGCCCTGGGCGGGCGGAAGCGCGCTCCCGGTGGGACGGGGGCTGCCGGCCCCGGGGTACCGGCCGGCGGCCTCGGCGGGCCGGTCCATACGGCCTGCGGTGCGATCGTCGCCGGCGGCGGGCCGATTCGAGGCAGACCGGTCGGCGCCGCCGACGGGTTCGTCGACGGCCTCGGTGGCCTGGGCGTCCTCGGCGGCCCGCCCGGAACCGACCACCGGCCGATCACCGCGAGCGGCGGGCCAGTCGGTCCCGCTGACGGACCGGTCCGCGCCCTCGCCGTACCCGCCGGTGCCACCGGCAGGCCGGTGGGTGACGGGTCGGCCGGTGTCGTCGGCAGGCCGGCGGGCACCCCCGACGGGCCGCTCGGCGTCGGCCTCCGCGTCGGCCGCGGACGAGTCGAAGGCCCCCGTGTGCTGGCCGGCGCCCGCGGCGGGTCCGGCGGTGCCGTCGGCCGTACCGGCGGACCGGCCGGCGCGCCCGGAGCGCGTACCGCGGGCGAACGCGCCCATGCGCCGGGCGGTTTCCTCCGCCGTGCGTTCCTGGGCGGCGGGCGCCGGCGTCTCGGGGGGCAGGGGCGCCGAGCCCGCCGGCGGCCCGGCCGGGCGGCGCCGGCGGCGCTTGGGCAGACCGCCCGCGGTGGTCCCGGCGGACGGAGCGGGCCCCTCGGCGGGCGTCCGCGTTCCGCCGGGCGGAGCCGGGGAGGCCGCGGCGCCCGGCCCGGAGCCGAAGGTCTCGTCACCGGACGGCCCGCCCGCGACGGCACCGTACGGCAAGGCGACGGGCGGCAGTTCACCGGACGGCCGGGCAGCGGGCGGGCCGGAGTCCGCCCTGCCGGCGACGGACGGCCGCTGCCCGTCGCCCGGGCCGGGCACCGGGCCACCGCCCGGACCGTACGCCGGGGGACGGCCCTGGCCGGCGGGAACACCCAGGGGACCGGATCCGCCGGGAGCTCCGCCCCCGGAACCGGCCGCCGGCCCGTCAGGGCCGCCCCGCCCCCGGCCCCGCCCGCGCGCCGGTCCCCCGCCCGACGCGCGCGGCGCGGCGAGCGGCGTGGTGCCCGGACCGTCCAGTTCCAGCTGGGTGAGGAGCGCCGTGGGCAGGAAGACGACCGCGCGCACACCGCCGTACGGCGAGCGCGTGTCGACGGAGACGCTGAAGCCGTAGCGCGCGGCGAGCACGCCCACGACGGGGAAGCCGAACTGCGGCGGGTCGCCGAGCCGGGAGACGTCCACCGCGCGGCGTCCGGAAAGCAGGGCGACGGCCCGGTCGATCTCCTGGCCGTCCATGCCGACGCCGGCGTCGTCGATGAGGACGCAGGCGCCGTTGTGCACCGGCTGGAGGCTGACCTCCACCGTCGTGTTGGGCTGCGAGTGCCGGGCGGCGTTGTCGAGGAGTTCGGCGACGGCGAGGACGACGGGTTCCACGGCCCGGCTGACCACGGCCAGTTCCCCGTCGCCGTGCACCCGCACCCGCCGGTAGTCGCGGATGCGGGAGGTGGCGCCGCGGACGACGTCGGTCAGCGGGGAGGCGACGCGCTGCCGCCCGGGCCACGAGCCGCAGAGCACGCCGATGGCCTGGGCGCGCCGCCCGAACTGCGAGTTGGTGTGGTCGATCTCCAGCAGGTCGCGGAGCACGGCGGGGTCGTCGTGCCGTTCCTGCATGCCGGAGATGGCCTGCTGCTGTTCGTGCGCCAGCCCCTGGAGAGCGCGCATGGACGCGCGGAGCGCCGCCTTGGCGGACTGGTCGGCGCGCTCCTGCGCCTTGTCCACGGACTGCGCGAAGAGTTCCGTCACGGCCTGGAGGCTGTGGGCGAACGCGGTGCCGGTGAGCCGTTCGTCGAGCAGGCCGGGCAGTGGCTCCGATCTGTCCATCGAGTCGGCGACGGCCGGCAGGCGCACGTCGACCAGGCGCGCGGCCTCCTCGTCACGCGCCCGGACGTTCTCCTCCAGTGCGGCGGCGCGGGCCCGCAGCGCGGTGGTGACCGTCCGCTGCCGGGCGAGCAGGACCACCACGGCGGCCAGTGCCACGATCAGGCACCAGACCCCCGCCTCCGGTATGTGATGCGACATCAATTCCTCTTGGGCACCGGGGTACGCGTACGGCTGGACAGGTCAGCAGGTCACGGCGGCCTGACCTCCTGTCCAAAAGCGGAATACGCGGATCATCCAATCACACCTGTGACCCTGCGTCCGGTTCCCTTCTCGAATTACGAACATACGAACGCCTCCCGTCCGCCCAGCGGAGGGCGTGCGGGAGGCGACAGGGGGTTTCCGGCCGATATCCGGCCGGAACTCATCACGCTGGGGACGCCCTTCAGGCCGCCGAAAGTCCCGCGCCGAGCGCCTTGGCGATCTCCACGACCCGGCGGGCCTGGAAGGCGATCGAGGCCAGGTTGTCCGGGTGGACGTTGCCCGGGACGTTGTCGGTGACGCTGCTCGCGCCGTACGGGTTTCCGTTGGCCTGCTCGAACTGGACGGGGTCCGCGAATCCCGCCGGGACGATGACGGCGCCCCAGTGGTAGAAGGTGTTGTTCAGCGCGAGGATGGTGGATTCCTGGCCGGCGTGGGTGTTGTTCGACGAAGTGAAGGACGACACCACCTTGTTGACCAGCTTGCCCTGGAACCAGAGGCCACCGGTGGTGTCCAGGAACTGCTTCAGCTGGGCGGCCGGCAGCCCGAACCGGGTGGGCGTGCCGAAGAGGATGGCGTCCGCCCAGTCCAGGTCCTCCAGCGCCGCCTCGGGGACGTCGCGGGTGGCGGCGGCGTGGGCGGCCCACGCCTCGTTGCGCTCGATCGCGCTCTGCGGGGCGAGTTCGGCCACCCGGCGCAGCCGCACCGCGGCGCCCGCCTTCTCCGCCTCGGCCGCGGCGGCCTCGGCCATCTTGTGCACGTTCCCGGTGGACGAGTAGTAGACGACGGCGACGTTGGTCATGGCCGTGGGGGCTCCTTCGCTGGTCAAGGGGGAAGCGCTCACAGGGCGAGCGCCGGATCATCGTGACCGCCGCCGTGACCCGGACCAAGGACGGACCGCGCACTACGTCAACTCTCCGGCGCATCGGCCGCATCCGTGCCCGACGCCGCATGGACGGGTATGTGACGAAGTAGCGGACGAAGTGGGGGCGGACCGTTCGACGGCGGGCCGGGCCGCTTCCTAAGGTGCCTGCGGGAGCCGGGCGTTGGCCCCCGACCGCCACCGGGAGCACCCGGCGGGAACTCAGGAGGAGGCCGCGTCCATGGCGGAGCACGTGATCGGCACGGCCGGGAGCCCGGTGCACGCCCTGGCCGCCGAGGGCGTCTCCCCCTGGCTCGACGGGCCGTCCCGCGCCCGTCCCGCCCGGGCCGCCGAAGGGGTCCGCGGCGCGGTCTCCGACCCCGCCGCCCTCGCCGCCGACGCCGCCGGGGACGACGGGTGCCGGGAGCAGCTCCGCCACCTCGCGCAGCGCTCCGCCGCGCCGGACACCGCCGTCCTGGCCCTGTGCGCGTACGACCTGCGGTCCGCGTGCGACGCGCTGCGCCCGGTCTTCGACGCCTCGCACGGCCTCGACGGCCACGCCTCGATGGACCTCGACGCCCGCCTCCTCCACGACCCCGCCGCGACGGCCGCCGCGGCGGCGCGGCTGCACCGCGCCGCCTTGCGGGACAACGCTCTGGTCAAGGTCCCCGCGACGGCGGCCGGCCTGGCGGCCGCCCGGGTCTGCCTGGAGCGGGGCGTGGGCACGCACCTCACCGAGGTCTTCTCGGTGCGGCGGCACGGCGACGCGCTCGACGCCTGCCTCGACGGCCTGGACCGGGCCCGCGCGGCGGGCCGCGACCTCGCGCGCGTCCCGGTGTGCGTCTCGCTCGCCGTCGGCCCGCTGGAGGACGCGGTCGACGCGCGCCTCGCCGCCCTGGGCACGGCGGAGGCGGACGCCCTGCGGGGCACGGCGGCGCAGGCCGCGGCCCGGCTGGCGTACCGGGCGTACGAGGAACGGCTGGCCGGCGACCGGTGGCGGACGCTGGCCCACGCCGGGGCCCGCCCGCCCCGGCTGCTGTGGCACGTCGGCGGGCACCGGGCGGACGCGGACGGCACCACCCGGGTGCTCCGCCGGGTGGAGTCGCTGGTCGCCTGGGGCACGGGCGTCGCCCTGCCAGCCGCCGGCCTGGACGCGGTCGCCCGCGCGGGCCGGCTGCGCGGCGACACCCTCACCGACCGGCACGGCCCCGCCCACGACGTCCTGACCCGTCTGGAGCGGCTCGGCGTCTCCGTCGACGGGACGGCGGCGGCACTGGCGACCCACCGCCTGGACCGGCTGACCGCCGCATGGGCGGCGCTGCGGACGTCCGTCACCGAACAGCTCCGGCCGGCCGACGCCCCGCCGCCCGCGCGACGCGGCCCCGCCGGACACCCTTGACCCTTGCGTCACTTGTGTGCCTCCGCATACCTTGGCGCCTTGGCCGCGTAGGTGCCGCAACCGGGGTCCGGGGATTACGGGCCCCCACACCCCGCGCACCCCGCGGCCCGCGCCATGCCGCGCCGCCGACGCGCGACCCGTCCGTCGGGACGCGGTCGGTACCAGGGAGGGGCACGTGTCGTCGGACGCATCGGGGACACCGGAGGCGGCGGGGCAGCCAGAAGCAGCGGAGCAGCCGGACACGGCGGGCGACGGCACACTCTGCGCCCTGCGGGTACTGGAGCTGCTGGACGGCGGCGCACCGCCGGACCGGTACGAGGCGCTGCTCGCGGACGCCCGGCGGGCCGGGGCCGGGGCCACGCGGCCGGCCGCCCTGGAGCGGGCCGTGCGCCTCGGGCTGGCGGTCCGGTCCCGGATCGAGGCCGAGCAGCAGCGGGCCAACGACCTGTCCGCCCTCCTCGACACGGCCTCCGACCTGACGGCCCACCAGGACCCCGGCGCCCTGATGAAGGTCGTCGTCCGGCGGGCGCGCCTGCTGCTCTGCGCGGACATGGCCTGGATCGGCCTGGACGACGACGCGCTGGACTGCCACGTCGTCCGCGCCTCCGAGGGCCACATCACCGACCGCAACATGGGCCTGCGGATCGCCCGGGGCGCCGGACTGGGCTCCGCCACCACCCGCCGGGACAACCCCTCCCCCTTCTGGACCCCCGACTACCTCCCGGACGAGCGCATCGAGCACAGCCGGGACGTCGACGACGTGGTGCGGGCCGAGCGGCTGCGCGCCGTCCTGGCCGTGCCGATGGTGCACGGCACCCGCCCGGTGGGCGCCCTCTACATCGGGGAGCGCAACGTACGGCACTACACGCCGGCCGAGGTGACCCTGGCCGGCGCGCTCGCCAACCTGGCCGCGGCCGCCGTCGAACAGGCCCGGCTGGCCGAGCGGAACGCGTCGCTCATCGCCGGGCTCGAGCGCCGTACCACCAGCGTCGAGGCCGGGCTGCGCGGCGCCCGGGGGCTCAGCGAGACACACCACCGGCTGATCGAACTCATCCTGGACGACGGCGACCTGACGGCCCTCGCCGAGGAGGTGCGCCGCGAACTGGACGCCGACGTCCGGGTCTTCGGCGCCGACGGCACCCCGCTCACCACCGCGGGCGACCCGCCCGCCTGCGGGGCCGACGACGTGCTGCTCTCCGGCCTGGGGGCGCACGCGGCCCGCGAACCGGTCGAGGTGGCCCCGGGGTTCTGGGCCGTGCCGATCGCCGCGGGCACCGGCCACCTGGGCACCCTGATGCTGCGCCCCCGCCGGGCCCGGCGCCCGTGGACGGCGGCCGAGGAACGGCTGGTCCGGCTGGTCGCCCAGGTCGTGTCGGTACAGCTGCTGGTGGAGAGCAGCCGGGCCGCGATCACCGAGGGGCAGGCCCGCGAGGACTTCCTCGGACAGCTGCTGCTCGGCCCGGGGCGCCCGCCCCGGCAGCTGGAGCAGAGCGCCCGGCGGCTGGGGATCGACCTCCGCGCGGACCACGTCGTGGTGGTCGCCCGCCCCGAGGGCGAGGCGCGCGGCCGGCCCGCCGTCTGGGCCTCGTCGTACGCCTCCCGGAAGAAGGGGCTGAAGGCCATGCACCACGGCTGCGCCGTGCTCCTGCTGCCGGGCTCCGACCCGGGAGCGGCGGCCCGCTCGGTGGCGGCGGAGCTGTCGCCGCTGCTGGAGCACCCGGTGACGGTGGGGGCGGCGGGGCCGGTCGCCGATCCGGCGTCGGTCCGGCACGTCTTCCAGGAGGCGCTGCGCTGCCTGGAGGCGATGACGGCGCTGGGCGCCACCGGGCGCGCCGGGTCCCTGGCCGACCTGGGCTTCCTGGGGGTGCTGCTGTCGGACCACCACGACGTCGAGGGCTTCGTCCACGCGGCCGTCGGCCCGGTGATCGACTACGACGCGCGGCGGTTCACCGATCTGACCCGCACCCTGGAGACGTACTTCGAGGCGGGCGGCAGCCCGACCAACGCGGCCAAGCGGCTCCACGTCCACCCCAACACCGTCGCCCGGCGGCTCGAACGCATCGGGGAACTGCTGGGACCGGGGTGGCAGGAGCCGGAACGGGCCCTGGAGGTGCGGCTCGCCCTGCGCGTCTTCCGCGTCCGGAACACCCTGGCCGGGCCCGACCGCCCCCCGGAAAGCCGGCCTCAGGAGAGCTGACGTCGGGAGAGGCGGCCTCAGGACACCCGGTCCAGACGCGCGTCCCCCGCCGCCCCGCCCCCCTCGATCCGCCGCGTCAGCGCGACGACCGCGTGCGCGGCGGAGGCGAGCGTGGTGTGCCGGTGCCAGCCGCCGAAGGAGCGCCCGGCGAAGTCCCGGAGGCCCACCCGGTCCCCGATCTCGTGGAAGTCCCGGTCCACCCGCGCCGGCAGCCGGGTCAGCCGCAGCAGCGCGGCCGGCGGCACGTTCAGCAGGTCGGTGAGCCACAGTTCGGCGGGCCACCGGCCGGCCCGGTCGGACCCGTCCCCGATGCCCAGCAGCAGCATCTCCCGGCGCCGGACGGGCGCACCCGGCACCGCCCGCGCCACCGGCAGCCCGACCCGCGCGGCGGCGGTCCGCGCGGTCAGCGGCGCCCCGGGGGTCCCCTCGCGCCAGAGCACCGGGCGCCGCAGGTCCCGGGCGGCGGCCATGATGTGCTGGGCGGTGAACGTACCGCCGCGGCCGGGCAGCGTAGGCTCGGACAGCGTCAGCCGCAGGCAGCCGCCGACCCGGGCGAGCACCGGCACCCCCACGGCCCGCAGCCTGGGGAGCGCCGCCAGCGTGTCCGCCTCCCGGGCGTCCAGCACCACCGGCCGCACCGGCAGGCCCCACCCCCGCGTCATCCCGGTGAACGCCTCGACCGCGCACTCCCCCCAGCTCTCCTCGGTCACCGAGTCCGGGATGCCGGCCTGGCGCCGGCGCGCCGGGTCGTCCAGCCAGGCGCCGGAGAGGTGCAGCCGCCAGCCGACCGGGACGGCGAGGTCCGGAGCGGCCGCCCAGACCCCCACGGCCTGCTGCGAGTTGAGCACCTGGCGGGCGGCGGGGCAGAAGCGGCGCTCCACGCCGACGGAGTTGTCGCCGACCTTGGGGATCGTCATCGGCCGCACCACCCACGCCTGCGGGGGCGCGGCCCGCGCCACGTAGTGCGCCAGCTCCCGGCGCACCGGCCCCCACGCCCACGGGGAGGCGGCGACGAAGTGGTGGAGGCTCTGCTCGGCGGCCGGGCCGCCGGTCTGCGCCGCGATGTTGCGGATGGACTTGCGGCCCCGCGCGCCCAGCAGCCCGCGCAGGTACGCCTCTCCGCGCCGGCGCTGGTCGGTGCGGGGCAGGGAGGCGAAGAGGGACGCGCCGAGGTCGGCGAAGATCAGCTCGCTCGCACCCGGTCCGGGCGCCGGCGACCGCCGTCCGGCCGTCGCCAGGTGCCCGGCCGTCCTCTGCGCGGCCGTCATGGGCGCACGCGTCGTGTCCGCGGCCGTCCCGCTCATCCCTTGTCCCCCACTTCGTCGTCGTACCGCCGTCGTCGTGCCGCCGTCGCCGTGCGTCGGCCGGACCGGTGACCACCCTCGCCCCGGGGCCCCCGCCGGGCACAGGTGTGCCGGGCACCCGGTGGGCCCGCCGGACGGTGGTCCGGCCACCAGGGCGGCGCGGAGGGGACGAGCGGGGGCGCGCGGGGCGTCCTGTGGGGGTGTGCCGGGGCCACCGCTCTCCCTCTGCGGCACCGGCCGCGCCCCGGCGGACGACGGCCGTGCGGCCGGTCGGCGGGTCCGGGGGGTCGGGCGGCGGGACGTTGCGGCTACCGTGGTGGCGTGCGCCGACGGGAACGAGACACCCGTGGGCGCGGTCGAACCGGTACCGCCGGCCGCCCGCACGGGGAGCGGCGGCCCGGGGGACGCCGTAGGGGCTCGGATGAGCAGGAAGAAGTGAGCAGGGTGTTGGTGCAGGTCAACGCGGAATTCCGGAGTACGGGGCAGGCGTCGTGCACATTGTGATCATGGGGTGTGGGCGGGTCGGTTCGGCCCTGGCCCAGACTCTGGAGCAGCAAGGCCACACGGTCGCGGTCGTCGACCAGGACCCGACCGCCTTCCGGCGCCTCGGCTCCGGCTTCGGCGGGCGACGGGTGACCGGGGTCGGATTCGACCAGGACACCCTGCGCGAGGCGGGCATCGAGGAGGCCGGCGCCTTCGCCGCGGTCAGCAGCGGCGACAACTCCAACATCATCGCGGCCCGGGTGGCACGCGAGATGTTCGGCGTCGAGAACGTCGCGGCCCGCATCTACGACCCGCGCCGCGCGGAGGTCTACCAGCGGCTGGGCATCCCCACGGTGGCCACGGTCCGCTGGACCGCCGACCAGATGCTGCGGCGTCTGCTGCCGTCCGGCGCGGAGCCGCTGTGGCGCGACCCCACCGGGGGCGTCCAGCTGGCCGAGATCCCGGTCGCGGAGGCGTGGATAGGGCACCGGATCAGCAAGCTCCAGGAGGAGACCGGGGTCCGGGTGGCCTTCCTCACCCGGCTGGGCGAGGCGGTCCTCCCGTCGTCCTCGACGGTGCTGCAGGAGGGTGACCTGGTGCATGTGATGATGCGCACCGACGAGGTCGAGACGGTGGAGGCCGCGTTCGCGCAGGGCCCCGAGGAAGGTGGCCACTGATGCGCGTCGCAATCGCGGGAGCGGGCGCCGTCGGCCGTTCCATCGCCGGCGAGCTGCTGGAGAACGGGCACGAGGTCCTGCTGATCGACAAGGCTCCGTCCGCCATCTCGGTGGAGCGGGTGCCGCTGGCCGAGTGGCTGCTGGCCGACGCCTGCGAGATCACCTCGCTCGACGAGGCGGCGCTCCAGCGCTGCAACGTGGTCATCGCGGCGACCGGCGACGACAAGGTCAACCTCGTCGTCTCGCTGCTCGCCAAGACGGAGTACGGGGTCCCACGCGTCGTGGCGCGGGTGAACAACCCCAAGAACGAGTGGCTCTTCAACGAGTCCTGGGGCGTGGACGTCGCCGTCTCGACGCCGCGCCTGATGTCGGCCCTGGTCGAGGAGGCGGTGAGCGTCGGCGACCTGGTCCGGCTGCTGCGCTTCAGCCAGGGCGACGCCAACCTGGTCGAGCTGACGCTGCCCCCGGAGGCGGCGCTGGCCGGGACGCGCGTCGGCGACGTGGACTGGCCCGAGGACACCTCCCTGGTCACCATCATCCGCGGCAACCGCGTCCTCACCCCCAACAAGGAGGACGCCCTGGAGGCCGGCGACGAGCTGCTGTTCGTCGCGGCGCCCGCGCGGGAGGAGCAGCTGGAGGACCTGCTGTCCGTCCGGCGCGAGGAACCCACGGACTGAGCACGGTGTGCGAGAGCCCCCGGGACGACGTGTCCCGGGGGCTCTCGCACATGTGCTCGCGGTGGTACGGACGGCGCGCGCCGCGGACGCTACGAGGTGCCCGCCGCCCGTGAGGTCACCGGCGTCACGAGGTCACCCTGTCCTCCGCTGCGCTCCCCGAGGCCTCGGCCTCGCGCTCGGCGGCCTCCGCCGCCTCCATCTCCGCGAACACGTCGATCGGCGGCGGCGCCTTGGCCAGGAAGATCCAGGTCAGATAGACGGAGAGCAGCATCGGCGGGATGCCGAGCGCCACCTTGACCCAGCCCAGCTGCGTCGCGTCGCCCCACCAGTACAGCGGGAAGAGGATCGCGGACTTGGCGAGCAGGATCAGCCCCCAGGCCCAACTGGCCTTGGTGTACGCCTTCTTGCGGCCGGGGTTGCGGGTGCGCCAGGAGAGGTTCTCCTTGAACACCGGGCCCAGGATCAGGCCGAGCAGCGGACAGCCGAGCACGGCCGTCACGATGTAGGCGACCGCCAGGCCGAGGGTGTAGAGCATGCCCGGCAGGTAGAAGTTCTTGGCGTCGCCGGACATCATCGCGAAGACCGCGCCGAAGGCCACGCCGAAGACGCCGCTGAAGGCGTGCTTGAGGGTGTCCTTGCGGACCAGCCGGGCGACACCGAGCACCAGGGACAGCGCCAGGGCGGCGATGGCGGCGGTGTGGATGTCCCGCTTGACCGTGAAGACCGCGACGAACACCAGGCCGGGGACGGTGGTCTCCACCATGCCCCGGACCCCGCCGAACGCCTCGAACAGGGCGGCTTCGGTGGCCGAGCGGGAACCGTCGTCCCGGTGCTTTCCGGTCGGCCGGTCCATCGGTTCGTCGAGAGACGACAAGGGCTACTCCTGTCCGAGCGGTCGGAGTTCGTATCGGGGGTTGAACAGCACTCTCCGGCCGTGGCTCATGGAGATCCGGCCGGAGGCGATCAGCTTACGGCCCGGTTCTATGCCGGCGATGGAGCGGCGCCCCAGCCAGACGACGTCCAGGGCGGCGGAGCCGTCGAACAGCTCTGCCTCCAGGGCGGGCACCCCGGCCCGGGGGCGCAGGGTGACGGTCCGCAGCGTTCCGGTGACCGTGACGATCTGCCGGTCACCGCAGTCACCGATCTTGGTGCAGCCCACCGCTTCCGCGTCCTGCTGCAGCTCCGCGTCGTGCAGCTCCTCCTGTGAGGTGGAAAGCCGGTCGAGCATCCGGCGGAAGCGGCCGGTCGGCTTGTCGGAACGGGATACGGCACTCATGAAACCAGCGTACCGGGGCCGGGGAGGCCCCTTGCAGTCTCCGGTCACGGCTTTCCCGAACGGCACAGGAGCCCCGGCCCAGCCGCCTCACAGCTCGAGCCGGTACCCCACCCCCGGCTCAGTGATACCGCGTCCCCCGGGGGCAACCCCCGAACCCCCGGCCGCCTCGGTCCGCCCGCCGCCTCACAGCTCGAACCGATACCCCATCCCCGGCTCAGTGATGAAGTGCTTCGGATGCGAGGGATCCTGCTCCAGCTTGCGCCGCAGCTGTGCCATGTACACCCGCAGGTAGTTCGTCTCCGTCCCGTACGACGGCCCCCACACCTCCTGGAGCAGCTGCTTCTGGCTGACGAGCCGGCCCGTGTTGCGGACCAGCACCTCCAGCAGGTGCCACTCCGTCGGCGTGAGCCGGACGTCCCGGCCGCCGCGGTTGACCTTCTTCGCCGCCAGGTCGACCGTGAAGGCCCCGGTCTCGACGATCGCGTCGTCGCCCGCCGCCGCGGCCCCCGTGGGCTCGGCGCGGCGGACGGCCGCGCGCAGCCGGGCCAGCAGTTCGTCCATGCCGAACGGCTTGGTGACGTAGTCGTCGGCGCCCGCGTCCAGGGCCTCGACCTTCTCGTCGGAGGTCTGGCGGGCCGAGAGCACCAGGATCGGCACCCGGGTCCAGCCGCGCAGCCCCTTGATCACTTCAACGCCGTCCATGTCGGGCAGGCCCAGGTCGAGGATGACGACGTCGGGGTGGCGGGCGGCGGCGAGCTGGAGGGCGGTGGCGCCGTCGGGGGCCGCGTCGACCTCGTACTTGCGGGCCTTGAGGTTGATCACAAGAGCGCGGACGATCTGCGGCTCGTCATCCACCACGAGCACCCGGTTCATGCGGAACCACCTCTGCTGTTCGAGCGGACCCCGTCCTGGGGGCCGCGGAGAAATCGACGGGGAGCGGCCTGGCGGCCCGCGTGGCGGCTCACGTCGTCGCCTGCGCCGGCAGGTCCGCGCGCACCGGCGGGCGTCCCGCCGCCATCCGCAGCGTGAGCACCATCGTCATGCCGCCGCCGGGCGTGTCCTCGGCGGCGAGCGTGCCGCCCATGGCCTCGGCGAAGCCGCGGGCCACCGCGAGGCCCAGCCCGACGCCGGCGCCGCGCGGGGCGTCGCCGTAGCGCTGGAAGGGCTCGAAGATGCGGTCCTTGGCGCTGTCGGGGACGCCGGGGCCGCGGTCGGCCACCCGTACCTCGACGCGGTCGCCGAGGGCGCTGGCGGCCACGTGGACGGGCGTGCCGGCCGGGCTGTACTTGACGGCGTTCTCGACGATGTTGGCGACGCTGCGCTCCAGCAGGCCCGGGTCGACGGCGACCATCGGCAGCGTCTCCGGGATGTCGAGCGTGACGCTGCCCTCCGGGACGCCGCCGAGGGCCATCGGGACCACCTCGTCGAGGTCGATCTCGCGGATGAGCGGGGTGACGGTACCGGTCTGGAGGCGGGACATGTCGAGGAGGTTGCCGACGAGGTGGTCGAGGCGGTCGGCGCCGTCCTCGATGCCGGCCAGCAGCTCGGCCTCGTCCTCCTCGGACCAGGCGACGTCGTCGGAGCGCAGCGAGGTGACGGCGGCCTTGATGGCGGCCAGCGGGGTGCGCAGGTCGTGGCTGACGGCGGCGAGCAGGGCGGTGCGGATCCGGTTGCCCTCGTCCAGCCTGCGGGCCCGCTCGGCCTCGCCGACCAGCCGCTGGCGGTCCAGGACGAGGGCGGCCTGGGCGGCGAAGGCGGCCAGCACCCGGCGGTCCTCGGCGGGCAGCACGCGGCCGGCGAGGACCAGCGCCATGGTGTCGCCGACGGGCATGTCCACGTCGCCGTCCTCGGGGCGCAGCAGCGGCTTGCCGGAGTTGCCGACGACGCTCGCGGCGCAGGTCCAGGGGTCGACGTCGCTGGCACGTTCCAGGAGGGCGACGGAGTCCATGGAGAAGGTCTCCCGCAGCCGCTCCAGCAGCGCCTCCAGGCTGTTGTCGCCGCGCAGCACGCTGCCGGCCAGGAACGAGAGGATCTCCGACTCGGCGCGCAGCCGGGCCGCCTGGTGGGTGCGGCGGGCGGCGAGGTCGACGACGGAGGCCACGGACACGGCGACGAAGATGAAGATCGCCATGGCGACGATGTTCTTGGGGTCGGTGATCGTCAGCTCGTGGAGGGGCTTGGTGAAGAACCAGTTCAGCAGGAGCGAGCCGAAGGCCGCCGAGGCCAGCGCCGGCAGCAGTCCGCCCAGCAGCGCCGCGGCCACCGTCATGCACAGGCACAGCAGCATGTCGTTGGCCAGGCCCAGGTCCGGGAGGACGTGTGTGAGCAGCAGGGTGAGCAGGACGGGCCCGACGAGGCCGACGAGCCAGCCGGCGACGATGCGGCCCTTGCCGAGCCGGGCGCCGCGGGCGACGGGCAGCCCCCGGCCCTTGGCGACCTCCTCGTGGGTGACGATGTGGACGTCGAGGTCGGGGCCCGAGTCCCGGGCGACGGTCTGCCCGACGCCGGGGCCGAAGATGTACTGCCAGGTCTTGCGGCGGCTGGAGCCGAGGACGATCTGGGTGGCGTTGACGCCGCGCGCGAACTCCAGCAGGGAGGCAGGCACGTCGTCGCCTATGACGTGGTGGAAGGTGCCGCCCAGGTCCTCCACGAGGGTCCGCTGGACCGCCAGCTCCTTGGGGGAGGCGGCGGTCAGCCCGTCGCTGCGGGCGATGTAGACGGCGAGGATCTCGCTGCCGGAGCCCTTGGCCGCCATCCGGGCGGCGCGCCGGATGAGGGTGCGGCCCTCGGGGCCGCCGGTGAGGCCCACGACGATGCGCTCGCGGGCCTGCCATATCGTCGAGACGTCGTGGTCGGAGCGGTACTGCCGCAGGTACTCGTCGACCCGGTCGGCGGTCCACAGCAGGGCCAGCTCACGCAGGGCGGTGAGGTTGCCGGGGCGGAAGTAGTTGGAGAGGGCCGCGTCGACCTTGTCGGGCTTGTAGATGTTGCCGTGCGCCATGCGCCGGCGCAGCGCCTGGGGAGACATGTCGACGAGCTCGATCTGGCCGGCCCGGCGGACGACCTCGTCGGGGACGGTCTCCTGCTGGCGCACGCCCGTTATCGACTCGACGACGTCGCCCAGCGACTCCAGGTGCTGGATGTTGAGGGTCGAGACGACGTCGATGCCGGCCTGGAGCAGCTCCTCGACGTCCTGCCAGCGCTTGGTGTTGCGCGAGCCGGGGACGTTGGTGTGGGCCAGTTCGTCGACGAGGGCGACGGCGGGGCGGCGGGCCAGGACGGCGTCCACGTCCATCTCGGTGAAGACGCCGTCCCGGTAGGTGATCTCGCGGCGGGGCACCTCCTCCAGGCCGTGCAGCATGACCTCGGTGCGCGGGCGGCCGTGGTGCTCCACGAACCCCACGACGACGTCGGTGCCGCGCTCCACCCGTCGATGGGCCTCGGAGAGCATGGCGTAGGTCTTGCCGACGCCCGGTGCCGCACCGAGGTAGATCCGGAGATTGCCGCGTCCCATGGCCCCATTGTCTTTCAAACGTCGCGCCGGGGACCGGGCCGGTTCTCCGTCCTGGATGCCGCACCGGCGCGCAGGGGAAGCTTACGGCGGGCGGTCCGGACATATCGGGCGCGCGGGGAGCGTACACCGGGTATTGACGCAGCTCTGACGCCTGCCCGGCCCGGTGAGGGGGGCGCGGACGCACCGGCAGGCACACCAGGACGTTCCGGAATAACGTGGAGGTATCGCCCTCCACCCGAGACGCAGCCCGAATGATCTTCGAGACCCTCACGACGAGGAGGGACACATGTCCGCTCGACCCGATCGCACACTCCGGGACAAGGTCGTCGTGATCGGCGGCGCCTCCCGCAACCTCGGCCGCCTGATCGCGCGCGAGATCGCCCCGGACGGCGCCAAGGTGGTCGTCCACTACAACAGCGACTCCTCGCGCGACAAGGCCGAGCAGACGGCCGGGGACGTCAGGAAGGCCGGCGGCGAGGCCGTTACGCACCAGGGCGACCTGACCCGGGTCGCCGAGGTGGAGAAGCTCTTCGACGCGGCGGTGCGGGAGTTCGGCAGGGTCGACTGCGTGGTCAACACGGCGGGCATGGTCATCAAGAAGCCGATGACCGAGACCACCGAGGAGGAGTTCGACAGGATGTTCGCCGTCAACACCAAGGCGGCGTACTTCATGATGCGCGAGGCCGCCAAGCGCGTGGAGGACGGCGGGAAGATCATCACCATCGTCACCTCGCTGCTGGCCGCCTACACCGGTCTGTACTCCGTGTACGCCGGCAGCAAGGCGCCTGTCGAGCACTTCACCCGGGCCCTGTCCAAGGAACTGTTCGGCCGGAACATCTCCGTCAACAACATCGCCCCCGGCCCCATGGACACCGGCTTCTTCTACCCGGCCGAGACGGACGACTCCATCGCGTACCACAAGTCGTCCGCCATGAACGGCGATCTGACGAAGATCGAGGACATCGTCCCGTATGTGAGGTTCCTGCTCACGGACGGCTGGTGGCTCAACGGGCAGACGCTGTTCGTCAACGGCGGCTACACCACCCGCTGACAGGGCGAAGGGCCGCGCCGGACGGATCCGGCGCGGCCCTCGGCGCCGCCTCACCGGGAGGCGGCCAGCTCCTTCAACGCGACGTTCAGCTTCAGCACGTTGACGCGCTCCTCCCCCATGAAGCCCAGCTGCCGCCCGTCCGTGTGGTCCTTCACCAGCCGCTCGACCGCGCCGGCCGAGAGGCCGTTGGCCTTGGCGACGCGGGCCGCCTGGAGGCGGGCGTACGCCGGGGAGATGTCCGGGTCCACGCCGGAGGCCGACGCCGTGAGGGCGTCCACCGGAACCGCCGACGGGGAGACCCCGTTGAAGGCGGCGACGTCCGCGCGGCGCTTCTCGACGCTCTCCAGCAGCACCTTGCTGTCGGCCGCCAGGTTGGAGGCGCCCGAGACGAGCAGGCTGTACCGGGTGTTCTCGGTGTTGGCCCCGGCCGCCGAGGGGCGCGGCTGGAAGAACTTCGGGTCGGGCAGCGGGTTGCCGTCCTTGTCCTTCTTGTCGAGCGTGTAGCTCTGGCCGAGCAGCGCCGAGCCGACGGACTTGCCGTCCACCTTCACCTCGGAGCCGTTCGCCTTGTCGTGGAAGGCCAGTTGGGCCAGGCCCGTGACGACCAGCGGGTAGATCACGCCGCAGACCACGGTGAGGACGAGCAGGGCCCGGAGCCCGGCTCCCGCCACCCGGGCGGCGCTGCGTACGGAGATGTTCATGGTGTCGTCACCCGATGCCAGGGATGAGGGAGATGAGCAGGTCGATGATTTTGATGCCGATGAACGGGGAGACGAGGCCGCCCAGTCCGTAGATCAGGAGATTGCGGCGGAGCATCGCGTCCGCGCTCATGGGTCGGTAGCGCACACCCTTGAGGGCGAGCGGGACCAGCGCCACGATGATCAGGGCGTTGAAGATCACGGCCGACAGGATGGCCGTCTGGGGCGAGTACAGGCTCATGATGTTGAGCTTGTCCAGGCCGGGATAGGCCACCGCGAACATCGCCGGGATGATCGCGAAGTACTTCGCGACGTCGTTGGCGATCGAGAAGGTGGTGAGCGCGCCGCGCGTGATGAGCAGCTGCTTGCCGATCTCGACGATCTCGATGAGCTTGGTGGGGTCGGAGTCCAGGTCCACCATGTTCCCGGCCTCCTTGGCGGCCGAGGTGCCGGTGTTCATCGCGACGCCGACGTCGGCCTGGGCCAGCGCGGGCGCGTCGTTCGTCCCGTCGCCGGTCATCGCCACGAGCTTGCCGCCGGCCTGCTCGCGCTTGATGAGGGCCATCTTGTCCTCGGGGGTGGCCTCGGCGAGGAAGTCGTCGACGCCGGCCTCCTCGGCGATGGCCTTGGCCGTCAGCGGGTTGTCGCCCGTGATCATGACGGTCTTGATGCCCATGCGGCGCAGTTCCTCGAACCGCTCGCGCATGCCGTCCTTGACGACGTCCTTGAGGTGGATGACGCCCAGGACGCGCGCGCCCTTGTCGTCTTCGAGTGCCACCAGCAGCGGAGTGCCGCCCGCCTGCGAGATCTCGTCGGTGAGCGTCCGGGCGTCCGCGGCGACGGTGCCGCCGCGCTCCTCGACCCAGGCGATGACCGAACCGGTGGCGCCCTTGCGGACCTTGCGGCCCTCGACGTCCACGCCCGACATCCGGGTCTGCGCCGTGAACGGGATCCACTCGGCGCCGGCCAGCTCGCCCTCGTGCCGCTCCCGCAGCCCGTACTTCTCCTTGGCGAGGACGACGATCGAGCGGCCCTCCGGCGTCTCGTCGGCGAGCGACGACAGCTGCGCCGCGTCCGCGACCTCGGCGGCCATGGTGCCCTTGACCGGGACGAACTCGGCGGCCTGCCGGTTGCCGTAGGTGATGGTGCCGGTCTTGTCGAGCAGCAGCGTCGAGACGTCGCCCGCGGCCTCCACCGCGCGCCCGGACATCGCCAGGACGTTCCGCTGCACCAGCCGGTCCATGCCGGCGATGCCGATCGCCGACAGCAGCGCGCCGATCGTGGTCGGGATGAGGCAGACCAGCAGGGCCGCCAGGACGATCATCGTCTGCTCGGCGCCCGCGTAGATCGCGAACGGCTGGAGGGTGACGACCGCCAGCAGGAAGACGATGGTCAGCGAGGCCAGCAGGATGTTGAGCGCGATCTCGTTCGGCGTCTTCTGCCGGGCCGCGCCCTCCACCAGGTTGATCATCCGGTCGATGAAGGTCTCGCCCGGCTTGGTGGTGATCTTGATGACGATGCGGTCGGAGAGCACCTTGGTGCCACCGGTGACGGCCGAGCGGTCGCCGCCGGACTCCCGGATCACCGGGGCCGACTCGCCCGTGATCGCCGATTCGTCGACGGAGGCCACGCCCTCGACGACGTCGCCGTCGCCCGGGATGATGTCGCCCGCCTCGCAGACCACGAGGTCGCCCACGCGCAGCTCGGTCCCCGGCACCGACTCCTCGCTCCCGCCGGTCAGCCGGCGGGCCACGGTGTCGGTCTTCGCCTTGCGCAGGGTGTCGGCCTGCGCCTTGCCCCGGCCCTCGGCGACGGCCTCCGCGAGGTTGGCGAAGAGGACGGTCAGCCACAGCCAGACGGTGATCGTCCAGCCGAACCAGTCGCCCGGGTCCTTCAGGGCCAGCGCGGTGGTGACCACCGAGCCGACCTCGACCACGAACATCACCGGGGACTTGACCATCACCCGGGGGTCGAGCTTCCGGAAGGCGTCCGGCAGCGACCTGACGAGCTGCGCGGGGTCGAAGAGGCCGCCGGAGACCCGGCCGTGCTCCTCGGGGCCGTGGGCCCGCTCGCCGCCCTCGGGGTCTCCGGAGGCGGTACGGACAGGGGTGGTCGTGCTCATGAGAGTCCCTCCGCCATCGGGCCAAGGGCCAGGGCCGGGAAGTAGGTCAAGCCGGTGATGACGATGATCGCGCCGACGAGCAGTCCGGCGAACAGCGGCTTCTCGGTGCGCAGGGTGCCCGCGGTCTCCGGCACGGGCTGCTGCTCGGCGAGCGAGCCGGCCAGCGCCAGGACGAAGACCATCGGGAGGAAGCGGCCGAGCAGCATGGCGAGGCCGATCGTGGTGTTGTACCAGGGGGTGTTGGCGTTGAGGCCGGCGAAGGCCGAGCCGTTGTTGTTGGCGCCGGACGTGAACGCGTACAGAACCTCGGAGAAGCCGTGCGCCCCGCTGCCGTGCACCGAGTTCCCCGCGGTGTTGAGGATCGACTCCGGCGGCGACGACAGCGCCATCGACAGGGCGGTGAAGCCCAGCGCCAGCGTCGGCGTGACGAGGATGTAGCAGGCGGCGAGCTTGATCTCGCGGGTGCCGATCTTCTTGCCCAGGTACTCCGGCGTCCGGCCGACCATCAGGCCCGCGATGAACACCGCGATGATCGCCATGACGAGCATGCCGTAGAGGCCGGAGCCGACGCCGCCGGGCGCGATCTCGCCGAGCATCATGCCCAGCAGGGTGATCCCGCCACCGAGGCCGGTGAACGAGGAGTGGAACGAGTCCACCGCGCCGGTCGAGGTGAGGGTCGTGGTCGTCGCGAAGATCGCCGACGCCCCGACGCCGAACCGCTGCTCCTTGCCCTCCATCGCCCCGCCGGCCGCCTGCAGCGCGGCGCCGTGGTGGGCGTACTCCGTCCACATCATCAGCGCCGTGAAGCCGAGCCAGATCAGACCCATCGTGGCGAGGATCGCGTAGCCCTGCTTGACGTTGCCGACCAGCTTCCCGAAGGTGCGGGTGAGCGCGAACGGGATGACGAGGATCAGGAAGATCTCGAAGAGGTTGGAGAACGCGTTCGGGTTCTCGAAGGGGTGGGCGGAGTTGGCGTTGAAGTAACCGCCGCCGTTGGTGCCCAGCTCCTTGATGACCTCCTGCGAGGCCACGGCGCCGCCGTTGACCTGCTGGGTGCCGCCGGTCAGCTGCCCGATCTCGTGGATCCCCGCGAAGTTCTGGATCGCGCCGCAGGCCACCAGGACCAGCGCGCCGACCACCGAGATCGGGATCAGGATGCGGACGGTGCCGCGCACCAGGTCGGTCCAGAAGTTGCCGAGCTCACCGGTGCGGGCCCGGGCGAAGCCCCGGACCAGCGCGATGGCGACGGCCATGCCGACCGCGGCGGAGACGAAGTTCTGCACCGCCAGGCCGAGCGTCTGCACGGCGTGGCCCATGGCCTGCTCGCCGCTGTACGACTGCCAGTTGGTGTTGGCGACGAACGACGCGGCGGTGTTGAACGCCTGGTCGGGCGAGATCGCGGTGAAGCCGAGCGACAGCCGGCCGGGCAGGACGCCCTGGATCCGCTGGAGCAGGTAGAGGAACAGGACGCTCGCCAGCGAGAAGGCCAGCACGCCGCGCAGGTACGCGGGCCAGCGCATCTGCGCCCGCGGATCCGCGCCGATCAGGCGGTAGATCCACTTCTCGGGGCGCAGGTGCTTCTCGGAGCTGTAGACGCCGGCCATGTAGTCGCCGAGCGGGCGGTACGCCAGCGCCAGCGCCGCGACGACCGCGGTGAGCTGGAGGACTCCGGAGAGGACGGGGCTCATATCTGTGCTCAGAACCTCTCCGGGAAGACGAGGGCGAGGATCAGGTAGCCCAGCAGGGCGACGGCCACGACCAGGCCGACGATGTTCTCGGTGCTCACAGCTTCGTCACCCCCTTGGCGACGAGAGCCACCAGCGCGAAGACCGCGACTGCGGTGGCGACGAAGGCCACGTCGGCCATCGTGTTCTCCTAGAGAGTTCGGATATGAACGGACCTCTAGAGGAAACCTCCGCAATCAGTGCGCGGGGCGTTCGTTGACGCCTCCCTTACGGCCATTAGCGCCCCCTTGACGGGATCCATACGGAGGCGCCGGAGACCTGCGGAAACGCCGCCGGGCCGGAACCCTTGGCGTAGGGTTCCGGCCCGGTGGAGGGTCGATATCAGGCCGTCGGCGACGGCCGTTGACGGAGGGTGTCAGCGGACCTCGGAGATCTCCGGGCCGCGCTGGAGGCGCTCCACGCCCCCGGCGAACCGGGAGCCCTGCTGCTCGTCCTGCATGCCCTCGGCGACCATCTGGGCGTCGTCGGGCAGCTTCAGGACGATCGGGTCGCGGGGCGCCATCGGCGACTCGCCGCGCACCACGACGGTGTCCCGGAAGATCTGCTCCAGCATTCCGGCGGTCTGCGGCTGCACCGCGCCCTGGCCCGAGATCACACCGCGCAGGAACCAGCGCGGCCCGTCACAGCCCACGAAGCGCACCAGCTGCACGCCGTTCGTCCCGTCCGGGAGGGCGACGGGCACCTGTGCCCGCAGCTCCCAGCCCAGCGGGCCCTGCACCTCGTCCACGACACCGCCCTGCTGGGTGATGCCGCCGGCGATCTCGTCCCGCACCTCGTGCCAGATGCCCTCGCGCTTGGGGGCGGCGAACGCCTGGAGCTGCACCGCGCTGTCGCGCAGCACCACGGTCGCGGCGACGATCGCGTCCCCCGCGACCTCGACCCGCAGCTCCATTCCCTCGACGCCCGGCACGAACAGGCCGCCCAGGTCGACCCGGCCCTCGGCGGGTGCGTGGACCTCGGAGACGTCCCACGGCCCGTCCGGGCGCGGTTCCGGCTCCAGCCGGACCCGGCTCTCGGCCGCGGCGTCCTGTACGGACTCCGCACCCTCGGCGGACTCCTCGGAGGTCACGTCGTCGAACTGCTCGACGGCGTCCTCGCTGCGCTTGCGGCGACGACCGAACACGTCACTGTCCTTCCCGGTCAGAGGCGACCGAAGCGAATCCATGCCCCACGGCGGCGTGGCCCCCGGTGGACCCGAAGCCCCCTTCGCCCCGCGCCGAGCCGGGAAGCTCCGCCACCTCGTGGAAGCGGACCTTCTCGACCTGCTGGACAACCAACTGGGCAACGCGGTCGAACCTCTCGAACCGCACGCTCTCGCGCGGGTCCAGATTGACCACAATCACCTTGATCTCTCCACGGTACCCGGCATCGATGGTCCCCGGGGCGTTCACCATGGAGACCCCGCACCGGGCCGCGAGACCCGAACGTGGATGCACGAAGGCCGCATACCCATCGGGCAGCGCGATCGACACACCCGTCGGGAGAACGGCGCGTTCGCCGGGGGCGAGCACGGCCGCCTCGGTGGTCACGAGGTCGCAGCCGGCGTCACCGGGGTGACCGTAGGCGGGGACCGGCACCTCGGGGTCGAGGCGGCGGATCAGGACGTCGACGGGCGGACGGCTCACGGGTTCACCTCGAAGGCTCGGACGACCTTGACCTGATCCGGGTCGGCGAGCGCCGCGTTGATCTCTTCCGGGCGGCCGTTGTTGATGAAGTGCTCCACCTTGACCTCGATGAAGACCGCGTCCGCGCGGACCGCGACCGGCCCTTCGGGGCCGCCGAGCCGCCCGGTGGCCGTGCAGTAGATCTTGCGGTGGTGGACGGCGACGGCCTTCGCCTCCAGGTACAGCACGCTGTCCACGGGGACGGGCCGCAGGAAGTCCGTCTCCAGCCGGCCGGTGACGGCGATGACCCGGGTCAGCCAGTTCAGCGACCCCAGGGTCTCGTCCAGCGCCGTCGCCAGCACGCCGCCGTGCGCCAGGCCGGGGGCTCCCTGGTGCGCTTCCTTGACCCGGAACTCGGCCGTCACGGCCACGCCCTCACCGGCCCGCACCTCCAGGTGCAGACCGTGCGGCACGCCCGCGCCACAGCCGAAGCAGTTCTCGTAGTGCGCCCCGATGACCTCGCCCGGCACGGGGGCCTCGGGGTGCCGCACCGGCGGTCCGGCGTCGGCCGGCGGTGTCAGCGCTGTCGTTCGTCCACTCACAGGGGCTGACCTTACCCGCGCGAGCGGTGCCCGGTCCCGCCCGTGCCAAGCTTGAGCCCATGCAGCACTACGAAGAACGCCTGACCGCGCCGCGCTCCTGGTGGACCATCGCCGTTCTGATCGGGGTGGCCTGCGCCCTGATCACGCTGCCGCTCGGCACCATCCCGATGCTCGGCGGACTGGTCGTCGGCGGAGCACTGGCGACGATCGCCGTGAGCGCCTACGGCTCGGTGCGGATCCGGGTGGTGGGCGACACCCTGCTGGCCGGGGACGCACGGATTCCGTGCGCGGCGCTGGGCGCCGCCGAGGTCCTGGACGCGGAGGAGGCGCGGGCCTGGCGCACCCACAAGGCCGACAGCCGGGCGTTCATGCTGCTGCGCGGCTACGTCCCCACCGCCCTGCGGATCGAGGTCACGGATCCGGCCGACCCGACGCCGTACCTGTACCTGTCGACCCGCTCCCCCGAGCGGCTGGCCGCGGCGGTGGCGGCGGGGCGGGAGTCGGCCGCCAAGGCCGACCAGGGCTGACCGGAACCCTCCCCAGGCGGGGTCAGGACGCGCCCTGAGGCCCCTCCGGCGGCGGCAGCGCGGCCCAGGGCACCTGGCGGCGGCGCAGGTCGGCGCGGACCTTCTCGGCCAGCCTGCGGGTGTCCCGGCGGTTCATCACGGCCCCGACGGTCGCGCCGATCATGAACGGTGTGAGGTTGGGGAGGTTGCGGAAGGTGCGCTTGAGGACCCGCTGGCGCAGCTCACGGCGGAGCTGCCCGCCGAGCGCCGCGTTGACGCTGGTCGGTTTGGTGACGTCCACCCCGCGCTCGTCGGCCCAGGCCGCGAGGTAGGCGAGCGCGCGCTGGCGCAGTGTGCCGGGCGCCCGGAGGCCGTAGACCTCGTGCAGCTCGGCGATCAGTTTGAACTCCACGGCTGCGACGCCGACGATCTCGGCGGCGAGCTCGGCCGGCATGGCCGGCGGGACGGGCAGCATGGCCGCCGCCCCGATGCCGGCTCCCACGGTGGACGTGCCGTTGGCGGCGCCGGACACCAGTTTGTCGGCGATCTCCTCCGGGCCGAGGCCCGGGAACTGGGCGCGCAGGGTCGCCAGATCGCGTACGGGGACGCGGGGGGCGTTGGCGACGATCCGGTCGACGACGGCGCTCAGGCTCGTCCGTACGCCCCGGGTCCATCGCCCCGCCCCGCCCTTCGGAGGACGCGCCTCCTCGGGCATTTCCTCACCGCGGCCGTGCGCGGCGGCGAGCGAGGCCTCCGGGCCCCGCTCGGCGTGCGCGCCGGCCGCTTCGTGCGCGCCCGTCACGGCGCGGTCGGGCCCGGCGGCGTCCCCCGTACGCCCAAGAGCCGTGGACCGCCGTGCGAGCCGCTTACGGAACGGTTCCGAGCCTGCCATTGCAGACCCCTTGCCTACTCGCAGTCGCGGCAGATGGGCTGGCCGTTCTTCTCACCGGCCAGCTGGCTGCGGTGGTGCACGAGGAAGCAGCTCATGCAGGTGAATTCGTCGGCCTGCCGGGGCAGGACGCGAACGGACAGCTCCTCGTTGGAAAGGTCCGCGCCCGGCAGCTCCAGGCCCTCGACGGCCTCGAACTCGTCGACGTCGACTGCCGAGGCCGACTTGTCGTTCCGCCGGGACTTCAGTTCCTCGATGCTGTCCTCGTTGACGTCATCGTCGGTCTTGCGTGGGGTGTCGTAGTCCGTTGCCATGTCGCTCTCCCCCTCTGGGTGTCTGCGGTGTCTCCAGCGCACGTAACGCGCGAGAGGCCGGACTTGTGCCCGACCCAAGGCGGAGATTTTGCCTCACATCAAGGTCTGTTACTCAATCGACACCCAACCGCACACCTGAAGAGGTGATGGGATCGGGTGGCGAACGGGACCGTACACGGTCCGCAGGCCGCTCGTGGCAGCGCCATCTCCTGTACTTCCCGTGATCAAGACCCCCGGAAACCCCCATTTTCCAGGCGTTCCCGTAGGGGATCCGATCACGGAGAGTGGACGGCCTGATGTCCCTCCGTGTGATCGATCACACACGAAGACAGCGTTCACCAGACCAGGAAAATTCCGCCCAAAGCGAACCTGTGTCCGCGCCATTGTCGCAGAATTCCGCGACCGGCGGAGTCTGTCAGGTTTCCGTCACCACCCACCGCGCTCCGCTCAGGCCGGCAGCACCACCCGCATGACGAGCCCGCCGCCCTCGCGGGGCTCCGCGGTGATCCGGCCGCCGTGCGCCCTGGCCACCGACCGCACGATGGACAGGCCGAGGCCGACGCCCTTGTCGCTGCCGGTGCGCTCGGTGCGCAGCCTGCGGAACGGCTCGAAGATGTTGTCCAGTTCGTAGGCGGGGACCACGGGTCCGGTGTTCTCCACCACCAGCACGGCCTCGCCGGGCCGGGACTCGGTGGTCACCTCCACCCAGCCGTCCTCCGGCACGTTGTACCGGACGGCGTTCTGCACCAGGTTCAGCGCGACGCGCTCCAGCAGGACGCCGTTGCCCTGCACGACGGCGGGCAGCCGCTCGCCCCGCAGCTCCACGCCCTTGGTCTGGGCCTCCCCGCGGGCCTGGTCGAGCGCCTGTGAGGCCACCTCGGCCAGGTCGACGGGCTTGCGGTCCACGATCTCGTTGTCGCTGCGGGCGAGCAGCAGCAGGCCCTCGACGAGCTGTTCGCTGCGCTCGTTGGTCGCCAGCAGCGTCTTGCCCAGCTGTTGGAGCTCGGGTGACGCCCCGGGATCGGAGAGGTGGACCTCCAGCAGCGTCCGGTTGATCGCCAGGGGTGTGCGCAACTCGTGCGAGGCGTTGGCCACGAAACGTTGCTGCGCGGTGAAGGCCCGTTCCAGCCGGTCCAGCATCTCGTCGAAGGTGTCCGAGAGCTCCTTCAGCTCGTCGTCCGGGCCGCCCAGCTCGATCCGCCGGGTCAGGTCCGTGGCGGCCACCCGGCGGGCGGTGCGGGTGATCTTACCGAGCGGCGAGAGGACGCGTCCGGCCATGGCGTAGCCGAAGGCGAACGCGATCACTGCCAGGCCGAGCAGGGCCAGCAGCGAGCGCCGGAGCAGGCCGTTGAGGGCTATGGCGCGCTGGTGGTTCATGCACACCTGGACGGCGTTCTCCAGCTCCCGGGCGTCGATCCGGCCGGGGCGGAGGGACGGGCAGGCGTTGCTGGTGCTCTCCAGATTGCCGTCGATGAAGCGGAACGGCAGGTAGCTGCCCTCCCGCATGGCGTCCGCCGCCAGCAGGTAGATGATCGTGAGCAGCAGGACGCCCGCCATCAGGAACATCCCGCCGTAGAGCAGGGTGAGCCGTATGCGGATGGTGGGCCGCAGCCAGGGGAAGGGCCGGACGACGGGCTGGCGCGGGTCCCAGGCGGGCCGTGGCGGGGCCGCGGGCCGGGGTGGGGGCTGGGAGGCCGCCGGCGGCGTGTTCGCCGGGGAGGGGGGCGTGGAGGCCATCGGGTCAGATCCGGTATCCGGAGCCGGGGACCGTGACGATCACGGGCGGCTCGCCGAGCTTGCGGCGCAGCGTCATGACGGTGACGCGGACGACGTTGGTGAAGGGGTCGGTGTTCTCGTCCCAGGCCTTTTCCAGCAATTGCTCGGCGGAGACGACGGCACCCTCGCTGCGCATCAGCACCTCCAGCACCGCGAACTCCTTGGGCGCCAGCTGCACCTCGCGACCGTCGCGGAACACCTCGCGGCGGTTGGGGTCGAGCCGGATGCCGGCCCGCTCCAGGACGGGCGGGAGGGCGACGGTGGTGCGCCGGCCCAGCGCGCGGACGCGGGCGATCAGCTCGCTGAAGGCGAAGGGCTTGGGCAGGTAGTCGTCGGCGCCGATCTCCAGGCCCTCGACGCGGTCGCTGACGTCGCCGGAGGCGGTGAGCATCAGGATGCGGGTGGCCAGCTGGAGCTCGACGACCTTGCGGCAGACGTCGTCGCCGTGGACCAGCGGCAGGTCGCGGTCGAGGACGACCACGTCGTAGTCGTTGACGGCGATGCGCTCCAGGGCGGCGGCCCCGTCGTACACGACGTCGACGGCCATGGCCTCCCGGCGCAGTCCGGTGGCGACGGCATCGGCGAGCAGCTGCTCGTCCTCGACGACGAGTACGCGCACGGGGCTCTTCCTTCCTCAGGGGCCCGACGGGCCTGGGATGCGGGGGTGGTTCCGGCGGCCCTGCGGGCAGGCCGGACGGCCACCGGTGGTGCCCTCCATCCTGCCCCGAACACCGATAAACCGGCTGTAAGGGGCTCTGGGGCCGCCGCCGGCGGCGGGTTCCCGTCCGTTTGCGGACGGGAGGTTTCCGCGCGGACGGGGGTGGGGAAGACGTCTGCACACCCGCGATCACGACCCCCATCCCGTGGTGCGCCATGACCACGCGGCACCGCGGGGGACCACCACGCACGTGATCGTCTTCCCCGGCCACCGTCCGGGGAACCCCCCGGCACACCCCCGTGCCACCGAGCCGACCCAGGAGGGGGCGCAGCATGGACGCGTTCACCGCCGGCATTCTGCAGCGCATAGAGACCACGCGGAGTGATCTCGACCGGGCCCGCCGCAGCGGAGACGACTTTCTCGTCGACATGGAACAGGCGGAACTGGAGGACCTGCACCGCCTCGCCGCGGAGCACGGCGTCGAGGTCAGCGCCGCCTGACCCTTGACCCGCCAAACGGGGGGAGCGCCCCGGTGCCTCGCGCGCCGGGGCGCTCCGCCGTGTGTGCCGCCGTACGCGCCGGGGGCGCCGGGGTCAGTCGTGCCAGGCGCCCAGCTCCTCCAAGCGGGCCTGGAGGGGCTCGAAGAAGCCGGGCGGGGCGGCGACGGCGAGCTCGCCGGACGCGGGCGCGCCGGGACGGCCGCCGGTGAGCGCCCCCGCCTCGCGGGCGACCAGGTCGCCGGCCGCGAGGTCCCAGGGGTTGAGCCCGCGCTCGTAGTAGCCGTCGAGCCGGCCGCAGGCGACGTCGCAGAGGTCGATGGCGGCGGATCCGCCGCGCCGGACGTCCCGGACCTCGGGCAGCAGCCGGCGGACCACCTCGGCCTGGGCGGTGCGGCGGGCGGTGAGATAGCCGAAGCCGGTGCCGAGGAGGGCCTGTTCGAAGGCGGGCGCGGGGCGGACGCGGAGCCGGCGGTCGCCGAGCCAGGCGCCCTCGCCGAGGACGGCCCGGTAGGTCTCGCCGCGCAGGGGTGCGGCCACCACGCCGACGACCGTCTCGCCGGCGTACTCGGCGGCTATGGAGACCGACCAGGACGGCAGCCCGTAGAGGTAGTTGACCGTGCCGTCGAGGGGGTCGACCACCCAGCGCACCCCGCTGGTGCCGGGGGTGCTGGCGCCCTCCTCGCCCAGCACGCCGTCGTCGGGCCGGTGCTCGGCGAGGAAGCCGGTGATCAGCTTCTCGGAGGCGAGGTCCATCTCGGTGACGACGTCGATGGGGCTGGTCTTGGTGGCCGCGACCCCGAGGTCGGCGGGGCGGCCGTCCCTCAGCAGCGCGCCGGCCCGCTCGGCGGCCTCCAGGGCCACGGACAGCAGCTCGGCCTTGAGGGCGTCGGTGGGGGCGTTCACGGGTGCTCCTTGCCTGATGGGGGGTGCGCGGCGGGGTCACGCGTAGGGGCTGTCCGCGCCCGCGGCGGCGGGGCGCGGCGCCCGGGCCGGGCAGCAGCCGACGGGGCAGAGGTCGTGCGAGGGGCCCAGGGCGCCCAGCGCGCAGCGCTCGGGCCGCTCGCCGCGCTCGGCGGCGGCCCGCTCCAGGACCAGCTCGCGGACGGCGGCGGCGAAGCGCGGGTCGGCGCCCACGGTCGCCGCGCGGGCGACGGGCAGGCCCAGCTCGACGGCCTTGGCCTTGGCCTCGGTGTCGAGGTCGTACTTGACCTCCATGTGGTCGGAGACGAAGCCGATGGGGACCATCACGACCGCGGGGGCGCCGTCGGCGTGCACCGCCTCCAGGTGGTCGCAGATGTCGGGTTCCAGCCACGGGATGTGGGGGGCGCCGCTGCGGGACTGGTAGACCAGCCGCCAGGGCCGGTCGGTCCCGGTCTCCTCGCGCACGGCGTCGGCGATGGTCCGGGCCACGTCGAGGTGCTGGGCGACGTAGGCGCCGCCGTCGCCGTGGTCCTCGGCCGGGCCGGAGGTGTCGGCGGCGGCCGTGGGGATGGAGTGGGTGGTGAAGGCGAGGTGCGCGCCGGCCCGGACGTCCTCGGGCAGCTCCGCGAGGGCCGCCAGGGTGGCGTCGGCCATGGGGCGGACGAAGCCGGGGTGGTTGAAGTAGTGGCGCAGCTTGTCGACGCGCGGGACGGGGAGCCCCTCGGCCTCCAGGGCGGCCAGCGCGTCGGCCAGGTTCTCCCGGTACTGGCGGCAGCCGGAGTAGGAGGCGTACGCGCTGGTGGCGAGGGTGAGCACGCGGCGCCGGCCGTCGCGGACCAGCTCGCGGAGGGTGTCGGTCAGGTACGGCGCCCAGTTGCGGTTGCCCCAGTACACCGGCAGGTCGGTGCCGCTCGCCGCGAACTCCTCGCGCAGGGCGCCCAGCAGTTCGCGGTTCTGGTCGTTGATGGGGCTGACGCCGCCGAACAGGAAGTAGTGCTGCCCGACCTCCTTGAGCCGCTCGCGGGGGATGCCCCGCCCGCGCGTCACGTTCTCCAGGAACGGGACGACGTCGTCCGGGCCTTCGGGGCCGCCGAAGGAGAGCAGCAGCAGGGCGTCGTACGGGGCGTGGGCTGGCTGATCCGACATGGTTACGATCCTGCCACCCCCCACTGACAGCCGCGTCACCCGGCACGGCGGGCCGGTGCGCGGAGGCGTCCGGGGACGGCGGGAAATACCGCGCGGCGAACAGAGGTTCACCCGTAACCTGTATGGGCCATCGAAGGCCCCTGCGGCACCCTCGTCATGAACCCCTCGTTCCTCTTCCTCAGGGCGGAGCCGGCTTGTCCAGTCCGTATCGCGCGATCTTCGCCGCGCCCGGTGCCAGGAGTTTCTCCGCGGCCGGGCTCTTCGCCCGTATGCCGCTGTCGATGATGGGCATCGGCATCGTGACGATGGTCTCCGAGATCACCGGGGAGTACGGGCTGGCGGGGGCGCTCTCCGCGGCACTCGCCCTGGCCACCGCGGCGATGGGACCGCAGGTCTCGCGGCTGGTCGACCGGTACGGGCAGCGGCGCGTGCTGCGGCCGGCCACCCTGTTCTCGGTGGCCGCGACGGCCTGTCTGCTGCTCGGCGCGCGGCTGCGGTGGCCGCACTGGACCCTCTTCGTCCTGGTGGCCGGCGTCGGCGCGGTGCCCAGCGTGGGCGCGATGGTGCGGGCCCGCTGGGCGGCCCTCTACCAGGACTCCCCCGGTCACCTGCACACCGCCTACTCCGCCGAGTCCGTGATCGACGAGCTCGTGTTCATCGTCGGCCCGGTCCTCGCCATCGGCCTGTCGACCGGCTGGTTCCCGGAGGCCGGGCCGCTGCTGGCGGGAGTCTTCCTGCTGCTCGGCGTCTTCTGGCTGACCGCCCAGCGCGCCACCGAGCCGCCGCCGTCCGGGACCGCGCACGGCGGGGGCGGATCCGCCCTGCGCTCGGGCGGGCTGCGGGTCCTCGTGGGGACCTCGGTGGCGTTGGGCGCCCTGTTCGGCTCCATCGAGGTCGTGACCGTCGCGTTCGCCGAGGCGCTGGGCCACAAGGCGCTGTCCAGCGTGGTGCTGGCCGTGTGGGCGCTCGGTTCCTGCATCGCGGGCACGGTGTTCGGCCTGCTGCGTCCCAAGGGCGAGCCCGCCCGCCGCTGGCTCGTCGGGGTCTGTGCGATGGCCGTGAGTATGATCCCCCTCCAACTGGTCGGGAACCTGGCGTCCCTGACCGTCGCGCTCTTCTTCGCGGGCCTGGCCATCGCACCCACGATGGTCACCACCATGGCCCTGGTCGAGCAGCACGTACCGCGCGCGAACCTGACCGAGGGCATGACCTGGGCGAGCACCGGGATGGCGGTCGGGGCGGCACTCGGTTCGTCCGCCGCCGGAGCGGTGGTGGACGCCGCGGGGGCCGGCGCGGGGTACGCGGTGCCCGGTGTGGCGGGAGCGCTGGCGGCCGTCGGGGCGTTCCTCGGGTACCGCCGGCTGCGGTCGGCGCCGGAGCGGGTGTCCCGGCGGACCGGGACGTCCGTCCCGCTGCCTAGGGGAGGGTCTGGCGCACATGACGGAGACACCAGCAAGGGCACGAACCACGGCGTCGGCGAAGACGAGCGCGTGGCGTAACTGGGCGGGGAACGTCACCGCCTTCCCGCTCCGGACGATCACTCCGGAGACGGTTCCGGAGCTGGCCCGGGCGGTGGCGTCCGCCGCCTCGGACGGGCTGCGGGTGAAGGCCGCCGGCTCGGGCCACTCGTTCACCGCCGCGGCCGCGACGGACGGGATACTGATCCGCCCGCACCGGCTGGCCGGGATACGGTCCGTCGACCGCGCGGCCGGCACGGTGACCGTGGGGGCCGGCACCCGGCTCGCCGATCTGAACCGGGCGCTGTCCGCGCGCGGCCTGTCGCTGACGAACATGGGCGACATCATGGAGCAGACGGTCTCCGGCGCCGTCAGCACCGGCACCCACGGCACCGGCCGCGACTCGGCCTCGATCGCCGCGCAGATCGCCGCCCTGGAGCTGGTCACCGCGGACGGCTCGGTGCTCTCCTGCTCGGCGACCGAGCACCCCGAGGTGTTCGCGGCGGCCCGGGTGGGCCTCGGCGCGCTGGGCGTGATCACGGCGATCACCTTCGCCGTGGAACCGGAGTTCCTGCTCACGGCGTGCGAGGAACCGATGTCCCTCGAACAGGTCACCTCCGAGTTCGACCGGCTCGCGACGGAGAACGAGCACTTCGAGTTCTACTGGTTCCCGCACACCGAGTGCTGCACCACCAAGCGCAACAACCGCAGCCAGGGCCCCGCCGCCCCGCTCGGCCGCCTCGGCGCCTGGGTGGACGACGAACTGCTGTCGAACGGGCTGTTCGGCGCGGTGTGCGCGGTCGGCCGGGCGGTGCCCGCGGCGGTGCCCTCCATCGCCCGCGTCACCGGCCGCGCCCTGTCCGCCCGTACCTACACCGACATCCCCTACCGGGTCTTCACCAGCCCCCGGCGGGTCCGCTTCGTGGAGATGGAGTACGCGCTGCCGCGCGAGGCCGCGGTTCCGGCGCTGCGCGAGCTGAAGGCGGTGATCGAGCGGCGGCGGCTGCGGGTCGCCTTCCCCGTCGAGGTGCGGACCGCGCCCGCCGACGACGTCTGGCTGTCGACCGCCTCCGGGCGCGACACCGTCTACCTCGCGGTGCACATGTACCGAGGCGCGCCGTACCAGGCGTACTTCTCGGCGGCGGAAGAGGTCATGGTCGCCCACGGCGGCCGGCCGCACTGGGGGAAGCTGCACGGCCGGGACGCCTCCTATCTGGCCGGGGCCTACCCGCGGTTCGCCGACTTCACGGCCGTGCGGGACCGGCTGGACCCCGACCGGGTGTTCGGCAACCCGTATCTGCGGCGGGTGCTCGGGGACTGAGCCGCCGCGGCGGGCACCGGCTCAGGCGCCGGTGCCCTTCCCCTGGGCCGGCGGCGCGCTCGCGCCGCCCTTGTCACCCTTGTTTTCGGCCGTGCCGCCCTTGCCGGCGTCCGGTGAGCCGCCCGGGTCCGGGGTCCGGTCCGGGCTCGGCGAGGCGCCGCCCGAGGGGGACGTGCCCGGGTCCGGCGTCTGCCCGCCGGTACCGCCGGCGGTCTTCGAGGCGTCGGGGGACGGCGTCGCGCCCCCGCTCTTGTCCGCGCCCTCGCCGCCGTCCGTACCGGGCGAACGGGACGGGCCCTGACGCCCGTCCGTTCCCTCGCCGGTCCCGGAGCCGGTGCCGTGGGAGCCGTCCCGGCCGCCGTCACCGCCGGTGCGGCCCTTGTCGTCACCCTCGGAGCCCTGGTGCTCCTTCCCCTTCCCCTGCTTGTCCTGCTGGAAGGAGCGCATGATCGTCGTGCCGCCCTTGGTGCCGTCGGCGCTCTGCCCCGACACCAGTTCGACCGCCGTCACCGCGCCCATGGCGAGGACGAAGACCGCGCCGGCGGCCAGAAACGGCCGTTTCCACCCGCGCCACCGGGTGCCGTGCGTCGTGCCGGCCGAGAACTCCCCGGAAAACGCCTCGGAGCCGTGAACGGGGTGCGCACTGGCGTGCGCGCCGGGGTACGCACCGGCGTGCGCTTCCGGCAGCATCCGCGTCGCGTCCTCGTCACGGTCCGTGCCGATCTCCGCGAACAGTTTGGTCCGGTCCGGGTCCGGCGGCAGCGCCGCGCCCGGGTGCCCGGCCGTGATGTCGGAGGCGTCGGCGGCGCGCGCCCGGCCGACCGCGCGCTCCGCGTCGCCCAGCGGGACCTGGCGCAGCCGGGGCCTCGCGGCCTGCACGGCCGCGTCGCGCACCTGCTCGCCGGTCCGTCTGAACAGGTGGTGGAAGACCGTGCCGCCCGTGGTGGCGACCACGCTGACGACACCGGCGCCGATCACCGTGCCGTAGACACCGAGCTTGCCTGCGAGCAGGGCGGCGATCACCGCGGCCAGCGCACTGCCCGCCACCTGGGCGACGCTCAAGTCCAGGCGTTTGCCCTTGGCTTTTGCGCCACTTTCGGCTTTGTCGTCCATCTCCAGCCTCTGTCGAACCTTTCGCGCCTCTTGCACTCAGAAGGGACATTCGAGCGTAACGAACAGTTCCGAATCCGGTGATTGTGTGAACCTCACCACCCGTGGGAAGGTCTCCGGCGCAAGAGGGGGCAATCAACTCCCTTGCCGGACGTGAACATCGATGGCGCGCCGCTCCACCCCCAGTGGTCCGAATGGAGTACTGTGGCGAGCCCGGCCCCGGTATCCCGTCCGGTTGCCCGGACCCAACGGGAGGGGCCCGGGCGGCTCTCGCCCCCGTCAACTCGGCAATGTTGTGGCAGGCTGCTACCCGGGCAGGCCACACTCGACCAGCGGAAGCAGCGACGCACGTGACGTCGGCAGGCACCACCCGGGAGGTCCCCATGCCCGAACTGCGTGTCGTGGCCGTCTCCAACGACGGCACACGGCTGGTGCTCAAGGCTGCGGACAGCACGGAGTACACCCTTCCCATCGACGAGCGGCTGCGCGCCGCCGTGCGCAACGACCGCGCGCGCCTGGGGCAGATCGAGATCGAGGTGGAGAGCCACCTCAGGCCCCGCGACATCCAGGCCCGGATCCGGTCCGGCGCCTCCGCGGAGGAGGTCGCCCAGCTCGCCGGCATCCCCGTGGAACGCGTGCGCCGCTTCGAGGGCCCGGTCCTCGCCGAGCGCGCCTTCATGGCCGAGCGCGCCCGCAAGACCCCCGTGCGCCGCCCCGGCGAGAGCACCGGGCCGCAGCTCGGCGAGGCGGTCGCGGAGCGGCTGCTGCTGCGCGGCGCCGAGAAGGACACCGCGCAGTGGGACTCGTGGCGGCGCGACGACGGCACCTGGGAGGTGCTGCTGGTCTACCGCGTGGCCGGGGAGCCGAGGGCCGCCAGCTGGACCTACGATCCGCCGCGCCGGATCGTCTCTGCGCTGGACGACGAGGCGCGGGCGCTGATCGGGGAGACCGAGGACACCCCGGAGCCCAGCTTCCCCTTCGTCCCGCGCATCGCGCGGCTGCCCCGGGAGCGGCCGCAGGACCGCCCGGTGGCGGAGCCCGTCGAGGCCCCCGCGGCCGTCGCGGCGCCCGCCGCCGAGGAGGCCGCCAAGGAGCGCGACTCCCTGACCAGCCTGCTCGAGGCCGTGCCCAGCTTCCGGGGCGACATGGTCGTACCCGAGCCGCCGTCGGCGCCGCCGGGCGAGGTCCCGGTGGAGGAGGCGGAGGCCGTCGAGCCGCCCGCCCCGGCGGCGAGCGCCGGTTCGGCGTACGCGGACGTGCTGATGCCCCGGTCGGTGGCCGGGCACCGGGAGCGGCTGATCGGCACCACGGACCGGCAGGCCGAGGCAGACGGCGTCCGGCCGGGCCGCAGGGCCGCGGTCCCGAGCTGGGACGAGATCGTCTTCGGGACGCGGCGCAAGAAACAGGAGTGAGGGCGGCGCCGCCCGCCCTGCTCTGCCCCTTTCGCGTGGTTCTGTACGTCCGCACTCGCGTAACCCTTTTGCCTGAATCGCCGGGCGGTCACGCCCGGTGATCGGCATGCCCGGCCCGGGAGTCCGAGCGCCCGGCTCAGCCCGGCTGCGCCCCCGTGGCCACCGGACGGGACGGGTCCGCCGTCCACTCGCTCCACGAACCGGCGTACAGCGCGGCCGGAACGCCCGCCACGGCCAGCGCCAGCACCTCGTGCGCACCGGAGACCCCGGACCCGCAGTAGACGCCCACCTCGGCCCCCGGCACCGCGCCCAGCGCGGAGAAGCGCCCGGCCAGCTCGACGGCGGGCCGGAACAGCCCGTCCGCGTCCACGTTCTCGGTGGTCGGGGCGGAGAGCGCGCCCGGGATGTGGCCCGCGACCGGGTCCAGCGGCTCCACCTCGCCGCGATAGCGCTCCGCCGCGCGGGCGTCCAGCAGCACGCCCCGGCGGGCGAGCGCCGCCGCGCCGTCCGCGTCGAGCAGCGGCACCGCGCCCGGCGCCGGGACGAAGTCGCCCTCGGCGACCTCCGGTACCTCGTCGGTGAGTTCACCGCCCGCGGCCGTCCACGCGGCCACGCCGCCGTCGAGCACCCGCACCGACCGGTGCCCCGTCCAGCGCAACAGCCACCAGGTGCGGGCCGCGGCCCAGTTCTGGCCGCCGTCGTACACGATCACGTCGTCGTCCGCGGAGACGCCGGCGCGGCGCATCGCGGCCCCGAACTCGGCCGGGTCGGGCAGCGGGTGGCGGCAGCCCGTGCCCTGGGGGACCTTGGGACCCGTCAGTTCCTCTTCCAGGTCGAGGTAGACGGCACCGGAGAGGTGGCCGGCGGCGTACTCGGGGCGGCACGACGGGCCGCCCGACCGCCAGCGGACGTCCAGCAGCCGCGGCGACCGCTCCCCCGCCGCGAGCAGCTCCGCCAATTCCCTTGCGCTGATGATCGGATTCATGCGGGCCATCCTGGCGTAGTCACCTCTGCGTCCGACAGGCACCCTGGCGGGACAGCGCACGACCGATCGATACTGGACGGCAAGAGCCCCGAAACGGAAGCGAAACACGATTTCCGGCCTCTTCCTGCTGGATCCCACGGGAACCAGTGTCATCCGGCGCGGCCGGGGGGCATGACACGACCGGTGGTGCAACCATCTGCTCAGGCACCGTCCCGCACCACCCCGCGCGCCGCAGTCCACGGGAGTTACGCCCGTGCCGTCAGGCCATGGGAGCGCCGCGCGGCCACCACGATGGTCCGAGGAGAGAGCGACGATGACCGAGGTATGGGGGTCCGCCCCGCAGCGGAGCGAGGGGCAGGTCCGGCACGTCCCGGGCACCCCGTGCTGGACGAGCCTGCTGGTGCACGACCTGGGGGCGACGAAGGAGTTCTACGGCGGCCTCTTCGGCTGGAGCTACGACAGCCCCGGGCCCTGTCGGCTCGGCCCCTGCGTCCGCGCCGTGCTCGACGGCCGCGAGGTCGCGGGGCTCGGCGAACTGCCGCCCGACCGGCGGCTGCCGAGGGAGTGGACCACCTATCTGGCCAGTGCCGACGCGGATGTGACGGCGGAGTGGATCCGCTGCTCGGGCGGCACGGTGGGGGTGGGCCCGCTCGCCACCGGGGACACGGGCCGCCTGGTGCTGGCCTCCGACCCGGCCGGCGCCCCCTTCGGCGTCCGGCAGCCGCACGAGCCCCCCGCGCCGCCGGCACCCGGGGTGCCCGGGACGGCCGTGTGGCACGAGCTGCTGACCCATGACGCGGCCGTCGCCGTGAAGTTCTACAAGGCGCTCTTCCCCTACGAGATCAAGCCGACCGGCTCCGTCGACTCCGACCGGCTCGTCCTGCACCTGGACGGCCGGCCCGTCGCCTCCGTGCGCGGCGTCGGTGCCGCGGTGCGGCGCCCGCGGTGGACGACCTGGTTCGAGGTGGCCGACACCGACGCCGCCGTCCGGCGCGCGGAGGAGCTGGGCGGACGGGTGCTGGAGGCCCCGCAGGACGGGCCGGCGGGGCGGACGGCGTCGGTCGCGGACCCGGAGGGGGCCGTCCTCACGCTGGTGCGGTCACCCCGTTAGCCGCGCCGCCCGCCGGCTCGGGGTGCACCGGCTCGGGGTCCACCGGCAGCACGTCCGGGGAGAGCGCGGCGGCCCGGGCCGCCGCCGCGGTGAGGCGCCGGCGGTGGTGACGGCGGCACAGCACCTCGTAACCCACCACCGTCTCCGGCTGGTTGACGTCGCCGACGACGACCTGGGCCCCCTCGACGACCATCTGCCCGCCGACCGTCCGGGCGTTGTGGGTGGCGCGGGCGCCGCACCAGCAGAGGGCCTCGACCTGGAGGACCTCGATGCGGTCGGCGAGTTCGACCAGCCGCCGCGAACCGGGGAAGAGCCGGGTGCGGAAGTCGGTGGTGATGCCGAAGGCGAAGACGTCGAGTTCGAGGTCGTCGACGATCCGGGCGAGCTGGTCCACCTGCTCGGGGGCGAGGAACTGGGCCTCGTCCGCGATGACGTAGTCCACCCGGCCGCCCGCGGAGAGGTGGCCGACCACATGGGCGTAGAAGTCGAACCCCTCGCCCGCCTCGACGGAGTCCGTCACCAGACCGAGCCGGGAGGACAGTTTGCCCTCGCCCGCGCGGTCGTTACGGCTGTAGATCATCCCTTGCAGACCGCGGGCCGAGCGGTTGTGCTCGATCTGCAGAGCGAGGGTGCTCTTTCCGCAGTCCATCGTTCCGGAGAAGAACACCAGCTCGGGCATGGGAAGGCCAACGCCTTTCGTTTCGTGGGGCGGGAAAAAGGTACGGGGCGGTGCTCAGGTGCGGACTTCGAGGAGCGGCACCAGCTGCTCGACGGGCGTCATGGAGCCGTGCAGGCCCACCATCCGGGACTCGTTGGGCTCGGTCTCGGTGGCGACGATCGCCATGTCGTCCCGGGCCGCGGCGACCACGTCGCCGATCCGCGCGTGCACCCGGTCGTCCACGCCTGCCCCGGGAGGGCCGAACCATCCTGCCTCGATGGCCTCGTCGCGTCCCGCGACCCACATCTGCTCCCCCAGCACCTCGCGCCACACCGCGAGGACATCGGCGGCGGCCCCCGGAACGGCGTAGACGTGCCGGGCCCGGGCCTCCCCTCCGAGCCGTGCGACACCGGCGCGGAGCTCCCAGTCCTCGTCGAAGTCGATGCGGGCGTCCGGGGTGAACGGGATGTCGATCATGCCATGGTCGGCGGTGACGTACAGCGCGGAGCGCGGGGGCAGTTGCTCCGCGAGCCGCCGGGCCAGCAGGTCCACGTACATCAGCTGGCCGCGCCACTCCTCGGAGTCGACGCCGAAGCGGTGGCCCTTGCCGTCCACCTCGCTGTAGTACGTGTACACGAGCGAGCGGTCGGCGGCGCCGAGCTGGGCGGCCGCGAGGTCCATCCGGTCCTCGCCGGACAGCCGGCCGTGGAAGGTGCCGCCGCTGAGGGCGATCCGGGTCAGCGGGGTGTGCTCGAAGTCGGGGGCCGACACCTGACAGGTGTGGACGCCCGCGTCGTCCGCGAGCCGGAAGACGGTGGGGTACGGCTGCCAGTGGTGCGGGTCCGTCCAGGGGCGCCAGCGGAGCTGGTTCATCAGTTCGCCGGTGGCCGGGTCGAGGACCGTGTACCCGGGCAGGCCGTGGGAGCCCGGCGGCAGGCCCGTGCCCACCGAGGCCAGCGAGGTCGCGGTGGTGGACGGGAAGCCGGCGGTCAGGGGGGCGCCGGTGCCGTTCAGCGAACTGCCGAGCAGCGAGTGGAGGAACGGCGCCTCGGCCGGATGGGCGCGCAGCAGCTCCCAGCCCAGGCCGTCGATCAGGAAGACGCAGACCCGGTCGGCGGGCGCCAGTTCCAGTCCGGAACGGAAGCCCGGGACGCCCATGCCCGCCACCGCGGCGGGCAGCAGGTCGGAGAGGGCACCGGAACCGTAGCGCGGCAGCGGTGCGGTACGGGGGTCCAGCGTGGCGGGCTCGTGCCAGGCGGCACCCGCGGTGCTCGGGTACGACATCAGCGGCCGGTGACCGCGGTCGCCTCGGAGATCGCCTGGGCGAAGGCGAGGGTCTGGCGGACGCTGTCGGGGCCGTCGCCCGCCTCGCTGACGCGCAGGCTGAGGTCGTCGGCGGTCGAGGAGCCCGTGTAGCCGTGGTCCGCGTCGCAGTTGGGGTCGCCGCAGGCGGCCGGCTCCAGGTCGATCCGGGAGACCGCGCCCCAGCCGATGGTGAGGACCACCTCGCGGGGCAGCGCGCCCGGCGTGTACGACTCGGGGTTGGCCACGACGCGGCTCACGACGACCGACGAGATCCGGTCCAGCTTCACGGACTCGGTCGAGGTGGTGGCGTACGGGGACGGCGAGGTGCCGTCGGCCGCCTGCTCGTCGGTGTGGCTGACGATGAACCGCGTACGGGTGAGGACGAGGACCGTCACATGGCGGCGGACCTCGTTGGAGTCGAACGTCGTCTCCTGGTGGACCAGGTACGACACGACCGGCTCCCCGCCCACGGCCGCCTCCACGGCCTCGGCCACGAGGGCCGGGTAGTAGCCGCTGCGCTCGATCGCCGCGCGCAGCCCCTGGGTCGTCGTACCGGTCTTCGCCATACGCCCATCCTACGGGGCGTACGGACCCCTGCCGCCGCCGATGCCCGGGCCGGTGCCCGGGATCCGGCCCCGGCCGCTCCGGCACGTCGGCGGCTCCGCTCAGTACGTCGGCAGGCTCCGCGGCCCCAGGTCGGTGCGCGGCGGGGGCGGAGCCAGCCGTATGGAGGCACCCAGGACGTGGATGCCGTGCTGGGCGACGATCACCGGCTCCAGGTCGGCGCCGACGACCTCCGGATGGTCGTCCATCAGGCGGGAGACGCGCAGCAGCAGCTCCTCCAGCGCTCCGGTGTCGACGGGGGCCGCGCCGCGCCAGCCGAAGAGGAGCGGCGCGGTGCGCACCGAGCGGATCAGCTCGGCCGCGTCCCGGTCGGTGGCCGGGACCAGGCAGTGCGCGGTGTCGCCGAGCAGCAGCGAGGGCGCTCCGGCGAGGCCGAAGGAGAGCACGGCCCCGGCCGCCGGGTCGATCGTGGCCCGGACGACGGTGTCGACGCCGCGCGGGGCCATCGACTGCACCACCAGGCGGGTCTCCGAGGGCTTCCCGAGCAGCTCGGTCAACTCACTGTAGGCCCGCAGCAGTTCGGCTTCGCCGCCGAGGTCGAGGCGGACGCCGCCCAGGTCGGCGCGGTGCCGCAGGTGCGGGGCGGTGGGCTTGAGGGCGACCGGGAAACCCAGCCGGTGGGCCGCGGCCACGGCGGTGTCCGGGTCGGGGGCGAGCAGCGCGGGGAGGACGGCGATGCCGTAGCGGGCGAGGAGGCGCTGGGTGTCGGCGGCGGACAGGGTGACGGCGCGCGGCCCGCCGGGGTCGCCCTCGGTGACGCCGTGGGCGGCGAGCAGCACCTCGATGTCGGCCGCGGCGCCCGCCTCGTCGATGTCCTCGTACTCCGGGACCCGTCCGGGCCGCTCCTCGGTGCGGCGCCGCCACTCGGCGTACCGGGCGGCCTGGGCCAGGGCCCGGGCGGCCCGCTCGGCGGCGGGGTAGGCGGGGACGCGCACCGAGCCCGGGCCCGCGGGCGCGCCGGCCTCCGGCGGGGCGGCCAGGGCCTCGGCGAGGCCGGGGATCTCCAGGTGGACGACGCAGACGGGCTTGGCCGCGGGGGCCGCGTCGACGGCGGCGCGCAGGGCGGCGGCGAGCCCGGCGGCCGACTCGCCGTCGACCCGGGGGATGGCGGTGACGACGACGGCGTCGCAGGCGGGGTCCGCCAGGGCGGCGGCGAGCGCCCGGTGGAAGTCCTCGGGGCCGGCGGCGGTGGTGAGGTCCTGCGGGGGCAGCGGGCGGAGGCCGTCGGTGAGGCAGGCGTCGTAGGTGAGCAGCGCCAGGGACTGGGAGTTGCCCAGGATGGCCACGCGCGGGCCCGCGGGCAGCGGCTGGGCGGCGAGCAGCAGCCCGGTGTCGGAGAGTTCGGTGACGGTGTCGACGCGGATCACGCCGGCCTGCCGGAGGAGGTGGGAGACGGTGGCGTCGGGCATGCGGGTGGTGGGCACGGTGTGTCCCGCCGGGGCGACGCCGCCGTGCCGGGCGCCCTTGACGACGACGACCGGCTTGTGGCGCGCGGTGCGCCGGGCGAGGCGGGTGAACTTGCGCGGATTGCCGATGGATTCCAGGTACATCAGGGCGACGTCGGTGTCCGGGTCGTCGTGCCAGTACTGGAGGAAGTCGTTCCCTGAGACGTCCGCGCGGTTGCCGGTCGAGACGAAGGTGGAGACCGAGGCGAGACCGGCCAGTCCGGCCGCCCGCCGCTGGAGTCCGGAGAGCAGCGCGATGCCGATGGCGCCGGACTGGCTGAACAGGCCGACCCGTCCGGGCGGCGGCAGCTCGGGGGCGAGGGAGGCGTTGAGGCGGACCCCGGCGGCGGTGTTGACCAGGCCGAACGAGTTGGGGCCGATGATGCGCATGCCGTACGAGCGGGCCTGCCGGACCAGCTCGCGCTGGCGGGCCCGGCCGTCGGGCCCGCTCTCCGCGTACCCGGCGGAGAGCACCACCAGGCCCTGGACGCCGTGCTCCCCGCAGTCCTCGACGACGGACGGCACGCGGTCGGCGGGCACGGCGACGACGGCGAGGTCGACCGGCCCCTCGGCCTCGCGGAGCGAGCGGAGGGCGGGGACGCCCTCGGGGTCGAGCGTGGTGAGGCCGTCGGGGAAGGAGGTGTTGACCGCGAGGACCCGGCCGGTGAACCCGCCGGCCAGCAGATTGTGCAGCACGGCCCGGCCCATCCCGCCGGGCTCGCGGCCGGTGCCGAAGACCGCGACGCTGCCGGGGGCGAGGAGGCGCTGCACCGAGCGGGCCTCGGCGCGCTGCTCGCGGGCGCGCTGGACGGCGAGCGAGCGGTCCGTCGGCTCCAGGTCCAGCTCCAGCCGGACGACACCGTCCTCGAAGCTCCGCTTCTGGGTGTAGCCGGCGTCCGTGAACACCTTGATCATCTTGGTGTTGGCGGGCAGCACCTCGGCCGCGAAGCGCCGGATCCCGCGCTCCCGGGCGACGGCCGCGATGTGCTCCAGCAGGGCGGAGGCGACCCCGCGGCCCTGGTGGGCGTCCTGCACCAGGAAGGCGACCTCGGCCTCGTCGGTCGGCTCGTGGGCCGGACGGCCGCGGGAGTCGATGCGGTCGTAGCGGACGGTGGCGATGAACTCGCCGCCGACGGTGGCGGCCAGCCCGACCCGGTCGTTGTAGTCGTGGTGGGTGAAGCGGTGCAGGTCGCGGTCGGACAGCCGGGGGTAGGGCGCGAAGAAGCGGTAGTACTTGGACTCGTCCGAGACCTGCTCGTAGAAGCTGACCAGGCGCTGGACGTCGTCGGGGGTGATGGGCCGGACGCGGGTGGTCCCGCCGTCGCGGAGGACGACATCGGCTTCCCAGTGGGCCGGGTACGCGTGCTCGGACGGCGTCTGCATGGGATCAGCGTACGACCGGCCACCGACAACGAGGACGGGCGCGGCGGAGCACTCTCCGCACCGTGCGACACTGGTCTAGACAACCCATTCGCGACTCGAAGGGCAACACCATGGTTGAGCGCCGTGTAAACGTCGGCTGGGCCGACGGCCTGCACGCTCGTCCGGCGTCGATCTTCGTCCGTGCGGCCGCCGCCGCCGGCGTCCCCGTGACCATCGCCAAGGCCGGCGGCACCCCCGTCAACGCCGCGTCGATGCTGGCCGTGCTGGGCCTGGGCGCCCAGGGCGGCGAGGAGATCGTCCTCGCCTCGGAGGACGCGGGGGCCGAGGCCGCGCTCGACCGTCTGGCCAAGCTGGTCGCCGAGGGGCTCGAGGAGCTTCCGGAGACCGTCTGAGCCCTCGTCCCGGGGAGCCGCCGCTTTCGGCCGGGCTCCCGACGGGACGCGAACGGGGCCGTGGGGGGCGGGGGGGGGGCCCCCCCCCCCCCCCGCCCGCGGGCGCCCCCCCCCCCCCCACCGCCCGGCCCCCCCCCCGGGGGCCGCGCGGGGGATATAACGCCCCCGCCGGCAAACCCCCCCGCC
>NZ_JBIRQH010000020.1:64406-138167 GCF_044333095.1 Streptomyces sp. NPDC021100
TCCCCCTGCTGCCCCGGCGGCGGGGGGGGGGGGGCGGGGGGCCCGGCGCGGGGGGGGGGGCGCGGGGGGGGGGGGGGGGCCGCCCCCCCCCCCCCACGGCCCCGTTCGCGCGTTTCACCTCGCGCGCATTCCGGCCGGAAAGCACCGGGCGTTCCGCGCGGGGGAATTCACCGCCGGCTCCGGAATACCGGACGGCCGTCACATTCCGGCGCCCGCCGTGTGAACGGCGCGTTTCCGAACGCCGGCCGAGGGCGCGGAAGAAGCCGGCACCGGCCGCCAGAACCGGAATTCCCCGGGGGCCCGTCCGGCCCGTCCGGCGGCGATGTCCCGGGCACGCCCCGCGTCCCTCCTGACCACCGCGTCGACCAGCGCGGCGTGCGTCTCCCAGGTCTCCACGGGCCGGGCGGGCGGCTCGGGCGCGTACATCCAGGCGATCTTGCGCCGCACCTGGGTGAGCAGCGCGCCCAGGCTGGGGCTGCCGGACGCCTGGGCGAGCGTCTCGTCGAACCAGTCGCCCAGCGGGCACAGCTCGCCCGGCTGCCCGGCGCGGGCGCGCTCCCGGCCCAGCCGGACCAGTCCGCGCAGCACCTTCAGGTGCGCCTCGGTCCGCCGCTGCGCGGCCCGGGCGGCCCCCAGCGGCTCCAGCAGCGCCCGCACCTCCAGCAGGTCGGCCGCCTCCTGCTCGGTCGGCTCGGCGACGCAGGCGCCCGCGTGCCGGCGCGTGGTCACGAAGCCCTCGGAGGCCAGGGTGCGGAGCGCCTCCCGGACCGGGACGCGCGAGACGCCGTACCGGCGGGCGAGCAGTTCCTCGATGAGCCGGCTGCCGGGCGGGAAGGCGCCGGAGACGATGTCGTCGCGGATGGCCGTGCACACCGCCTGCGCGGAAACGCGGCGGCTCTCGGGAACCGCTTCGGTCCCGCCGTTCACAAACGTCCCCGCATTGGACGGACCTCCGGATCGACCCCGACGCGGCCTCGCGTAAAAGCGACGGTCCGCGGGCGAGGGACGCTTCTTCAGGATTCGCTCGACTCTATGGCAATCCCGCGCGGATTCCGATGGCCGCCGGAAGACCATGGAAATGATTTGGCCAAGCGGAGCGCACGGAGCCGAGTGGAGCGCACGGAGCCGAGTGAAGAGAGCGGGGCCGAGTGGAGAGAGCGGGAAAGCTTCGCCGCCTCCGGACGGCCGAAAGCCCCGCCGCGGACGCGTGGTCCGGGCGGGGCTCGGCGGAAGAAAAGGGGACGGCCGCGGTCAGATGGCGACGCCGTGGGCGCGCAGGTACGCGACCGGGTCGATGTCCGAGCCGTAGGTGGGCGCCGTGCGGGCCTCGAAGTGCAGGTGCGGGCCGGTGACGTTGCCGGTGGAGCCGGAGAGGCCGATCTGCTGGCCGGGGGTGACGGTCTGGCCCACGCTGACGCCGATCGACGAGAGGTGGCCGTACTGGGTGTACGTGCCGTCGTTGTGCTTGATGACGATGTTGTTGCCGTAGGCGCCGCCGTTGCCGGCCTCGACGACGGTGCCGGCACCCACGGCGTGAACGCTGGTGCCCTCCTCGGCGTGGAAGTCGACGCCGGTGTGGCTGCCGGAGGACCACAGGCCGCTGGAGGCGTGGTACTGGGTGGAGACGAAGGAACCGTCGATCGGCATCACGAAGGTGTTGAGGCGCTTGCGCTCCTCCTCGCGGGCCGCGCGCGCCTTCTCGGCACGCTCGGCCTCGGCCTTGCGCTTGGCCTCGTCGGCGCGCTTCTTGACCAGGGCGGCCTGCGCCTTGGCGGCGTCCTCGGCCTTCTGGGTGGCGGCGTCCTGCTCGGCGACGCCGCGCTGCATCTGGGCCTGCTCGTCCACGCTGTCGGCCACGTGGTCGGAGATGACGACGGCCTGGGTGAGGCCGGTGTCCTGCACGCGGGGCGCCTCCTCCGGAGAGGCGGCGAAGGCCGGAGCGGCGACACCGGCGACGACGCCCGCGGCGCTCAGGGTGGCTATGCCGGCGACGTTGGCGCCGACTCGCACGGCACGGCTCGGACGACGGTGCTTCCCGGTGGCACGGGTGAACGCCATGGTTGCGGCTGTTCCTTTCCTTCCCTCTCGCCTACCGGGTTAGCTGACGGGTTCGGAGCAGGAAGGTCTCCTACGGTTCCCTCCGGAGAGGGACCCGATTCACCCCAGGGAACATGTGGTTCCCCGGCTCCCCTGGCTCGCGCCGTACGGGGACTCGGCGATGGCTGCCCGGGGCCGCGGTTGCGGCTCCGATCCGACGGGCTGCCGCCATGAAGCTAATCGTCGTCAGATTCGAACGGCAAACGGAACCCCGTTTTAGTGACGCACGCCACAGAAGGATGGTGCAACCGCTCCTATAAATCGGGCATAACGGAGGCGCGTGGCCCCCGAAGGGCCCACGCGCCTCTCCGCCCCCGCGCGTGCGCCGGGGCGCATGCGGAGGCTTGAGCTTCCGTCAGGCGGAAACGACCGTCACCTCGCCGATGCCAAGCGCCCGGACGGGCTCGGCGATCTCCGCGGCGTCCCCGACCAGCACGGTGACCAGGCGGTCGGCCGGGAAGGCGTTCACGACGGCCGCGGTGGCCTCCACCGTCCCGGTCTGCGCGAGGCGTTCGTACATCCGGGCCTGGAAGTCGTCCGGGAGGTACTGCTCGACCTGGTCGGCCAGCGTGCCCGCGACGGCCGCCGCCGTCTCGTACTTGAGCGGCGCGACACCCACCAGGTTCTGCACGGCGACGTCGCGCTCGGCGTCCGTCAGCCCCTCGGCGGCGAGGGTGCGCAGCACCGTCCACAGGTCCGCCAGCGCCGGACCGGTGTTGGGGGTGTCCACGGAGCCGCTGATGGCGAGCATCGCGATGCCGGTGCCGTCGGGGGCGGAGCGCAGCACCTGGCCGAACGAGCGGACGCCGTAGGTGTAGCCCTTTTCCTCGCGCAGCACGCGGTCCAGACGGGAGGTCAGCGTGCCGCCGAGGCAGTACGTGCCGAGCACCTGGGCGGGCCAGACGCTGTCGTGCCGGTCGGCGCCGACGCGGCCGATGAGCAGCTGCGTCTGGACGGCGCCCGGGCGGTCCACGATGACGACGCGGCCGGTGTCGTCGGCGGAGACGGGCGGGACGGGCCGGGGCTCGGCCGGGGAGCCCGTCCAGGCGCCGAGAGTGTCGGCCAGGGCCTGGTCCAGGTCGACGCCGGTCAGGTCGCCCACGATCACCGCAGTGGCGGTGGCCGGGCGGACGTGCGCCTCGTAGAAGGCCCGTACGGAGGCGGCGTCGATGCGCTCGACGGTCTCCTCCGTGCCCTGCCGGGGCCGGGACATCCGCGAGTCGGCCGGGAAGAGCTCGGCGGAGAGCGCCATGGCGGCCCGGCGGGCCGGGTTGGCGAGCTCGTGCGGGATCTCGTCCAGGCGGTTGCGGACGAGGCGCTCGACCTCGTTGTCGGGGAAGGCCGGGGCGCGCAGGGCGTCGGCGAGCAGGCCCAGCGCCTTGACCAGCCGGGAGGCGGGGACCTCCAGGGAGAGCCGTACGCCGGGGTGGTCGGCGTGGGCGTCCAGGGTGGCGCCGCAGCGCTCCAGTTCGGCCGTGAAGTCCTCGGCGCTGAGCTTGTCCGTGCCCTCGGAGAAGGCGCGGGCCATGATCGTGGCCACGCCCTCCAGGCCGGCCGGCTCGGCCTCCAGCGGCGCGGCGAGGCTGACCTCGACGGCGACGACCTGCTGGCCGGGGCGGTGGCAGCGCAGCACGGTCAGGCCGTTGGGCAGCCGGTCGCGGCCGGGGGCCGGGAAGTTCCACGGGGTGGCCGTGCCCGGCAGGGGCTGCGGGTGGAACTGCATGGTGGGTCCGGCGGTGCCGGTGGCGCCCACGACTGCGGCTTCGCTCACTGGGCCGTCTCCTCTTCCTGTACGTCGGCTTCCTGCGCCATGGCGCCCTCGGTGGCGCCTGTCTCGTCGGCGCCCGCGGTCTGGGGCCCGGTCGGCTCGTAGACGAGCACCGCGCGGTTGTCGGGGCGCAGCCGCGCCTGGGCGACGGCCCGCACCTCCTCCGGCGTGACCTCCAGGACCCGCTGGACCGCGGTCAGGGCGAGCTGCGGGTCGCCGAAGAGGACGGCGAAGCGGCAGAGTTCGTCGGCGCGTCCGCTGACCGTGGCCAGCCGGTCCAGCCATTCGCGCTCCAGCTGGGCCTGGGCGCGCTCCATCTCCTGGGCGGTGGGCCCCTCCAGCGCGAAGCGGGCCAGCTCCTCGTCGACGGCCGTCTCGATGTCCGCGACCTCGGCGCCGGCGGACGCCTTGACGTCCAGCCAGCCCAGTGAGGGGGCGCCCGCGAGGCGCAGCATGCCGAAGCCCGCCGCGACCGCGGTGCGGTCGTGCCGGACGAGGCGGTTGTGCAGCCGCGAGGACTCACCGCCGCCGAGTACGGTCAGTGCCAGGTCGGCGGCGTCCGCCTCCCGGGTGCCGTCGTGCGGGAGCCGGTAGGCGGCCATCAGGGCACGCGAGGGCACCTCCTCGCGGACCACCTGGCGGAGCTGCTCGCCGACGACGTCGGGCAGGGCGCCGTCGCGCGGCGGCTGCTTGCGGTCGTGGGCGGGGATGGACCCGAAGTACTTCTCGATCCAGGCCAGCGTCCGCTCGGAATCGATGTCGCCGACCACGGCGAGGACGGCGTTGCCGGGCGCGTAGTACGTGCGGAAGAACTCCCGCGCGTCCTCCAGGGAGGTGGCGTCCAGGTCGGCCATCGAGCCGATGGGCGTGTGGTGGTAGGGGTGGCCCTCGGGGTAGACCATCGCCGTCAGCCGCTCGAACGCGGTGCCGTAGGGCACGTTGTCGTACCGCTGGCGGCGCTCGTTCTTGACGACGTCGCGCTGGTTCTCCATGGACTCGTCGTCGAGCGCGGTGAGCAGCGAGCCCATCCGGTCGGCTTCCAGCCACAGCGCCAGCTCCAGCTGGTGGGCGGGCATGGTCTCGAAGTAGTTGGTCCGCTCGAAGCTGGTGGTGCCGTTGAGCGAGCCGCCGGCGCCCTGCACCAGCTCGAAATGGCCGTTGCCCTTCACCTGCGCCGAGCCCTGGAACATCAGGTGCTCGAAGAGGTGGGCGAGGCCGGTGCGGCCCTTGACCTCGTGGCGCGAGCCGACGTCGTACCAGAGGCAGACTGCCGCGACCGGGGTCAGGTGGTCCTCCGAGAGCACCACTCGCAAGCCGTTGGCCAGGCGGTGCTCGGTCGCTGTCAGGCCGCCGGTGCCGGCCTGTTGCGCGGCCGTGTGACCCATGGGCATGTACGTCCCTTCGATCGCTCGATATCTCGCTGCATCCCGCGCCGCGGTTACCCGCCCGCGGCGCCCGCGACGACTCGCGTGATGAACACTGCTGTCACTGTATGCAAGCGCACCGACATCCGGCGAAGTTCCCGGGGCCTCCCCAACGACAACGCGGTGCTCGCGGACGGGTCGCGGTCGGCGTTGTCAGTGGGGAGGTCCACAATGGTCGGCGTCAGTCCGCCCCCGGCAATCGACCGAAGGAGCCGCAGCCGCGATGGCCCGCCGCAGCACGAAGACCCCGCCGCCGGAAGAGTTCGAGGAGCGCATCCTCGACATCGACGTCGTCGACGAGATGCAGGGCTCCTTCCTCGAGTACGCCTACTCCGTCATCTACTCCCGCGCCCTGCCCGACGCCCGCGACGGCCTGAAGCCGGTGCAGCGCCGCATCCTCTTCCAGATGAACGAGATGGGCCTCCGGCCGGAGCGCGGCTACGTGAAGTGCGCGCGCGTGGTCGGCGAGGTGATGGGCAAGCTGCACCCGCACGGTGACGCCTCCATCTACGACGCGCTGGTGCGCATGGCGCAGCCGTTCTCCATGCGCGTGCCGTTGGTCGACGGGCACGGCAACTTCGGCTCGCTGGGCAACGACGACCCGCCGGCCGCCATGCGGTACACCGAGGCCCGGATGGCGTCCGCGACCTCGCTGATGACGGAGTCGATCGACGAGGACACCGTCGACTTCGCGGCCAACTACGACGGCAGCGAGCAGGAGCCGGCCGCGCTGCCGGCCGCCTACCCGAACCTGCTGGTCAACGGCGCCACGGGCATCGCGGTCGGCATGGCGACGAACATGCCGCCGCACAACCTGGGCGAGGTGATCGCCGCCGCCCGGCACCTGATCCGGCATCCGAACGCCGACCTCGACACCCTGATGAGGTACGTCCCCGGCCCCGATCTGCCCACGGGCGGCCGGATCGTCGGGCTGAGCGGCATCCGGGACGCGTACGAGACGGGCCGCGGCACCTTCAAGATCCGCGCCACCGTCTCCGTCGAGAACGTGACGGCCCGCCGCAAGGGCCTGGTGGTGACCGAGCTGCCGTTCGCGGTCGGCCCGGAGAAGGTCATCTCCAAGATCAAGGATCTGGTCGGCGCGAAGAAGCTCCAGGGCATCGCCGATGTGAAGGACCTCACGGACCGGGCGCACGGCCTGCGGCTGGTCATCGAGATCAAGAACGGCTTCAACCCCGAGGCCGTGCTGGAGCAGCTCTACAAGCTGACCCCGATGGAGGAGTCCTTCGGCATCAACAACGTCGCGCTGGTGGACGGCCAGCCGCTGACGCTGGGCCTGAAGGAGCTGCTGGAGGTCTACGTCGACCACCGCTTCGAGGTGGTCCGGCGGCGCAGCGAGTTCCGGCGCGGCAAGCGGCGCGACCGGCTTCACCTGGTCGAGGGTCTGCTGGTGGCGCTCGTTGACATCGACGAGGTCATCAGAATCATCCGATCGAGCGACAACGCCGCGGCGGCGAAGGCGTCACTCGTCGAGCGCTTCTCCCTCTCCGAGGTGCAGACGCAGTACATCCTCGACACCCCGTTGCGCCGGCTGACCAAGTTCGACCGGATCGAGCTGGAGGACGAGCGGACCAGGCTGACCTCGGAGATCGAGGAGCTGACGAAGATCCTCGAGTCCGACGCCGAGCTGCGCAAGCTCGTCTCCTCAGAACTGGCTGACGTCGCCAAGAAGTTCGCCACCGACCGGCGCACGGTCCTGCTGGAGTCGGCGGGCGCCACGGCGTCGGCGGTGCCGCTCCAGGTCGCCGACGACCCGTGCCGGGTGCTGCTCTCCTCGACCGGCCTGATGGCCCGCACCGCCACCGGCGAGCCGTTCGCGCCGGGCGCGGGCGAGACCAAGCGCGTGAAGCACGACGTGATCGTCTCGGCGGTGCCCGCCACCGCGCTGGGCGAGGTCGGCGTGGTGACCTCGGCCGGGCGGCTGCTGCGGGTGCGGGTGATCGACCTGCCGCAGCTGCCGGAGACGGCCGCGGCGCCCAACCTGGCCGGCGGCGCGCCCCTGTCGGAGTTCCTGTCGCTGGCGGACGACGAGCGGGTGGTCTGCCTGACCACGCTGGACGAGTCCTCGCCCGGCCTCGCCATCGGCACGGAGCAGGGCGTCGTCAAGCGCGTGGTCCCCGACTACCCGGCCAACAAGGACGAGCTGGAGGTCATCTCCCTCAAGGCCGGCGACCGCGTCGTGGGCGCGGCCGAGCTGCGGACCGGCGACGAGGACCTGGTCTTCATCACCGACGACGCCCAGCTGCTGCGCTACCAGGCCGGGCAGGTGCGTCCGCAGGGCCGCCCCGCGGGCGGCATGGCGGGCGTCAAGCTGTCCTCCGGGGCCAAGGTGATCTCCTTCACCGCCGTCGACCCGGCGGAGGACGCCGCGGTCTTCACGGTGGCCGGGGCCGCGGGCGGCCTGCCCGGCGCGGCCTCCGAGGGGACGGCGAAGCTGACGCCGTTCGACCAGTACCCGCGCAAGGGCCGGGCCACCGGCGGCGTGCGCTGCCAGCGGTTCCTCAAGGGCGAGGACTGCCTGGTCCTGGCCTGGGCGGGCGCCGCTCCGGCCCGCGCCGCCACGGCCAACGGCACGCCCGCGGCCCTGCCGGAGCCCGACCCGCGCCGCGACGGGTCGGGCACGCCGCTGGCCAAGCCGGTGGCGGTGGTGGCCGGACCGGTGTGATCCGGCCGGGCGCCCGGGGCCGACCCTCGCGGGATCAGCCCTGGGTGTACCGCAGGACGCCCCACATGCTGTGGTCATCGGCGTCCTGCGGTGCCGTGTGCCGGCAGGCGTCCAGCCCGGCCCGGAGGACGCCGCCGTCGACACCCCTGCCGATCATGACGAGTTGAGTGAGGCGGGGCTCCGACCGCGCCCAGGGCGACCGGTACATCCGCAGGAAGTCCCCGACCGCGTGCAGGGCGAACTTCTGCCGGTGCCCGGGCACCCCGAAGTACACGAACCCCTTGATCCGGTAGAGCCCTTCCGGCCTGCGGTCCAGGAACTCCATGAAACGGCGGGGGTGCAGGGGGTCCTCGGAGACGAACTCGACGCTCTCGTACGCCGCGTGCAGGTGCCCGTCGTGCCCGTGGTCGTGCTCCTCGTGGGCCAGGTCCTCGAAGGAGAGCTGCCGGATGGACTCCAGGCGGTCCTCGCGCGGCTTGCGGTCGAAGAGCAGCTCGGGATCGACCCGGCCGTGCGAGGAGGCGACGACGGGGGTGCCGGGCGCCAGCCCGGCGAGGACCGCTTCGAGCTCCTCCCGCTCGGCGTCGGTCACCCGGTCCGTCTTGTTGAGCACCACCAGGTCCGCGATGCCCAGGTGCCGGTCGAGCTCGGGGTGCCGCGCCCGGGTCCGGCCGAACTCGGCGGCGTCCACCACTTCGACCAGACCGCCGTAGACGATGCTCTCGTTGTCGCTGGCCAGGATCATCCGGACCAGCTCCTCCGGCTCGGCCAGCCCGCTGGCCTCGATGACGATGACGTCGATCCGGGCCGCCGGGCGGGCCAGGCGTTCCAGGAAGCCGTCCAGCTCGCTGGTGTCGACCGCGCAGCACAGGCAGCCGTTGCCGAGCGAGACCATGGAGTCCACCTGGCCGGCCACGCTCAGGGCGTCGATCTCGATGCTGCCGAAGTCGTTGACCACCACACCGATCCGGCTGCCGCCACTGTGTGCGAGCAGATGGTTGAGCAGCGTGGTCTTGCCCGAGCCGAGGAAACCCGCGAGCACGATGACGGGGATCTGTCGTCTGGCCACCCGAGCGCCTTTCCGTCGTCTTTCCGTCGTCTCCCCGTCGCCGGCCGGAGAACACGGCGGGCCCCTGCGCCCCGCCCGCCCCAGGATATGGTCGTACCGGACGCCGGGGCCGACCGGGCGCGCAGTGCCCTCCGGCCCAGGTTAGGCTCACCTATGTGAGCACGTGCGCCACCGCCTCCCGACTGCTGACCGAGCCCCTGGCCGGTACCGCCGTCACCGCCCCTACCTGGCTGCTGATCGAACAGCCCGGCCCCTGGGGAGCCAAGGCCCTCACCGCCAGTCGCCTCGACCCCGCCGTCGGCCGGGTCCTGGAGGAGGCGGCCGCGGGTACGGGCGTCCGGGTCGCCCTGATCCGCCGCCCCGGGCGGCACGCCGACTGCCGCCCGCCGGCCGGCCGACGGATCTTCGTCGCGCACACGGCCCCCGGCCGCTCCTGGATCCGCACCACGGAACTCGACGACCCGGCCCGCCTCCTGGACCTGGACTTCGCCGCACTCGGCGCCGGGCACCACGGCGGACTGTGGGAGCCGTACACCGGTGATCCGCTCGCCCTGGTGTGCACCAACGGCAAGCGCGACCGCTGCTGCGCCCTGCTGGGCCGCCCGCTGGCGGCGGAGCTGACGGCCGCCGGGGACACCGGGGTCTGGGAGGTCACCCACATCGGCGGCCACCGCTTCGCGCCGACCCTCTTCGTGCTGCCCTTCGGTTACGCGTACGGCCGGGCCACCGCGCACGGCGTCAAGGAAGTGCTGGAAGCCGCGCGCGAGGGCCATGTGGTGACCGCGAACTGCCGCGGCCGGTCCGCCTGGGACCGCCCCGCCCAGGCCGCCGAACTGGCCGTACGCGCCCTGACCGGCGAGACGGGCGCGAACGCCCTGGACGTGGCCGCGGCCACCGGCTCCGCCCCTCGCCACGAGGTGACCGTGGCCCACACCGACGGCCGCTCCTGGCGGGTCGTCGTCGAACAGGGCGCCGCCGAGCCGCCCCGCCCCGAGAGCTGCGGCCGGGCCCTCGGCTCACCAACCCGCATGGACGTCGTCGCCGTCGTCCCGCTCACCTGAGGCGCCCCGGAAGCCGGGCCTGTCGCGCATGGTGCCGCTTGCGCACACGAACCCTGTTCTGCTCGTTCTGCGCACGCTAGAACAGGTGACGGCACGACGGGGCCGCGAGACGGCGGAGCCGAGGGCCGTCCGGCCACACCGCTCGAAGGGGTGCACCATGTTCGAAGTCCTCGTCGTGGACGACGACTTCCGTGTGGCGGAGGTCAACGCGGCGTACGTGGCACGGGTTCCGGGCTTCCGCGTACGGGCCACCGCCCACAACGCGGCCCAGGCCATGGCCGTTCTGGAACGCGAGCACGTCGACCTGATGCTGCTCGATCACTCCCTGCCGGACGAGACCGGCCTGTCACTCATGGGCCGCGTCCGGCAGTCGGGGCATCCGACGGACGTCATCATGGTGACTGCGGCCCGGGACATCGCCACCGTCCGCACGGCCATCCGCTACGGGGCCCTGCAGTATCTCGTCAAACCGTTCTCCTTCCCCGGTCTGCGGGCGAAGCTGGAGGCGTACGCCCGGCTGCGACTGGCCCTCGACGACACGGAGGAGGCCGAGCAGGAACAAGTGGACCGGATCTTCTCCACCCTGCGGACGGCCGCCGTCTCACCGCCGTTGCCCAAGGGCCACTCCGCCCCGACGGCGGAACTGATCCGCCGGGTGCTCCGCGACGCCGCACATCCCCTGTCCGCCCACGAGGTGGCGGCCCGCGCCGGACTGAGCCGCTCCACCGCCCAGCGCTACCTCAAGCGCCTGGAGACGTCCGGCCGGCTGGACCTGACCCTGCGCTACGGCTCCACGGGCCGCCCCGAACACCGGTACACCTGGTCCGGCCGCTGACCGGGCCACCCCGAACGACGAGCCCCCGGCCCCCGCTCTCAGTCCCGTGCGCCCCGCCCGAGAGGCCCCGCGATGCCGTGGTGGAACGCGTACCGGACGGCCTGCGCCCGGTCCCGTACCCCGGTCTTGGCGAAGAGGTTGTTGATGTGCGTCTTCACCGTGGCCGTGCTGACGTGCAGCCGCCGGGCGATCTCCGTGTTCGACAGCCCCTCGGCGACGAGCGCCAGGACCTCCGCCTCCCGCGCGGTCAGCCCGTCGGGCAGCGCCTCCGGCCCTCCCCCGGAACCCGCCGCCCGGCGACCGGCGGACGGACCGGACGACGCCAACGCGCCGTACGGCCCCGGCGCCTGGGCGGGCGCCGCCGTCGCCAGCCGCTCCAGCAGCCTCCGCTGCACCTGCGGGGAGAGCCCCGCCTCCCCCGACCTCACGTCCTCGATCGCCCGGACGATCTCCTCCCCTCCGGCGTCCTTGGTGAGATACCCCCGCGCCCCGGCCTGCAGCGCGGGGAAGAGTGAGTCGTCGTCACCGAAGGTGGTGAGCACCACGACCTGGGTGTCCGGATGGTTCTCGCGGATACGCCGGGTGGCCTCGACGCCGTCGCAGCGCGGCATGCGCAGATCCATCAGCACCACGTCCGGGGCGTGCTCCGCGACGAGCCGCACGGCCTCCAGCCCGTCGCCCGCCGATCCGACGACCTCGATGCCGGGCAACAGCCCCAACAGCATCACGATCCCCTCACGGACCACGGTCTGGTCGTCCACCACCAGGACCCGCGCCGGCGACCGCTCCACCTCACCCGCTCCGCTCACACCACTCCCGCCTCCCGGAACCACTCCCGCTCCCCCCACCTGACATTCCCCACGCTTCTCATCACGCCGGCACCCTCAGGCGCACCACGAAGCCCTCGCGCCCCTCGGCCACCGGACCGGCCTCCAGACTGCCCCCCAGCAGCTCGGCCCGCTCCCGCATGCCGAGCAGTCCGTACCCGGCGCCGGATCCGGCCAGCTCGGTGTTCTTCCCCCGCGCCCCACCATCATGAACCGCCAGCTCCACTTCTCCCTCCAAATAGGAGAACTCCATGTCCACCCGCGCCCCCGGAGCGTGCTTGCGCACATTGGTGAGCGCCTCCTGCGCGACCCGGCGCACCGCCAGCCCGGCCTCCGCCGGGAGCCGGCGCGGCTCACCGGTCACCCGCAGACCGGCCCCCTGCGCGGCCGCGAGGTCCCGCAGGAACTCCTCCGGACGTGTCATCTCCCCCCGCAGCGCGGACAGCGCCTGCCGGGTCTCGGCCAGCCCCTCCCGGGCCATCCCCCGCGCGGACACGATCCGTTCGAGGACCCGGTCCTGTTCCGCACCGCTCTCGACCAGCAGCCGCGCGGCCTCCAGGTGCACCAGCTGGGCCGACAGGCTGTGCGCGAGGACGTCATGGATCTCGCGTGCGATCCGCGCCCGCTCGTTCAGCGCCGCCGTCTCCGCCTCCGCCCGGCGCGCGGCCCGCTCCTGGGCCAGCATCCGGAACCCGGCCCCCCGCGCCTCCTCGTCCAGCCGCAGCGAGTACCCGATGAGCAGCACCATGGCCACCGTCCCGGCCGTCCCCGCCCATGAGCCCCGCGTCGTCAGCACGTAGGCCGTGAGAGGGACCGCCGCCAGCCCCAGACCCGGCCCGAGCGGCAGCCGCTCCACCGCGACGACCGCGGTGATGCACCACAGCCCGGCGGCGGCGACGTGCGCCCCCGCCCCCTCGGCGAGGGCTCCCGCCGCGACCGGCACCGCCAGCAGTCCGACCGAGGCCCGCAGCCGCCGGTCGAGCGTCGTGGTGTAGCACCGCCAGATCGCGGCGCCGCACACCGCGAACCCCGCGGCCACCACGGCGTACTCCCACCCGCGGAGCACGTCCTCCCGCACCACACTGGCGAAGAACGCCCCGACCAGCACGGCGCGCACGATCCATGTCAGCACCTGGCGACGGCGCGGCACCCCGGCCTGGGAGAGCGCCTCCCGGGCGGGCCACGCGGTCCAGCTCTCCCTGGGCACGTCCGGCTCCTCCACCCGTGCTCCGGTCTCACACGCCGCGGTCTCACGCGCGGCGGTCTCGGCCACCGCGGTCTCAGCCACCGGCAACGACACCGTACGCCGGAAGCGACCGTTGGGCCCGCAGCACCACGATCCCGGTCCTGGCCAGCAGCATCGCCGCGAGCGTGACCAGAGTGGCCGCCGTCCCCTGGTGGACCCCGATCAGCGCACCGATCCCGGACAGCCCCAGCCGCAGCACCAGCCCGCCGGCCCAGATCGCCACCGCGGCCTTCGTGCCCCGCGCCCAGACCGCTCCCGACTCGTCGGTCCATATTCGAGTGGTCCAGGCCCAGGCCGCACCGGTGGCGAGCCCGGCCGCCACCCCCGCCACCAGCAGCCCCACGGACGCCACCCGATGGCCGGCGTCCACCATCCCCGGCTCCCTGGCCGCGACGACGACCAGCACCGCGGGCACGATCCACCACCGCCGCTCGCCCGAGACCACCTTCTGCGGCTTGAACTGCCGGACGACGACGAGCGCGACGACGGCGACGATCACCCCTGCGTCGATCACAGCGGACATGGAAAGCCCCTCCGTTGAGCGTGGACACGGCGGCCGACCGCAGGTGAACACGCTGTCGGCCGACACATCCGACGCTACGGAGCCGGCGCCCGGCACGGATCGGAGCAGGGGTGGATCACGGGTGGAGCCCGGGTGGAGATCCTCTCTCCACCCGGGGGTGGAGACTCAGGCGTCGATGCGCGAGCGGTCGAGCGTCGCCGCCGAGTTGGTGATGAACTCCTTGCGCGGCGCGACCTCGTTGCCCATCAGCAGGTCGAAGGTGCGCTCGGCGGCCTCCAGGTCGCTGATGTTGATCCGGCGCAGGGTGCGGTGACGCGGGTCCATCGTGGTCTCCGCGAGCTGGTCGGCGTCCATCTCGCCCAGACCCTTGTAGCGCTGGACGGAGTCCTTGTACGGGATGCCCTTGCGCTCCAGTTCCAGCAGCGTCTGCCGCAGCTCGTTGTCGGAGTAGGTGTAGATGTACTTGTCCTGCCCCTTCTTGGGGCGGGTCAGCTCCACCCGGTGCAGCGGCGGCACCGCGGAGAACACCCGTCCCTCCTCCACCATCGGCCGCATGTAGCGCTGGAAGAGGGTGAGCAGCAGGATGCGGATGTGTGCTCCGTCGACATCGGCGTCGGCGAGGAAGATGACCTTGCCGTAGCGCGCGGCGTCGATGTCGAAGGTCCGGCCGGACCCCGCTCCTATCACCTGGATGATCGCCCCGCACTCGGCGTTCTTGAGCATGTCCGAGACCGAGGCCTTCTGCACGTTCAGGATCTTGCCGCGGATCGGCAGCAGCGCCTGGAACTCCGAGTTCCGCGCCAGCTTGGCGGTGCCCAGGGCCGAGTCGCCCTCGACGATGAACAGCTCGCTGCGCTCCACGTCGTCGCTGCGGCAGTCGGCCAGCTTGGCCGGCAGCGACGAGGACTCCAGTGCCGTCTTGCGGCGCTGGGCCTCCTTGTGCTGCCGGGCGGCGATCCGCGTCCTGGCCGCCGCGACGATCTTCTCCAGCACGGCTCGCGCCTGCTGCTTCGCGTCGCGCTTGGTCGACGTCAGGAACGCCTTGAGCTCCTTGGCCACGACGTTCGCGACGATCCGGGAGGCGGCCGAGGTGCCCAGCACCTCCTTCGTCTGCCCCTCGAACTGCGGCTCCGCCAGCCGCACGGTCACCACCGCCGTGAGGCCCTCCAGGGCGTCGTCCTTGACCACGTCGTCCTCGGCGACACGCAGCAGCTTGCTCGCGCGCAACGCGTCGTTGACGGTCTTGGTGACGGACCGCTCGAAGCCCGCGACGTGCGTGCCGCCCTTCGGGGTGGCGATGATGTTGACGAACGGCTTGATCGTGGTGTCGTAACCGGTCCCCCAGCGCAGCGCGATGTCCACCCCGAGCTCCCGGGTGACCTCGGTGGGCATCATGTGCCCGCGCTCGTCGAGGACGGGCACGGTCTCCTTGAACGTGCCCTGCCCGCTCAGCCGCAACACGTCGCAGACGCCCTTGTCCTGCGCGAGGAACTCGCAGAACTCGCTGATCCCGCCGTCGTAGCGGAACGTCTCCTCGGTGACGTCCGCGCCGTCCAGGCCGCGCTCGTCCCGCACCACGATGGTCAGTCCGGGCACCAGGAAGGCCGTCTGCCGGGCGCGCCCGTAGAGTGTCTCCAGGGACAGCTTGGCGTCCTTGAGGAAGATCTGGCGGTCCGCCCAGTAGCGGACCCGGGTGCCGGTCCGGTTCTTGGGCACCTTCTTGCCCTTGAGCAGCCCGCTGGCCGGATCGAAGGGCGCGTCGGGACCGGACTCGGTGAAGATGCCCGGCACACCGCGCCGGAAGCTGATCGTGTGGGTCCTGCTGTGGAGGTCCACCTCGACGTCCAGCCGCGCGGAGAGCGCGTTGACGACGGAGGCGCCGACACCGTGGAGGCCGCCGGAGGCCGCGTACGCGCCGCCGCCGAACTTGCCGCCCGCGTGCAGCTTGGTCATGACGACCTCGACGCCCGACAGCCCCGTCTTGGGCTCGATGTCCACCGGGATGCCCCGGCCGTTGTCGCGGACCTCCACGGAGCCGTCGTCGTGCAGGATCACGTCGATGCGGTCGCAGTAGCCGCCCAGGGCCTCGTCGACGGAGTTGTCGATGATCTCCCAGAGGCAGTGCATCAGGCCGCGGCTGTCCGTCGACCCGATGTACATGCCGGGACGCTTCCGGACGGCTTCCAGTCCTTCGAGGACGAGCAGGTGCCGCGCGGTGTAGTTGGATCCGTCCCGGTCTGCCCCGGTCAGCAATGCGGTGGACGGCACGGACGTATCGGCGGTCACGCGGTTCGCTCCTCGCTGAATTTCTCTGTCACCCGTCTGCGGGCGCATGGCTGGCTCATTCGCCGTTCAGAGGGTACCGAGGCCCGGTAGAGCCTTTGTGCCGCCACCCGCGGCGCCGACCATGCTAGTCGAATTTCGAATGCCTGTTCGATGACTCGATGGGGTGACGTGCACATCACGTTCCCTTGGAGGCATGAACCATTTAGGCTCCGGGCACGTCCTGAAGAACAACCCGGCAAGCCGGCCGGGTGGACGGACCCCCCGATGATGTGAACCTCAGCGATGTGAAACCGTAGACCCACGCAATACGGCTCATTCGCCGCCAAACGTCAAGATCCGGCTCACTCGGAAGGAAGTTTCGAGGAAAAGCCACGAGCGGGAACGTTTTCGGCCTGGTTGGATGTTGACCCTGGTACGACAGCTCGTCGAGCTAGAGAAGAGGCGACGTGACTACTGTTCTGACCCCCGCGAGCCCGCTGACGGCCGCTGACCGCTGCGACCGGTGCGGCGCTCAGGCTTACCTGCGCGTCGTTCTCCTGAGCGGCGGTGAGCTGCTGTTCTGCGCCCACCACGGGCGCAAGTTCGAGCCGGAGCTCAAGAAGATCGCCGCGGAGATACAGGACGAGACCGAGCGACTGACGGCCGTCCCGGCCTCCGCGTCCGACGAGGACCGCTGAGGTCCTCCCGAGGACCGCTGAGTCCACCGCTGGAACGCTGGCACATCGCATCCACGACGAGCGAGGTCCGACCCCTGTGGGCTGGGCAGCGACGGGCGGCGCCCCCACCGGGGGCGGCCGCCCGTCCTCGTCGGGCCCGGACCCGCTCTCACGAGGGGACCGCCGGGCGCGCGAGCTGTGCGGGCCCCTGAGAGGTGTGCGGCCTCGCGTCGACACTGTGCGCCGTGACCATCGCGGAAACAGCGGAGATGCGCGTATAGACCCCCGGACGGCCGGGCTGGGCGCATCCGCTCCCCCATGACACCAGCCCCACCAGCCGTCCGTCCGCCACCAGAGGGCCTCCGCTGTCCCCCTGACAGGCGTCCTTCCCGCCCTCCGGCCAGCCGGCGCAGAGCATGGTCTTCCGGTCGTAGGCCCCTTCCAGGCCGCCCGGATACGCCTTCTCGCAGAGCTCGTCGCCGAGCACCAGCACCGAGGCGGCACGCAGCGTGTCCGAGTACGACCCGTTGCCCAGGGTGTCACCCCAGCCGTACACCATGGCCGGCGTATTCGCCGCGTAGACCGCTTCGCCCTGCTGCGCCATCGCGATCGCACGGCCGTCGGGAAGCGGCTCCGCCAACGTGACGACCCCGACGTCCCCGGCGTTGGTCTCCGCGTTGAAGGCCGGGTTGACCCACGTCTCCTTCACGGCCAGCTCGGATCCGGCCTTCCCCTTCAGATCGTCGCGGCCGACGATGACCCGCAGGTCGGACGCCGCGCTCGGTTCCGTACCGAGCACCTCGCGGGTGAGGCAGTGGGCGGCGGTCACGACGGTGCTGCGCCCCACGACGACGCCGCCGCAGAACTGCCCCGAGCGCGTCCCGCCGAAGCGCTCCCGGCTCGCCAGGGCCACCACCCACGGCGCGTCCGCGGTCTTCACCTCCTGCCCGCCCACGACCAGCCGCTCATCGGCCGCCACCGGGTTCGGCACCGCGAGCAGCAGCGCGAAGGCGGCGGTCAGCGAACAGCCCAGGGCGCGCATACGGTCTCCTGACGCAGCGGAAGCACTTGCCTTCCCAGAGTCAACCCCGGCACCGTCCGCCGCATCCGGAGTCCGCCGTCCGCCACGTCCCGCCGGGCGGCCCGTCCGCCGCACCCGCCGAACGACGAGGGCCCGGCCCCTCCGAAGAGGAACCGGGCCCTGTGGTCGGGAACCCGAGGATCAGTCCAGGTAGTCGCGCAGCACCTGCGAACGCGAGGGGTGGCGCAGCTTGGACATGGTCTTCGACTCGATCTGCCGGATGCGCTCACGCGTCACCCCGTAGACCTTGCCGATCTCGTCGAGCGTCTTCGGCTGACCGTCGGTGAGACCGAAGCGCATGGACACCACGCCGGCCTCGCGCTCGCTGAGCGTGTCCAGAACCGAGTGCAGCTGCTCCTGCAGAAGCGTGAAGCTCACGGCGTCGGCGGGGACGACCGCCTCGGAGTCCTCGATGAGGTCACCGAACTCGCTGTCTCCGTCCTCACCCAGCGGGGTGTGGAGGGAGATCGGCTCACGGCCGTACTTCTGGACCTCGATGACCTTCTCGGGGGTCATGTCGAGCTCCTTGGCCAGCTCCTCCGGGGTGGGCTCACGGCCCAGGTCCTGGAGCATCTGGCGCTGCACGCGCGCGAGCTTGTTGATGACCTCGACCATGTGCACCGGGATACGGATGGTGCGGGCCTGGTCGGCCATGGCTCGCGTGATCGCCTGGCGAATCCACCAGGTGGCGTAGGTCGAGAACTTGTAGCCCTTCGTGTAGTCGAACTTCTCGACCGCACGGATCAGACCGAGGTTGCCCTCCTGGATCAGGTCCAGGAAGAGCATGCCGCGGCCGGTGTAGCGCTTGGCCAGGGAGACCACCAGACGGAGGTTGGCCTCCAGCAGGTGGTTCTTGGCGCGCCGGCCGTCCTCGGCGATGATCTCCAGCTCACGCTTGAGCTTGGGGGCGAGCTTGTCCGCGTTGGCCAGCTTGTCCTCGGCGAACAGACCGGCCTCGATCCGCTTGGCGAGCTCCACCTCCTGCTCGGCGTTGAGGAGGGGCACCTTGCCGATCTGCTTGAGGTAGTCCTTGACCGGGTCGGCGGTGGCACCGGCCACCGCGACCTGCTGCGCCGGGGCGTCGTCCTCGTCCTCGTCGGACAGGACGAAGCCCTTGTTCTCGCCGGTCTCCTCCTCCTCGTCGGCCTTGCCGGGGGTGGGGGTCTCGTCGACGAGCTCGTCCTCGAGGAGCTCGTCGGCGTCCTTCTTGGCGGTGGCCTTCTTGGCCGTCGTCTTCTTGGCGGTGGCCTTCTTGGCCACCGTCTTCTTGGCGGCCGTCTTCTTCGCGGCGGCCTTCTTGGCGGGCGTCACGGCCTCGTCACCCGCTTCGTCGCCGTAGCCCGCGGCGGACGTGGCGGCGGCCGTGGACGACGGGCGGGACGTGACCGTCTTGGACGAGACGGCCTTGGTGGCGGTGCGCTTCGCCGGGCTCTTCGCTGCGACGCTCTTGCGGGTGCGCTTGGGCGCCTCTGCCGCACTGACCATCAGCGTCACACCTTCCTCATCGAGGACCTGGTTGAGGCTGCGCAGAACGTTCTTCCACTGGGTTGGCGGAATCTGGTCAGCCTCGAAGGCCCGACGCACGTCGTCGCCGGCGATCTGCCCCTCGGCCTTTCCCTGCTCGATGAGCGCCATCAGAGACTCGGATTCGGCGATCTCCGGCGGGAGCGTACGGGATGTGCTGGCCGACACGAACAACCTCTCGGAACGATGGAAACGGCTTCCGGCTCCATCCGCTGGGGATCGGAGCCGACGACCGTCGGCAAGGATGAACCGACGGCGCGGGCGATAGTGCGGTAGCAACACAGCGCCTCGTTCGAGGCCTGTATTCCCTCCACGGCCACCACCTCTTAAGTCATCGCGCTGCCTCAGGGAGCGTTACGCCCAATCCCCGTGGCCCGAGTCACACCTCATAAGGGTGCGAAATACCACTGAACGGGACAGAGTGATGCGCTCCTCCGCAGCTCGACCCAAGACCGGCGGCGCGTTTCCTCTCGCACGCGCCTGCACGGATCGCCCCGCGCGGTTCTGCGACTCCCCGCGCGGCCGTACGCGCGGGGCGGACGAACAGTCCCGCGCGCACCTCTCCTTGCCCGTACGGCCCGTTCCCGCGGATCAGTGCTCGCGCGGCGCGGGCACGGCCCGCTCGACCTCGGGGTGCGAGACGAGCAGCTGACGCATGGCGGATTCCGCGGCGCCCGCGTCACCCGCCCCGACGGCGTCGACGATCCGGAGGTGGTGGCCGACGCCCGCGTCCGTGGGGCGGTCGCACCCGCCGGCCGAGGCGCCGGAGACGTGCAGGGCCGCCGAGACGATGCCCGACAGGTGCTCCAGCATGCGGTTGCCCGCGACCTGGAGCAGCAGGGCGTGGAACTCGGCGTCGGCCCGGGAAAAGGTGAGCGAGTCACCCTGGGCCAGGGCGTGCCCCATGATCTCCGCCATGTCGGCGAGGCGCTGCTGGACGTCTTCGCGGCCGTGCCCGGCGGCGAGCCGTGCGGCCAGCGGCTCGATGATCCAGCGGAGCTCGCAGAGCTCCCGGCGCTGGTCGTCGCGCTGGGGCCCGAAGGCCCGCCACTCGATGATGTCCGGGTCGAGGAGGTTCCAGTCGCTGACCGGACGGACCCTGGTGCCGACGTTGGGGCGGGCGCTGACCAGACCTTTGGCCTCGAGAACGCGCAGCGACTCCCGGACGACGGTGCGGGAGACTTCGAAGCGCTGGCCGATCTCCTCGGGGACGAGCGGCCGGTCGGCACCGAGATCGCCGGAGACGATCATCTGCCCCAGCTGCTGGACGAGCTGTCCGTGCAGCCCCCGGCCGCGGCTGCCGGCCGCCCGGCGGCCGGCGCGGCCCAGCTCCGCGTCACCGTCCCAGGCGTGCGCGGAGCCGCGGTCGGCCCCGGGGGCCTCCGCGTAGGAGTAGCGGTCGAGCTCGCCCGGGCCCGTCAGGCCGGAGTCGGCGGGGCGAGCCGCGGTCATCATGGTGTGCGCAAGGGTACTCACGCTTCCTTTGTCGGCGACGGGCCGACGGGCCTTGAGGTCTTTGGTGAAAAGCACACGAAAGGGTGATCGCCCATTACCTCACAATTGACGACCAAACGGACAGTTTTGGGCACTCTTCGAGGCCGAGCGCGTACGGACAGCTGTAGAGGGCCGGTTCCGGAGCGTGTCGTAGAGCGTCTCCCCTCGGGTACCGGCCGACGCGGAGCCCTCCGATGACGTCCGCGTTCTCCGCGACCCCGGCAGGCCGCCGGCTACGCTCCGTGTCCGCCGCGACCGGCGGCCGGCGAGCGCCGGGCCGGTGACGCCCTAGCACAGACCTCACCGCGGTCTCCCCCGGAACACCGTGAGGACGTAGGCCCCCAGCAGCCCCGTCAGGGACAGCACGAGCGCCCAGCCGACGGGCTGGGACACCAGCCGCAGCGCCGTCGAGACGCCCTCGTCCATGCCGGCCGGCCACTGGAGCGGCGCCGAGGAGCGGAGCCGTCCGGGCAGTCCGGCCAGCGACCGGGCCGCGGGGCGGGCGAGCACGGCGTTCACGACCGGGACCACCAGCGTCGGGACCACCAGCACGGCGACGAGCCCCAGGAGGGTGGACCGGAACAGGCCCGCGGCCAGCAGCCCGGCCCACGCGCAGCCGAGGGCGAGGGCGATCCATCCGGCGAGGGCGCCGGGCCAGGCGTCGGGGAAGAGGGTCACCGACCGCCCGAAGAGGAGCCGCACCACCACGGCGTCCAGGACCACCGAGGAGAGGGCGAGCAGCAGCGCGGCGACGGCCGTGACCGTGAGCTTGCCGCCGAGGAGTGCCAGCCGCCGGGGGACGCCCCCCGCGTCCGGCGCCAGCGCCGGATAGCGGTACTCCTGTCCGAAGGCCAGCGCTCCCAGCACCCCCGCGCCGAGCGCGGCCGGGGGCAGCGGGAGCGGCGCGGGCCACCCGGCGAGCAGGCCGGGCTCCGGCGCCCCGGACCGGGCCAGCAGGACCGAGGCGAGCAGGGAGAGCAGCAGAGCGGTGGCCGCCACGACCCAGCCGGTGCGCACCCCGGCGATGCGGTGGAACTCGTACCGCAGCGGCCAGGCCGGGCCGGGCGCCGGGAGGGGCGGCTGCACGCGGGAGAGCGGCCCCTCGGGCGCGTCGCGCCCGTGTGCGGCGGGTACGCCCGCCGGGGCGTCGGGGGCGGTCGCGGCGTCGGCCGGACGGCGGCCGTCGGCGCGCTGGAGCGGGGGGACCGGCCCGGCCTCGACCTCCTCGGCGAGCCGGTGCACGAGGATGCCGTGCCGGTAGGCGGTCTCCCCCACGGCGGCGCAGCTGCTGCCGTAGACGGCGAGGGTGCTGCCGCCCTCGTGGACGACCTCCACGGGCGGGGCCTCGGACGGCGGACAGGCCGCCTCCGCCTCCGCGGAGATGATGTGCGCGAGCCGCGCCGCCGAGGGCGAGCGGACGGCGACCCGCGGCCGGAGGCGGGCCCGGGCGAAGACCGCGGTCTCCTGGTCGGCGACGAGGCGTCCGCGGTGGATGGTGACGACCTGGTCGCCCACGCGTGCCGCCTCTCCCGGCGAGGACGAGGTGACGAGCACGGCCCCGCCCTGGGCCGCGTAGCCGCGCAGGAGCCCGTGCAGCCAGGAGGTCTCCCGGGGGGAGAGGCCGGCGGTCGGCTCGTCCAGGACAAGGGTGTGCGGGTCGCCGAGGAGGGCGGCGGCGATGCCCAGCCGGCGGTCCATGCCGCGGGAGAAGTCCCCGATGCGCTGGTCGGCCAGCCCGCTGAGGCCCACGACGTCGAGCACCTCGTCGGCCCGGGCGGCGGGCACTCCGGCCGCCGCGCCGAGCATGCGCAGATGGCCGCGGGCCGTGCGGCCGGGGTGGCCCGGAACGTCCCCGAGGAGCACACCGACCTCGCGCACGGGGTGGGCGACGCGGTCGAGGCTGCGCCCGCGGAACAGGGCGACGCCACGGCCGGGGTCGAGCCGCAGCATGAGGCGAAGGGTGCTGGTCTTGCCGGCACCGTCCTCCCCGAGCAGGACGGTGACGCGCCCGGGGCGGGCCTCGAAGGTCAGGTCGTCGACGACGGGTGGCCGGTTGCGGCGGGGGACGCTGGTCAGTCCGATGGCCTGGATCATGACTTCCCTCGCGGGGGCGTGAGACGGTCCCGCGCGGAAGGGGAAGGCGGCGCGGGAGCACGGGACGTACCGCAGCACCGTAACCCGATATGTCCTATTTGCTACGCAGCGGAGCGAGCGGCGTGTCCCGTACCGCGCCGGAGAAGGCCACGTGCGCCGGTGCTACGCCTCCGGGCGGAGCATGGGCGGGTTGAGAAGGGTGGCGCCACCCGCGCGGAAGAGCTGTGCGGGACGTCCGCCCTGCCGGGTCGTCGTGCCGCCGGTGGGGACCAGGAAGCCGGGGGTGCCGGTGACCTTGCGGTGGAAGTTGCGGGGGTCGAGGGCCACGCCCCAGACGGCCTCGTAGACCCGGCGCAGCTCCCCGACGGTGAACTCCTGAGGGCAGAAGGCGGTCGCGAGGGACGAGTACTCGATCTTGGAACGGGCGCGTTCGACCCCGTCGGCGAGGATGCGGGCGTGGTCGAAGGCCAGCGGGGCGGCCTGTTCGCCGTCCCGGGCGTGGCCGTCCTGGTCGAGCAGGTCCTCGACGGGGGCCCAGCGCACACTGTGCGCGTCACCGCCGGCGCGGGGCGCGGGCAGGTCGGGGGCGAGCGCCAGGTGCGCGACACTGACGACGCGCATACGGGGATCGCGCTTGGGGTCGCCGTAGGTGGCGAGCTGTTCGAGGTGGGCCGCGTGGGCGGTGGCGGGGCAGGCGGGATCGTGCAGGACGTGCAGCCCCGTCTCCTCGGCCAGCTCGCGGGCCGCGGCCGTCGCCAGGTCCTCGTCGGACCGGACGAATCCCCCGGGCAGCGCCCATCGGCCCTGGAAGGGCGGCTCTCCGCGGCGCACCGCCAGCGCGCACAGGGAGTGCCGCCGCACGGTGAGCACGACCAGGTCGACGGTGACGGCGAAGGGCGGGAAGGCCGACGGGTCGTAGGGCATGACGCGATCATAGTCGTCTGCTTGACGATAAACAGGTTCTTGTCCCACGTGGGCCGGGCCGGAAATCACGGCGCCACGGGGGCTCTCGACGGGAACGGCGCGCACGGAGTTCACACTCCCAGCTGCAGCCCGTCGGCGGCTTCCTCGACCATGCCCAGGCCGAGCCGGCTGACGCGTACGGCGAACGGCCGCTCGGCCACCCGCAGCCCGGTGAACCGCAGCGCTCCCAGGGGCGCCGAACCGGGCGGGCGGACCGTCACCCCGCCCGCCGGGACGTCGGGCCGCACCCCGGCGAACGCCGTCAGCAGATGGACGGCGCCCGCCGCCGCGACGGCCGCGGGGCGGCAGGCCGCCGGGTGGGGCAGCGGGGCGCTCCCGGCGGTGCGCTGCTCCCCCGCGTACATCTCCGGCAGCCGGTGGCCGAAGGCCTCGGCGGCGTCCAGTACGCCGCGGGCGAGGGAGCCCGCCTCCTTCTCGAAGCCGGCCGCGGCCAGACCCGCGACGGCGACGGCCGTCTCGTGGACGCGCACGGCCCCGCCGCGGTGGCCGAAGGGGTTGTGCCCGCCTTCCCTGGCCCCCAGGCTGCGCAGGCCCCAGCCGGAGTCGAGGGCGGGGCTGCCCAACAGCCTGGCCAGTTGCTCGGTGCGGGCCCGGTCCAGCAGGCCGGGGGCGTACTCGCCCTCACCCAGCAGGCCGGTGTCGAGGAGATGGGCGGCGGCGCAGCCCAGGTGCGGAACGGGTTCGCCGCCCGGCACCAGGGCGGCCACCGGCCGGCCGCCGCCACGGTCGTCGGCCCAGAAGTCCTCGCGGAAGCGGCGCCGCAGGCCGACCGCCCAGGCGTGCCACTCGTCCGCTCCCGGGCGGCCGTGGGCCGCGAGGAGGTCGGCGCCCAGCAGGGCGGCCCGGTGGGCGTGGGCCTGCACCTCGCAGCGGTACGGGCCGCCGGGCACCGGGTCCGCCAGGTAGCCGCGATCGTCGGCGGCCGAGCGCAGCCAGGCCAGACAGCGTTCGGCCGCCGGGAGCAGCGGCTCGATCTCCTGGGACGGCAGTCCCCAACGCCTGGCCTCCGCGAGGACGGTGGGGAACAGCAGGGTGGCCTCGATCCCGGTGCACCCGGGCGGGAGGTGCGCACCGGTGTGCCGGAGGGCGCCGGGGATGCGGCCCCGTTCCGGCCCGGGGCCGGGGAGCTGGGTGCGGGCGAGGGTGCGCAGTGTCCCGGCGGCGAGCCGGACGCCCAGCGGGAGGGTCATCCGGGCGGCCCACAGGGCCTCGGCCGGGGCGAGGCCGCCGCAGCGCCAGGGGGCGCCGGCGGCGACGTGCACGTCCCCGGGGATCTTGGGGTCGCGGACCAGCAGGGCCCTGAGGTCGTCGAGGCTGCCGACCAGCAGGGCGGCTGCCCGCGGGTCGTCGCCCTCCGCCTGGGCGTCACCCCAGGGCGCCGCGGCGCGCGTCCGGGTGCGGGGCCCCTCGGGCTGGCGGGGCCTGCCGGGGATCTCGGGGCGGACGCGCAGTTCGACACCGCGCGTGCCGCCGGGCGGCAGCCGTATCTCCCAGCAGAGCAGTCCGGCCGAGGCCAGGGCGTCGTCCGGCGGCGGGTCGGCGGTCACCACGGCGTGCAGGCCGGGTGCCGTCCAGCGGAGGCCGGAACCGTGGACGGCGGCGGGCAGTTCGGGTGCCGCCGTGCCGTGGGCGATCAGGCCGAGGTCCGCGAGGTCCGTGCCGAGCGACATCTCCACCCGGAGCCGGGCCTCGCGCGGCGCCGCGCTGCGCAGGGTGACCCGCTCGACGCCCTCGGCGTCCCGGACGCGCTCCACCGTGACGGCGGGGTCGGGACCCTCGTCCGCGGCGGTGCGGAGGGCGGCCACGAACCGCGCGCGTCCGGCGTCGACCAGCCGGCCCTGGAGGGGGACCGGCTCGGCCCCGTCCACCCGGAGCACGCAACGCGCCAGCAGGCGGCGGCCGTTGCGGTAGAACCCGTCAAGGCCGTGGCCGGTGAGCTGCCCGTGCTCCTCGGAGATCGCGAGGGCGGGCAGGGCGACGCAGATCAGCGCCGTGTGGACCGGGCGCGGCCCCTGGGGGCGGGCGTCGCCGGGGCGCCGGGGCACGGCCGGGCGGGGGGCGGGCTGGGCATGGGCGGCGGTGCCGTGCACGGGTCTGCGCTCCCTGGGAGGTCACGGGCCTGACGTCGGACGGGGTCGGACGGGAAGGAGGGCCACATAGGTGAACGGCGGTGGCGCCGCCGAGGTCACGGCGGTGTGCGCGTGATCACCGTCACCGACGGTCGCGGGTGGCGCCGCGGGCCGGTTGCCGCCGCGCCCGGGGCTTGCCCGTGGGCCCGCCGGCGGCGGTGCCGCCGGTCGCCCGCTTCGGGCGCGTGGCATCGTCGGCGGGTTTGCGCCGGCGTGCCCGGGGCACGGTCGCCTGCCCTCCGGAAGGCGCGGCGGGCCGGGTCGCGTCCGTGTCCGTCTCCCCGGTGGGCGGCCGCGGGTCGTCGGCGGCGCGGGCGGCCTGGCAGACGGCGCGGTCCGCGCGCTCCCGTCGGAGGCAGTCGCGCAGGGTTTCCGGATCCAGCCCTTCGTTGCAGGCGTGGTGGAGGAGTTGCGCGAAGAGGTAGTCGGGGTCGGCGGTCAGGGCGCGGCCGAGGGCGACCCTCGCCTCGGCCTGCTCGCCGCTGGACCAGGCCACCCAGCCGGCAAGGGTCAGCGGTGCGGCGGCGTGCTCGGTGTACGGCGGGACGCAGCGCCGGGCGAGGGCCCGCCAGAGGCGGAGCACCGCCTGGGTGCGCGGGCCTTCCATCCACTCGGCGGCGCGGTCCCGGGCTACGCGGTCCTGGAGGCCGATGACGAGGGTGGCGGTCTCCTCGGTCGTCAGGAGCGCGTCGTCCCGGGCGTCGGACTCCGCGCCGTCCGCTCCGGCCGGGGTTTCGTGGAGGCGGTCGACCAGCCGTTCCGCCAGGTCCAGGGTCTCCTGGCGGGTCGCCCAGCATTCCCCGGCGATCACGCGCGGGAGCAGGCGGGAGGTGGCGGTGTCCAGGGCGCGCCGCTGTTCCTCGTGCCACGGGCCGGTGCGCGGGCTCAGGCGGGCCTCCATCTCGCGCAGGGTCCCGCGCACGCGGATGCCCACGTAGGCGGCGGCCGCGGCCATGACCGTGGTGCCGGGTAGCGCCAGGGGCGTGCCCTCGGGCGGGCAGCAGCGGGGGGCGGAGCAGCAGTAGGACCAGAAACGGCCGTCGGAGAGGCAGAGCGCCTCGACGACCGGCACGTCCAGGGCCCCGCAGGCGATCCGCAGGCGCTGGGCGAGCGGGCGCAGCCGTTCCATCACGGCCTCGGACGTCTCGCCGTCCGCGGGGTCCTGGCAGAGGTAGAGGACGATCCCGTCGGGTCGGGTGCCGCGCTTGAGGCAGCCGGTGACGAGGGTCTCCGCGAGCTGGTCGGAGACGTCGGGCCAGTCCTCCGGTACGGGGATGCCCAGGCGGAGCCGGCCGCCGAAGCGCCTGCCCTCGCCGTGCAGCGCCATGAGGACGATGCTGTCGTTCGGGTGGAAGCCCAGCAGGTAGGGCAGCGCGTCGGCCAGCTCCGCCGGGCTGCGGAGGGTGACGTGCGTGGGAGCCGACAGCTCCCGGTCGGAGGCGGGCGGCCGCGGAGGGCCGGCCGATGCGTCGTGGTCGGTCATGCGCCGAGCGTCCCGCAGGGCGGTACGGGCCCACCAGGCCTGTGGACAAGCGCGGCGGATCATCGTACGAACGCCTGTGGATATCGGCCGTCGACGGACCTCGGTCGCGCGATGTCAGTGGCCTCGTGTTGCATGGGTCCATGACCAACGAAGCCCTCCGTACCGCCGCCGACGCCGTCCTCGCCCGGCTGGTGGGTGATGCCACCGGCGGAGCCCGGTTGCGCGAGGACCAGTGGCGGGCGATCGAGGCGCTGGTCGCCGACCACCGCAGAGCCCTCGTCGTCCAGCGCACCGGCTGGGGCAAGTCAGCGGTGTACTTCGTCGCCACGGCCCTGCTGCGCGAGCGCGGCAGCGGTCCGACGGTGATCGTCTCCCCACTGCTGGCGCTGATGCGCAACCAGGTGGAGGCCGCGGCGCGGGCCGGCATCCACGCCCGCACGATCAACTCGGCCAACCCGGAGGAGTGGGACACCATCCAGGCGGAGGTCGCCGCCGGTGAGGTGGATGTGCTCCTCGTGAGCCCCGAGCGCCTCAACAACCCCGATTTCCGGGACCAGGTGCTGCCCAAGCTGGCCGCCGCGACCGGGCTGCTGGTCGTCGACGAGGCGCACTGCATCTCCGACTGGGGCCATGACTTCCGGCCGGACTACCGGCGGCTGCGCACGATGCTGGCCGAACTGCCGCCCGGCGTCCCGGTGCTGGCGACCACCGCGACGGCCAACGCCCGGGTCACCGCCGACGTCGCCGAGCAGCTGGGGACGGGCGAGGGCGCGGAGCGTGCGCTGGTGCTGCGGGGGCCGCTCGACCGGGAGAGCCTGAGCCTCGGTGTCCTGCGCCTGCCCGACGCCGCGCACCGACTCGCCTGGCTCGCCGATCACTTGGACGAGCTGCCGGGTTCGGGCATCGTCTACACGCTGACCGTCGCGGCGGCGGAGGAGGTGACGGCGTTCCTGCGCCGGCGCGGGCACGTGGTGACCGCGTACACCGGCAAGACGGAGAACGCCGACCGGCAGCAGGCGGAGGAGGACCTGCTGGCCAACCGGGTGAAGGCCCTCGTCGCCACGTCCGCCCTCGGCATGGGCTTCGACAAGCCCGACCTCGGCTTCGTCGTCCACCTCGGCTCGCCCTCCTCCCCCATCGCCTACTACCAGCAGGTGGGCCGCGCGGGCCGCGGGGTCGAGCACGCGGAGGTGCTGCTGCTGCCGGGCCGGGAGGATGAGGCGATCTGGCAGTACTTCGCCTCGCTGGCGTTCCCGCCCGAGGAACAGGTCCGGCGCACCCTGGACGTCCTGGCGGCGGCGGACCGGCCGCTGTCGCTGCCTGCCCTGGAGCCGCTGGTGGAGCTGCGCCGGTCGCGGCTGGAGACCATGCTCAAGGTCCTAGACGTGGACGGGGCCGTGCACCGGGTGCGCGGCGGCTGGACGGCGACCGGCCGGCCGTGGACGTACGACGCGGAGCGCTACGCCTGGGTGGCCCGGCAGCGGAAGGCCGAACAGGACGCCATGCGGGCCTACGCGACGACGACGGAGTGCCGGATGGAGTTCCTGCGCCGTCAGCTGGACGACGAGCAGGCGGCTCCCTGTGGGCGCTGCGACAACTGCGCGGGGGCCCGGTTCTCCGTGGAGGTGTCGGTGCAGGCGCTCGACGCCTCGCGGGGCGAGTTGGGGCGGCCCGGGGTCGAGGTGGAGCCGCGCAGGATGTGGCCGACCGGCATGCCGGCGGTGGGGGTGGACCTCAAGGGCCGCATCCCGGCGGGCGAGCAGGCGACTCCCGGCCGGGCGCTGGGGCGGCTCTCCGACATCGGGTGGGGCAACCGGCTGCGTCCGCTGCTGGCCGCGCAGGCTCCGGACGGCCCCGTTCCGGACGATGTGGCGGGCGCCGTGGTGACAGTGCTCGCCGACTGGGCCAAGGGGCCGGGCGGCTGGGCCTCCGGCGCGCCGGACGCTCCGGGCCGGCCGGCGGGCGTCGTGGTCGTGGACTCGCGCACGAGGCCGAAGTTGATCGGCTCGCTGGGCGAACACATCGCGGCGGTCGGCCGGATGCCGTTCCTGGGTGCCGTCTCCTACCGCGCGGACGCGGAGGAGTCGCGGGTGCCGCGCACCAACAGCGCGCAGCGGCTGCGGGCGCTGGACGGGGCGTTGACCGTTCCGCCGGAGCTCGCGGCACGGCTGGCGGAGGCGCGCGGTCCGGTTCTGCTCGTCGACGATCTGTCGGACACCGGCTGGACGCTGGCGGTGGCGGCGCGGCTGCTGCGCCGGGCGGGGGCGTCCCAGGTGTTCCCCTTGGTGCTGGCCGTACAGGGCTGACGGAAGAGGGTGGTGTCTCCGTGCGCGAAGCGGAAGGAGCACCGCCCGGTTCCGGCCGGTGACGTCAATTGATCGTTGCCGTGCGGCGGGTGGGGCCACGAGAATGGGACCGGCTCCCCGCTCCCGTCCCCCACGGCCCGCTGGGCTGCCGTCCGCTGTTCCTCGTTGCCGACGCCCGCGGCCGCCGCGGACGCGCAGGCGAAGGGAGAGTCATGGCCTTCGGCCCGGTCCCGTCCCCGTCCCGGCTCGCCCCCGGGCGGCCGGTCCGCGTGGTGGAGCCCGCCGAGTGGGCCGCCGCCGGAATTCCCCTGCTGCGCAGCCCCCGTGAGGTCGTCACCGGGCTCCACGCCCGGCATCTGCCGACGCCGCGCACGGCCGTGATCGCCGTCCTCGATCCGGACGAACGGCTGGTGGCCAGCGCGTCCTTCACCCGCCGGGCGGCGGTCCGGGACGGCTGGGAGCTGCGCAACGCGCTGCTGGCGCGGCTGCGCCGGGTGATCCCGCACGACCTGCGCAGACGCTCGCCGGTGCGCACGGCGGTGCTGCTCTACTGCCGTGCGGGGGACGGCCGTTGGACCGTGGAGGACGGCGCGTGGATGTGGGCCCTGCGCGACGCCTGCGTGCTCCACGGGCTGCGCTGCGGGGCGTACATCACGCTGACGGACGGCGGTTGGCGGATCCTCGGCGAGGGCAGGAGCGGGCGCAGCCCCCGCTCCGCCGAGCACCGCGCCGCGGCGGCCGGCTCCGTCCGTCCGGTGCCGGCGGCGCTGCGGCACGCCGCGGCCGGGTGACGCGCGCGCGGGTCACCCGGCACCGGGCCCGTACGGCCGGTACCGGTGCCTCGGAGAGGCACCGGGTCAGACGGCCGCCGACAGAACGGAGTTGACACGGGCGCTGTCCCCGCAGACAACCAGCAGGGCACCGGCGCGGCGCAGGGCCGCGGGCAGCGCCCGCTGCACCGCCGCGTCGGAGCCGCCGTTGACGGCGACGACCACGACGGGGCGTCCCTTCGCGCGGTCGGCGCCGGCGTCGGCGTAGAACACGTCGTCCGCGGCGTCGTGCTGGGCCCAGTAGGAGGCCTCGCCGAAGGACAGCTCGTGGGCGGCCCAGGGGTGCGCCTCCCCGGTGGTGAGCACCAGGACGTCACCGGGCGCGCGGCCGCTGTCGAGCAGCAGGTCGACGGCCTCGTCGGCGGCGTCCAGGGCACCCTCCGCCGGAACGGGGATCAGCTGGACCTGGGGGGCGGCGGGTGCCGCCGGGGGCGGGGTGCGCGGGCCGGGGGGCGCGGGCACCGGGCGTGCGGCGCGGGGGCCGGGCCGGGGGGCCGGGCGGGGGCCGGGAACGGGGCGGGGGGTCGACGCGGTGTGGCCGGCGGCCGGAACAGCGCGGGGACCCGGGACACTCTCGTGAATCTGAGGCTCCTCGGGGATGAGAGGCATAGGTCGATGTCTATCAAACGCCGGTGCGAGTCGCATCGGCGGGTGGCACTTCCGCGGTCAGAACTCGAACCCGAGTTGACCGCCGGCTTCCAGAGCGGCCGTTCCGCGGCCGGCGGGACCCTCCGGGCCCCCGGCCACGAGCCGCGTCCGCTTCAGATGCTGCCACCGGGGCAGCGCGTCCAGATAGGCCCAGGACAGCCGGTGGTGCGGCGTGGGTCCGAGCCGTTCCAGGGCGTCCCGGTGGACGGGCGAGGGGTACCCCGCGTTGTCGGGGAACCCGAAGTCCGCGTGGTCCGCGTCCAGTTCGGCCATCATCGCGTCCCGCCGCACTTTGGCGAGCACGGACGCGGCCGCGACGGCCACACAGGACTGGTCTCCCTTGACGACCGTGCGGACCCGCCACGGCTCGCCGAGGTAGTCGTGCTTGCCGTCGAGGATGACGGCGTCGGGCCGCACCGGGAGGCCGTCGAGGGCCCGCCCGGCCGCCAGCCGGAGCGCCGCCGTCATCCCCAGTTCGTCGATCTCCTCGGGGGAGGCGTGACCGAGGGCGTAGGCGGTGACCCACGACTCCAGCTGTCCGGCGAGCGCGCGGCGGCGCTTGGGGGTCAGCAGTTTGGAGTCGGTGAGCCCTTCCGGCGGGCGGCGCAGGCCGGTGACGGCCGCGCAGATGGTGACCGGTCCGGCCCAGGCGCCCCGGCCGACCTCGTCGACGCCGGCGACGATCTTGGCTCCGGTCGTCGCCCGGAGGGAGCGCTCGACGCTGTGGGTAGGCGGTTCGTAGGGCATGGCGCCAGCAAGGGTACGCCCCGGAGGCGCTCCGTGCCGCCCCGGCCCCCTCACTCCCCCTTCGCGGCGGGCGGCGGGCGGGCCGGGAGCGGTCGACCCACCGGTCCGGCGGTCAGTCCGGGGCGGCCGGCAGCCAGCCGGGAAGGGCCTCGGTGGCCTCGCACCAAGCGGCGGGCGGCGCGCCGCGGCCGGCCGCCGCGATCACCCCGCCGACGATGGCGCAGGTGGTGTCGACGTCCCCGCCGACCGACGCCGTCGCCCAGAAACCGCCCGCGTAGTCGCCCAGATGGCGGGCCGCGGACCACAGGGCGAACGGCACGGTGTCGTGCGCGCTGGTCCGGCGCCCGCAGCCGAGCACGGCCGCGACCGTCGTCGCGTCGTCGTAGTCGAGCATGTCGCGCGCCCTGCGCAGCCCGGCGTGCACGGCGCTGCGCGGGACGAGGGCGATCACCTCGTCGAGCAGCCGCTCGCCGGTGACCGCCGTACCGTCGGCCTCCGCCGCGACGGCGGCAGCGGCGGCCACGGCCATGGCGCCCGCCACCGCCTCACGGTGCTGGTGGGTCGTGTAGGCCGAGATCTCCGCCTGGTGCGTGGCCTGCTCGGGGTCGCCCGCGTACCAGGCGCCGAGGGGGGCGATGCGCATGGCCGCGCCGTTGCCCCAGGAGCCCTGCCCCTTGAACAGCGCCGCCGCGAGCTCGCGCCAGTCGCCGCCCTCCCTGACCAGCCGGAGCATCCGGTTGACGGCCGGGCCGTAGCCGCGGTCGAAGTCGTGGTGGTCGGCGAAGGACCGGGCCAGGGCGTCCTGGTCGACGCGGCCGTGGGCGGCGAGGACCGCCACGACCGAGCAGGCCATCTCGGTGTCGTCGGTCCACCGCCAGGGGGCGGGCGGCGGTTCGCGGCGCTTGAGGGAGGGGTAGTGGGCGGGGACGAAGAACTGGGAGCCGAGGGCGTCGCCCACGGCCAGCCCGCGCAGGCTGGCGAGGGCCCGGGGGAATCGGTCAGCGGTCATCGCAGCGAACTCTAATCGGTGAAGCCGTACGATTCAGGGGTACACCAGCGCTCGAACGGCCGGTCCAGGTGGTACCGCCCGTCGGCACCCAGGAGGAGCATCCGGCTCTCCCCGTTGCCCGGGTTCGACAGGCTCTCGAACTCCGCGACGGTCCAGTGCAGCCACCGCATGCAGAACAGCCGCATGGTCAGCCCGTGGGTGACCAGGAGGACGTTGGGCGGGTGCCGGGGGTCCTCGAAACTGCGCCAGAGACTCTCCAGGAAGCTGCCCACCCGGTCGTAGACGTCGGCCCCGGACTCCCCCTGGGCGAAGCGGTAGAAGAAGTGGCCGTAGGCGTCGCGGTACGCCTTCTGCCGGCGCACGTCCTCCCTGTCCTGCCAGTTCCCCCAGTCCTGCTCGCGCAGCCTGGGCTCCTCGCGGACCCGGACCCGGGCGGGGTCGAGCCCCAGCGCGCGGAAGGTCTGGTGCGCCCGGCGGTAGGGGGAGACGTAGGCGGAGACCCGCTCGTCCCCGAAGAGCTCCCGCAGCCGGACCCCGGCCTCCTGCGCCTGCCGGCGGCCGAGGGCCGTCAGGGCGAGGGCGTGATCGGGCTCGCGCTCGTAGACCGTGTCGTCGATGTTGCCCTCCGACTCGCCGTGGCGGAGGAGGACGATGCGCCGGGGCCGTGCCATGACGCCACCCTATGGGGAGACGCGGCGCCCGGGCGCCCGCCCCGGCTCACCGGGCGTCCAGCAGCCGGCCGTCCCGTATCTCGCAGCGCCGGCCGGCGAAGCGGTCCCGCAGGGTCCGGTCGTGGGAGACGACGACCAGGGCCCCGGTCCACTGGGCGAGCGCCTCCTCCAACTGCTCGACCAGGGCGAGCGCCAGGTGGTTGGTGGGCTCGTCGAGCAGCAGCAGGTCGGCGGGCCGGGCCAGCAGGCGGGCGAGTGCGAGCCGGCGGCGCTGGCCGTCCGAGAGGGAGCCCACCGCCACGTGCAGGTCGCGCTGCCGGAAGAGGCCGGTGGACAGCAGGGCCTCGCGCTGCTCGTCGGGCGTTCCGGGCAGGCCGCGCGCGTAGGCGGTGAAGAGCCGGTCGGCGGGCCGGCCCACCGGAATCTCCTGCGGCAGGTGGGCGATCCGGCCGCGCCGGGTCACCGTCCCCGCGTCCGGGTCTGTCTCACCGGCGAGCACCCGCAGCAGCGTGGACTTTCCGGCCCCGTTGGCGCCGGTCACCAGCAGCCGGCCGCCGGCCTCGAGGCGGAGCGAGTCGACCCGCAGCCGGTCGCCGACCCGGACGTCGTCGAGGGTCGCCAGAAGTCCGTCCGCCTCCGCCCGTACCGGGCGGGCGGTGAAGCGCAGGGGCTCCGGCGGCCGGGGGACGGGGTCGGCCTGGAGTCTGCGCAGCCGCTCCCGCGCATTGCGGACCCGGCCGGCGACCGACGCCTGGACCCGGCCCGCGGCCCGGTCGTACGCCATCTTGTTGCCGTCCTTCATGGCGCGGCCGGGGGCGACGCGGCGGGCGGTGTCCGACGCCGCCGCCGCGAGCGCCTCGGTCTCGGCGCACCACCGCTCGTACTCCTGCTCCCAGCGGCGGCGGGCCGCCAGCCGTTCGGCGACGTAGCCGGCGTAGCCGCCGCCGTAGCGGACGACGGTGTGCCGGTCCGCGTCGACCTCCAGAATGGCGGTGGCGACCCGCTCGAGGAAGGCCCGGTCGTGCGAGATGACGACAACGGTGCCGCGGTGGGCGCGGAGGGTGTCCTCCAGCCAGGTGAGGGCCGTCTCGTCGAGGTGGTTGGTCGGTTCGTCCAGGAGCATGGTCTCGGGCGCGGCGGCGAGCAGGCAGGCCAGGCCGAGGCGGGCCTGCTGGCCCCCGGACAGCGTGTCCAGCCGCCGGTCGCGGCCGGTACCGGCCAGGCCGAGGGCGTGCAGCGCCTTGTCCACCCGGGCGTCCGCCTCGTAGCCGCCGCGCGCCTCGAAGGCGGTGAGCAGCCGCCCGTACTCCTCCAGTGCCCCGGCGTCCCCGGCGCCCAGGGTCGGCTCCAGGTCGCGCAACGCGCGTTCGATCGCCCGGAGTTCGGACAGTGCCTCGTCGACGGCGTCCGCCACCGTCCCGCCGGGCGGGAACCGGGGTGTCTGCGGGAGGTAGCCGATCCCGCCGTCCGCCTCGGTCACGACCGAGCCGTCGTCGGGCGGTTCGGCGCCCGCGAGGACCTTGAGGAGCGTGGACTTCCCCGCCCCGTTCTCACCGACGAGGCCGACGCGTTCTCCCGGCCGCACGGTGATGGACACGCGCTCCAGCAGGGGCCGGTCGCCCCGGGACACGGTCACCTCACGCAAGGAAAGCTGAGCAGGCATGCGAATTCCCCCTTCGGCGGCGAACACCGCCAAACGCAACTTCGATGGCGTTACGATGACAGCATGACACGACTCACCGCCTAATACAACTGGAGTTGCACTTGCCTGCGGATCAGCATGCCCCCGGGACGCCGGCGCCGGCTTCGCCCCCCGCCCAGTCCCCGACCCCGGGCACCGTCCGGCCCGGCGGCCGCACCGCGCGCACCCGCGCCGCCGTCCGGGACGCCCTGCTCGCCGGCCTGGTCGAACACGGCTATCCGGGTCTCACCGTCGAGTACGTCGCCGAGCGGTCGGGTGTCCACAAGACCACGCTCTACCGGCGCTGGGGCGGCGTGGAGGGCATGCTCGCGGACGCCCTCGACCTCGCGGGCGAGGACACCTGGACGCCGCCGGACACGGGTTCCCTCGACGGCGACCTGCGCGCCCTCGCCCAGGAGATCCTGGACACCTTCACCGACCCGGCGACGGCGGCCGCCCCGGCCGCCTTCATCGCCGCCGCGTTCCAGTCGGACCGTGCCGCGCAGGCCCTCCGCGGCTTCTACGACGAGCGCTTCCGGCGCTGCGCCCCGCTCGTCGCCCGCGCCGCGGACCGCGGCGAGGTCCCGGTCGGCACCGATCCCGGGGCGCTCGTCCGGGCGGTCGGCGCTCCCCTGTTCCTCCGCCTCTTCATCACCCGGGAGCCCGTGGACGCGGCCGCCGCGGACCAGGCCGCGGCGGCGGCCCTCGCCGCCGCCCGGGCGGGCGTGTACACCGCCACCCCGGACACCACGGGCGGACGGATGGCGTGACCCCCCGGGCGAGCGGCCCCCGTCACACGGTCCAGGACGGCTCCACCCCGACGACGTCACCGTCGACGGCCTCCACGTCCGCCTCCATCTGAGCGCGCAGCGCCAGCCGTTCCACGCGCTCCGCGCGGTACTTCCCGTGCTCGGCCTCGGAGTTCCACATCGAGAGGATCAGGAACTCCGGGCCCGGCGCGGCGCCGAGCATGCCGCGTAGCATCCCGGGCGAGCCGGCCATCGCCGGGTTCCACACCTTCTCCTGCACGGTGCGGAAGTGCTCCTCCCGCTCCTCCCGGACCCGGCAGTGCGCGATCCGCACCACGTCCGCGTCCGTGAACTCCGGGCGGAATCCCACCTTCACGTCCAGGCGGTGCTCGAACAGCCGCACCCGGAGGTCCTTGTACGTGCCCGCCTGGGCCACCGCCGGTCTGTCGTGCGATCGCGCCACGAAGGAGTCGTAGAACGCCCTGCTCTCCCAGAAGGAGAAGAGGTGCACCACGTCGGGACGGCTCCGGCTCCACCCGCCGCCCTGGCTCAGGAATCCCGGCTCCCCCAGCAGCCCCGCCCACTTCCGCTGCGCCCGGTCGAAGCCCCGGCGGTCCACCACGACGCAGCGAATCCACTTGATCAGCACCGGGTCATCGTACGGCGCCCGAAGTGGCCCGCGTCACGCCGCGAACGAGCCCCACCGGGCGGCCCGCGCGACGTACCGGAGCCCGTCCGTGCCCCATCGCACGGCCCCGGCCCCGGAGTCAACTCCCGTCCCGTCCCGCACCGTTCGCCGACGGCGCCACCGGAGCGGCCTCCCGGCCCCGCCGCCCTCCCACGCGACTCCGCATCCGCCCGCTGCACCAAGTCCCCGTAGACACCCGGGCGACGCGAATGCGCCGATGACGAGAGGCCGTCCCCTGCGGCGGACGGAGCGCGCCCCGCGCGGCGAAGGGGCGCGCGTCGCTTCCCGCCCTACGGCCCTCCCCGCCCGGCGAGTCGGGCGCGGGAAGGTCACAGCCAGCCCCGCTCGTCGGCGACGCGCACCGCCTCCATCCGGTTGTGCGTGCCGGTCTTCGCGATCGCGGCCGACAGGTAGATCCGCACGGTCCCCTCGGAGAGGTAGAGCTTGGCGGCGATCTCGGCGACGGTGGGGCCGGAGCGGGCCGCCTCCAGTACGTGGCGTTCCCGCGCGGTCAGCGGGGATTCGCCCGCCGCGAGGGTCGCCGCCGCGAGCGCGGGGTCGATGACGCGCTCGCCCCGCATGACGCGGCGGATGGCGTCCACGAGGGCTTCGGGCGGGGCGTCCTTGACGACGAAGCCGACGGCGCCGGCCGTCATCGCCCGGCGCAGGTATCCGGCGCGGCCGACGGTGGTGAGGATCACCACGCGGCACTCGGGCACCTGCGCGGCGAGGACCGACGCGGCGGCGAGGCCGTCGAGGCCCGGCATTTCGATGTCGAGCAGGGCCACGTCCGCCCGGTGCGCGCGGGCGGCCTCGACGACCTTGTCGCCCCGGTCCACGGAGGCGACGACCTCGAAGTCCTCCTCCAGCCCGAGCAGCGCGGACAGGGCGCCCCGGATCAGGTCCTGATCGTCAGCGAGCAGCAGCCTGATCGTCACGAGGAAGTGCCCTTCACCGCGCCCTTGGTGGTGCCCTTCGTGGTGTCCGTCATGGTTCGGCGGGGTCCCGGTGGTCCGGGACGGCCGAGGGTGGCGCGGAGCCGCCCAGCCGCGCGGGCCGGCCGGGCCCGCCTCCACCGTGCCCCCGGCCGCGGCGACCCGCTCCCGCAGCCCGGTCAGACCGTTGCCACCGGGGGCCGGGGCGCCGGTCCCGTCGTCGCGGACCTCCACCCGGTCCGCCGACAGGCGCACGGTGCACCGGGTGGCCCGCGCGTGGCGTACGACGTTGGTGATGCCCTCCCGGACCACCCAGCCGAACAACTCCTGGTGCGCCGCGTCGACGACGTCGGTGGCCGTGGGCAGGTCGGCCGTGACCCCCGCCGCGCGCAACAGCTCCCTGCCGCGGGCGAGTTCGCCGGCGAGCGTCACCTCGCGGTAGCCGGACACGGCCGCCCGCACATCGGTGAGCATCCGCCGGGCCAGGCCCACCATCGTCTTCGCGGGCACCGGTACCCCAGCAGTGAGATCGCCCCTTGTTCGCCCATGACACTTGTCAACGCGCCCGGCGCTCCTCTGCCAGAGGGGGAACGCCGGAAGGGGAACGCCGGAAGGGGACCGGCCGCGTGGCCGGTCCCCTCCGTCTGACTACGCGTCAGCTGTCCCCCGCACCGGGTGTCAGCTGCAGCCGCTCGTCGAGCCGCAGCCCTCGCACAGGTAGCAGCTGCCCGCGCGGCGCATCTTGGTGCCGCAGGAGAAGCAGAGCGGTGCGTCCGCGTTCAGGCCGAGCTGCATCTCCATCAGTTCGGTGGAGTTGTGCGGCTGCTTCGGCGCCGGGACGGCGGCCGTGGCGGGGGCGGCCTCGGTCTTCGGGGCCTCCACCTGGCGCGGGGCGGACTGGGCCAGGCCCTCGACGTCCATGTCCTCGTCGGCCGGCTCGTAGGAGCCGGTGTCGAGGTGGCGCTGGCGCTCCTCGGCCGAGTGGATGCCGAGCGCCGAACGGGTCTCGAACGGCAGGAAGTCGAGCGCCAGGCGGCGGAAGATGTAGTCGACGATCGACTGCGCCATCCGCACGTCCGGGTCGTCCGTCATGCCGGCCGGCTCGAAGCGCATGTTGGTGAACTTCGAGACGTAGGTCTCCAGCGGCACGCCGTACTGGAGGCCGACGGAGACGGCGATGGAGAAGGCGTCCATCATGCCCGCGAGGGTCGAGCCCTGCTTGGACATCTTGAGGAAGACCTCGCCCAGGCCGTCGTCCGGGTACGAGTTGGCCGTCATGTAGCCCTCGGCGCCGCCGACCGTGAAGGAGGTGGTGATCCCCGGGCGGCCCTTCGGGAGGCGCTTGCGGACCGGGCGGTACTCGACGACCTTCTCGGCCACCGCGGGAACGACCTCGGCCTTCTTCTCCTCCTCCTTCTTCTTGGCGGAGAGCGGCTGGCCGACCTTGCAGTTGTCGCGGTAGATCGCGAGGGCCTTCAGGCCCATCTTCCAGCCCTCGAAGTAGACCTCCTCGACCTCCTCGACGGTGGCCGACTCGGGCAGGTTGACGGTCTTGGAGATCGCGCCGGAGAGGAACGGCTGCGCGGCGGCCATCATGCGCACGTGGCCCATGGCGGAGATCGCGCGCTCGCCCATGGCGCAGTCGAAGACCTCGTAGTGCTCGGTCTTCAGGCCCGGGGCGTCGATCACGTTGCCGTGCTCGGCGATGTGGGCGACGATCGCCTCGACCTGCTCGGGCAGGTAGCCCAGGCGCTTGAGGGCCTTGGGGACCGTGTTGTTCACGATCTGCATCGAGCCGCCGCCGACGAGCTTCTTGAACTTGACCAGGGCCAGGTCCGGCTCGACGCCCGTGGTGTCGCAGTCCATCATCAGGCCGATGGTGCCGGTGGGGGCCAGCACGGACGCCTGGGCGTTGCGGAAGCCGTTCTTCTCGCCGAGGCGGAGCACGTCCTGCCAGGCCTCGGTGGCCGCGGCCCAGACCGGGGTGTCCAGGTCGTCCATGCGGGTGGCGACCGTGTTGGCGTCCGCGTGCTGCTTCATGACGCGCTGGTGGGCGTCGGCGTTGCGGGCGTAACCGTCGTACGGGCCGACGATCGCGGCCAGCTCGGCGGAGCGGCGGTAGGAGGTGCCGGTCATCAGCGAGGTGATGGCGCCGGCCAGGGCGCGGCCGCCGTCGCTGTCGTAGGCGTGGCCGGTGGCCATCAGCAGGGCGCCGAGGTTGGCGTAGCCGATGCCCAGCTGGCGGAAGGCGCGGGTGGTCTCGCCGATCTTCTCGGTCGGGAAGTCGGCGAAGCAGATGGAGATGTCCATCGCCGTGATGACCAGCTCGACGACCTTGGCGAAGCGCTCGGCGTCGAACGACTGGTTGCCGTTGTCGTCGTCGCGGAGGAACTTCATCAGGTTGAGCGAGGCGAGGTTGCACGAGGAGTTGTCCAGGTGCATGTACTCGCTGCACGGGTTGGACGCGGTGATGCGGCCCGACTCCGGCGAGGTGTGCCAGTGGTTGATGGTGTCGTCGTACTGGATGCCCGGGTCGGCGCAGGCCCAGGCGGCCTCGGCCATCTTGCGGAACAGCGCCTTGGCGTCGACCTCCTCGATGACCTCACCGGTCATGCGGGAGCGCAGGCCGAACTTCGACGCGGTCTCGACGGCCTTCATGAACTCGTCGTTGACGCGGACGGAGTTGTTGGCGTTCTGGTACTGGACGGAGGTGATGTCGTCGCCGCCCAGGTCCATGTCGAACCCGGCGTCGCGCAGGGCGCGGACCTTCTCCTCCTCCTTCACCTTGGTGTCGATGAAGGCCTCGACGTCCGGGTGGTCGACGTCGAGGACGACCATCTTGGCCGCACGGCGGGTGGCGCCACCGGACTTGATGGTTCCGGCGGAGGCGTCGGCGCCGCGCATGAACGACACCGGGCCGGAGGCGTTGCCGCCGGAGGAGAGGAGCTCCTTGGAGGAGCGGATGCGGGAGAGGTTCAGGCCGGCGCCGGAGCCGCCCTTGAAGATCATCCCCTCTTCCTTGTACCAGTCGAGGATCGACTCCATGGAGTCATCGACGGAGAGGATGAAGCAGGCGGAGACCTGCTGCGGCTGGGCGGTGCCGACGTTGAACCAGACCGGCGAGTTGAAGCTGAACACCTGGTGGAGCAGGGCGTAGGTCAGCTCGTGCTCGAAGATCTCGGCGTCCGCGGGGGACGCGAAGTACCCGTGCTCCTCACCGGCCTTGCGGTAGGTGAGCACCACGCGGTCGATGAGCTGCCGGAGGCTCGCCTCGCGCTCGGGGGAGCCGACCGCGCCGCGGAAGTACTTGCTCGTGACGATGTTGACCGCGTTCACCGACCAGAAGTCGGGGAACTCCACACCGCGCTGCTCGAAGTTGATGGAGCCGTCGCGCCAGTTGGTCATGACGACGTCACGACGCTCCCAGACCACCTCGTCGTAGGGGTGCACGCCGGGGGTGGTGTGGATGCGTTCGATGCGCAGGCCCTTGCCGCCCTTGTTCCCCTTGGAGCGGGAACCTCGTGCCGGGCCGCTCGTCGTCTCTGTCATGCCACGCCTCCCTCTACCGGGCGAAAACGCCCTTGTGCGCACATTTCTTCCATGGCGCGATGTGTGTCGTTCGCCCGGGTGCGCGGGAGCGCACCGGGCAGGTCTCGTATGGGGCCGCTCAGTCGGCGGCCGTGGCGGGCGCGGGGACGCCGACGTCCCCGCCGCGCCCGCCGGCATCCTTCGCGGGGCCGTCCCGGCCCTCCTGGCCGGCGCCGTCGGGGGCGCCGGGAATGCCGCCGCGCAGTTCGGCGACGGCCGCCTCGAAGTCCTCGAGCGAGTCGAACGCCTGGTACACGGACGCGAACCGCAGGTAGGCCACGAGGTCGAGGTCCTTGAGCGGACCGAGTATGGCGAGGCCGACGTCGTGCGTGGTGAGCTCGGCGCTGCCGGTGGCGCGCACGGCCTCCTCGACCCGCTGGCCGAGCTTGGCCAGGGCGTCCTCGGTGACGGGGCGGCCCTGGCACGCCTTCCGCACACCGGAGATCACCTTGGTGCGGCTGAACGGCTCGGTCACGCCGCTCCGCTTGATCACCATCAGGGACGCGGTCTCGACCGTCGTGAACCTGCGGGAGCAGTCGGGGCACTGGCGGCGCCTGCGGATCGAGCAGCCGTCGTCCGTGGTCCGGCTGTCGACGACTCGGCTGTCGGGGTGCCTGCAGAAGGGGCAGTGCATGGCTCTCCACCTTCCTTCACCCTCGACGACAACCCCGGGAGACCCGGGGGACGTGCACGATCCACGGCTCCGGCCGGCCCTGGCGACAGGGCCCCGCGAAGCAGCCCCCAGCATAGGCGATGGCCATGGGTGGGGATGACCGGGATCGGCCACCGACCACAACTTGTGGGCGACTGACGCCATCAAACCACTAGATCTGGTGTCCGGTCGCCAAGCGGGCCCAGCGCGTGTCGCGGCGCGCGGCCGGGGGCGGGGGCCGGGAAAGGGCCCCCGGAGGGGCGTCGGCGGGCCGCCTGAGGGCCGTCGGGACGCGGCGGACGGAGTGGCGCGCGCGGCGCGCCGCGAGGCTGCTGGAGAGCCGTCCGCGAGGCCGGCCGGAGGCGCTCGAACGGCCGTCGGCGAGGCCGCCGACGAGGGCGGCCCGAGGTCGCGGCACGGCCGGACGCGGGCCTCGTGAGGCCGACATCGAGGGTACGCGAGCGGCGCGGCGGCGGACCCTCGGGGGCGCCGGCGTCCGGGCGGATGCCACACTGGTGCCACCGCGCACCACGCGTCGCCCCGGGAAGGCGGCGTCGCCTCGGGCGCGCGGTGGGAACCGTCCCGCCCCGCCCGCCCCGTCGCACGCGGGCTCTCCGGAGCCGTGAATTGCGGGAATTCCCGCGCGGCCGGGAACGATGGGGCGAGTGGAGCCATGGAAGGACCGGCTCCGGGAAACCCCGGAATTCCCCGGAATCGCACGCGCTCCACGGACGCGGCGAAGCCGGCCGGGGACGGTCGCGAGCGGAATTGATCTTCGCTCGTACACCCTCACGCCTGATCAAGTCAGCGAATCGGCGATATTTCACTCGAACGTGTGTTTGGCGCAACCTTTCGAAAGCAACTACCGTTGTCCAGCTAGGGAGAACATTTCGAGAGGGGCCGACGTGACCACCACCGCAAACAGCGCCACCATCACCGCCCAGGACCGCTCCCAGAACCGACTCGACCAGACACATCAGATGAACGACACCGGCATGAACAACGACGGGCAGAAGCCGGCCCGCTCGCTCCCCGGGCGGCCACCCGGAATCCGCGCGGACAGCTCCGGCCTCACGGACCGGCAGCGGCGCGTCATCGAGGTCATCCGGGACTCGGTGCAGCGGCGCGGCTACCCACCGTCCATGCGCGAGATCGGCCAGGCGGTGGGGCTGTCCAGCACCTCCTCGGTCGCGCACCAGCTGATGGCGCTGGAGCGCAAGGGCTTCCTGCGCAGGGACCCGCACCGCCCCCGCGCCTACGAGGTGCGCGGCTCCGACCAGCCCAGCTCCCAGCCGACGGACACCACCGGCAAACCCGCCGCATCCTACGTGCCGCTCGTCGGCCGGATCGCTGCGGGCGGCCCGATCCTCGCGGAGGAGTCGGTCGAGGACGTCTTCCCCCTCCCCCGGCAGCTGGTGGGCGACGGCGAGCTGTTCGTCCTCAAGGTGGTCGGCGACTCCATGATCGAGGCCGCGATCTGTGACGGGGACTGGGTGACGGTCCGCCGCCAGCCGGTCGCGGAGAACGGTGACATCGTGGCCGCGATGCTCGACGGGGAGGCGACGGTCAAGCGCTTCCGGCGCGAGGACGGCCATGTGTGGCTGCTGCCGCACAACGCCGCCTACCAGCCCATCCCCGGCGACGAGGCCACGATCCTGGGCAAGGTCGTGGCCGTCCTGCGGCGGGTCTGAGCGGGCCGAGACCGGGCCCCGGAATCACTGCGCCGGTTCCGGGGCTCTTCTCTGTCCACGACCGGCGCGGTGTTCGCCGCGCCCTTTCCCCCGGGGTGTCGCGAGCGAAACGGGGGAACGGATCACACCCGAATTCCCCGCCACCGCATTGCGAACGCCCGCATTGCGAACGGAAATACCCGCTCAGCGATTCTCCGCCTTCGCCGCCGCGTCGATGGCCGCCAGCGAGCGGCGGACCTGATTGCGGTTGGTCGTGTACCAGAAATCCGGCAGGGAAGCGCGCAGGAACGACCCATAGCGTGCCGTCTCCAGCCGCGGGTCGAGCACCGCCACCACGCCCCGGTCGCCCGTGGCCCGTACGAGGCGCCCGGCGCCCTGGGCCATCAGCAGGGCGGCGTGCGTCGCGGCGACGGACATGAAGCCGTTGCCGCCCGCCTGCTCGACCGCCCGCTGCCGGGCGCTCATCAGCGGGTCGTCCGGGCGCGGGAAGGGCACCCGGTCCATCACGACGAGCTGGCAACTCGGCCCCGGCACGTCGACGCCCTGCCAGAGCGACAGCGTGCCGAACAGGCACGTCGCCGGATCCGCCGAGAAGTTCTTGATCAGCTCGCCGAGGGTGTCCTCGCCCTGGAGCAGGATCGGGGTGTCGAGCCGGCCGCGCAGCGCCTCGGCCGCGGCCTGCGCGGCGCGCATCGACGAGAAGAGGCCGAGCGTCCGCCCGCCCGCGGCCTCGATGAGCTCGGCCAGCTCGTCCAGCATGTCGGCCCGGCCGCCCTCCCGGCCGGGCTGGGAGAGGTGCTTGGCCACGTAGAGGATGCCCTGCTTGGGGTAGTCGAACGGCGAGCCGACGTCCACGCCCTTCCACGCCGGCAGGTCCTCCCCGGTGACGCCCTCGGGCGCGAGGCCGAGCGAGGCGCCGACCCCGTTGAAGTCGCCGCCGAGCTTGAGCGTGGCGGAGGTGAGCACCACGGACCGCTCGCTGAACAGCTTCTCCCGCAGCAGCCCGGAGACCGAGAGCGGGGCCACCCGCAGGGACGCGCCGTAGCGGTCGTGCCGCTCGAACCAGACGACGTCGTGCTCGGAGCCCGCCACGATGCGCTCGGCGACGGCGTGCACGTTCTCCACCGCGGCGAGCGCCTGCTTGCGGACGGCGTCCTCATCCTGGACGGACTTGTCGCGCGTCGTACCGAGCGCCGAGACCACCGTCCGCGCCGCGTCCCGCAGCGACACCAGGACGTAGCCGAGGTCCTCGGGGATCTCCTCGAGCCGCCCGGGCAGGGCCAGCTCCATCAGCCGCTCGAAGCTCTCGGCCGCCGTCTGGAGCGCGTCGGCGACCTTCTCGTCGACGAGCTTGGCCGCGCGCCGGACGGCCTGGTTGACGCGGCCCGGGGTGAGCTCGCCGGTGGCCACGCCGGTGACGCGGGAGACCAGCTCGTGCGCCTCGTCGACGATCAGCACCTCGTGCTGGGGCAGCACCGGGGCGCCCTCGATGGCGTCGATGGCGAGCAGGGCGTGGTTGGTGACGACGACGTCGGCGAGCTTGGCCCGCTCCCGGGCGGCCTCCGCGAAGCACTCGGCGCCGTAGGCGCACTTCGAGGCGGACAGGCACTCCCGTGAGGTGACCGAGACCTGGGACCAGGCGCGGTCGGAGACGCCCGGGGTGAGGTCGTCCCGGTCGCCGGTCTCCGTCTCGTCCGACCAGTCGCGCAGGCGGAGCAGGTCCTTGCCGAGCTTGCTGGTGGGGGCCGCCGCCTCGAAGGGGTCGAAGAGGCCGTCTTCCTCCTCCTGCGGCACGCCCTCGTGCAGCCGGTGGAGACACAGATAGTTGGACCGGCCCTTGAGCATGGCGAACTCGGGGCGCCTGCGCAGCACCGGGTGCAGCGCCTCGACCGTCCGCGGCAGATCGCGCTCGACGAGCTGGCGCTGGAGCGCGAGCGTCGCGGTGGCGACCACCACCCGCTCCCCGTGCGCCAGGGCGGGCACGAGGTAGCCGAGGGACTTTCCGGTGCCCGTCCCCGCCTGGACCAGCAGGTGCGAGGTGCCGTCGATGGCCTCGGCGACCGCCTCGGCCATGGCGACCTGGCCGGGGCGCTCGGTGCCGCCGACCGCGGTGACGGCCGCGTGCAGCAGGGCGGTGAGGTCGGGCCGGGACCCGGACGGGGCAGGAGACGCGGAGGGCGCGGGGGTGGCAGTCATAGCCTCTCCAGCCTACGGGGCGGCACCGACATCGCGGGCCCCGTCCGCGACAACCGCCCCGCTCCGCCGCCCGGCACCACCGCTTCCACCGGCCTCATCACCCCGGCCCCGCAAGGGGGTTGGCGATCGTGACGTACGGCGGCCCGGCGCCGTCCCCGGCCAGCTCGCCCAGCAGGTGGGCCGGGCAGCGCAGGGTGGGCGCGTCGAGCAGGCGGCGGGGCAGGGACGAGCGGGTGGCGCCCGGACCGGTGGCGGCGTGGGCGAGGAACCGGCGGAAGGCCGCCAGCAGGATCCGTTCGTCGGCGAGCCGCCGGGAGCCGAACGCGCCGATCAGCCCGAGGACGTTGTCGCAGCCCAGGTGGTGGGCGAACCGCTCGTCCGCCGTCCCGTCCGGCAGGAACGCCTCCTCGTCGTCCGCGGCGAGGGCCGGCAGCCGGGCGGTGAGCGCGTCCCGCGCGGACTCCCGGAATCCGGCGTGCTGCCCGCCCCGGTACCGGCCGCCGACCGGCCAGCCGTCCCGGTCCAGCAGAACGAGGGTGTTCTGCTGGTGCGCCGCGAGGACGACGCCCGCCTCGCCGTCGAGCCAGAGGAGCGGGCGGACGACGGCCCCGAGGTAGCGCAGGAACCATTCGACGGCGATCACCGGGACCGGCCGGCCGGTGCGCCGGGCGAGCCCGTGAACGGTCTCGGCGAGCCGGGACGAGACGGCCGGATGCCCGGCCGGTGCCGTACGGCCCGGCCAGGGGCGGAGGGAGGTCAGACCGGCGAGGCAGACGGCGTCGTCGCCGGGGCCGAAGGGGTTGTGCCGGAGGACGGCGGCGAGGCCGGGCACCGGGCCGCCGCCCGGGGCGTCGACGGCGAGCCAGGCGGGGTCGCGCACCACGTCGGAGCCCAGGCCGCCGGGGCAGGCCGCGCGCCAGCGCTCGGCGAGGCCGCCGCGCAGCAGCCGGTGCAGGGCGACGCCGCGGCGCAGCTCCGCCCGGCTCGGCTCGCGGGTGCGGCCGGCGAGGCGTACGCCCAGCGCGAGCTTGATCATCACCGGGGCGTCGGGCCGGTGCACGGTGCGGACCGAGGAGGTCGCGTACCAGGGCGCGCCGTGCGGCCCCAGGTCGTGCAGCAGCCCGGCGTCGAGGAGTTCGGCGACGGCGGGACGGCAGCGGACGTCGCGTGCCTGCCAGGGGTGGAGGGGCAGCGGCACGGTGTCGGGCGGGAGGCGCGGCCCGGGCTCCGCGGGAAGGAGGCGGGCGGCCAGGGTCGCCGCCTCGACGGGCCGGCCGCGTTCCGTCCAGGCGGAGTCGGCGGCCAGGACGGACCGATGGACGGCCAGCCAGTGCAGCGGGAAGCCGCCGCGGCACTCGGGCGCGTACCGCGGGGACTCGGCGGCGGAGAAGCCCTCGCGGCTCTGCGGCGCGGGGTGCCAGGGGTGGCCCAGGAACGACGCCTGCTCCCCGTGCAGGAAGAGGGCGTCGTCGGCGGGGTCGGCCGGGCGGGCCCGGCGGTCCTCGACGAAGACCGCCGTCCTGCGTACGGAGTCGGCGACCCGGCCGACCAGCCCGGCGAGGCCGGCCGCGCTCCCCCGGCCCCCGCTGTGCGCCGCCTCCCGGCCGAGCAGCGCGGCCAGGGTGACGGCGTCCAGGGCGGGGGCGCCGTCCGGGGCGTTGAGCAGCGTCGGAGCACCGAACCGGTGCCGCCCGGTGGCCGACCAGTAGCGGACGGGGACGTGGAGGACGTTCCCGTCGGTGGCGAGCGGCAGTTGGAGGCAGGGGCCCGGCGGCCGGTCGACGTCGTGCTCGCGCACCCAGCAGCGCAGGAGGGCGTCGACGGCGGCGCTGTCGGCGGCGGTCGCGGGGTCGGGGTGGTCGAGGGGGTCGGGGTGGCCGAAGGGACCGAGGGTGTCGCCGGAGGCACAGGGGTCGGCGGGTGCGTCGAGAGCCGTCCGCGACCGGCCGCCGTTGCGCGGCACCGGCGGCATGGGCGGTACAGGCGGTACTAGAGGTACGGAACGGGGTGCGACCGACACGGCGCTCGGACGGAGCGGGGCCTCGGGTGCGCGAGGTGCGGGGGTCGTCGGCGTGGCGGGGCGTGCGTTCATACGGTGCGGCGGGCCGGGCCGTCAGGCCGGGGCCGCGCCTGCCTCCTTCCGTGGGGTGGCGGGCTTCCGTGAGCCGGCGGACGGCCCCGGGGCGGCGGCCCGCCGGGCGGATCCCGGCGGCACCGCGTCCTTCTCGGGCCCCGGGACGCCCCGGCCCCCGGCCGCGGCGGCGGGGCCATCGTGCGCGTCGGGCACTGTGCCTGCCGGGCCGGGGGCCACGGGGGCCTCGGCCGCTCCCCTGCGCGGCGCCTCGTGCTCCCCGGACGCCTCACCCGGCTCCGACGTACCGCCGGCCATCGGGCCGGCGACCGTCGTCGTCACCGGGCGTGGACCACGGCGTTCGGATGCTCCCGGCGCCGGCGTGGTGGCTCCGGCTGCCGCCACGCCGGCGGCCGTCGGTGCCACCGCGGTGAGTCCGCGCCGTTCGGACGCCCCCGGCGTGCGTTCCCGGCCGGCGGCTCCGGCGGGAGCCGGGGGCGCGGCGGGCACGGCCGGCAGGCCGGAGCGCGCGGCGGCGACCGCCACCGGTCCGCCCGCCCGCGAGCCTCCGCTCACGGCGCCGACCGCGTCGGTGAAGCGGTCGAGTACGGCTTCCGCCTGTTCGTCGGTGAGGGTGAGAGGGGGCAGGAGGCGCAGCAGGCGCGGGTCGTCGTCCGTTCCGACGAGGAGGCCGCGGCGGAGGCAGGCGCGGCGGACCGCCTCGGCCGCGGTGGCGTCGGCGCAGGTGACGCCCAGCAGCAGGCCGCGGCCGTGGACGCCGGCGACCGGGCCGTGGCCGGCGGCGGCCCGGCGGAGCCGGGAGAGCATCCGCGCGCCCAGGGCCGCGGCCCGTGGGGCCAGGCCGTTCTCCCGGATGTGGCGCAGGGTGGCCGCGCCGGCCGCCATGGCGAGCCGGTTGCCGTGGGCGTCCCGCTCCGGGAGGGCGGCGGGCACGTCGCCGCCGTGGACGAGGAGGGCGAGCGGCAGTCCGCCGCCGATGGCGCCGGCCAGGACCATGACGTCGGGGACGCGGCCGGTGTGCTCCACGTCCCAGAAGGCGCCGGTGCGGCCGGGGCCGGTGCGCGTCTCGTCGGCGACGAGGAGCGTACGGTCGCTGGCCCCGGGGACGGTTTCGGCCGGGCCCGGGCCCTCCGCGTGGGCGGAGGCCGGGTCGCAGGTCGGCGCGCCGGCTCCACTGCCGGGCACCGCCCCGGCAAGGCCGCCGCTGCCGAGCACTCGGGCCGCGGCGGCGGCGCGGGCCGGGTGGTCCCCTCCCCCGTCCCCGCCGGGCCCGGATCCCGGGCGACCGGCGATCACCCGGGCCACGGCTGGGTCACCGTCCGCGCCGGGCCCGGCCCCCGGGCCGCCGGCGGCCGCCCGGCCCGCCGCGAGGTCGCGAGCCCGGAAGAAGCCCTCGCCGCCCGCGTCTTCGCATGTCCCGCCATCCCCTGTGCCCGTCCGGCGCGAACCGCCGGCTCCCTCCCCGTCGCGAACGATCTCGACGAGCCCCCGGGCGCCCGCCGCCAGCGCCAGCGCCGCCGCGAGCGCCGCCGCGCGGGTCGGCGGGCAGAAGTGGAGGCGGGCGTGGTCGGCCAGCCGGCCGGGGAGGGTGGCGCGCAGTTCGTCGGCGAAGACCTCGGCCGGCGGGAGGCCGCGGGCGAGCGCGGAGCGGACGGCCTCGCGGACCACCGGGTGGTGGTGGCCGAGGACGAGCGCGCCGCCGCCGGGGAAGCAGTCGAGGTAGCGGCGGCCGTCGGCCGTCTCGACCGTCAGGCCCCGGGCGCGCGCGGGGACGACGGGCAGCGGGCAGGCGTACGCGCGGGCGGGCGGCTCCGGGCGCGGGGCGCCGCGGCCCGCCGAGAGCACCGCCGGTGGCTGGGTCAAGGCCACGACCTGTGTCCTCCTCCTGTTGAACGCCGGACGTCCCCCGTACGTACCAACGACGCCGGGCCGTCCGGATCACGGGTGCCCGGAAGAGAAGCAGAAGGGAAGCGGGAGCGGGAGTGCGGCGCGTGCCGCACCGGTCCCAGGCGCGCCACCCCGGCCCGTCCCCCGCGGCGGCGGCGTAGGGTGTCCCTGCCCCGCCACCGGGGCGGTGCATGACAAGTCCGCGCGGACAGGTACGCGGACGCGGACACGCACCCGCACATGTGTCACCGAACGGGGGAGAACACTCCATGTCATCCCAACGCCCGCCCGTCGCCCGCCGGCGGGGGCCGCGCACCCTGGCCGCGGTCGCCGTCGCGTCCGTGCTGGCGCTGACCGCCGCCTGCGGCCCGTCCGACGACGACGCGGCCGGTGGCGACAAGCCCACCGCGTCGGCGAGCGCCCAGGGCCTGGACGGCTTCAAGCTCCCCAAGGGGCTCACCCTCCAGGACCTGGAGAAGTGGAAGGGCGGCGCCTGGAAGAAGTGGGACAAGGACCGGTGGCTGCGGGAGGCCCGGGACTTCATCAACCCGATCATCGAGGGGCACTGGAAGCCCGACTCGATGAAGGACGCCCGATCCAGTGACAAGACCGTCAAGGACGCTCCCGGGACTCCCCCGGGCGGTTCGTCCCAGGGCGACCAGGGGGTCACCGACCCGGAGCCGCGGGCGGTGAAGGCCCGTGAGGTGAAGCGGCCGTACAGCGACAACGCCGCCCCGGTCGGCAAGGTCTTCTTCGACAGCCCCCAGGGCCACATGGTCTGCTCGGCGACGGTCGTCAAGGACCCGGCACACCCGGGCAAGTCCAACCTGGTGTGGACGGCGGGCCACTGCGTGCACGCGGGCCAGAAGGGCGGCTGGTACCGCAACATCGCCTTCGTGCCGTCCTACAACAACCGGGGCCTGCCCGCCTCGCAGGTCAACAGCGCGCCGGTGGAGCAGGTCGCGCCGTACGGCGTGTGGTGGGCGGACTGGGCGCAGACCTCCGGCCAGTGGATCGCGCAGGGCGCGTCCAGCGGCGGCGCGGGCGCCCCGTACGACTTCGCCGTGCTGCACGTGAAGCCGGAGCAGGGCTCGGGCAAGTCGCTGGAGGAGACCGTCGGCACCGCGCTGGCCGTGGACTTCGACGCCCCGCAGGTGAAGTCCATCTCCTCGATGGGCGCCTGGGGCTACCCGGCCGCGCCGCCCTTCGACGGGCAGCGGATGTACGACTGCGTCGACCGCCCCGGGCGGCTCACCCTGGACAGCGCGCAGCCGACGATGTACCGCATCGGCTGCACGATGACCGGCGGTTCCTCGGGCGGCGGCTGGTTCCGCGTCGGCCCGGGCGGCAAGGCGGTGCTGGTGTCCAACACCTCCGTCGGCCCGTCCGACAGCCGCTGGCTCGCCGGGCCGCACCTGGGCCCGGAGGCCAAGGGCATCTACCAGGCCGTCAGCAAGAAGTTCGCGGCCAGGCGCTGACGACGGGCGCAACGGTGAAGGGCCCGTCCCCCGAGGGGGGCGGGCCCTTCACCTCATGCACGTACCGGGTCAGGCGGCCTGGACGAACGGCCGCAGCTCCGCGGCCAGTTCCTCGTGCACCCGGGCCTTGACCAGGGTGCCCTCCGCCGTGTGCTCCTCGGACAGGATCTCGCCCTCGGAGTGGATCCGGGCGGTCAGCGCGCCCTGGGTGTACGGCACCAGCGCCTCGACCTCGATCGCCGGGCGCGGCAACTGCTCGTCGATCAGCGCGAGCAGCTCGTCGATGCCCTCGCCGGAGCGGGCGGAGACCGCGATCGCGTTCCGCTCGACGCGCAGCAGGCGCTGCAGGACGAGCGGGTCGGCCGCGTCCGCCTTGTTGACGACGACGATCTCGGGCACGTCGAGCGCGCCCACGTCGCGGATCACCTCGCGGACCGCCGCCAGCTGCTCCTCCGGCGCCGGGTGCGAGCCGTCCACCACGTGCAGGATGAGGTCGGAGTCGCCGACCTCCTCCATGGTGGAGCGGAACGCCTCGACGAGGTGGTGCGGCAGGTGGCGGACGAAACCGACGGTGTCGGCCAGCGTGTAGAGCCGGCCGCCGGGCGTCTCGGCCCGTCGGACGGTCGGGTCCAGGGTGGCGAACAGCGAGTTCTCCACCAGGACACCGGCGCCGGTGAGGCGGTTGAGCAGCGAGGACTTTCCGGCGTTGGTGTAGCCGGCGATGGCGACCGAGGGCACCTTGTTGCGACGGCGCTCCTGGCGCTTGAGGTCGCGCCCGGTCTTCATCTCCGCGATCTCCCGGCGCATCCGCGCCATCTTCTCGCGGATCCGCCGCCGGTCCGTCTCGATCTTCGTCTCACCGGGACCACGGGTGGCCATGCCGCCGCCCGAGGAACCGGAACCGCCGCCACCCATCTGCCGGGACAGCGACTGACCCCAGCCGCGCAGCCGGGGCAGCATGTACTGCATCTGCGCGAGGGAGACCTGCGCCTTGCCCTCACGGGACTTGGCGTGCTGGGCGAAGATGTCGAGGATCAGGGCGGTGCGGTCGACCACCTTGACCTTGACGACGTCCTCGAGGTGGATGAGCTGGCCGGGGCTGAGCTCACCGTCGCAGACGACGGTGTCGGCGCCGGACTCCAGGACGATGTCCCGCAGCTCCTGGGCCTTGCCGGAGCCGATGTACGTGGCCGGGTCCGGCTTGTCGCGGCGCTGGACCACGCCGTCCAGGACCTGGGCGCCCGCGGTCTCCGCGAGCGCGGCGAGCTCCGCCAGGGAGTTCTCGGCGTCCCGCACCGTGCCGGACGTCCAGACGCCCACCAGCACCACGCGCTCCAGGCGCAGCTGCCGGTACTCGACCTCGGTGACGTCCTCCAGCTCGGTGGACAGGCCCGCGACGCGGCGCAGCGCCGCGCGCTCGGAGCGGTCGTACTGGTCCCCGTCCCGCTCCCCGTCGATCTCGTGGCTCCAGGCGACGTCCTCTTCCATCAGGGCGTCGGCCCGAAGGCTCTCCGGGAGGCTCTGCCGGTCCTGCCGGTCCTGGGGAAGGGAAGAAGTGGAGGTCATGTGATCCTTTGCTTCGTCGGGTCGTGCTGGGCGCACGGTGGTGTCCCCGGGTGGGGACCCACATGTCGACAACGCCGGACGCTCCCCGGTGATTCCCGGGCCCGCGCCGCGCCGGCCGACCCCAAGATGGTCCCATGCCGCGCGGGGGCCGTCACGCGGGTTTCCCGGTGACCTTCCAGTCGGGGTGGCCGGGCATGGGCGGGGTGGCGGTGTCGTAGAGCCAGGGGTGCAGGAAGCCCGAGAGGTCGCGGTGGGCGGTCTTCGAGGCGAGGGCCACGAAGTCGGCGGTGGTCACCGTCCGGTCCGCGTACCGGTCGACCCAGGCGCGCTCCAGCTCCTCGAAGGCGCGGGCGCCGATCTTCTCCCGGAGGGCGTAGAGCACCAGGGCGCCGCCGTCGTAGACGACCGGCCGGAAGATGGCGACCTTCTTGCCGGGGGCGGGCTGCTTGAGGGCGGCGGGCGGGCCGGCGTCGGCCCGCATCAGGTCGGAGTACTCGTACGCCCGGCGCATCCGGTCGACCAGCTTGCGGCCGCCCTTGGACTCGGCGTACTCGGACTCGTACCAGGTGGCGTGGGCCTCGTTGAGCCAGAGGTCGCCCCAGGTGCGGGGGGTGACGCTGTCGCCGAACCACTGGTGCGCCAGCTCGTGGACCATGACCGACTCCAGGTACCAGGCGGGGAAGGAGCGCTTGGTGAACAGGTCGGCCTCGAAGAGGGAGAGGGTCTGGGTCTCCAGCTCGAATCCGGTCGTCGCCTCGGCCAGGAGCACGCCGTAGTTCTCGAAGGGGTACCGGCCGAGCCGGTGTTCCAGCCAGGCCAGGTGCTCCGGGGTCTTGGCGACCCAGGGCGCCAGCCCGTCCCGCCGGCCGGCCGGCACGACGCTGCGCAGCGGGAGGTCGTGCGGTCCGGTGGACTTCAGGATCGCGGAGCGGCCGATGGACACCTGGGCGAGCTCGGTGGCCATGGGGTGGCGGGTGCGGTACGTCCAGGTGGTGGTGGCGCCCCGGGTGGTGTGCCCGGCGGCGACGCCGTTGGCGACGACGGTGAGGTCCTTGGGGGCGCGGATCCGGAAGGTGAAGTCCGCCTTCTCGGAGGGGTGGTCGCTGCTCGGGAAGACGCGGTGCGCCGCGTCCGCCTGATTGGCCATGACCAGCCCGTCCTTGGTGGTGACCCAGCCGCCGTCCCCGCCCCGGGGGTCACTGGTGTGGTGGACGGTGACGGTGAACGGCGTGTGGCGGGGCACCGGGTGGGCCGGGGTGACGACGAGGTCCTCCTCGACGGGGGTGAACTCCGCGCGCGCCCCGTTCACCTCGACCGAGCGCACGGTGCCCCGGGCGAAGTCGAGGTTGAACCGCTCCAGCCGCTCGGTGGACCGCGCCTCGATGGTGGTCACGGCGTCCAGCGGCCTGTCGTTCCCCCGGTAGTCGAAGGCGAGGGCGTAGTCGGTGACGTGGTAGCCCGGATTGCCGAGGTAGGGGAAGAGCCGGTCGCCGATGCCCAGCGGGGCGGGCGGCGGCGCGGCGGCGGTCAGGAGCAGCAGCGGCACGGCGGCGGCGAGGGCGGCGCGGCGGAGCCTGCGGCGGTGCTGCGGGGGGCGTGCCCCGGGAGAGTGCGGCATGCGTCCACCGCTATCAGCGCGCCGTCGTCTCCGGGGCGCGGCGCGCGCGGTCCCACCCGTACGGGCGGTACGCCGGGGGCGCGTACGCCTCCGGGCTCACTACGGTCACAGGGGCGCGGCGGCGGGCCGGCCGGCGCGCCCCACGTCGTACACGCCGGGCACCCGGCGCATGGCGCGCATCAGGTCCGGGAGGTGGGAGGCGTCCGGGAGTTGGAGCGTGTACGTGTGGCGGACGCGCTGCTCGTGGGGTGGTTCGACGGCCGCCGAGATGACGGCGACGCCCTCTGCCGCGATGGCCTCGGTGAGGTCGGCGAGCAGGTGCGGGCGGCTGAACGACTCGGCGCGCAGGGTGACGCGGAAGTCCCCGGGCCCGGAGCCGTCGGGCCGGCGCCAGCGCACGGCGATCCGCCGCCGGCCGGCCGCGGTCATCCGCGCCACCGCCGGGCACTCGGCGCGGTGCACCGTCACGGCGCCGCCGCGGACGGCGAAGCCGGTGACCTCGTCCGGGGGCACGGGGGTGCAGCAGCCGGCCAGCCGCGCGCCGGCGTCGGCGAGGCCCGCCTCGGCGCAGCCGAGCACGACCGGTTCCCGGGCCGCGGGGGCCGGGCCGCGGGCGCCGGGCCGGGCGGCGGGGGGCAGGGACGGCGCGGGGCCGACGGGACCGGCGGGGCCGTGGTCCGCCGCGGGGTCGGGCGCCGGGTGGGTGGCGAACCAGCGGCCGATGGCGATCCGGGCCGCGGGCGTACGGGCGTGCTCGCGCCAGTCGGGGGACGGCCCGGAGGCGGTGTCCGGGGACATCAGCAGCTGGAGGGTGTCGCCGTCGCGCAGGACCGTCCCGAGGGCGACCAGCCGCCCGTTGACCCGGGCGCCGATACAGGTGTGGCCGCCCTGCCCGTACTGCGCGTAGGCGGCGTCGACGCAGCTGGAGCCGGCGGGGAGGCCGATGGTGCCGCCGTCGGCGCGGAAGACGGTGATCTCCCGGTCCTGGGCGAGCTCGTCGCGGAGCGAGGTCCAGAAGGTGTCCGGGTCGGGGGCGGACCGCTGCCACTCCAGGAGGCGGGAGAGCCAGCCGGGGCGGGTGGGGTCGGCGCGCTCGCCCTCGGCCGCGTCGGGGGCCTCGGCGGCGGCGTAGGGGTTGCCGAGGGCGATCACCCCGGCCTCGGCGACCCGGTGCATCTGGTGGGTGCGGATGAGGACTTCGGCCACCTGGCCGCCCTCGCCGGCGATGGCGGTGTGCAGCGACTGGTAGAGGTTGAACTTGGGGACGGCGATGAAGTCCTTGAACTCCGAGATGTACGGGGTGAAGCAGGTGTGCAGCTCGCCCAGGACCGCGTAGCAGTCCGCGTCCTCCCCGACGAGGACGAGCAGCCGCCCCAGGTCCGAGGCCGTCACCTCGCCGCGCTTGAGCAGCACCCGGTGCACGGAGACGAAGTGCCGGGGCCGGACGTGCACTTCGGCGGTGACGCCGGCCTCGCGGAGCACCGCGCGGACCCGTGCCGCCGTGGCCCGCAGCGGGTCCGGGCGGCCGGCGTGGGCGAGGACGGCCTCCCGGGTGGCGGCGTACTCCTCGGGGTGGAGGATGGCGAAGACCAGGTCCTCCAGTTCGGCCTTGAGCACCTGGACGCCCAGCCGCTCGGCGAGCGGGATCAGCACGTCCCGCGTCACCTTGGCGATCCGGGCCTGTTTCTCGGGGCGCATCACGCCGAGGGTGCGCATGTTGTGCAGCCGGTCGGCGAGCTTGATGGACATCACGCGGACGTCGTTGCCGGTGGCCACCAGCATCTTGCGGAACGTCTCGGGCTCGGCCGCGGCGCCGTAGTCGACCTTCTCCAGCTTGGTGACCCCGTCGACGAGGAACCGCACCTCCGCGCCGAACCGCTCGCCCACCTGATCGAGTGTCACCTCGGTGTCCTCGACGGTGTCGTGCAGCAGGGAGGCCGTCAACGTCGTGGTCTCCGCGCCGAGTTCGGCGAGGATCAGGGTGACGGCGAGCGGGTGGGTGATGAACGGGCCGCCGCTCTTGCGCGTCTGCCCCCGGTGCGAGGACTCCGCGAACAGATAGGCGCGGCGCAGGAGGTCCAGATCGGCCCCGGGGTGGTGGGCCCGGTGCGCCTTGGCGACGTGCTCCAGGGCGTCGGGGAGCCGGCCGCGGGCCCCCGAACCGCCGAGCGCCGCGCGGCCCAGCCGTCTCAGGTCGATCCGGGGGCCGCGTTTGCGGCGGCTGGGGCGTTCGTTCGTGGCCTCTGCGCTCATGGGCACCTCCGGCAGCGTCGACCGGCGGTCGGCTCACGCCGTCCGGGCCGGTGCTTGATGCTACCGAGCCCATCACGCACCGCTCACCCCCTCTCGCGCAGAGTGAACCGGATCACCCATTCGAGGGAGGTGTTCATCCGGAAACCCGACGAGACGGCCACGGCCGCGGGCTCCGGCCCGTCAGGAGGCGGTCAGCCAGGAGGTGTCGAAGTGCCCCTCGGCGACGATCACGGCGGGACCGGTCATCTCGACCGTGCCGTCCGGAAGCTCGCCGATCACCAGCCGGCCGCCGGGAACGTCCACCGTGTAGGTGACGGGCCGCCCGTCGGCGGCCGGGTCGGCCCCGTCGCGGCGGGCCGTCGCGACCATCACCGCGCAGGCGCCGGTGCCGCAGGAGCGGGTCTCGCCGGAGCCGCGCTCGTGGACGCGCAGGGCGACGTGGCGCGGGCCGCGGTCGACGACGAACTCGACGTTGACCCCGTCCGGGTAGGCGCCCGCCGGGCTCACGGCCGGGGCGTCGAGGAGCTTCCCGGCGTGGGCCAGGTCCTCGACGAAGAGGACGGCGTGCGGGTTGCCCATGTTGACGTTGCGCGCGGGCCAGCTGCGGTCGCCGACGGTCACGGTCACCTCGCCGGCGGGGAGGACCGCCCGGCCCATGGAGACGGTGACCGGGCCCGGCTCGCCGTCGGGGCCGTCCTTGGCGATGTGCGCGCGGCGCACGCCCGCCCGGGTGGCGATGGCCAGGTCGCCGGCGTCGGCGAGGCCGGCCCGCTGGAGGTAGCGGGCGAAGACGCGGACGCCGTTGCCGCACATCTCGGCGACGCTGCCGTCGCTGTTGCGGTAGTCCATGAACCACTCGGCCTCGCCGGCCATGGCCCGCGCCTCGGGGTGGGCGGCGGACCGGACGACCCGCAGCACCCCGTCGGCGCCGATGCCGGCCCGGCGGTCGCAGAGCCGCGCAACGGCGGCCGGGGAGAGGTCGATCAGCCCGTCGTGGTCCGGGATGATCACGAAGTCGTTCTCGGTGCCGTGGCCCTTGAGGAAGGCGGTCTGCGCGGTGCTCACGTGTCGATGGTACGGCGGGCGGCGGCCCTGCCGTCCGGCGGTCCCACGGGGGGCTGGGCCTGGATGCCTCTCGCGGTCCTTCCCGGGACCCGGAGACCTCTCGCGGTCCCTTCCGGGCCCCCGAAGTTCCGGCGACCTTCGCCCGCGTCGGCGCGCGGCACGCGGACTCCTCCTGAGCGTCTCCAGGCCGACGACGCCGGAAACCGCCCGCGGCCGTGCCCGGAGCGGATCGGCACCCGCCCGCTCCCCACCGGCCGGTCCCGCCGAACGGCCGACGACGACAACGGCCGGCGACGGGTGGAGCGTGGCCGGGTACGACGAGCCTGGCCGGGCCGCCCTCCGCAAGGCCCCGGTCCGTCCGAGACGGCCCGCGCGACGGCCCGCCCGGTCCCCGGGCCGTCCGCCCTGAGCCGTACGCCCCGGGGCGCGCCGGGCCTTACGCCCACCTGGAGCTCAGGCCCGCCCGCCCCACGCCCATCCGCCTCCCGGCCCGTCCCGGGCCGTCAGCGCAGCCGCGCCACGCGCCAGACGGCCAGCACGGTCGCCAGGACGACGACCACGGTGTACGCGGCCACGTACCGCCAGTCCGGGCGCCGTCCGGAGCCGCGCGGCGGCAGGCCGGGCCAGGTGTAGCCGACGCGGCGGGCCGCCATCACGCCCCAGCCGGCGGCGCAGCCGCAGATGAGCAGGCCGAGCATGGCGACGACCGGGCCGCCGTCGCCGACCTCGAAGGCGAGCGGGAAGGCGAACATCAGGGAGCCGGTCACGGCGAGCACGACGATCGGCGCCAGTTGCCAGACACGGAGCCGGCGCGGGGGCCGCAGCTCGCGGAAGGACTCCGCCGTACCGCCGGCGCCCGGCTCCGGAGCGGAGTCGTCCGCGGCGTCGGGGCCGTCCGGGGTGAGGCCGCCGGGCCCGTCCTCGAGCGGCTGCTGCGGTCTGTCACGAGGGCCGGCCTCCATCGCCACGCGCCCTCCCAACCGGACTTCACGGCTCGATCGAAGACTGATGATGGCACGGTCGGACAGACCCCGATGACACGTGGCGCGTCCCGATGCCATCACGTGATCAGGCTGTGACCGCCCGTTCGACCAACGCCAGCGCGAGTTCCGGGAGTTCCGCGCGCCGGTCGGCGGCACCGCTGAGCCAGTGGACGCGGGAGTCGCGGCGGAACCAGGAGTCCTGCCGGCGTGCGAAACGCTTGGTGGCGCGTACGGTCTCGGCGCGCGCCTCCTCCTCGGTGCACTCGCCGGCGAGGAAGGCCAGCACCTGCTGGTACCCGAGCGCGCGCGACGCCGTGCGCCCCTCGCGCAGTCCCGCCCGCTCCAGTGCGCGCACCTCGTCGACCAGTCCGGCCTCCCACATGACGTCCACGCGCGTGGTGATCCGCTCGTCGAGCTCGGGCCGCTCGACGTCGACGCCGATCTGCACCGCGTCGTAGACGGCCGTCTCGCCGGGCAGGTTGGCGGTGAACGGTTTCCCCGTGATCTCGATGACCTCCAGCGCCCTGACGATGCGGCGGCCGTTGCCGGGGAGGATGGCGCGGGCCGCGTCCGGGTCGGCGGCGGCCAGCCGGGCGTGCAGCGCGCCCGGGCCGAGCTCGGCCAGCTCGTCCTCCAGGCGGGAGCGGACGGCCGGGTCGGTGCCGGGGAACTCCAGGGCGTCGATGGCCCCCTTGATGTACAGGCCTGAGCCGCCGACGAGCACGGGGGTGCGGCCCTCGGCCAGCAGCCGGTCGATCTCGGCGCGGGCCAGCCGCTGGTACTCGGCGACGCTCGCCGCCTCGGTGACGTCCCAGATGTCGAGCAGCCGGTGGGGGATCCCCTGCCGCTCCTCGGTCGTCAGCTTGGCGGTGCCGATGTCCATGCCGCGGTAGAGCTGCATGGAGTCGGCGTTGACGACCTCTCCGTCGAGGTGCCGCGCGAGCGCGACGCCGAGGTCGGACTTGCCGGCCGCGGTGGGACCTACGACGGCGATGACCTGCGGTGCGGGGGGTGCGTTTCTCACCCCACCAGTCTCGCAAACACCGGGCCTCCCCTCGAACGAGCGACGTGACGCGACGCTCCCGGTCTCGTTGCCTGTTGCGAGGTTCCGACCGCCGGTTCACGGGCCGGAGCCCGCGAGCGGCGCAATGGGACGCTCCGGGCGACCCGGGATTTCGCTCACACCAGTAAGGTAATGGAGTAGATATGGGCGTGTTTTCATGGCTTCGCCGCAAGCCGTCGCAGGCGTCAACGGAGGAGGCCGCGACGGACACCCTGACGGCGGAACCGGACGGCGGCGCCGGGACGGACGAGGCGGCCGACGAGAACGCGGCGGCTGCCGAGGCCGTCACGGCCGGCTCCACCGAGGAGACCGGGGCGGCCGAGGGTGGCGAGGGGGTCGAGGGCGTCGACATCCCGAAGCAGCAGTCCGCGGACGAGGCGGCGGACAGCGAGGCCGGTGAGGGCGCCCGCCAGTAGTGCGCGGACCGCGCGCGGAACGAAGCGAGGGGTAGGTGCCATGGGCCTGTTCGATGATCTCAAGGCCAAAATCGGTCCGGTGAAGGACAAGGTCGGCGGCCTCGTGCAGCAGCACGGGGACAAGATCGAGCAGGGGCTGGACAAGGCCGCGCGGATGGTCGACTCCAAGACCGACGGCAAGTACAGCAATCAGATCCGGACCGGTGCCGGCAAGGCCAAGGAGGCGCTCGGCAGGCTCGCCGAGGAGCCCAAGTCCGAGGGCCCCGGCCCCAAGGGCGGCGCCGGTTCCCCGGCGTCCTGACCCCTCGTCCGGGTCCCGCCCGGGCCCGGGAGAACCCCCGTACGGCGACGGCCGCGGAGCGAGCTGCTCCGCGGCCGTCGCCGTACGCGCGGGACGCCGTCCGGGCAGCCGGCGGCGGGCGGCGCTCACCTCGGCCGGACGCCGTGGCCGGGCCGGACGCCCAGGCCGTTCAGCCCCGGACGCTCAGGACCGAACGCTCAGGTCCGGACGCTCAGGACCAGACCGCGACGTGGTACCCCACCCCGTACGGCGCCTCCTCGTACAGCGGCCGCCCGCTCAGCCCCGCGCCCTCCGCCGCGCCCGCGAGCACCTGCCAGGCGGGCCGGCCGACGGCCTGCAGCTCACGGGCGGTGGCGGGGTCGAGGGCGGCGAGGGCCGCGGTGTCGGCGGAGCCCAGAACCGCCGCCGAGGCCGCGTCGAAGCCCTCCGCCCGCTCGTCGAGGTAGCCGGGCGCCTTGACCGTGCGGCGGGCGCTGCCGTCGCCCATGACCAGCAGCGCCACGCGGCTTTCGGGGGCGGCGAGTTCACGGCCGGCGGCGAGGCAGTCGGCGGGGGCGAGCGACTCGGCCACGCCGAGGCCGGCCACCGGGGCGGCCGACCAGCCGGTGCGCTCCAGCAGCCAGGCGGCGACGGCCAGCGACAGCGGCAGCGGCCGCCCGGCCGTACCGCCGTCGTCGCCCCGGCCCAGCCGGACGTCGAGGGCCACCCCGAAGCCGCGGAACGAGCCGCGGGCGCCCGCCTGGTAGGTGCCCACGCCATCCTCCGGCGCCGGCCCGACCACCACGAGGCGGTCGGGCCGGGCGGCGGCCAGGACGGCGACGGCGTCCAGGCACGCGGCCCGCAGCGGGTCGAGCTCCGGGGCGGCCCCGGCGGCGACCTCGGGTACGAGCAGCGGCGGGCAGGGGCACACGGCGGCGGCGACGAGCATGCTCGGAACCTTAAGCCCTTGCCGTGCTCAGTCGCAGCCGCAGCCCGCGGCGGCCGGCGCCGGGGACGGCGCGGGGGCGCCGATGGTCGGGATGCCGAGCAGCACGCCCTTCGGCTTCTCCGCGGCGGCGGCGTTGCGCTTCTCCCAGGCGTCGCCCGCGCGGGTGCGGCGCACGCCCTTGGCCGGGCCCTCGGCCAGCAGGTGGTGCGGGGCGGCGTAGGTGATCTCCACGGTGACGACGTCGCCGGGCCGGACCGGCTCGTCGGGCTTCGTGAAGTGGACGAGCCGGTTGTCGGGCGCCCGGCCGGAGAGCCGCCGCGTGGCGTCGTCCTTGCGGCCCTCGCCCTCGGCGACCAGGATCTCCAGCGTCCGGCCGACCTGCTTCTTGTTCTCCTCCCAGGAGATCTGCTCCTGGAGCTCCACCAGCCGCTCGTAGCGCGCCTGCACGACCTCCTTGGGGATCTGGCCGTCCATGGTCGCGGCCGGGGTGCCGGGGCGCTTCGAGTACTGGAAGGTGAACGCCTGGGCGAAGCGGGCCTCGCGGACCACGTGCATGGTCTGCTCGAAGTCCTCCTCGGTCTCGCCCGGGAAGCCGACGATGATGTCGGTGGAGATCGCGGCGTCCGGCATGGCGGCGCGCACCTTGTCGATGATGCCGAGGAAGCGCTCCTGGCGGTACGAGCGGCGCATCGCCTTCAGGACGGTGTCCGAGCCCGACTGGAGCGGCATGTGCAGCTGCGGCATCACGTTGGGCGTCTCGGCCATCGCGGCGATCACGTCGTCGGTGAAGTCGCGCGGGTGCGGCGAGGTGAAGCGGACGCGCTCCAGGCCCTCGATCTTCCCGCAGGCGCGCAGCAGCTTGGAGAACGCCTCGCGGTCGCCGATGTCGGAGCCGTAGGCGTTGACGTTCTGCCCGAGCAGGGTGATCTCGCTGACGCCCTCGGCGACCAGCGCCTCCACCTCGGCGAGGATGTCGCCGGGCCGGCGGTCCTTCTCCTTGCCGCGCAGCGCGGGGACGATGCAGAAGGTGCAGGTGTTGTTGCAGCCGACGGAGATCGAGACCCACGCGGCGTACGCGCTCTCGCGCCGGGTCGGGAGGGTCGACGGGAACGCCTCCAGCGCCTCGGCGATCTCGACCTGCGCCTCCTCCTGGATCCGGGCGCGCTCCAGCAGCACGGGCAGCTTGCCGATGTTGTGCGTGCCGAAGACGACGTCGACCCACGGCGCCTTCTTGACGATGGTGTCGCGGTCCTTCTGGGCCAGGCAGCCGCCGACGGCGATCTGCATGCCGGGGCGCCGGGTCTTCATCGGGGCCAGCCGGCCGAGGTTGCCGTACAGCTTGTTGTCGGCGTTCTCGCGGACGGCGCAGGTGTTGAAGACGACGACGTCGGCGTCGCCCTCCGTGGTGTTCTCGGGGGCGCGGACGTAGCCCGCGTCCTCCAGCAGGCCGGAGAGCCGCTCGGAGTCATGCACGTTCATCTGGCACCCGTAGGTGCGGATGAGGTAGGTCTTGGTCGAGGGCACGTCGTGGCTCCGGTCGCTGCTGGTCATGCACACAAGGGTAGGCGGTGCGCCGGAGGACCTCTTCCGTACCGGAACGTCCCGCTCCGTTCCGGCTCCGCGGCGGCCCGCTACCGCTGACGGTTCCCTCCCGCGAAGAGCCGGGTCCGGCCCCGCGCGGGCCTGGCGTCCCCCGGCGCACGCTGGCAGGATCCGCCCATGGTCCCCCGTACCCCTTGGGTCAGGCGTCGCACCGTATGGGCGGGCGCCCTGTCCGCCGCCCTGCTCGCGCTGCTGACCTGGTCGCTGGCCGCCCCGCCCGAGGACCCGATGCCCGGCGGCCGGATCACCGTCGCCACCGGGGTGCCGACCGGCGTCTACGCCAAGTACGGCGCCCTTCTCAAGGAGGACCTGCACCGCGACCTCCCGGCGCTGGACGTCCGCCTGCGGCTCAGCACCGGCTCCGTCGACAACCTGCGCCGGCTCACCACCGGCGACGCGGACTTCGCGATCGCGACTGCCGACGCCGCCGCGGACTACGTCGACAACGACCGTCCGGGCAGCGACCGGCTGCGCGCCTGCGCCCGCCTCTACGACGACTACATGCAGCTCGTGGTGCCCAGGGACGCCTCGGCCCAGTCGATCCGCGACCTCAAGGGACTCAAGGTCGGCGTGGGGGCCGAGGGCTCCGGGGTGCAGTTGATCACCAGGAGGCTGTTCCAGGCCGCCGGCCTGAATTTCACCAGGGACATCACCCCCGTCCAGGTCGGTATCGACCGGATGCCGGACCTCCTGGAGAAGGGCGACATCGACGCCTTCTTCTGGTCGGGCGGGCTGCCCACCAGCGCCGTCCTGTCGCTCAGCCGCCGGATGCCGGTGCGGCTCGTCCAGCTCGGCGACATGATCGGCCCGCTGCGCACCCTGGGCCGCGAGACGCGCTTCTACCGGGCCGCGGTGATGCCGGCGGACGCCTATCCGGCCATGCGGGCCACCGAGGTGGTGAAGACCATCGCGGTCGCGAACCTGCTCATCACCACCGAGGACACCGACGCGCGCCTCACCGAGGGCGTGACCCGCACGGTGATAGCGAGCCGGGACCGGATCGGCCAGGTGGTGCACGCGGCGCAGCGGGTGGACCTGCGCACGGCGGTCTTCACCGATCCGCTGCCGCTGCACTCCGGGGCGCGGCGGTACTACGTGTCGACGAAGCCCTGACGCCGGGCTCCCTCAGGGCCGTTCGCGCGGTACGTCGATGACGACCCGCAGCCCGTGCGGCTCGTTGCGCCCGTAGCCGATGCCCGCGCCGCCGGCCGTGAGCAGGGTGCGGGCGATGGACAGGCCGAGGCCAGACCCCGACACGTTCTGGTGCCGGCCGCTGCGCCAGAAGCGGTCGCCGACGCGGGTGAGTTCCTCGTCCGTCAGGCCCGGACCCTCGTCGGTGACGGTGACGACGACGCGGTCCCCCGCCGCCTCCAGGGCCACCTCGACCCCGCCGCCCTCCGGGGTGAACTTGAGGGCGTTGTCCACGACGGCGTCGAGCGCGCTGGACAGCGCGACGGGGTCGGCCCAGCCCGTGGCCGCCGCCGGGCCGGTGTAGGCCAGGGCGACCCCCTCCCGTTGGGCCACCGGCGACCAGGCGCCCACCCGGTCGGTGACGAGCTCCGCGATGTCGGTCAGCTGGAGGTCGCTCGCGGCGTGTTCGGCGAGGGCGAGGTCGAGGAGGTCGTCCAGCACCCGGGCCAGCCGTTTGCCCTCGGTGCGCACGGAGGCGATCTCCTCGTGCCCGTCGGGCAGTTCCAGCGCCAGCAGCTCGATCCGCAGCAGCAGCGCCGCGAGCGGGTTGCGCAGCTGGTGCGAGGCGTCGGCGACGAAGGCGCGCTGCTGCTCCAGGGACTCCTCCACGTTGTCGGCCATCTCGTTGAACGAGCGGGCCAGCCGCCGGAGTTCCGGTGGGCCCTGGTCGGCCACCACCCGGGAGTTGAGGCGGCCGGTGGCCATGTGGTGCGCGGCGGCGTCCAGGGTGCGGACGGGCCGCAACACCCAGCCGGTGAGCCGGAACGCGGCGGCGACGGCGAGCAGCATCGCGGCCGACTCCCCCACCAGGATCAGCAGCCACTTGCGCAGGATCCAGGAGCGCATCGCCCCGGTGGGCGAGTCGGTGACGACGACCGCGACGACGTCACCGTCGCGGATCACCGGGGAGGCGACGGTGAGCCGGCGGTGGTCCCAGGGCCAGACCTGCTCGGGGTCGTGGCTGCGCCGCCCGGCCAGCGCCTCCTGGAACGCCCGCCGCCCCTCCGCGTCGGGCGGGCCCTCCCAGCCGAGCGGGGCCGCGGCCATGGCGCTGCCGTTCCGGTTGAAGACGCCGGCGTGTATGCCGTAGAGGTCCTCGTAGCGGTTGAGTTCGGCCCGCAGGGTGATCAGCCGCTCGTCCACGTCGGCGGGCGTCTCGAACGGCCGGGTGGCGACGTACTGGGCGAGCGCGGCGAACCGGGCGGTGTCGTCGATCCGGTCGACCACCAGGCGCTGCTGCTGCACATTGGCCAGGCCGGCGCCGAGCGGAAGCCCGAGGGCGAGCAGCACGCCGGCCATCAGGACGATGAGCAGGGGGAGGAGTCGGGCGCGCACGGGTGTGGCCGGCCGTCACGCCGAGGGGACGACGATTTTGTAGCCGACGCCCCTGACCGTCTCGATCAGGGCGGGCATGCGGAGTTTGCCCCGGAGTGACGCGATGTGCACCTCCAGTGTCCGGCCCGTCCCCTCCCAACTGGTCTGCCACACCTCGCTGATGATCTGCTCCCGGCGGAAGACGACGCCGGGCCGCTGCGCGAGCAGCGCCAGGAGGTCGAACTCCTTCCGGGTGAGCGGGACCGCCAGACCGTCCACCGAGACGCGCCGCGTGGGGAGTTCGATGGTCAGGCCGCCCAGGCGCAGGATGCTGCCCGGCGCCTCGTCGGGACCGGGGGCCGGGCCCGGGCCCGGCGGGGTGCGCCGGGCGACGGCGTGGATGCGGGCCAGCAGTTCGCCGGTGTCGTACGGCTTGACGACGTAGTCGTCGGCCCCGAGGTTCAGCCCGTGGATCTTGGAGCGGGTGTCGGCCCGCGCGGTCACCATGATGACGGGCGTGCCGGTGCGCTTGCGGATCCTGCCGCAGACCTCGAAGCCGTCCTGGTCGGGCAGGCCGAGGTCGAGCAGGACGACGCCGAACGGCGCGGCGTCGCCCGGCAGGAGGGCCTGCAGGGCCTCCTCGCCGTTGCGGGCGTGGGTGACGGCGAAGCCGTGCCGGGCCAGTACGGCCGACAGGGCCGCGGCGACGTGGTCGTCGTCCTCCACCAGCAGCAGTCTCACTCGTCCTCCGTCCGCGCCCGCCCCCGCCTCGTGGGGTGACACCGCATCCACTCCGATGGACGCGGCGCGCGTCAAGGGGGTGCGGCCCGGCCGGGGGCTTCCGTTATGCAGCCGGTACGCCCCCGCTCGCACTTCACGCCCCCCTCACCCACGGTGTCCGGCCGCAGCCGGATCGTTATGCTCAATTTCAGCTCAGATGTAATGACGCTGGTCGGGGCGGCTCACTACTGTCCTCTCATTCGAGGAGGACGGAGCGAGGAACGCCGATGAGCGAAGCACCGGTGACCAAGGACGCCACGGCCGCCGAGGGCACCGCCCCCGCGGGGGACCCCCTGGTCGTCCTGGACAAGGTCAACAAGCACTTCGGGCAGCTGCACGTCCTTCAGGACATCGACCTCACCATCGCCCGCGGCGAGGTGGTCGTCGTCATCGGCCCGTCCGGTTCCGGGAAGTCGACGCTGTGCCGGACGATCAACCGGCTGGAGACGACGGACTCCGGGTCGATCACCATCGACGGCCGGCCGCTGCCCCAGGAGGGCCGGGAGCTGGCGCGGCTGCGCGCCGACGTGGGCATGGTCTTCCAGTCCTTCAACCTGTTCGCGCACAAGACCGTGCTTGACAACGTGACGCTCGGCCAGGTCAAGGTCCGCAAGAAGGACCGCAAGTCGGCCGAGGCCACCGCCCGGACCCTCCTGGACCGGGTCGGCGTCGGCGCCCAGGCGGACAAGTACCCGGCCCAGCTCTCCGGCGGCCAGCAGCAGCGCGTGGCCATCGCTCGCGCGCTCGCCATGGACCCCAAGGTGATGCTCTTCGACGAGCCGACCTCCGCCCTGGACCCGGAAATGATCAACGAGGTGCTGGAGGTCATGCAGCAGCTCGCCCGGGACGGGATGACGATGGTCGTCGTCACCCACGAGATGGGCTTCGCCCGCTCCGCCGCCAACCGCGTGGTCTTCATGGCCGACGGCCGCATCGTCGAGGAGGCGCGGCCGGACAGCTTCTTCAGCAACCCGCGCAGCGACCGGGCCAAGGACTTCCTCTCCAAGATCCTCCACCACTGAGCCCCTCCCTACCCCCCTTTCACGCCACCCCCACGCCGTCCTCCCGCAGGGCGAACACCCGCCGACACAAAGGATGTTCACGATGAAGCTCCGGAAGACCGCCGCCGTGGCCGCCGTGGTGGTGGCGCTGGCCGCGTCCGCGACCGCCTGCGGCAAGGACCGCGACACCGACGACAAGAAGGCCGACCCCGGAGCCGGCTCCTCGGCCCCCGCGGTCCCGACCTACAAGGTCAACACCGCGGCCGACGTGAAGGGTTCGCCGGTCTTCGAGAAGATCAAGGGCAAGAAGATCACCATCGGCACCAAGGCCGACCAGCCCTTCCTCGGCTTCGAGAACCCCAGCGACAAGAAGCGGTCCGGCTTCGACGTGGAGATCGCCCGGATGATCGCGGCCGACCTCGGCTTCGACGAGTCCCACATCGAGTTCAAGACGGTGCCCTCGGAGGCCCGGGAGACCCAGATCTCCAACGGCGGCGTCGACCTGTACGTCGGCACGTACACGATCAACGACGAGCGCAAGAAGCAGATCGACTTCGGCGGCCCGTACTACATCGCCGGCCAGGACCTGCTCGTCAAGGCCGACAGCGACATCAAGGGCCCGGACGACATCAAGGGCAAGAAGGTCTGCTCGGCCACCGGCTCCACCCCGCTCAAGCGGATCAAGGAGGCCAAGTACGGCGCCAAGGAGGTCAAGGCGCAGCAGGGTTACCAGCTCTGCGTGCAGGAGCTCCTCAACGACACGGTGGACGCCGTCACCACCGACGACTCGATCCTCAAGGGCTACGCCGCGCAGAACAAGGGCAAGCTCAAGGTCGTCGGGAGCCCGTTCTCCAAGGAGCCCTACGGCGTCGGCCTGAAGAAGGGCGACAAGGCCCTGCGCGACGCGGTGAACAACGCCCTCGAGGCGCACATGAAGAACGGCGACTGGAAGAAGGCGTACGACGCCACCCTGGGCCAGTCGGGCGCGGCCGCCCAGGAGCCGCCCGCCGTCGACCGGTACTGATGCCACCGATTGCCGCCTGCCGGGCCGCCCCGGCCCCCTGAGCGGGGGCCGGGGCCCCGGGGACGACCGCCACGCGATTCCGGAGAAGTGACTTGAACGTTCTGACGGACCACTTCGCGGAGTTCCGCGAAGGCTTCCTCAACACCGTCGAGCTGACGGTGCTGAGCGCACTGCTGGCCCTGGTGCTGGGCACCCTGATCGCCGCCTTCCGGGTCTCTCCGGTGCCCGCGCTGCGCGTCTTCGGCACGACCTGGGTGACGCTGCTGCGCAACACCCCGCTCGTGCTCCTCTTCCTCGCCGTGACCCTCGGCCTGCCGGCGCTGGGCCTCAAGGGCTGGGACTCGTTCTGGCTCGCCGTGCTGGCGCTGGGCTGCTACACCTCGGCGTTCATCTGCGAGGCCATCCGCTCGGGCATCAACACCGTGTCGATGGGACAGGCGGAGGCCGCCCGCTCGATCGGAATGACCTTCAGCCAGACGCTGAGCCAGGTCGTCCTCCCGCAGGCCCTGCGCACCGCGATACCGCCGATCGGCAGCCTGATGATCGCGCTGACCAAGAACACGGCCATCGCCTCGGGCTTCAACGTGGCCGAACTCGGGGCCCTCCAGAAGCAGCTCAACGCGGACGAGGGGTACAACATCTACGTCATCTTCCTCTGGATCGCCCTCGGCTACCTCATCGTCACCTTCGCCATCAGCGGCCTCTTCCGGCTGCTGGAGAGCCGGATGGCGGTGGCCCGATGAGCACCAACGTCCTCTTCGACGCCCCCGGCCCCAAGGCCCGCGTCCGCAACCGCGTCTACGGCGTCCTCGCGGCCCTCGCGATCCTCGGCCTGATCGCGTTCATCCTCCACCGGCTGGATGTCACCGGGCAGTTCCAGCACGGCCTGTGGGACACGTACCAGTACAACGACACGCAGGAACGCATCGTCGAGGGCCTGCTGACGACGCTCAAGACGTTCGCCATCGCCGCGGTCCTCTCGCTCGCCCTCGGCGCGCTGCTCGCCGCCGGGCGGCTCTCCGACCACGCGCCGGTGCGCTGGGCGGCCACCGTGCTGGTGGAGTTCTTCCGCGCGATGCCGCTGCTCATCATGATCTTCCTGCTGTACGCGGCGTTCTTCACCACCAAGCCCATGTGGGCCCTGGTCATCGGTCTGACCCTGTACAACGGGTCGGTCCAGGCGGAGATCTTCCGGTCCGGCATCAAGGCCCTCCCCAAGGGCCAGAACGAGGCCGCCTACGCCATCGGGCTGCGCAAGACCCAGGTGATGACGGGCATCCTCGTCCCGCAGGCCGTCCGCTCGATGCTGCCGTCGATCATCAGCCAGCTGGTGGTGACCCTCAAGGACACCTCGCTCGGCTTCATCATCCTCTACGAGGAACTGCTCTTCGTGGGCAAGTCGTTCGCGCAGCAGCAGGTGCCGGTGGGCGGGGTCTACCCGTTCATCCCGATGGTCATCGTCTTCGGTTCGATCTACGTCGTGCTCTGCCTGGCCCTGTCCGGCATCGCCAACTGGATCGAACGGCGCACGAAGCGCTCCCGCAAGGGCGCCCCTCCCGCTCCCCCCGTCGCCCTGGACCTCGGGAACGCCGCCGGGGCAGGTCCGGCCGCCTGACCGGGTGGTGCCCCGGTGGCGCGCGACGGCTCCCGGTCCCCCCGCGGACCGGGGGGCGTACGCCACCGGCGCGCCGCCGGGGGACCACTGATCACTTGACGCAAGCACCGGCAATGGGTTGCATACGTTCTGTGATCGCGCTCCGTCTCCTCACCACCCTCGCGCCGTGGACCCGGTGACCGTCGTCGGGGCCGGACCCGTCGGCCTCGCGCTCGCCCTGGCCCTCTCCCGTCACGAAGTGCCCGTCGTCGTCCTGGACGAGAGACCGGCCGGCGACGCGGACCTCGCCGAGCGGCGGCTCGCCCGGACGGCCGTGCTGCGGCCGGACACCGCCGCGATGCTGGAGCGGCTCGGCTGCACCACGGCGGAGGGCGCCCGCTGGACGGGCTGGCGCACCCTGCGCCGGCGGTCGACGGTGGCCCGGGTGGCCTTCACCGGCCCGGACGCGGGCAAGGAAGACCCGGCGGACGAAGGGGCGTTCGCCCCCGACGACGAGCACGAGCCCGACGCGGAGGCGCCGGACGGCGGCCCCGGCGAGCCGCCGCCCCTGCATCTGCCACAGCACGCGCTCGTCCGCGAACTGCGGGCGGCGCTGGCCGCCCACGAGACCGCGCGGATCGTCCCCGACAGCCGGGTGACGGCGCTCCGGCAGGACGGCGGCGGGGTCACCGTGGAGACCCAGCGCGGGGTGGCCTGGCGGGCGAGCCACCTGGTCGGCTGCGACGGCGCGCGGTCCACCGTGCGCAAGCTGCTGGACGCGCGCTTCCCCGGGCGCACCAACGTCGAGAGGTACGCCGTCGCCGCGCTGCGCACCGAGCTGCCGTGGCCCGGCGAGGCCGTGCTGCAGCGGTCGCCGCTGCGCGGCGTGGAGGTGACGGCCCGTCCGCTGCCGGACGGGGTGTGGCGGCTCGACTGGCTGCTGCCGCCGGACGGCGGACTGGTCACCCCCGAGGCCCTGTTGGGCCACATCCACGACTCGCTGGGCGCGTGGTGCGGGGACGTGCCCCCCTACGAGCTCCTGGACACCGGCGTGTACGCCGTGCACCACCGCCTCGCGCGCCGCTGGCGCATCGGGCGCGCCTTCCTGGCCGGGGACGCCGCCCATCTGCTGGGCACCTTCGGCACCCAGGGGCTGGACGAGGGCCTCCGGGACGCCGGGAACCTGGCCTGGAAGCTCGCCCTCGCCTGGCACCACGGCGCCTCGGAGGCGCTGCTCGACAGCTACGAGGAGGAGCGCAGGGAGGCGGTCGGCTGCCTGCTGCGGTCCGCCGACCGGGCGCTGCCCGCGGTCCGGGGCACGGGCGGCTGGCGCACGGTCCGGAGGAGCGTGGTGCCGGGCTCGGTGCGCCTCCACGACGCGATCCTGACGGAGGGTCACCTCGGGCGGGGGGAGCTGGCCGGTCCGGTGCTGTACGGCCGTACGCCCCTGGCACCCGCGACGCCGCCCGACGGCTCGGTGCCCGTCGGCACCCCGGTCGGGGCCCCGGTGGAGGACGTGCCGGTGACCGCGCCGGACGGGTCGTCGGTCCGGCTGCACGACCGGCTCGACGGCGATCTGCTGGTGGTACTGATCGCCCCGGGGACGGGGGTCTGGGAGCGCCGGCACTGGCTCGGCGCGGGGCTGATGCCCGGCCTCGCCGCCGCCGTGGACGGGCTGCCGATGCGGGCCGAACTGCTGGTGGCGGAGGGGTATCCCGGGGCCGCGGCGCACACGGTGCTGGTGGTCCGGCCGGACGGGTATCTGGTGGCCGCGCTCTCCGGAGTGCGGGCCGCCGAGCTGACGGCGTGCGCGGACGCCACCCGCGGTGGCGCCCCGGAGCCGGGGCCGGCGACGGGGGCGGACCTCGTCAAGGAGACGGCCGGCGGGGCCGCGGAGGACGCCGTGGAGGCGGCCGCCCGTGAGGCTTCGGCCAAGCGTTGACCCGGGTGGACAGTCGATGGTTCACTCCGGAACGTGACTGACGGAGGCGCGCGTTTCTGGCGGAGGGTCCATGTGGACCTGCTCCGCTACGCGGGCTGTGTCTGTCGTCCGTCCTGCTGATCCGCTGCCACCGCGCGCCGCCTGTTCGGCCCGGGTGCCCGTTTCGCGCGCACCCCGGGCCGCGGCGCGCTCCTCCGCGATCTTCCAGGACGGTTCCGTTGTCCCTGTCTCCCCATACGTCTCCTCCCGCCCGGGCCGGCGCGCCCTCCGCGGCCGAACTCCTCGACTTCGTCCGGGAGGTGGCCGCCGACGCGGCCCTCGTCTCCTCGCTCCCCCTCGACCCCGCCGGCCGTACCTGGATCCGGCTGGACGGGCCGGGCGGCTGCGAGGCGTGGCTCATCGGCTGGCCGCCCGGCGCCGGCACCGGCTGGCACGACCACGGCGGCTCGCACGGCGCCTTCGTCACCGCCCGGGGCGCCCTGACCGAACAGTCGCTCGCCGCCCGGCTGCCCACCGAGGGGTGGAAGACGCTGGAACTGGCGGACGGCGTCGACCGCGAACGCCGGCTCGCCGACCGGGACGGCCGGGCGTTCGGCCCGCACCACGTCCACCAGGTCTTCAACGCGGAGGCCGGGCACGCGGTGTCCGCGCACGCCTACTACCCTCCGCTGCCGATGATGCGGCGCTACAGCAGGACCGGGCCGGTACTGCGGCTCGAACAGGTCGAGTGGCCGGAGGAGTGGGCATGAGGATCGAGGAACTGCTCGCCGCCGCCCGCGCGGAACTGGACCGGCTGTCCCCGACCGAGGCCGCCGACGTCCAGGCGCGCGGCGGGCTGCTGGTGGACATCCGCTACGCCGCCCTGCGGGAGCGCGACGGCACGATCCCCGGCGCGCTGATCGTGGAGCGCAACGAACTGGAGTGGCGCCTCGACCCGGACTGCGAGCACCGGGCCCCGGAGGCCACCGGCCACGACCTGCCGGTGGTGGTCGTCTGCGACGAGGGGTACGCCTCGTCGCTGGCCGCCGTCTCCCTGCGGCGGCTGGGCCTGCACCGGGCCACCGATCTGACCGGCGGCTTCCGGGCATGGCGAGCGGCGGGGCTGCCGGTGGCACGCTGACACGGGTGCGTGCGTGACTCGGGTTCGGGCGGTTCGGGTGCCACCGACCGCGCGGTCCGTGTCGCCGCCCGTGACCGCACGGCTCCGGCAGCCGGGCCCGTCCGTCTCTCCCGGCGGAAACCTGTCCCTCCACCCCATCCCGTGCGGCGGCCGCGCACCGAGCAGTACGACGCCCCGGGGGCCGCGGCCCGTCGGGTCCGGGCACGTCCTCCCGCCGCCTACTCCCCCGGCGGCAGGTACGCGTCCAGCGCCTCGGGGTCGTCGCCCTCCTCCTCCAGCGCCCGTCGCACGACCCGGAGGGCGAGGCCCTCGGAGTAGCCCTTGCGGGCGAGCATGCCGACGAGGCGGCGCAGCCGCTTCTCCCGGTCCAGGCCGCGGGTCGTGCGCAGTTTGCGCTCGACCAGATCGCGGGCGGTCCGCTCCTCCTGGTCCGCGTCGAGCCGGCCGACGGCCTCGTCGACCAGTGCCGCGTCGACGCCCTTGGTGCGCAGCTCCAGGGCCAGGGCCCGGCGGGCCAGGCCCCGGCCGCGGTGCCGGGAGTCCACCCAGGCGCCGGCGAACGCGGCGTCGTCGATCAGCCCGACCTCCTCGAAGCGGGACAGCACCTCGTCCGCCACCTCGTCGGGGATCCCGCGTTTGGCCAGCGCCTCGGCGAGCTGCTTCCGGGTGCGCGCGCTCCCGGTGAGCAGGCGCAGGCAGATCGCCCGCGCCTGCTCCTCGGGCGGGGGGGGGGGGGGGGGGGGCGCGCCCCCCCCCGGGGCGGCGGGCCCCCCCCCCCCCCCCCCCCCCCCCCCCCCCCCCCCCCCCCCGGCGCGCCCCCCCGCCCCCCCCGCCCCCCCCCCCCCCCCGCCCCCCCCCCCCCCCCCCCCGCCCCCGGGCCCCCAGCGA
>NZ_JBIRQH010000021.1:0-136424 GCF_044333095.1 Streptomyces sp. NPDC021100
AACCCACGGTGAGAAAGCCCCGGCCACGAAGTCAGCGACTCAGTGGCGCTCAGGGGAACTCACGGGATGTCGCACAGGAGGTTAAAGAACAAGCTGAGTGCCAGCGGTTGAAGGGCGAGTTCGTTCGGGCGCTCGGTACCGGTGATCGTGCCGAGGGCGAACGGGTGATGACCGTCCGCGGGCTGCACTTGTACACAGCACACTGGGGCCCCTGAGGCACGTAGGCCCCCCGTAGGTTCCCGTCCGGTCGGACGGGTGCGTAACCGTACGAAGGCGTGGGGAGGCACCCCACCCGCACCACTCACCCTAGGAGGAACCGTGCCCTGGTGGCGGACGATGGTCGACGGCAACCCGCAGGACGACAGCGACAGCGGCAACAAGCACGGCGGCGGCGGGTCCGACGAGGGTGGCAACACCAACGACGGCAAGAATCCGGCGGATGGCAGCTGAGTGAGTGCCGACGGAACGGAGGAGGCGGGCCCGCAGGGGCTCGCCTCCGCGCTCACCGCGTCCGGAGCGCTGACGAGCGATTGGTTGCCCGCCTTCGAGGCGGTGCCCCGGCACCTGTTCGTGCCCGACGTCATCTGGCCCGGCCGCGCCGGCATGAACCGGCAGAGCGACCGCGTGGTCCGTGCCGAGGAACCCGGAGCCTGGTGGGCCGCCGTGTACCGGGACGCGCCGATCACCACCCAGTGGGACGAGGGCGCGTACACCGGGCCCGGCAAGGGCAAGGTCCCTTCCAGCTCCAACTCCATGCCCACCATGGTGTTTTCGATGCTCGACGCGCTGGACGCGGAAGAAGGGCACCGGGTGCTGGAGATCGGCACCGGGACCGGTTGGAACGCCGCCCTACTGTCCCACCGCGTCGGCGCCGCGAACGTCGTCACCGTGGAGGTGGACGAGACCAGCGCGCGGGAAGCGCGAGCCCGGCTGCACGCGGCGGGGTACGAGCCACTCACCGTGGTCGGGGACGGAGCCGAGGGATTTCCCGGCCGGGCGCCGTACGACCGGGTGATCGCCACGTGTTCCGTCGGCAGCCTGCCCCGGCCGTGGATCACGCAGGCCAGACCCGGCGGGGTCATCGTCGCTCCGTGGGGGCCCGTCTACGGCGGGGAAGCGGTGGTCCGCCTCACCGTCGCGGGGGACGGGACGGCGTCCGGTCGGTTCGTCGGGTCGTCCGCGTTCATGCGGCTCCGTGCCCAGAGGATCGCGCGGACGCACGTCCGGGAGTACCTCGGGGGCCGGAAGTGGCCGGCGGACGGCGAACGCGGCGTGACGGACCTGTCTCCGGAAGCGGTGGGCGACTGGCACGTGATGTTCGCGATCGGTGTGCAGGTGCCCGGGGCGTTCCCGTGGATGGAGGCGTACGACGACGCCTCTTACACCCTCTGGCTGCGCGACACCGCCGTCACGTCGTGGGCGACGGTGGACTTCGAGCCGGGGAGGCAGGAGTTCGAGGTGTACCAGTCGGGGCCCCGGAAGCTGTGGGAGGAGGTGAGCACGGCCTACCGCTGGTGGGACGCCCAGGGGCGGCCCGGATTCGAGCGGTTCGGGCTGACCGTGGACGCCGGCGGCGAACGCGTGTGGCTGGATGGGCCGGATCGGCCCGTGCCGGTCGTGCGGCCGTAAAGGGCAAGGTCCACGCCATTGTGAACTGTGAGGACAAAGGGTCTGGCGCAACGCATGTCACCCCGGATAAGTTCACCGCGACCTTTGCGAACCCAGGGGAGGGCGCATGCGCAAGGCTCTCAGATCGCTGCTGGCGGCGACGATGCTCATAGGAGCGATCGGCGCCGGCAGCGCCACGGCGGAGGCGGCGAGCACCGTCACCGCCCCTCAGGCCGACATCAAGGACCGCATCCTGAAGATTCCCGGGATGAAGTTCGTCGAGGAGAAGCCCTATCAGGGCTACCGCTACCTCGTGATGACGTACCGGCAGCCGGTGGACCACCGGAACCCCGGCAAGGGGACCTTCGAGCAGCGCTTCACCCTGCTGCACAAGGACACCGACCGGCCGACCGTGTTCTTCACGTCCGGCTACAACGTCTCCACGAACCCGAGCCGCAGCGAGCCCACGCGCATCGTGGACGGCAACCAGGTGTCGATGGAGTACCGGTTCTTCACGCCGTCCCGGCCGCAGCCCGCCGACTGGTCGAAGCTGGACATCTGGCAGGCGGCGAGCGACCAGCACCGCCTGTACCAGGCGCTGAAGCCGGTCTACGGGAAGAACTGGCTGGCCACCGGCGGCAGCAAGGGCGGCATGACGGCCACCTACTTCCGCCGCTTCTACCCGAACGACATGAACGGCACGGTCGCCTACGTCGCGCCCAACGACGTCAACGACAAGGAAGATTCGGCGTACGACAAGTTCTTCCAGAACGTCGGTGACAAGGCCTGCCGCACCCAGCTCAACTCGGTGCAGCGCGAGGCGCTCGTCCGCCGGGACGAGATCGTCGCCCGCTACGAGAAGTGGGCGAAGGAGAACGGCAAGACGTTCAAGGTCGTCGGCAGCGCCGACAAGGCGTACGAGAACGTCGTCCTGGACCTGGTGTGGTCCTTCTGGCAGTACCACCTGCAGAGCGACTGCGCCTCCGTCCCGGCCACCAAGGCGTCCACCGACGAGCTGTACAAGTTCATCGACGACATCTCGGGCTTCGACGGCTACACGGACCAGGGCCTGGAGCGCTTCACCCCGTACTACTACCAGGCGGGCACCCAGCTGGGCGCCCCCACGGTGAAGAACCCGCACCTCAAGGGCGTGCTGCGGTACCCCGGCATCAACCAGCCGCGCTCGTACGTCCCCCGGGACATCCCGATGACCTTCCACCCCGGTGCGATGGCGGACGTCGACCGCTGGGTGCGCGAGGACAGCCGGAACATGCTCTTCGTGTACGGGCAGAACGACCCGTGGAGCGGTGAACCGTTCCGCCTGGGCAAGGGCGCCGAGGCGCGGCACGACTACCGCTTCTACGCCCCGGGCGGCAACCACGGTTCGAACATCGCCCAGTTGGTGGCCGACGAGCGGGCCAAGGCCACGGCCGAGGTCCTGAAGTGGGCCGGCGTGGCGCCCCAGGCCGTCCAGAAGGACGAGAAGGCCGCCAAGCCGCTCGCACCGTTCGACGCCAAGCTGGACCGCGTGAAGAACGAGAAGCAGAGCGCGCTGCGGCCGTAAGGCAGGAGTACGCAGAGCGGCGGGCGTTCCCGGGAAGGGGGCGCCCGCCGTCGCGTTCCGAAGGCCCGCGGTGCCGCCGCCGGTGCATCGGGAGGGCGCGCACAGGCGGCGGCGTGCCGCGGCCGCGGCCGGCGGGAGGGCGGCCGGGCGACGCGGCGTGCGACGGCCCCGGTACCGCGCCGCGAGGACTCGCCGGCGGCACGGCCCTTGGACGGCCCGGCCGGGCACCCGGTTCCGGGCTACTCGCCGGCCGCCGCCGCGCGCAGCAGCCGGACCGTCTCGGTGATCGCGGGACGCCGTGCCGCGCCGGTCCGCCAGTACGCGTACAACCGTCGTACGGGCACCGGGTCGAGGCGCAGCGCCACCACGCCCGTCGGCAGCGCCCCGCGGCCCAGCCGGGGGACGAGGGCGATGCCCAGGCCGGCGTCGACCAGGGCCAGTTGGGTCTGGAACTCGGCGACCTGATGGGCGAGTTCCGGCTCGTGGCCGGTCGCCCGCAGGGTGCGTACCAGCCAGTCGTGGCAGACGGTGCCGGGCGGCTGGCAGATCCAGCGTTCGTGGACCAGGTCCGTCGCCCTGATCACCGCACGGCCGGCCAGCCGGTGGCCGCGGGGGACGATCACGTCGCACCGGTCCTCGCCCAGCGTCGCCCGCTCCATGCCCTCCGGCGCGGGCAGCGGGTTGATGTCCCAGTCATGGGCGACGGCCAGGTCGATGGCCCCCTGCGCGACCAGCCCCACCGACAGGTGCGGGTCCACCTCCGACATCCGGGCGTCCACCGTCGGATGCTCTCGCGCCAGCCGCGCGAGGACGCCCGGCAGCAGGTCCCGGGCGGCCGTGGGGAACGCGGCGACCGCCAGCCGCCCGGTGGGCAGTCCGCGGCGCTCGTCCAGCTCGGTCTCCGCCCGCTCGACCAGCGCCAGCAGCTCCCGCGCGGTGTCCGCGAGCCGTACGGCGGCGTCGGTGAGGACCACGCCCCGGCCGCGCCGCTCCAGCAGGGGCGTCCGGGTCTCCCGCTCCAGCTTGGCGATGGCCTGGGACACGGCGGACGGGGTGTAGCCCAGGGCGATCGCCGCCGCGCTCACCGAGCCGTGGACGGACACGGCGTGCAGGGCGCGCATCCGGGAGAGGTCCAGCACGTTCCCCACCTCCGAAGTCGAAAGCATCGCTCCATGTTGAAGCGTTGCTCCATCCCATAGTGAAGGAAGGTGAACTGGTGCTGCACGGTCCGCGCCCGTGATGCTGATCCCATGCGTCCGCACCACCTCCTCCTCGCCGTCTTCGTCGCCGCCTTGTGGGGCGTCAACTTCGTCGTCATCGACGTCGGACTCGCCCACTTCCCGCCGCTCCTCTTCGGCGCCCTGCGCTTCCTCGCCGCCGCCGTGCCCGCGGTCTTCCTCGTCGGCCGGCCGCCGGTGAAGTGGCGCTGGATCATCGGGGTCGGACTGACGCTGGGCGTGGGCAAGTTCGGGCTGCTGTTCGTCGGCATGCGCGCCGGGATGCCCGCCGGGCTGTCCTCGCTGGTCCTCCAGGCGCAGGCGGTGTTCACCGCCCTCCTCGCCGTCGTCGCGCTGGGCGAACGGCTGCGCGGGGCACGGGCGGTGGGCCTGGCCGTGGCGGTCGCCGGGATCGTGGTCGCGGCGGTCGACGAGGGGCTGTCCGGGCCGTTCCTCGGCTTCGCCCTCGTCATCGCCGCGGCGGCCTTCTGGGGCGTCTCCAACATCCTCACCCGCAAGGCCGCCGCACCGGACGCCTTCCGGTTCATCGTCTGGGTGAGCGCCGTCCCGGTCCTGCCGCTGCTCCTGCTCTCCCTCGCCGTGGAGGGCCCGCACGCCGACGCGGAGGCGCTGCGCTCCCTCGACTGGAGCGGCGCCGGGGCGCTGCTGTTCGTCGCCTGGATCAGCACGGTGCTCGGCTTCGGCCTCTGGGGCCATCTGCTGCGCGCCTACGACGCCTCGGCCGTGGCCCCCTTCTCGCTCCTCGTGCCGGTCTTCGGGATGTCGTCGGCCGCGCTGCTGCTCGACGAGGACGTGAGCCCGCTGGGGTGGTGCGCGGCGGTGCTGCTGGTCGGCGGCATCGCGGTGGCCTCCCTGGCGGGGGCCGGGCGGCCGGCCTTCCGCCGGGTGGTGCGTACGGGCGGGGGCGGACCGGCCGCCGCCCGTACGAGCGTCACCCGGTGACCCCCTGTCCCCCTTACGCGAGAAGGAGTTTCCCGTGGTCACCTGGCACGCGGTGACGGGCATGGCCCTGGTGGCCCTGGGCATGGTACTCACCCCGGGGCCCAACATGATGTACCTGGTGTCCCGTTCGGTGACCCAGGGGCGGCGCGCGGGGCTGATCTCGCTGCTGGGCGTCGCCGCGGGCTTCCTCGTGTACCTGCTGGCCGCGGTCGCCGGGATCGCCGCCCTCTTCGCGCTGGTCCCGGCCGTCTACACGGCGGTGAAGCTCGCCGGCGCCTGCTATCTCGCCTGGCTGGCGTGGCAGGCCCTGCGGCCGGGCGGCACCTCGGCGTTCGACCCCAAACCGCTGCCCCCGGACCCGGCCCGCCGCCTCTTCGCGATGGGCTTCGTCACCAATCTGCTCAACCCGAAGATCGCGATCCTCTACGTCTCGGTGCTGCCGCAGTTCGTCGACCCGGATCGGGGGTCCGTCCCTCTGCAGAGCCTGCTGATCGGGCTCACGCAGGTCACCGTGGCGCTCACCGTCAACGGCCTGATCGCCGTCACGGCCGGATCCGTCGCCTCGTTCCTCGGCCGCCGCCCCCGCTGGCTGCGGGTGCAGCGGTACGTCACGGGGACGGCGCTGGCGGGCATCGCCGTGACGGTGGCGACGGACTGACGTCTCGCCAGAGCCGGAGGCGTCCCGTCAGGACCGAAAGCGTCCCCCCCAGGGCCGAAGACGTCCCGTCGGGACCGAAGACGTCCCCTCAGGGCCGGAGCAGGCCGCTCAGGTACTCCCGTCCCGGCCCGGCGAGCCCCGCGAAGTCCGGCGCCTCCGGGTGCCACAGCTTCTCGTACTCCCAGCACAGCCAGCCGTCCCAGCCGGCCGCGACCAGTTCCGCCACGCACGCGGCGACCGGCACCGCGCCCGTGCCCAGCGGCAGCGGAGCGGTGTCCTCCGCCGAGGCGGCGTCCTTGACCTGGACGTAGCCGAGGTGCGGGGCGAGGGCGGGCAGGGTGACGGCGGGGGGCTCGCCGTTCCGCCAGGTGTGCAGGAGGTCCCAGAGGGCGCCGACGTTCCGGTGCCCGACCGGGCCGAGCACCCGGACCGCGTCCTGGGCGCGGGGGTGCGAGTCGTGGGTCTCCAGAAGCACCCGGACGCCCAGGTCGGCGGCGAGCGGCGCGACCCAGGCCAGCCGGCGCGCGGCCGTGGCCTCCGCCTCCTCCGCCGGCTGCTCCCCGGCGCCCGGGAACACCCGGACGAACGGCGCTCCGAGGTCGGCGGCGAGCCGGACGAGCGCGTCCAGCTCGTCGAACACCGGCTCGTCGGGGCCGGGCCCGGCCACCCGGGCGTACCCGGCCACCCCCGTGATCTCCACCCCGTCCGCCGCGAACCGCCGTACCGCGGCGGCCCGTTCGGCCGGGCCGCTGCCGGGGTGGAGGGGCTCCTCGGGATGGGCGCGGAGCTCGACGCCGTCCCAGCCGTGCGCGGCGGCGAGCCGGGAGACGTCGGGGAGGGGGAGACCGGGGACACCGAGAGTGGAGAAAGCGAGTTTCACAGAGAACCGGCTTCCCCGTGCGTAACGGACTTCCCGCCACTTCGGGTAACGGATCGATAACGCTTCGGAGGGGCCGCAACCTCCCGGGCCCGAGGGCTGTCGTATGTGGCATCCGGCTTCCCGGGGGAGGTATCCGGGGGGATCAAGGGGAAGCCGGCCGGGGGGAAACGAGGGGCTCGGTCAGGGACCGGGCCCCTCGAATCACGCCCGGGGCCGGGGCGGGACGGGCGTTGTCAGACCCCGGCGGTACCGTCACCCCATGGCACAACCGGCAGTGGTCGAAGGGGTGCTCGAACGCATCACCTACGCCAACGAGGAGAACGGCTACACCGTCGCCCGGGTGGACACCGGCCGCGGTGCCGGCGACCTGCTCACCGTCGTCGGCTCGCTCCTCGGCGCCCAGGTGGGCGAGTCGCTGCGGATGGAGGGCCGCTGGGGCTCCCACCCGCAGTACGGCCGCCAGTTCACGGTGGAGAACTACACGACGGTGCTCCCCGCCACCGTCCAGGGCATCCGCCGCTACCTGGGATCCGGCCTGGTCAAAGGCATCGGCCCGGTCTTCGCCGACCGCATCACGCAGCACTTCGGCACGGACACCCTCCGGATCATCGAGGAGGAGATCGGGCGGCTGATCGAGGTCCCGGGCCTCGGCCCCAAGCGGACGAAGAAGATCGCCGACGCCTGGGAGGAGCAGAAGGCCATCAAGGAGGTGATGCTCTTCCTCCAGACCGTCGAGGTCTCCACCTCCATCGCCGTCCGCATCTACAAGAAGTACGGCGACGCCTCCATCTCCGTCGTCCAGAAGGAGCCGTACCGGCTGGCCGCCGACGTGTGGGGCATCGGCTTCCTCACCGCCGACCGGATCGCCCAGTCCGTCGGCATCCCGCACGACAGCCCCGAGCGCGTCAAGGCGGGCCTGCAGTACGCCCTTTCGCAGTCCGCCGACCAGGGGCACTGCTTCCTCCCCGAGGAGCGGCTGATCGCCGACGCGGTGAAGCTCCTCCAGGTGGACACCGGTCTGGTGATCGAGTGCCTGGCCGAACTCGCCGCCGACGAGGAGGGCGTGGTGCGCGAGACGGTGCCGGGGCCGGAGGACGGGCAGCCGGTCACCGCCGTCTACCTCGTCCCCTTCCACCGGGCCGAACTCTCCCTCGCCGGGCAGGTGTCCAGGCTGCTGCGCGCCGAGGACGACCGGCTGGCCGCCTTCGGCGACATCGACTGGGACCGCGCGCTGACCTGGCTCGCCGGCCGGACGGGTGCCGAACTCGCCCCGGAGCAGCGGGAGGCGGTCCGGCTGGCGCTCACCAGCAAGGTCGCCGTCCTCACCGGCGGCCCCGGCTGCGGCAAGTCCTTCACCGTCCGGTCCGTCGTCGAACTCGCCCGCGCCAAACGGGCGAAGGTGGTCCTGGCCGCGCCCACCGGCCGGGCCGCCAAGCGGCTGGCGGAGCTCACCGGGGCCGAGGCGTCCACCGTCCACCGGCTGCTGGAGCTCAAGCCCGGCGGCGACGCCGCGTACGACCGGGACCGGCCGCTCGACGCCGACCTGGTCGTCGTCGACGAGGCGTCCATGCTCGACCTGCTGCTGGCCAACAAGCTGGCCAAGGCCGTGGCCCCGGGCGCCCACCTGCTGCTCGTCGGGGACGTCGACCAGCTCCCGTCGGTGGGCGCCGGCGAGGTGCTGCGCGACCTGCTGGCCCCGGGCAGCCCGGTTCCCGCCGTCCGCCTGACCCGGATCTTCCGGCAGGCGCAGCAGTCGGGCGTGGTCACCAACGCCCACCGCATCAACTCCGGCGTCCCGCCCGTCACCACGGGCCTCGCGGACTTCTTCCTCTTCGCCGAGGAGGACACCGAGGAGGCCGGCCGGCTCACCGTGGACGTGGCCGCCCGCCGCATCCCCGCCAAATTCGGCCTCGACCCGCGCCGGGACGTCCAGGTGCTCGCCCCGATGCACCGCGGCCCGGCCGGCGCCGCCGCCCTCAACGCGCTCCTCCAGCAGGCCGTCACCCCCGCCCGCCCCGACCTGCCCGAGCGCCGCTTCGGCGGGCGCGTCTTCCGGGTCGGCGACAAGGTGACGCAGATCCGCAACAACTACGAGAAGGGGGAGAACGGCGTCTTCAACGGCACGGTCGGCGTGGTCACCGGTCTCGATCCGGTCGAGCAGCGGCTCACCGTCCGCACCGACGAGGACGAGGAGGTCGGCTACGACTTCACGGAACTTGACGAACTCGCCCACGCCTACGCCGTGACGATCCACCGCTCCCAGGGCAGCGAGTACCCGGCGGTGGTGATCCCGGTGACGACGAGCGCCTGGACGATGCTCCAGCGCAACCTTCTCTATACGGCGGTAACCCGGGCAAAACGGCTGGTCGTCCTGGTCGGCTCGCGGCGCGCCCTCGGGCAGGCCGTCCGCACGGTCGGCGCGGGCCGGCGCTGCACCGCTCTCGATCACCGGCTCGCCGTGGGAGGTGGTGTTCGTCTCTGAGCGGTTTACCAATCGGGGCGAAGGGGGCAGGATGGCACGCTGGACGGCACTCAGTGCCGCTCTTGGGCCCTATGGCCGACCCCGAGTGCACGGACCGCGTCCAAATGGGGGAAGGTAGGGGTAGTCAGGGCACCTCGAAGAAGAGGCACAACGTCGGTGAGGGATGACGTGAGCGACAACTCTGTAGTAGTGCGTTACGGGGACGGCGAGTACAGCTACCCGGTGATCGACAGCACCGTCGGTGACAAGGGCTTCGACATCGGCAAGCTGCGCGCCCAGACCGGTCTGGTGACCCTGGACTCCGGTTACGGCAACACGGCGGCCTACAAGTCCGCCATCACCTACCTGGACGGCGAGCAGGGCATCCTGCGCTACCGCGGCTACCCCATCGAGCAGCTGGCCGAGCGCAGCACGTTCCTCGAGACGGCGTACCTGCTGATCAACGGCGAGCTGCCGACCGCCGACGAGCAGTCGCGCTTCCAGGACGAGATCACCCGGCACACCCTGCTGCACGAGGACGTCAAGCGGTTCTACGACGGCTTCCCGCGCGACGCCCACCCGATGGCCATGCTGTCGTCCGTGGTCAGCGCCCTGTCGACGTTCTACCAGGACAGCCACAACCCCTTCGACGAGAAGCAGCGCGATCTCTCCACGATCCGGCTCCTCGCCAAGCTGCCGACGATCGCGGCCTACGCGTACAAGAAGTCCGTCGGCCACCCCGTGGTCTACCCGCGTAACGACCTCGGCTACGTCGAGAACTTCCTGCGCATGACCTTCTCGGTGCCGGCCGCCGAGTACGACCTGGACCCGGTCGTGGTGAGCGCCCTGGACAAGCTGCTCATCCTGCACGCCGACCACGAGCAGAACTGCTCCACCTCGACCGTGCGCCTGGTGGGCTCCTCGCAGGCCAACCTGTTCGCGTCCATCTCCGCGGGCATCAACGCCCTGTGGGGCCCCCTGCACGGCGGTGCCAACCAGGCCGTGCTGGAGATGCTGGAGTCCATCAAGAACTCCGGCGGCGACGTCGACGCCTTCATCCGCAAGGTGAAGAACAAGGAGGACGGCGTCCGCCTGATGGGCTTCGGGCACCGCGTCTACAAGAGCTTCGACCCCCGGGCGAAGATCATCAAGGCCGCGGCGCACGACGTCCTCTCCGCCCTGGGCAAGGACGACGAGCTGCTGGAGATCGCGCTCAAGCTGGAGGAGCACGCGCTCAGCGACGACTACTTCGTCTCGCGCAACCTCTACCCCAACGTGGACTTCTACACCGGTCTCATCTACCGGGCGATGGGCTTCCCGACCGAGATGTTCACCGTGCTCTTCGCGCTCGGCCGGCTGCCCGGCTGGATCGCCCAGTGGCACGAGATGATCAAGGAGCCGGGTTCCCGCATCGGCCGCCCGCGCCAGATCTACACCGGCGTCGTCGAGCGCGACTTCGTGCCCGTCGAGGCCCGCTGACCCGCCCGGGTCGCCCGTACGGCGCCCTCGCCTCCCCTTCGGGGGACGGCGGGGGCGCCGTTCGCGTACGGGGGTCGTATGGGTGCCTACGGGGGGCGTGTCGCACGCCACCGCCTGTCAAGGTGATACCGGCGGTTACCCCTAATAAAAATGATGTACGTAGCACATGTACATGGCAACGCGGACAGTTGTACATGGCATCAATGAAAAGCGCCCCGGCTCCGATCCCCCCACGGGTCGGAGCGGGGCGCTTTCCGCCCCGAAGCGGATTCCCCCCACGGGATCCGCTCGGGAGTCCGAATGCGCGCCGCGCGCTCACCGTTCCCGCGGCGCACCGGGTGCGCCGCCTCTCGGACGCGATCTGCCGGGACAACGTACGGACGGGAGGGCCGCTCAAAGCTCCCCGGGTACGTGTCCCGGCCACGCGTGGCCGGCCCGTCCCCCAAGACGATCCAGCACTGCCTGGTTAGACCAATCCACGCACGGAATGGTTACCCCGGAATTGCTGTGATCTAGGTCTCTTGTTTTCGTGCGGTGTCGGTGGTGGCAAAGGGGACGGAAAAGGGCAAGGGCCCTGAACGGAAATCAGGGCCCTTGCCGTAGTCGTCCTCAAGAGGGGTGTGCTCGAGAGGAGTGTGCTCAAGAGGGCGGATCAGGCGCGGCCGACCAGCTCGTACCCCGCCTCGTCCACGGCGGCCCGGACGGCCTCGTCGTCCAGCGGGCCTTCCGAGACCACGGTGACCCGGCCGGCGGACGCCTCGGCCTTGACGGAGGTCACCCCGTCGAGCGCGGAGAGCTCGCTGCCGACCGCGCTCTCGCAGTGGCCGCAGGTCATGCCGGTCACCTGGTAGACGGTGGTGGTCCCGGCGGTCGTTCCGTGCGTCATGCTGTGCTCCTCGGTGAAGTGGACCGGTTGGCGACTGCGCCGCCATCGTACCCCCCCGGGGTATAGCACCAGGCTTCGGGACGGGCTCCGGGGCGCTTCATCCCCGGCGCGCCCGCCGGGCCCGGTTGCCGGGGCGTTCGGCGACCCACAGCCGGATGGTGTCGGCGAACCAGTACGGCTTCCCGTCCTCGGTGAGGTCGGGCGACGGCAGCAGACCGTGCTTGCGGTAGGACCGCACCGTATCGGTCTGCACCCCGATGTGTGCGGCGATCTCTTTGTAGGACCAGAGTCGACGGTCGGTCATCTCTCGCGCCTCTCCCATGCGCCGCGGCCACGGAGGGGGTTCCGTCGGGGGGTCCGCGACGCTGCCGTTCTCGATCACGCAGCCTTGCCCGGGGAGCGGCCCGGGCGAGCCGGGCGGGCAGGGCTGTGGAACGACTGTGGAGGAAGACTGACCGGGTCGTGACGCTCGTAACCCGGTGGCGACGTGGCGTTCGGGCGGCAGCGCGCCCGTACGGTCAGCCGAGCCCGGCCGCCGCGGCCGGCTCGGCCGGTCCCACCGGCCGGTTCTCCCGGCGGGACAGCTCGCACGCCTCGGCGATCAGCAGGGCGTTCAGGCCCTCACGGCCGGGGCACGGGCTGTCCAGCGCGCCGCGCACGGCGCGCACGAAGGCGTCCAGCTCGGCGCGGTACGCGCTCTCGAAGCGTTCGAGGAACCCGGGCCAGGGGCGCTCCGGGGCCCCCGGCCCGGCCGGCTCGGCGGAGGTGAGCGGCGTCCGGGCGTCCAGGCCCACCGCCCACTGGTCGCGGTCCCCGCACAGCTCCGTACGGACGTCGTAGCCCGCGCCGTTGTAGCGGGTGGCCGTGGCCGACACCAGCGTGCCGTCGTCCAGGGTGAGCAGCGCGCAGGCGGTGTCCACGTCGCCGTGCTCCCGGAAGGCCGGCGCGCCCGCGTCCGAGCCCCGGGCGTACACCTCGGTCACCTCCCGTCCCGTCAGCCACCGGACGGTGTCGAAGTCGTGCACCATGCAGTCGCGGAAGAGGCCGCCGGAGAGGGGGAGGAACTCCGCCGGCGGCGGCGCGGGGTCGGACGTCACGGCCCGGATGGTGTGCACCCGGCCGAGGCGGCCGGCGCGCAGCGCCTCGCGGGCGGCGCGGTAGCCGGCGTCGAAGCGGCGCTGGAAGCCGATCTGGAGCAGAGTGCCCGCTCGTTCGGCCTCGGCCAGGGCGCGGGCCGTGCCCGGGAGGTCGACGGCGATCGGCTTCTCGCAGAAGGCGGGGAGGCCGGCGCGGGCGGCGCGGGTGATGAGGTCGGCGTGGGCGGCCGTGGCCGTGGCGATGACGACGGCGTCGACGCCGCCCGCCGTGAACGCCTCCTCCGGTGAGTCGAGCGCTTTCGCCCCGACTCGTGCGGCGAGGGCGGCGGCGCGGGACGGGTCGGCGTCGGCGATCAGGAGGTCGGTGACGCCTTCGAGGTGGTGGGCGAGGGTGGTGGCGTGGAAGGCGCCGATGCGGCCTGCGCCCAGGAGGGCGATGCGGAGGTTTCTCATGGGGTGGTCCTTATGGGGGAGGGACCGGGGCTCAAACACCGCGGCGCTACGCGCCGCACGAGCGCAGGAATGCGCGTGTCCGCCGTGCGATCGGCAACGGCGCGTCCGGCGGGCACGGATACATGTCCTGCTCGACGATGGCGAACAGGTCGACGCCGAGCCGGGAAGCCGCGGCCAGGACGGGCGGCAGCGCCGGCACCCCGCGAGGGGGCTCGCACATCACCCCCTGCCGCACCGCCGGCCCGAACGCCGTCCCCCGCGCGACGACGTCGGCGAGCACGCCGGGATCCACCTGCTTCAGGTGGAGGTAGCCGATCCGCTCCCCGTACGTCTCGATGAGCCGGACGCTGTCGCCGCCGCAGTACGCGTAGTGCCCGGTGTCCAGGCACAGCCGCACCAGTTCCGGGTCGGTCGCGTCGAGGAAGCGGGCGACGTGCTCCTCGGTGTCGATGTGCGTGTCGGCGTGCGGATGGACGACGATCTCCAGCCCGTACGCGTCGCGGACCTCGCGGGCGAGCCGTTCCGTGCCGGCGGCCAGCAGGCGCCACTGCTCGGGCGTCAGTTCGGGATCCTCCAGGCGTTCGGCGGTGCGGTCGTCGCGCCAGAAGGACGGGATGACGACGAGGTGGCGGGCGCCGGTGTCGCGGGCCAGGGCGGCGACCCGGGAAACCTGCTCCCACGTCGCGTCCCAGACGGCCGGGCCGCGGTGCAGGGCGGTGAAGACCGTCCCGGCCGAGACGCTCAGGCCGCGCCGGGCGGTCTCGTCGCGCAGCCGGGCCGGGTCGGTGGGGAGGTAGCCGTACGGGCCGAGCTCGATCCAGCGGTAGCCCGCGTCGGCGACCTCGTCCAGGAAGCGCCGCCAGGGCACCTGCGCGGGATCGTCGGCGAACCAGACGCCCCAGGAGTCGGGCGCCGAACCGACGCGGATCCGGTCGAGCATGCGGCTCTCCTCCCAGCGGGCGGTGGGGATGTCCGTAGCTTCCTGGGCCGGTGAGGGGGTGTCAAGGCTTCGACAGGACATACGGACGTAACGTCAAGGCGCCCGCGCAGGACGTCAATATGTAAGGACAAATCCTTGACAGTGTTCGGCGGCCCCGGTTACACCTGACCCCATGAGCGAGCCGGACGGACCGCAGATCCCCCAGGCCCATGACCTGATCGCCATGGGCCGGCTCGGCGTGGACCTCTATCCGCTCCGGGCCGGCGTTCCGCTGGCGGAGGTGGACGCCTTCGGGAAGTTCCTCGGCGGCTCGGCGGCCAACGTGGCCGTCGCCGCCGCCCGGCTGGGCCGCCGTACGGCCCTGATCAGCCGTACCGGCGCCGATCCCTTCGGCGCCTACCTGCACACCGAACTCCGCGGCTTCGGCGTCGACGACCGTTGGGTGACACCCGTCCCCGCCTACCCGACCCCCCTCACCTTCTGCGAGATCTTCCCGCCCGACGACTTCCCGCTGTACTTCTACCGCCGGCCCAAGGCGCCCGACCTGGAGATCCGGCCCGAGGAGCTGGACCTGGCGGCGGTCCGCGCCGCCCGGATCCTCTGGGTCACCGGAACGGGCCTGTGCGAGGAGCCCAGCCGGTCCGCCACCCTCGCCGCGCTCGCGGCCCGCGAGCGGCGCGGCCACACCGTCTTCGACCTCGACTGGCGGCCGCTGTTCTGGGGCGGCGAAGGCGGCGCCTCCGGCGCGGGCGGCCGGACGGGCGCCGCCGCGGCCGCCGCCGCGCGCCCGCACTACGCGGCGGCCCTGCGGCACGCGACCGTCGCGGTCGGCAACCTCGACGAGTGCGAGGTCGCCACCGGCGAACGCGAATCCGAGGCCGCCGCGCGGGCGTTGCTCGCCGCGGGCGCCGAACTCGCCGTCGTGAAGCGGGGGCCCGACGGCGTCCTCGCCCTGCACCGCGACGGCACCCGCGCCGAGGTGCCGCCCGTCCCGGTCGAGGTCCTCAACGGCCTCGGCGCGGGCGACGCGTTCGGCGGCGCCCTCTGCCACGGCCTCCTCTCCGGCCGCCCCCTGCCGGACGTCCTCCGCTTCGCCAACGCGGCCGGCGCCCTCGTCGCCTCCCGGCTCGCCTGCTCGTCGGCGATGCCGCGGCCGGAGGAGGTGGAGGAGTTGCTGGCGGCGGCCGCCGGGGGCGGGGTGGCGGGTCCGGAGGCCGCCCGGTCCCCGGTTCCCCGGGCCGGGGCTTCCCGCGCCGAACCGCCCGGACCCGCGGGATCCCGGGACGAGGCCCCTCTTCCCGAGGCCCCTCGCTCCCACGCCCGCCTCCCCGACGCTCCCCGGCCCGCCCCGCGAGGGGACGAACGGCCGTGACCCCGCGCGTGCGCATCTCCGACCTCACCACCGTGCGCAGCCGCCACCCCGAGGCCATCGCCGAAGCCGCCGCGCGCCGCCCGCGCCGCCCGTTGCTCGGGCCGTCCGGCCGGCTGCTGGTCGTCGCCGCCGACCACACCGCGCGCGGTGCCCTCTCCGTCGGCGGCCGCCGCCTCGCCATGGCCGACCGCGCCGATCTGCTGGAACGTCTCTGCGTCGCGCTCTCCCGGCCGGGTGTGGACGGCGTGCTCGCCAGCTCCGACATCCTCGACGACCTGCTGTTGCTCGGCGCCCTGGACGGCAAGGTCGTCATGGGGTCCATGAACCGCGGCGGCCTCTTCGGCGCCTCCTTCGAACTCGACGACCGTTTCACCGGTCCGAGCGCCGAGGACCTCGCCCAACGCGGCTTCGACGCCGGGAAGCTGCTGCTCCGCATCGACCCGGACGACCCCGGCTCGCTGCGCACCCTGGAGTCCGCCGCCCGGGCCGTCGACGCCATGGCCGCGCACCGGCTGCCGGTCTTCGTCGAACCGTTCCTGTGCCGCCGCGACGCCGGCGGCCCGCTCCGCGCCGACCTCACCGCCGAGGCCGTCACCACCTCCCTCACCATCGCCTCCGGCCTCGGCGCCACCTCCGCCTACACCTGGCTCAAGGTCCCCGTCACCGACGACGCCGACGCCATGGCGCACGTGCTGCGGGCCACCACCCTCCCCGTCGTCCTCCTCGGCGGCGACGCGGGCGCCCGCCCCGACGACGCCGAGCGGGCGTACGAACGGTGGGGCGCGGTGCTCGCGTTGCCGGGGGTACGGGGGATGGTGGCGGGACGGGCGCTGCTCTATCCGCCGGACGGTGATGTGGCGGGGGCGGTGGACCGGGTGGCGAGGCTGGTCGGATGCGGGTGAGGAGGGTGCGGGGGCAGAGCCCAGCTTGTCCGGCGATTGAGACAACCGCGCGGTTGCGGGGGTGCGGGGGCGCAGCCCCTGCACGAAACGGTGGATGGGGGTGCCCCCTCCGGGGGAGGGGCAGGGGCGAACCCACGCGCCCGGCGTCCCACGCGTTCCCCTCCGCGGCCAGGGGAAGGGAGGGGAAGGAGAGAAGGGAGGCCGGGAGCGCCCGGGCCTGCCTCGGTCCGCCCTCTCCCGTCCCCGGCCCCGCGTCCCCAGACCCCCGCCTCCGACCCCGCAGGAGCCCGCGCCCATGACCCACCTCCCCGCCGGCAGCGCCGCCCGCGGCCCCTACTGCCTGGACGTCGATCCCGCCCGCGCCGGCTGGGACCGCTCCTCGCTGCGGATCCTCACCCTCCCGCCCGGCGGCGCCCACGCCTTCGCCACCGCCGACAGCGAGTGGGTCGTGCTGCCGCTCACGGGCGGCTGTACGGTCCGCGTCCTCGACGGGGGGACGTTCACGCTGCGCGGGCGGGACAGTGTGTTCACCGCCGTCACCGACTTCGCGTACGTCCCGCGGGACGCGCGCGTCACCGTCACGGCGCCCGCCGGCGGGCGGTTCGCGCTCGCCGGGGCGCGGTGCGAGCACCGCTTCCCGGCCCGGTACGGGCCCGCCCCGGCCGTTCCCGTCGAACTGCGCGGCGCGGGCGGCTGTTCGCGGCAGGTCAACAACTTCGCGGCGGCGGAGGTGTTCGCCTGCGACCGGCTGATCGCCGTCGAGGTCCTCACCCCCGGCGGCAACTGGTCCTCGTACCCGCCGCACAAGCACGACGAGGACCGGCCGGGGGAGGAGTCCCGGCTGGAGGAGATCTACTACTTCGAGATCGCCCCGGGCCCCGGCGGCGAACCCGGTCTCGGCTACCAGCGGGTGTCGCCCTCCCGCACCGGGGGAACCGATGTCCTCGCGGAGGTCCGCACCGGCGACGCGGTGCTGATCCCCGACGGCTGGCACGGCCCGTCCGTCGCCGCGCCCGGCCACCCGATGTACTACCTCAACGTCATGGCGGGTCCCGGCCCCCGGGAGTGGCTGATCCGCGACCATCCCGACCACGCCTGGATCCGCGCCACCTGGCCCCGGCAGCCGGCCGACCCCCGGTTGCCGTTCTACCCGGCGGGAGACGCCCGATGAAGACTTCAGGGACCCGACGGCTGACCGTCGCCCAAGCCCTCGTGGAGTTCCTGGCCCACCAGTACACCGAACGGGACGGCGCGCGCCGCCGCCTGATCGCCGCCTGCTGGGGCATCTTCGGGCACGGCAACGTCGCCGGCGTCGGGCAGGCGCTGCTGGAGACCGGCCGCGACCGCATGCCGTTCCACCAGGGGCGCAACGAACAGGCCATGGTCCACGCGGCCGTCGGGTACGCCCGGACCGCCGACCGGCTGTCCACGCACGCCGTCACCACCTCCATCGGCCCCGGCGCCACCAACCTCGTCACCGGCGCCGCCCTCGCCACCGTCAACCACCTGCCCGTCCTGCTGCTCCCCGGCGACACGTTCGCGACCCGCCCGGCCGATCCCGTCCTCCAGCAGCTCGAACACCCGGGTGCCGGGGACGTGTCCGTCAACGACTGCCTGCGGCCGGTGTCGCGGTGGTTCGACCGGATCACCCGCCCGGAGGCGCTCGTTCCGGCCGCGCTCCAGGCGATGCGCGTCCTCGCTGACCCGGTGGAGACGGGCGCCGTGACCCTCGCCCTGCCGCAGGACGTGCAGGCGGAGGCGTACGACTGGCCGGAGGAGTTCTTCGCCGACCGCGTCTGGCACGTCCGCCGCCCGGCCCCCGACCCGGCGGCCGTGGCCGAGGCGGCGGCCGTCGTCCGGTCGGCCCGCCGGCCGCTGCTGGTCTGCGGCGGCGGGGTCCGGCACAGCGGCGCGGAGGCGGCGCTGCGCTCGCTCTCCGAGGCCACCGGCATCCCGATGGCCTTCACCCAGTCCGGCAAGGGCGCCGTGCACCACGCGACGCCCACCGACGTCGGCGGGATCGGGCACACGGGTACGGCCGTCGCCGACGCGCTGGCCCGGACGGCGGACGTGGTCGTCGGCGTCGGCACCCGCTACACGGACTTCACCACCGCCTCGTCCACCCTCTTCGCCGCCCCCGGCGTCCGCTTCGTCAACCTCAACCTCTCCTCCGCCGACGCCCACAAGCTCGCCGGCCTCGCCGTGGCCGCCGACGCGCGGGCCGGGCTGGAGGCGCTGGCCGGGGAGTTGGACGGATACCGGGTGCCGGAGGAGTACGCACGGGAGTACGCCGGGGGGAGGGAGGCATGGGACCGGGCGGTGGAACGGGCCTTCGCGCCGCACCCCGACCCGTCCGCCCGTCCGACGCAGGCGCAGGTCCTCGGCGCGCTCGACCGGATCGCCGACGGGTCCGACGTGCTCGTCAACGCGGCCGGCTCGCTCCCCGGCGACCTGCACAAGCTGTGGCGCTCGCGCGGCGGCGACTACCACGTCGAGTACGGCTACTCCTGCATGGGCTACGAGATCCCGGCCGCGATCGGCGTCCGGCTGGCGGGCCGCGGCCCGGTGTGGGCGCTGGTGGGCGACGGCACGTACCTGATGATGCCGACGGAGCTGGTGACGGCGGTGCAGGAGGGGCTGGACATCAAGGTGGTGATCCTCCAGAACCACGGCTACGCGTCGATCGGGGGCCTGTCGGAGGCGGTGGGTGCCGAGGGGTTCGGCACGGCGTACCGGCGGCTGGCGCCCGACGGCACGTACACCGGCGAACCGCTCCCGGTGGACCTCGCCGCCAACGCCGCCTCCCTCGGCCTGGACGTCCTCCGCGTCCGGACCGCCGGCGAGCTGCCGGAGGCGCTGGCGGCGGCGCGGGCGGCGACGCGGCCCACATGTGTCCACGTGGAGACCGCGACGCCCGACAGTGTGCCGGGCGCGCCGCCCGCCCAGGCGTGGTGGGATGTGCCCGTCGCCCGCACCGCGACCCGCCCGGCCGCCGTTCGGGCCCTGGAGGAGTACGAGCGGGGGGCCGCGGGGCGCCGCCGCCATCTGTGAGGCGCGTGCGCGGGAGGCTGTTCGCAGGCCCCGTCGAGGAACGCCCGAAGACGAAGAAGGGGACGTGGAGATGACGTCGGAAACGAAGACCGTCGGCCACTGGATCGGCGGCCGGGCCGTCGAGGGCGCGTCGGGCGCGTACGGGCCGGTCACCGACCCGGCGACGGGCGAGGTGACCACCCGGGTGGCGCTGGCGTCGGCGGAGGAGGTGGACGCCGCGGTGGCGGCGGCGAAGGACGCGTACGCCTCGTGGGGGACGTCCTCGCTCGCCACCCGCACGTCCGTCCTCTTCGCCTACCGCGCGCTGCTCGACGCGCGCCGCGAGGACCTGGCCCGGCTGATCACCGCCGAGCACGGCAAGGTGCACGCCGACGCGCTGGGCGAGGTCGCGCGCGGCCTGGAGATCGTGGAACTGGCCTGCGGCATCACCACCCAGCTCAAGGGCGAGCTGTCCACGCAGGTGTCCAGCCGGGTGGACGTCGCGGCGATCCGGCAGCCGCTGGGGGTGGTGGCGGGCATCACGCCGTTCAACTTCCCGGCGATGGTGCCGATGTGGATGTTCCCGCTGGCGATCGCGTGCGGGAACACGTTCGTGCTCAAGCCGAGCGAGAAGGACCCGTCGGCGGCCCTGCTGCTGGCGGAACTGGCCGCGGAGGCGGGGCTCCCGGAGGGTGTCCTCAACGTCGTCAACGGCGACCGGGTGGCGGTGGAGCGGCTGCTGGAGCACCCGGACGTCGCCGCCGTCTCGTTCGTCGGCTCGACCCCGATCGCCCGGCACATCCACGCCACCGCCTCCGCGCACGGCAAGCGCGTCCAGGCGCTCGGCGGTGCCAAGAACCACATGCTCGTCCTGCCCGACGCCGACCTGGACGCCGCCGCGGACGCCGCCGTGTCGGCCGCGTACGGCTCGGCGGGGGAGCGCTGCATGGCCGTCTCGGCCGTGGTGGCGGTCGGCGACACGGGCGACGCGCTGGTCGCGAAGATCCGCGACCGCGCCGAGAAGATCAAGATCGGGCCGGGTTCCGACCCGACGTCCGAGATGGGCCCGCTGATCACCGCCGAGCACCGCGACCGCGTCGCCTCGTACGTGACGGGCGCGGCGGCGCAGGGCGCGGAGGTCGTCCTCGACGGCACCGGCTTCACGGTCGAGGGGTACGAGAAGGGCCACTGGATCGGCCTGTCGCTGCTCGACAAGGTGTCGCCGGAGTCGGACGCCTACCGCGACGAGATCTTCGGCCCGGTGCTGTGCGTGCTGCGCGCGGAGACGTACGAGGAGGGGGTGGCCCTGATCAACGCCTCCCCCTGGGGCAACGGCACCGCCGTCTTCACCCGCGACGGCGGCGCGGCCCGCCGCTTCCAGCTGGAGGTGCAGGCGGGGATGGTGGGCGTGAACGTGCCGATCCCCGTGCCGGTGGGCTACCACTCGTTCGGCGGCTGGAAGGACTCCCTGTTCGGGGACCACCACATTTACGGGAACGACGGCGTCCACTTCTACACGCGGGGCAAGGTCGTGACGACGCGCTGGCCGGACCCGGAGGACGGCGGGGTGGACCTGGGGTTCCCCAGCCACAAGTAGGACGAGGCGCTCGCTTTCCGGAGGCCGGTTCCCGTGGGGTCCGTGCGGGACCGGCCCCGGAGCACGGCGCGTGGTCTCACTCCCCCTTCGTGAAGGCGACCACCTGGGACAGCACCCCGCCGTCCGTGAGGAACGCGACGTGGTTGACGCAGGGGACCAGCGTGTTGTCCGCGCCCTTCAGCCGGGTGCTGAAGAACGGACTGATGACGCCGTCACAGGGCGAGTACCAGGTCCGGTACCGGGTGTCGCCGGGCGTCTCGTCGCCGGAGGCCAGTCTCTTGAGGAAGGCCGAACCGGGTTTCATCTCCGCGCAGGACGGCGACATGACGGTGCACAGCGTCGCGACGTCCGTGCCGTGGTGGGCGCCGGCGAGCGAGGCCAGGTGCCCGACGCTCGTCGAGCCGCCGAGCTCCTTGACGTACCACATGGAGACCATGCCGCCCATGGAGTGGTTCACGATGTCGACCTTCGGCGCCCCGGTGTCCTTCTTCACCTTCTCGACGAAGGCGGCCAGGCCGCGGGCGCTGGTCTCGTTGGACGTGTTGTAGTCGTAGACGAAGCCGAAGAGCTCGTCGCTCCGGTAGCCGTTGGCGAGGAACGCGGCCTTCGCGGGGGCCCAGACGGGGTCCGACCCCAGGTAGCCGTGGACGAAGACGACCGGCGCCCGGTGCGCGGCCGGCTGGACGGCGGTGGCCGCGCCACCGGCCGCGAGGGAAGCGGCCGCGGTGGCCGCCGCGACGAAGGTGCCGACGATGCTGCGCTTCATGTGCGTACCTCCGAGGGTGGGACCGGCGCCGGGAGCGGCGGGTGCCGACGGCGGCCGGGGACGTCCGACTGCGGGGAGCATGCGGTCATGGTGGGTGTCCGCGCATCGGTGGAACCACCGGTGTTCCGACGGGTTGTCGCCACGGACAAAGCGTGCCGCCGCGGAACCGGACGGCCGGACAACAGCGGTCCACGGGCGCGTCGCCCGCCCCGGGACACCCCGCAGGCCCTGCGGTACGCGCGGCTGGCGCTGGCCGCGCTGCCCAGGGCCGGGGCCGGGGTCGTCCACTTCGACGACGATCCGCTCGCGATGCTGGTCGCGGCGGCGCCGGCGGAGGCCGGGCACATCGCGAGGACCGTGTTCGACGAGGTGCTGGCCCTGCCGGCGGACGAGCGCGAGCGGCTCCTCGACACGCTGGAGCGGTGGTTCGCGGCGGGCGGGTCGGCGGCGGAGACCGGGCGCCGGCTGTACTGCCACCCGAACACGGTGCGCTACCGGCTGCGCAGGCTGGAGGAGCTGACCGGCCGGTCGCTGCAGGATCCGCGCGCGGTCGTCGACTTGGGCGCCGCGCTGCGGGCCCTGCGGGTGCTGCCGGAGGAGGCGCTGGGCGGCGGGGGGAGCTGAGGGCGGTTCGGGGGCTGGGGGTGCCAAGGCTGCCATGGGCATCACCGCTCGTCGGCGGGGGAGCGGACGCACCCCCGGAACCCGCCCTTCCGAATTCTCCGCCGGAACGTAAGCTCAAGATCATGCCCTGGTTGAGCGCCCTCAAGGACACGGCCCGCGCCGGCCTGACGATCGAGCGGGCGGCCCCGGAACCCCTCCTGGCCGTCCGCAGCACGGCGGGTGTGGCGATCGTCATGGCCCTCATGCTCACCTTCGGCAGCCCCGCTCTCGCCGTCTCCTCCGCGTTCGGCGCCTTCGCCGCCGGCCTCGCGACGTTCCAGCGGAGCTGGCGGCCGCGGCCGGTGCTGGCGCTGGGGGTGGCGGTCGGGCTGGCCGCCAGCACGTTCCTGGGTTACCTGGCGGCCTACAGCCACGTCCTGTTCCTCCTGCTGCTGGCCGCCTGGACGCTGCTGGCGGGGATGGCGTGGGCGGTCGGGCCGGTGTCGGGGCTGGTGGCCACGCAGACGGTCGCGGTGATGCTGATCACCGTCACCCTGCCGACGTCCGTCGCCGGGGCGGCCGAGCACGCCGGGCTGATCGCGGTCGGCGGCCTGGTGCAGGCGCTGCTCATCGTGGTGTTCCCGATCAGACCGTGGGGGCGGCAACGGGACGCGCTCGCCGACGCGCTGGCCGCCGAGGCGGACTACGCGCGCCGGCTGCGGCACGACCCGGTGGCGCACTTCGATCCGCAGCCGCTGATGGAGGCGCGCAGCGCCGCTGCGGTCACACCCCGTCAGGCCCGGAACCGCCCGCGCCAGCTCGGCGGCCCGCGCGGGCTCGCGGAACGACTCCGTCCGGTGCTGGCGGCGCTCGCCGACCCGGTCGTCGGCGCGCCGCCCGAGGGCCCGGAACGCGACCGCGTCCGCGACCTGCTGGGCGCCGCCGCGACCGTCCTCGACGCGGTCGCCCGCTCGGTCCGCCGGGGCGGCCCGGTCCGGCTGCCGCCCGAGGCGCTGGACGTGCTCCGGGTGCCGGAGTCCGGCCCGATGCTCACGGGCGCGGCGCGCCGTTCCGCGTACCGGCTGATCGCCCTGCTCGGCGACGCGGTCGAGGGCAGCGACGAGCCGGTCCGGCAGGCGCGCCGCGCGACGGACACCCCGCCCGCGGACCGCCCGACGGAGCCGTACCGCCACCTCCTCCGCCCGACCGTCCAGCGGCTGATCCCGCTCGCCGTCCGGGCGGTACGGCGGGAGGCGCGCTGGTCGTCGCCGATCGGCCGGCACGCGGTCCGCCTGTCGGCGGTGGCGAGCGTCGGGTACGTCCTGGGCACGGCGCTGCCGTGGGGGCACGGCTACTGGGCCCCCATGGCCTCCGTGATGATCATGCGCCCGGACTTCGCGCAGACGTACTCGCGGGGCGTGGCCCGCTTCGTCGGCACCGTGGTCGGCGTCCTGGCGGGCGCGGCCGTCACGGCTCTGCTCCACCCCGGCGTGTACGTGTGCGCGGGACTGGCGGTGGTCTGCGTCGGCCTGCTGTACCTGTTCACGGGGACGGGGTACATCGTCGCGTCGGCGTGTGTCGGCGGGTATGTGGTGTTCCTGCTGGGGGTGGTGGGGGAGGGGTGGTCGCAGACGGTCCAGGCGCGCGTGGCCCTGACGCTGCTGGGCGGGCTGCTGGCGCTGGCGGCGTACGCCCTGTTCCCCGTCTGGGAGACCCGCCGCCTCCGCGACCGCCTCGCCGAATGGCTGCGCGCCAACGGCGAGTACACCCTCGCCGTCCTCACCGCCCACGCGGAACCGGCCGGCCGCAGCCCCCGCCACGTCCGCGAGGCCCTGCTCGACGCGCGCGCGGCGAGGCGCGAATGGGAGGACACGGCCGAACGCGCCCAAAAAGAACCCGTCCGCCACCGCGGCCTCTCCCGCAGCGCCGAACGCGCGGCGGAATCCGCCCTGGCGACGATGGGCCGCGTCACCATGCTCATGGAAGCCCACCTGCCGGAGCCCGACGCTCCGCCGTCCCCGGGGGCGGCCGCTTTCGCGACGACACTGCGCGAACTGCTCCCGGACGCGGTGGAGGCCCTGCGCGAACGCCGGCCCCTGGACTGGACGCCGCTGAGGCTGCGGGCGGCGGCTTGGGCCGCGGCGGAGGGGGACACGGGGGTGACGGTGCGGGGCGCGGAGCTTCTGACGGATGCCCTGGACGAGTTGGCGGCGGCGCTGTCGCCGGGGCCTGGGGGGAGGAACCGGGCGGCTCGGAGGGTGGGGTGAGGGGGCCTTTCGGGCTCGCCGGCGACGAGACGCCGGCCGGCCGCTCCTTCGGGCACCCTTCGCGGGGCTCTCCCGGCCGACCTCCTTCCCGGCCCGGTGCCGCACCCGTAGCCTGGGTGACCGCTTTCCACCTGAGGGGGTGGGCGCCGGCGAGGCCGCATCAACGCCTCGCTGACGCCTCTACCGATAGGGAGGTGGAAGGTATGGGCGACAAGAAGTCGACCCGCTCGGCGGCACTCTGCACGGAGATGGCCAAACGCATCGTCACCGCACTCAGCGCGCGAGCTCTGTGGGCGGCCATCGTGCATCGCGTACACCCCGAGATGTGACGCCACTGGGCCCCGCGCCACCCCCTGGCCCGGGGCCTGCGGGCTGCGTGGCCGGGTGGCCGCAGTGCTGTGCTGTCTCGCTTGCGATGCGGGGCCCAGGGCCTGTGCTTGGGGGCGCCGGGCGGGCGTTGGGAGCGGCTTCCGTGCTGGGGATGTACGGCTATGTACGGCTGCCCCTGCGGGCGCGGGGAGCGCGGTTCTGTCTGGGGTGGCACGACGAGGACCGCGGGACCATCCCTGCGTGTGCGGGGACCACCTGCGCCGGGTGCCGCTGGAGTCGGGCGCGAAGGGACCACCCCCGCGTGCGCGGGGACCACACGACGACGCCCCAGGGCGCCGTTTCCGGCAGGGGACCACCCCCGCGTGCGCGGGGACCACACCCCGACCTTGAACGGCTCGATCGGGCGGCCGGGACCACCCCCGCGTGCGCGGGGACCACCGGCTACACGACGCTCTCCGCGAGACGGGCGAGGGACCACCCCCGCGTGCGCGGGGACCACAGGGCGCGACCTGCGGGTTTATGCGCGGGGAGCCGCGTTTTTACTCACTTTCACGGAAACGGGCAAAGCGAATTTGCTGCGCGTATCAGCCTCTCAGAGGCTGTAGTCGGCAGTGTCGCCGCCACCCTCACCCCTCCTCTGACGCCACTTAAGTTACGCGGTAGTCGCCTTAAACAGCACGGTGACCACCTGCTGAGTCAGTTGGCTGAACCCCCGCGGTAGTGGTCAGCTCGCGGGCGCCCCGAGCGTAGTGGGGTCCGTGTTCGCGCCGCACAGGACCACGCACACCTTCTCGCCCTCCCCCGGCCGGTAGCCGTAAGCGGTGGAGTCCGCCTCCCCGGCCAGGAGTGCCGCCGGTGCCGTAGCGCCGGCGTGTTCCACGGCGAGGCGGTGGGCGTCCCACAACTCCTGGCGGGCGCGGGTGATGTCGGTGTCCGGTACGAGTACCGAGTGGACGTCGCCCCGGCCGGCCGCGTGCAGGGCCAAGGGGGTGGCGCGGCGGGCGCCGAGGGCGTCGGCGGCTACGGAGTCGACGGGGACGTCGACCGGGTGCCCCGCCGCCAGGGCCGCGTTGAAGGCGCGGGAGTGCTCCGGTTCCACGGCGACCGTGCGGATGCCGTGCTGCCGGGCCGCGGTGGCGACGCCGGTGAACAGGCCGCCGCCGCCCACCGCGACCACCACGGTGTCCAGGTCGGGGACCTGGCGGTGGATCTCCTCAAGGAGGGTGCCGGCTCCGGCGGCGATCAGCGGGTGGTCGTAGGCGTGCGAGGCGAGCGCCCCGGTCGTCGCGGCGAACTCCTCGCAGGCGGCGGCCGCTTCGGCGTACTCGTCGCCGACCAGCCGCACGTCGGCGCCGTAACCGCGCAGTCTGGCGACCTTCACCGCCGGCGCGGTGACGGGCAGGAAGACCGTCGCGCGCACGCCCTGCCGTCGGGCGGCCCAGGCGCACGCCAAGCCCGCGTTGCCGCCGGAGGCGATGGTGACGCCCGCGTCGGGGAGGGTACCGGCGTCGAGGTGGGCCTGGAGGAAGTTCAGGGCGCCGCGGGCCTTGAACGAGCCGGTGTGCTGCAGGAATTCCAGCGCCAGCCACACGTCCGGTTCCGTCGGGGCGAGGGTCACGGGTCGGACGTGTCCGGTGAGGCGGTCGCCGGCGGCCTCGATGTCCTCGTAGGTGAGGTGATGCGTGTTGGTGGGCACGGAGGGTGAACGATCCGCCGGCCGCCGGGATTCCGGCCCGGGGGTGCGGGGGCACCGCCCCCGCGAGAAACGGTGAAAGGGCGGGGCCGGGGCGCCCCCCTCACAGCGCGAACGCGCCACCGCTACCGCACGAACAACCGCTCCAAGTGCCGCTCCACGAACCCCAGCGCCTCCTCCGGCGTGATGACCTCCAGCAACGCCGAACTCGTCAGCCCATCCGTCAGAGCGATGAGCAGCATCGCCTCGAGCTCCGGATCCAGCCCCGCCACGGTCTCCCCCCGCGCCGCCGCCTCCCGGAACTGATCGGCGAGGAAGGCGCGCAGCTTCGGCTGCCCCTCCTGTGCGTGGCGGCGCATGCGCTCGTCGGAGAGGGCGCGGACGAAGTAGGCGATGCCGACGAGGAGGCCGGTGCGGGCTTCGTCGTCCAAGGGCAGCATGCCGGCGGCGCACTCGCGCAGGACCGTGCGGGGGGAGGGTGGGGAGGACGGGGAGGAAGGGGCGGCGGAGGCGTCCGACAGGGCGAGGAGGCGGTCGCGGATGCGCGCCTCCGCGAGAGCGCTGATGTGCTCCAGGGCGAAGGCGAGCATCTCGTCCTTCCCCGAGAAGTAGTGCTGCAACTGCCCCAGCGAGATGCCCGCCTCGGCGGCGACGTCCCGCAGGCTCGCGCCCTCCAGGCCACGCGAGCTCGCGATGCGCCACAGCGCTTCGGCGATCAGGCGTCGCCGTTCCTCGTGGTCCACGCGCTTCGGCACCGCGACGGTCACCTCCGTTTTACAAGTCGGTCGTATTGCCATACCTTACCGACGACGGAAGCAATACAACTGACCTGGAAAGATCCGGGTCCCCAGGGGGCACTCCATGCACACCACCGGCACAGGCGGCGGGGCGCCCGTCACCCTCCGGCCGCCCCGCCACCGCGTCGACCCCCGGGCCCGGCGTTGGTGGGCGGTGCAGGCACTGCTGACCGTCAGCGGCCCGCTGCTCCTGACAGCGGCGGCCCTGCTCGTGCTGTCCGCGCTCCTCTTCCCCGGCGCCCTGCCCTGGCTCGCGCCCCTCGTCGCGGTCGCGCTGGCCGCGCCCGCGCTCGGTTACCAGCTGGCCATGCCGGCCTGGCGCTACCGGATCCACGCCTGGGAGGTCGGCGAGGCGGCCGTCTACACGACGAACGGCTGGTTCTGGCAGCGCAGCCGCATCGCGCCGCTCTCGCGCGTGCAGACCGTCGACACGACGATCGGGCCGCTCCAGCGCCGCTACGGACTCGCCACCGTCGTCGTCACCACCGCTTCCACGGCCGGCGCAGTGAAGATCTCCGGGCTGGCGGAGACCGACGCCCGGCGCATGGCCGAGCACGTCGGCCGGGCCGCCCGGTACGTACGGGAGGACGCGGCATGACCGGCACGGCAGGCCGCCACGACCGGCGGCCGTGGCGGGAGGAGCCCGACGCGCTGCCGGACGACCGTCCGTACGCCGGGGCGCCGTACGCCGGTTCGCTGTACGACGACGGCCCACACGGCGAGCACCCGTACGCGGGGCCGCCGTACGCCAATCGCCCGTACGACGGCCGCCCGTACGATGGCCGTCCATATGACGGACTGCCATACGCCGGGCTGCCGTCCGACGACCGCCCATACGGCGGCCACCTGTTCGGCGTCGGTGCGTCGGACGGTCCGACGCCCGGTGGTCCGGCACCCGGTGGTCCGGCACCCGGTGGTCCGACGTCCAGTGGCCCGACGCCCGGCGGCCCCGTGCCCGGCGTGTCGGCGTACCGCGGCCCGGCATCCGACGGCCGCACCCCGCCCGGTCGCACCCCCGACGAGCACCCTCCCATCGCCTCCACTGGCCCCACCACTCCCACCACCTCCACCGACACCTGGCACCGCCTCGCCCCCCGCACCCTCATCGCCCACTGCTCCTGGCTGGGCGCCCCCCTCGGCTCCTTCGTCCTCGCCGTCCTCGCCACCGGAGGCCACCCCGGCGCCCGCGTGTGGATCAGCCTCGCGATCGTCGCGGCCGTCTTCGCGGCCCTCACCGCCCTCGGTTCCCTCTCCTGGCTTCGTACCCACTACCGCGTCACCGCGGACGCGCTCGAACTCCGCACCGGCCTGCTCACCCGGCGCACCAAGTCCGTCCCCCTGCACCGCGTCCGCAACGTCGACCTCACCGCCCACCCCGTCCAGCGCGTCCTCGGCCTCGTCGTCCTGCGGGCCGGCACCGGCGGGCACGGGCAGGTGTCGCTGGACGCCCTGTCCCGCGCCGACGCGGAACGGCTGCGCGCCGGACTCCTCGCCCGGTCAGGGCGGATGGACGCCGACGACCCCGTCCTGTCCACCGCCGACCCCCGCTGGCTGCGGTACGCGCCGCTCACCTTCTGGGTGTTCGGCGGCGTCCTCGCGGCCGCCGGCGCGGTCTGGCGGGTACTCGACGGGATGGGCATCGAACCGTGGCGGATCGGCTTCGTCCGGCGCGCGTTTGGCGAGTTCGGCAACAGCGCCCTCTGGATCACCGTCCCCCTCCTCATCCTCACTGTCACCGCCCTCGGCACGATCGGGTCCGTCGTCCTCTACGCCGAGACGTGGTGGCGGTACCGGCTGGAACGGACGGACGCGGACACCCTCCGGGTCCGCCACGGCCTGCTCACCACCCGGTCCGTCTCCATCGAACGCGCCCGCCTGCGCGGCGTCGTCCTCCGCGAACCGCTGCTCCTCCGCACCGGCGGCGGCGCGACCGTACGCGCCGTCGCGAGCGGACTCGGCGACCGCGAGGAGAACCGCAAGCGCAGCACCCTCCTCCCGCCCGCCCCCCGCTCCGAGGGCGAACGCGTCTGCGCCGGCGTCCTCGGCGAACACGTGGACACCGGCGGCCTGCGCCCCCACCCCCCGGCCGCCCGCCGCCGCCGCGTCGTCCGCGTCCTGCTGTGGTGCGTCCTGCCGCCGACGGCGGTCCTCGCGGCCCTCGGCGTCCTCCTCACCCCGGTGCTCCTGTACTGCGCGGCGGCCTGGCTGCTCCTCTCCACCCCGGTCGCCTGCGCCCTCGCCGCCGACGCCTACCGCGCCCTCGGCCACGCCCTCCGCGGCCGCTGGCTCGTCATCCGCTCCGGCAGCCTCACCCGCGACACCGTCCTCCTCGACCGCGACGCGGTACTCGCCTGGACCTTCACCCGCACCCCGTTCGCCCGCCGCGCCGGCGTCGTCACGGCGACGGCCGCCGTCGCGGCCGGCGAGGAGGCGTACCGCATCCGCGACATGGCGGCCGGGGAGGCGGCGGCGTTCGCGAACGCGGTGACGCCGGGAATGCTGCGGGAGTTCCTGGTGCCGGTGGGGGAGGGCGGCCGGTAGGGGCGAGGACGGGGATGGGGGCTGGGATGGGGGCGGTGATGGGCGCCGCCCGGCCGACGGGCATGCGGCTGAGATGCGGTGCGGGTGGAACGGTGGGGCAGGTGGGGCAGGTGGGGCGGCAGCGGTGGGCGGTTTACATGGCGGGTGCTTGGCCGTCCGCCCCCGTTTCGTCGTTGTGCGGACGGGAGGCGCCGGCTGCACGGGAGGCGGGAGCGAAGGAACGTCTCGCCCTGCGGCCTGCCCGGCGGTGACCGTTGCGCTTACGGCGGGCCGGCCAGACCCGTTGTGGTCAGCGGCTTGAACAAGTGCACGTCCGCATGTCCTCGGATGCCGGGAGTCCGGCCGGTCTCGACGTAGCCGTGGCGCCGGTAGAAGCCGGGAGCCTGGACGTGAAGGAGGACACGGCGACGCGATCACAGCCCCGCCGCCGTGCCTCGGCCTCGGCCGCCCGCAGGATCCGGCTGCCCCACCCGTTCTCGCGGCTGTCGTCGCGCACCCACAGGAGCTCGATGCCGCACAGGCCGCCCCAGGTCCAGGCGGCCAGTCCGCCGACCAGGCCGCCCGCCGCATCGGCGACCTTGACCGAGAAGGCACCGCGGTCGGCCACCCCGGTGGCGGCAGTGTTGAAGGCGATCAGTTCCTCGGTGAGCCGGTCGTTGAGCCCGGTGTCGCGTTCGCCGGTGGTCAGGGTCGGGCCGGACGTGTCAGTCGTCACGGGCGCGGAGTATGGCAGCCGGGCCGACTGCGCAGCATGCGAATTAGCGGCTGCCGTTCAGCCGCCGGAGCAACGAGGGGGAGGGCAGAGGCGCCAGGGACGGCCAGAGGTGGGCGGCATGACTCGCGGCTCGAACGTATCCGTTTTGACGCCTTCTTGAGCGGTCAACGACCACAAGCGCCTCTGAGCTCGCGTCACGGCTCATGGGTTACGGGTTGTGGGGGGGGCGCCCCACACTGTGGTGTCGATTTCGGATACATCGCGCCGGACTTCTCGTGCTCCCCCCTGTGCGGGGACGGCCGAGCCGTAGTACTTCTGGGAGTTCGGAGAGACCAGCCCACCCCCACCCGGAGTCGTCGATGGCCGTTCGTCGTGTCGTGCCCAACATCCAGTCGGAGTCCGTCCAGGAGAACCGGGAGTTCTACGGGCTGCTGGGCTTCGAGGAGGTCATGAACCACGGCTGGATCATGACACTCGCCTCTCCCACCAACCCGGCCGCGGCGCAGGTCAGTTTCATGGCCCGCGACAAGACCGCCCCGGTTGCTCCCGATTTGAGCATCGAGGTGGACGACGTGGACGCGGCCTACGCGGCCGTGCGGGACAGCGGCGCGGAGATCGTCCACGCCTTGCAGGACGAGGAGTGGGGCGTGCGGCGCTTCTTCGTCCGCGACCCCAACGGCCGGGTGGTCAACGTCCTCGGTCACCGCTGACGCGATCCGCCGGACGACCCCGCCCGCCCCACCCCCCTCCCCGGTGATGCAAGAATCTTGCAATTTTTGTTATCCGGCCGGGAGCACTCCGTCTCCCAGGTGTCGGATGCGAACGGAGAGAGGTGCGTGAGGCGTGGGAACCGATAACGCTGCGCTGGTCGAGGCCGCGCGGACCGGGGACACGGCGGCACAGGACGAACTCGTCGCCGCCTGCCTGCCGCTCGTCTACAACATCGTCGGCCGCGCCCTCAACGGGCACGCGGACGTCGACGACGTCGTGCAGGAGACGATGCTGCGCGTCATCAACGGCTGGGAGGGCTGCGCGACCCGGCCGGTTTCCGTTCCTGGCTGGTGGCGATCACCACCAACCAGCTCCGCACCCACTGGCGCGAGCGCCGCCCGGAGACCCCCCTCGACGGGCTCCCCGGGACCGGTGCCGACGTCCCCGACCCGGCGGCCGACTTCGTCGCCGTCACCATCGAGCGGCTCGGCCTGGAAGGCCAGCGCAAGGAGGTCGCCGAGGCCACGCGCTGGCTGGACGAGGGAGAGCGCGAGGTGCTCTCCCTGTGGTGGCTGGAGGCCGCGGGGGAACTGACCCGCGCCGAGGTCGCCGCCGCGCTCGGCCTCACGCCGCAGCACACCGCCGTCCGCGTCCAACGCATCAAGGAGCGGCTGGACACGGCCCGCGGCGTCGTCCGCGCCCTCGGCGCCTCGCCGCGCTGCCCGGCTCTCGACGGGCTCGTCGCGACGTGGGACGGCACCCCCTCCGCCCTCTGGCGCAAGCGCGTCGCCCGCCACGCGCGCGGGTGCGGCGCCTGCGGCGGCGCGTGGACGTCGCTCGTCCCGGCCGAGGGGCTGCTGGTCGGCTTCGGTCTGGTCCCCGTCGCCGGGGCCCTCCTCGACTGGTGGGGCAGCGCCACCGTGCTGCGGACGGAGGCGGTGGCCGCGGTGCACCCGGGCGGGTACGGGGACGTGTCCGGCCCGGACGCCGGCGGGCACCCCCTCGCCGGGCACGGGCCCGACGCACCACAGGCCACTCACGACATCACGAACACCGCGCTCCACAGCAATCCGGCGAACCCGGTGAAAACGACGAAAGGCAAGCACGGCGTGACCCACGCGAAGCGGAACAACCCCAGGGCGAAGGCGAAGCACGGCACGAAGGGCAAGCGGGTCGCCATCGGCGCGGCCGCGCTCGCGGTCGTGGCGGGCGGCGCGATCATCGGAGGAACGGAGTTCTTCTCCGACTCGTCCTCCGGCACCGAAGCGAGCACCCGCGTCACCACCGGCGACGCGGCAGTCCCCCTCGGCGACCGGGCGGCCACCGCCGACCCCTCCCCGAGCGCCCATCCCTCCGCCTCGGCGAAGGCCACGAAGGACGGCAAGGACGGCAAGGACGACAAGAAGGAGAAGAAGGGCAAGGGCGAGGAGAAGGCGGGGGACAAGGACAAGGCGGGCAAGAAGGGCGAGGAGGGGAAGTCAGCGCAGGAACGTTCCGCCGCCGCTCCCTCCTCATCTTCATCGGACTCCGGCGCCGACTCCGGCTCGGGGACCGGGGCGGGAGCGCAGCAGCAGGGCTCGCGGACGTCCGACTCCGCCCGTACGACCACCAAGTCGGCCGCCAAGGCCCCCGCCCCCTCCAGGGGTGACGTGGGCGGCTCGCTCCAGCAGCAGGTGACGGCCATCGTCAACGCCGAGCGTGCCAAGGCCGGCTGCTCGCCCGTACGCCTCAACTCGCTGCTCACCCAGGCCGCCCAGGGCCACTCCGACGACATGGCCGCCCGCAACTTCTTCGACCACACCAACCCGGACGGCAAGGGCCCCGGCGACCGGATCACCGCCGTCGGCTACCGGTGGAGCACGTACGGCGAGAACATCGCGTACGGCCAGCAGACCCCGGCCTCCGTGATGGACACCTGGATGCACAGCTCCGGGCACCGGGCGAACATACTCAACTGCTCGTTCGACGAGATAGGCGTCGGCATCAACAACGCGCCGGGCGGCCCGCGGTGGACGCAGGTCTTCGGGGCGCGGTGACGCTCCTTCGCCGCGTACGTCTCCCCGCTCGCACCCCGACGCTTTCCACGGGGCCGGGGCGCCAGCGGGGAGGGGGCCGCGCCGGAGCCCGGTCAACTCCGTGACGTGCAGGCGCTGCTGTTGCGGGGAGTGGGACGGATGGCGGGATGTCGTCCTCCGTTCAGGTGGCGGCCGTCAGGCGGGACGAGTACGGGCCACCACATCAGGGGGCGCGTCACACGTTTGAAGTGACGTACGGGCTACGGGGTGCGGCGCCGACAACAGCGGTGCGGCGCACGGTCGTCCGTAACGCGTGGAGAGGTTCGACGAGCGAGCACGGCTTTCCGGTCGGATGTTTTGACGGGCTGCTGATCGCACCGGTAGTTCTCTGCTGCCTCGGCAGGGGCGGCCTTCCCGGCCGGTGGTCCGTGCCATTCATCCGACCCCCGGTGGCACGGGCCACGACCGGCCCGGGAACACCGCATTGCCCCGCCGTGCACACGGCGCCGCGTCCGTCTCGGGGGCGGCGTCACCGTCCCCCCTCTCCCAAGGAGATCCGAAGATGTCGATGCGCAACCGCGTGGTTGGCGTGGCGCTGGCCATGCTGGCCGGTGGCATGGTGCTGGGCCAGGCCGGTACGGCCATGGCGGACGACCACCACGGCCGCCACCACGAGGGCCACGGCCTGGGCCCCCTGCCCGTGGCGATCGTCTCCCCGGCCCCGGGCCAGATCACCAAGGAGCACAAGGTCACCGACACCTACAAGTACGACCCCAAGGGCGGCTCGTCCAGCTCCTCCTCGTCGGAGGAGCAGCCGCCGCCCCCCGGCTCCTCCGCCCCTTCCGCCCCCGAGCCGGGCCCGGTGACCGCCCTGAAGGACACGGCCAACTCCACGGCCCAGTCCGCCACGTCCGGCGTCGGCAGCACGGCTGACGCGGCGCTGAAGTAGTCGGTCGCGGTGCGCGGGGGTGGGCGCGCGCCCACCCCCGCGCATGGCGCCGCTGCCTGCCTGCTGGGCCCGAGGGGCGGGCGGCGGCGCTGACTTGCGGGCCCCGTGCATGCGGGGACCACGCTTCCAGCCCGAGGGCGCCCTCGCGCGGTGGGAGGCCACCCCCGCGTACGCGGGGACCATCCGGCGGCGGCCCGAATAATCCCAAAGACCAGGGGACCACCCCCGCGTACACGGGGACCACCCCGTGATCGGTACACAAGATGATCAGCCAGCGGGACCACCCCCGCGTACACGGGGACCACAGGGCGCAACCTGTTGTTTTAGTCCGGCGGGCCCGGCTTTTTACTCACTTGCTCAGAATCCGACGAAACCGCCATACCGCGCGATGCGCAGTTCCCGATGAAGTCGGCGACACACAGGTCCCCTGCCACCTCCACCCGCACTTGACTCTCACACCAATGTCAGACCTTAGCGTCGCGACATGGCCCCAAGCACTCCACCGGGGACGGCCCACCACCCAACTCCGGCACCGCCAGCCCCAGCCCAGCCCCCCACCAGCCGCCACTCCCACCCCGCCGCCGTCCTCGCCACCCTCACCGCTTGCGTCTTCCTCATAGGGACCAGCGAGTGGGTCATGATCGGGCTGCTGCCCGGGCTGGCGGCCGACTTGGGGCGACCGCTCCCCGCCATCGGCTCATTGATCACCTGGTACGCCCTGGTCGTCACCGTGGCCGGGCCGGTCGTCACCGTCGCCGTGCTGCGGCTGCCCCGGCGGCGGGCGCTGCTCGGGCTGCTGGTCCTGTTCATCGCCGGCAACGCGGCAGCCGCCCTGGCCGACGGGCTCGGAACGCTCGCCGCCGCCCGCGTGGTCACCGCGCTCACGCACAGCACCGCCTTCGCGACCGCCCTGGTCATCGCCGTCTCGACGACAACCGCCGCCCACCGCGGCCGGGCGATCGCCATGGTCGCCGCCGGATGGAACCTCGCCACCGTCCTCGGCGCCCCGCTGGGCACCTGGATCGGGGGCCGGTACGGCTGGCGGGCGACGTTCTGGGGGATCGCCATTCTCAGCGCGCTCGTACTGCTCGCGGTGGCCGCCCTCGTCCGTCCCCCCGACCCCGGGACGCGCCCCGCGCCCAGCGCGGAGGTCCGCGCGCTGCTCGGCCGCGGCCCGGCCCGCGTCCTGGCGGTCACCGTCCTCGCGCAGGCCGGCCTCTTCACCGTCCACACCTACATTTCCCCGCTCCTCGGGGACGTGAGCGGCTTCTCCGCGAACGCGGTCACCCTCCTCCTCGCCGCCTTCGGCGCGGGTGCGCTGCTCGGCAACGTCTTGGGCGGACGCCTCGCCGACCGCGCACCCGAACGCGCTCTCCGCACAACCCTCATCGCCCTCGCAGCCGCCCTCGCATCCCTCACCCTCACCAGCCACACCCGCCCGACCGCCGCGCTCACCGTGCCCCTTCTCGGGCTGGTCACCGCCGTCCTCATCCCGTTGCTCCAGGAACGCGCCCTCGCCGCCGCCCCCGGAGCGCCCACCTTGATCACCGCCGTCACCGCCTCCGCCTTCAACCTCGGCACGGCCGCCGGCTCCGCGCTCGGCGGCCAGGCCCTCGGCTCCGGCCTGGGCCTTCGTGACCTCCCCTGGCTCGGCGGGCTCGTCGTCGCAGGCGCCGCCGCCCTCACGGCCTTCACCCGGCCGATGACGCACCCCACGTCCTGAACCACACACACAGAGAGGGCAGAAGTCATGTCTCACACAGAACTCCCCACCCCCACCCTCGCCCGCACCACCCGAGGCAGCGGCCCCGGCCTCCTCCTCGCCCACGGCGCCGGTGGCGGCATCCGGCCCAACTACGGCCCGATCATGGACGGTCTCGCCGAGCACTTCACCGTCGTCGGCCCCGACTACCCCGGTACGGGCGGCAGCCCGCGCTCCGGCGCGCCCCTCACTCTCGACGGCCTCGCCGACGAACTCGTCGCAGCCGCCGTCGCGGAAGGGCTGGAGACGTTCGCCATCACCGGCTACTCGCTGGGTGCACCCGTCGCCGTCCGGGCGGCCACCCGGCACCCCGAGCGCGTCACCGCCCTCGTCCTCACCGCCGGCTTCGCGCGCCCCAACGCCCGCTTGTCCCTTGCCACCCGCCTCTGGCGCGACCTGATCGAGAAGACCGACGACCCGGCCGGCATCACCGCCTTCGGCGCCCTCCTCGGCTTCGCCGCACCCACGGCGGACGCGTTCTCGCAGGACGACGTCGACGCCATGCTGGCGGCCGGCTGGGACTCCGTCCCCCCGGGCACTCTCGACCACCTCGACCTCGCCGAGCGCGTCGACGTCCTCGCCGACCTCCCGCGCCTCACCGTCCCCACTCTCGTCATTTCCACCACTCTGGACGCCCTGGTCACTCCCTTCCACCACCGCCGGCTCGCCGACGGCATTCCCGGCGCACGCCTCGCCGAACTCGCCACCGGCCACGTGCCGTTCTTCGAACGCCCGCAGGAGTGGCTGGACCTGATGGTCGGGTTCCTGACGTCCGTCGAGTGAGGTCAGTCAGGGGGAGGCGTCGGGCCTCCGGCTCCGGCCGGGTTCGCTCGGCGCCTTCGTGGCGGTAAGGGCCCTGAACCGGGTGGCGTAGCGTGGCTACGGGCAAGGGGCGTCCGGCGTCCAAGGGCTGATCGTCGTGTCCTGTGGGTTGGCCCCCTTCGTGCCATGCCATGCCGTGCCGCGCCAGACGGCCGGGCCGACGGCCGCCGGAGGCCGTCCCCCCCGTGAGTCACTTCACTTGGACCGTGGCCTTCCATGGCGTGATCACCATGGGACAGACATGGTCTGCGTCGTGGTGGCAGCTTCGTTGTGCGGTGATGGTGGCGGTGCCGGGATGTTCCGCGTGGAAGGCCGCTGACGCGTCGCCGTTCGGTGCCATACGGCCGGCGGTGCGCCGGAGAACGGCGGAGTCGCTGGATGCCGGGGTGCTCCAGGTCCAGGTGAGCTTGTTTTCCGGGTAGCCGGTGAGCCGGACTTCGATGCGGTCACCCGTGCTCGCGGTCACGGACCGGCCGTTGTCCGAGTTCGTGAGCGTGATGCGTTGAGCCGGTCGGGCCCGGTCGGGTGTCTGGTTGTGCGCAGCCGCCGGTGCCGCGGTAGCGGCCATGAAGGCGACCAGGGTCAGCGCCATGCCCCATGGAGTGACAGACCGCTTCGTTCCCATCATGATTCCCTCCCCCTTGATCCCGCTGGTCTTGCTGATCCCGCCGGACCGGATGCCCCTCGCGACGGCGACAGCAGACCGATCCTTCCGGTCGGCTCGACGTTATGGCGAAGGGCCGGTTCCAAACCACCCGACCGAGGGACCCCGGGCACCTGATTTCCCGGGCACGCCTCGGGGACGCAGCCGCTCCTTGAGAAACGGGCCTTCGTCCCTGAGGAGTTGAGTGTTCCTGGAGGTGGACACCGGCCAGGTGCAGCACGTTGCCCACGCCCAGAACGAGTAGGTGACCGACACCCGCGAGGAGAAGGCCGACGTTCGGGAGGAGCATGAGCTCGCCTTCCGTAAGGGAGGCTGACGGAGCAGTGCTTCCCGTTCGCCGTACCGGCACGCGTGATGTCTCTCCTACGGGAACGGCCGTATCGATTCCTCAGCCGGGCGTTCGGGTGGGACCGTCGACTCCCCGCCTCGCGCGTCACCGGACCGGTGCGGTCCGCGTACTGCTACGTCATGGGCGAGGGCACCCGGCCGGCGGTCGTCCGGGCACCGGAAATCCCATGGCTGCCGGCTGTTCGATCAAGCAGAGCGGCATGAGTGAGCACTGAGGAGGACCCTGCCGAATACGCGGACCGGTGGGTCCTAAACCTTCGCGGCATGGCCGTATCGAAGATCAGCGTGGACTTCCGGCTCGTGCTGGCCCTCGACTCGGAGTGGGAAGTCGCACTGGAAACACCCGCCGGCCTTTCGCGCGGATCGGCCCGTACCAACCCGTCCGTGCCGCTGAATCCGGGAACGCAGGACGTGGCAGCGGCCCTGGATCTCTTCGGAGCGAAAGTCCTGTCGGCGGTCGCGTTCAAGTCCGGCGCCCTGCGTCTCGTCTTCGACACCGGCCATCACCTGACCTGCCCGTCCGATCCGTCCTTCGAGGCGTGGCAAATCACGGGCCCGACAGGGCGGCGCTTCGTATCGCTCCCCGGAGGCGGCCTCGCCGTCTGGACCGGCCAGGGAACGAGCGGGTCCTAGCCGCGGCACGCGATGCCGACGCGCGCACCGGCCGGACGGCTGGCCGGTTGTGCAGGGGCGGTTCCGAGGCGGAGGCTTGGAGCGCTGGAAGCTTTGGTGAGTGTGCATGTGGCGAGCGGCGCCCCACAGCGGTCGCGTGATGAACCGACGGTGGCGGCAGCTCGATCGTCGCCCACTGCGGCGGCGAGGTCATCAGGACCGCCGGAGGCCCTGGCAACACGGCCGACAACGCCTCGCTGAAGCAGGCGGAGTTCATGGGAGTGGGCGAACCAGTGGTTCCTGCCTGATCCGTTCATGGGAGGCGCTCGGTAGCCGAGCGCAGTCGCGTGGCATTGCGGCTGCGCGGCGGCGGCGCTTGTTCGGCGCCGCCGTTGTCGCAGTCGTCGCCGCATGTCGGTCAGTTGCCCGGCGTCGCGACCATGCGCAGGAACGCGGTCCACGCGGGGGCGGGGAGGAGGAGGGCTGGGCTGTCAGGGGTCTTGCTGTCTCTTATGGGGACGGTGCCTGTGTGGGCATGGGCGGGAGCCCACTCCAGGCAGTCACCGCCGTGCGTACCGCTGTAACTGGACTTGATCCAGGGCGTGCCTACGAGGCTATCGGTGCCTATCGCCATATCCACAACGGACTTGCGGGTATACATCACGGGCTCAACTCCTTCAGATGCGTCCGGATCACGTCAGCGGATTCCCGTGGCGAGAGCGCAACCGCCCTGATCAGATCATACGAACGGCTGGCAACGAGTACTTCAGCCGGGTCTGCGGTCATGTGGCCTCGGGTGATGCCATCGACGTGCAGGACGTCGGCGCCGGTTTCGAAGCTCAGGATGTTGAACGAGCCGTTCACGCCAGGATGCGGTGGAGCGTTTCGGGGGATGATCTGGATGACGGTGCGGGGACGCTCGCCGACCGTCAACAAGTGTTGCAACTGCTCTCTCATGGCCGCAGGGCCGGGGTATGGCCGAGCGAGTGCGTATTCATCCAGAACAAACCAAGCGTGCGGCGGCGTCTCCTTTTCGAAGATGTCTTGACGGGTCATACGAGCCGCTACCAGGTCTTCCAGGCTATCCGGCCGCCCTCCGGCCAGCACGGCCCTGGCGTACTCCTCGGTCTGCAACAGTCCGTGGATCAACTGGTTGTTGAAAATGCTCAGCGAGACGGCCTCGCGTTCCATCTCCACGTACGGCAGGAACCAGCTCGGATAAGCGAACTTGATCACCAGCGGGTGCAGCCGCTCGAAGTGCCCGTCCGTCCCGAACGCCGCATCGAGGTCGCGTGCCAGCGGCTCCGACGGCACCCGCTTGGCCCGCTCGACGTAGCTGATCATCGCCTGCGTCGTGTGGGCCATTTCGGCGGCCTGGGTCTGAGACTTCCCCGCCTTCCTTCGGATCCGGTTCAGCTCGGAGCCGAAGAAGGCGAGCATCGACGAGGTGGGGTCCGGTAGCGAGTCGTCTTCTGCGGTCATGCCCTGTATGCCCCTCTTGTTCATAACCCCTGCGGAGTTATGGTTGCTCCCCTTCCGGAGCGTACTCGCGGAGCGCAACCCTGAGAGCACACCAGGTGATCGACCTCCGGAAGGGGTACCCCCATGCCCGAAGCCGCCCTCCCGCCGCCCCCGCCCCCCGCGTCCCGCCGCCCCGCGCCTTGCGTCGAGTGCCGGCGGATTCGGGAGGCGTACTACGCCGCCTCGCGGCAGGGCGACCGGGTCGCCGCGCAGGGGTGGATCGTGGCGATGGGGCGGCACCACCGGTGGGTGCACTAGTGATGGCGACGGGATGCGGGCACCCGTCCGCAGAGTGGGTGGTGGCCCGGAGCGGGGTCGCGACCTGTTGCCGTTGCGGCGTACGGCGGTTCACCGCGTACGCGGCGCTGTGGCGGGAGGTGCCCGGGCAGGCGGAGTCGGGGCCGACGGCGTCCGTCACGGGGACGGCGGTCGTCGGCCCCCGTGCGCGGGGAGCCGGGTTCCGCGCGCAGAAGCGCGGGTGGAAGTAGGTGGAAGTGGAACGAGTCGTTGATGCCCCGCGTCCCGTCGCCGGTCCGCCGGTACGGCCACTCGATCGGCCGGCTGCCGCCACCGGTGCGGTCGCGGCCCACGTTCACGAACCGGTCCGTGCCGTTGCCACGCAGCCCGGTGAGGTTCGTCGCCCCCTCATCACGGCCCCCTCACTCCACCCCCCTCACCCCGTCCCCGCCACCAGACGTTCCGCCGCGCGCCGGGCGCCGTCCGTGTGGATCGTGGCGGCGACGGTACGGGCGCGGGCGGCCGTGTCCGGGTGGAGGGCGTGCCGGAGGGCGGCGGTCAGGGAGTCGGCGGTCGGCGGGGTGGGCGGGTGTGCGGCGCCGACGCCGAGTTCGTGGACGCGGCGGGCCCAGTAGTGCTGGTCGTACATCTGCGGGGCGACGACCTGCGGGACCCCGGCCGACGCGGCCGCCGTGGTCGTCCCCGCGCCGCCGTGGTGGACGGCGGCCGCGACGCGGGGGAACAGGGCGCGCTGGTTGACGTCGCCGACGAGGAAGCAGTCCTCGGCGTCGTCCACGAGGGACAACCCGGCCCAGCCGCGCGACACGAGCGCCCGCCGGCCGACCGCGCGGGCCGCGCCGATCATCGCCTCGGGGAGGCCGGGGGTGGCGCGGACGCTGCCGAAGCCGAAGAAGACGGGTGGTTCGCCGGCGGCGAGGAAGTCCTCCAAGGAGGGGGAGAGCGGGGTGCCGTCGGGAAGCAGCCAGGCGCCCGGCTGCCAGGGCGGACCCGCCGTACCCGTCATACCTGCCGCACCCGTCCCTCCCGTCGCACCCCTTGCGCTCGTCGTACCCAGAACCTCCCCGCCGGGCCACGGCCCCAGCACCGGATCGGCGGCGAGCCACGGCACGTCGCCGAGCATGTGGCCGCGTACGTCATCGACCGGCGGCAGGCCGAACGGGCCGGACGCGCCGAACGCCGTCGCCCGGCCGGAGTTGAGGGCGGCGCGGAAGGTGGCATTGACGTGGGCGGCGTCCTCGGCCCAGAGGGCGCGGTGGTCGGCGTCGTCGGGGGCGAGAGGCCGGCCCTGGAGGGCCAGCGGGGGAGGGGCGTGGTGCGGGGAGGGGAGGGTCACCGGACAGTACGAGACGTGGACGTAGCGGATGCCGGCCGCCTCCGCCACCGAGCGGGCGGCGATCTGGAGGCCCCCGCCCGCCACGACGGCGTCGCAGCCCCGGGCCGCAACCGGCAGCGTGGCGAACTGTGTGACGACCGTGCCCTCCGCCAGCTCTAGCAGCCGCTCGGGCGTGGGCCGGAAACCGTTCCCGGACGCGGTGCCGCGCAACGCGGGACCGATGGGCACCACGGGGAACCCGAGCCCCTCCACCCACTCCCCGAAGTCCGGCGGCACGCACAGGCGCGCCTCCGCGCCGAGCGTCCGGAGCGCGGTGGCCAGGGCCACCATCGGCTGGACCTCGCCCCGCGTCCCGATGGTCGACAGCAGTACGCGCATCGCAACAACCCCCGTCGCTCGCACACGCTCCGGCCGACGGACACGGCCGGGAGCCCGATTCTGCGGCGCTGACCCGGTCTTGCGGCAACTCCCCCTCCCGGCTCTATGGTGAAAATGCGGGGAGGTGACGCCGATGCCCTCCATCGGGTGGTTCCCGTTCGCGGGCGGGTTGGTTCGATACCGGCGGAGCAACGGTTGAACGAGAAACGCGTCAACCGCCGGCCACCGGCCGCCGCTCGAAGGACTCCCGTGAACGTGAAGAAGACGACCGCCCACTGCCTCGCCGGTCTCTCGGCCGCCGCAGCTCTCGTCCTGTCCCCGCCCGTCACCGCCGGGCAAGCGCTCGCGGCCGACGGTTCCACGACGCCCATGCGCTGCCGGAGCGTCGGTACCGCGCGGGACGCCGACGTGGCGTCCGTCCTCCAGCCCCTCGGCGTCCACCTGCAGAACCCGGATACCCCGGTCGGCCTCTCGTGCACCCCCACCCGTAACGGCGGCCCTGACGTCAACTTCTGTGCGGGCAAGGACCCGATCCACGGCATCGCCGTCATCGGCCGTCGCCCCATGGGTCACACCTGCCCCTGAGGCGTCCATGACGCGGTTAGGCCCTGTCAGGCCCTGTCAGGCCGCCGGTACCGCCGCGTCGTCGATCAGTTCGAGCGCGAGCCGCCGCGTCGTCTCGTCCGCCTTCTCGGGGCTGCCGGAGTCGAACGGCGGGTGCGGGTCGTACTCGACGGCGAGCTGCGTCGCCCGGGCGGTGACGTCGTCGCAGAGGCGGGCGACGAGGTGGAGGCCCATGTCGAGGCCGGCCGAGACGCCGGCCGCCGTGATGATCCGGCCCGTCTCGACGAAGCGGCCGGGCGTCCAGACGGCGCCGAGCTTCGCCAGGTAGGGGCGGGAGGCCCAGTACGTCGTCGCGGGCAGCCCTTTCAGCAGCCCGGCGGAGCCGAGGATCAGGGAGCCGGTGCAGACGGAGGTGGTCCACGTCGTACGGCGGTGCAGTAGGCGGATCCAGTTCAGGACCGCCCGGTCCTCCATGGTGGCGATCGTGCCGCGGTTGCCGCCGCCGGGAACGAGGAGGACGTCGGCGCGGCGTACGTCCGCGAGGGCCCGCTCGGCGGTCAGGGCGAGCTGCCCGGTGTCCGTGCGCACGGGGCCCGGGCGGTGGGCGACGGTGACGACGCGGACGTCGGGCAGGCGGCAGAGCATCTCGTAGGGGCCGACCGCGTCCAGCGCGGTGAAGCCGTCGTAGAGCAGGATCGCGACCGTTCTGCGCGGGCTCCCGCCCACCGGTAGGCCGTCACCCCGAGCGCCCTGGTCGACCCGGTCGTCGCGGTACGGCGAGGCGGCGGCCGGGCCGCCCGCCCCACCGAGTCCCACGGCGAGAGCGCCCGTGGCCGCCGCCCCCAGCACCCCGCGGCGCGACGGCTGTACTGCCGAATGCATGGCCGTAGTCATCCAAACCCCCTTGGTGATCAGCTGACTTCAAGGGAGTCGTGCGAGGAAGGACCCGGGTTCCCGGAGTTGCCCACCGGTCGCCCGGCAATGGCTTGGAGGACCTGAGCCTTGGAGGAGCCTCAGCCCTGGACAACCTTGGCCTTGGACAACCTCAGCCCTGCGTAAGCTCCGTGCGCCGCTTGCTCCGCCGCAGTTCGCGCCGCTTGGGGTGGCGGACGACGACGCCCGCCATGCCCGGCGTTCCGCTGATCCTGATCAGGGGAGTGCCGGGGAGCCGGGGCGTGGTGGCGGTCTTGTCCCTGACCCCGCCCTCCATGCCGTCGGTGTTCACACCCCAGCCCTCGGGGACGACGAGCACGACACCGCCCATGCCGCCTTCCGCCTCCACCGCGACCTCCGGCAGCCGGCACTCGGCCGCGGTGAAGTCGAGGACGACGCCGCCCATGCCGCCGTGGGCGACGATCCGCGCGGGCACCGTCCAGTAACCCTCGCGCTTCGCGCCGTGCATACCGCCCTTGAGCGTCAGCGGCTTGGCCGGATCCGCGCCCGGCCGGACGGGCAGATCGGCGGTGAGCGCGGCGAGCTCCCCATGCGTCCGGGCACTCAGCGCCCGCTCCACCCGCTCGTCCAACTCGCCGAAGTCCAGCCGCCCTTCGGCCGCCGCCTCGTTCAACCGCTCCACGACCGCGTCCCGCTCGGCGTGCGAGGCGCGCACGGACCCGTCATCGCCGGAGGCCGGCAGCTGCTCACTCATACGCCCCATGCTAAGCGCCCCCGCCCGCCGCCCGAAGAGACGAACGCACCCGGTTCGGAGCCCGCGCAACGCGTTGCATGACGAGGCTCGGCTTCCTGTGCGGCGTCGGTCTACGCGGCGTCGGTCTCGAAGGTGACCTCGCTGCCCGTCGGAGCGAGATGCACGTCCACCGTGACATCCAGAGCGGCGGCAAGCCTGAGCAGCAGGTCCGACGTCATCGGGAGAACGCCGCCGACCTCGATGTGTTCGACCTCCTCCGCCGTCGTACCGAGCCGTGCGGCGAGATCGTCCTCGCTCAGGCCCAGCGCGGTCCTGCGGTCGTACACCAGTTGGCCGAGCGCCATGGCCAGCCGGATCTGCTCGCGTTCGGCGATCACGGCGGGGGGCTCACTGTGCCCGTGGCGCATCTCGGTCTCGCGGGCGAGCCGCCAGCGTGTGTGGTTCATCGCTCCTCCTCGGCGGTCTGGCGGTGGTAGTCCTCGTGAGCCGGTGGGTGCTCTGCCGCACACCGTTGCTGGGCGATCAGCGCTCGTTTGACCTCGACGTCCTCCCGCATCCGCTCCTTGCGGAAAACGGTCAGCAGCACGATGCGGCGTTCAGGAGCCAGCCAGTATGTCACTCGCAGGGCGTTGCCGCCGAGCCCGAAACGCAGCTCGCGGACCCCGTTCCCGAGGTGCCGTGAGTGCGGTACGGGCGCTCACCGTATGGTGATCGTTCGGCATTCAGCCCTGCTCGTGGCACCTTCCTACTTGCCCCGCCCCTTCACCGAAGCCCGCAAGTACTCCCGGTTCATGCGCCCGATCGCCGTCAGGGGGATGCCCTTCGGGCAGGCCGTGGCGCATTCGCCGGTGTTGGTGCAGCCGCCGAAGCCCTCGGTGTCCATGGTGCCGATCATGTCGAGGACGCGGGACTCCCGCTCCGGGCCGCCCTGGGGGAGGACGTTGAGGTGGACGACCTTCGCGGAGGTGAAGAGCATGGCGGAGCCGTTGGGGCAGGCGGCTACGCAGGCGCCGCAGCCTATGCACTCGGCGTGTTCGAAGGCGAGGTCGGCGGCCGGCTTGGGGACCGGGGTGGCGTGGGCCTCGGGGGCGGAGCCGGTGGGGACGGAGACGTAGCCGCCGGCGCCGATGATGCGGTCGAACGCCGAGCGGTCGACGACCAGGTCCTTCACGACCGGGAACGCCGCGGCCCGCCACGGCTCGACGTCGATGGTGTCGCCGTCCGTGAAGTGGCGCATGTGGAGCTGGCAGGTCGTGGTGCGCTCCGGGCCGTGGGCCTGGCCGTTGATGACCATGCCGCAGGCGCCGCAGATGCCCTCGCGGCAGTCGTGGTCGAAGGCGACGGGCTCGTCGCCGGCGAGGATCAGCTCCTCGTTGAGGTGGTCGAGCATCTCCAGGAAGGACATGTCCTCGCTGATGCCCCTGACCTCGTAGGTGGTCATGGCGCCGGGCGAGCCGGGGTCGCGCTGGCGCCAGATGCGCAGGGTGAGGTTCACGCGTAGCTCCGCTGGGTGGGGTGGACGTACTCGAAGGTCAGGTCTTCCTTGTGGAGCACCGGCGGGGCACCCGTGCCGGTGAACTCCCAGGCGGCCGCGTACGAGAACTCGTCGTCCTTGCGCGCCGCCTCGCCCTCCGGCGTCTGGCTCTCCTCCCGGAAGTGGCCGCCGCAGGACTCGGCGCGGTGCAGCGCGTCCAGGCACATCAGCTCGGCCAGTTCCAGGTAGTCGACGATCCGGTTCGCCTTCTCCAGGGACTGGTTGAGCTCCTCGCCCGTCCCGGGGACCTTGATCCGGCGCCAGAACTCCTCCCGCAGCGACGGGATGCGGTCCAGCGCCTTGCGCAGGCCGCTCTCCGTCCGCGCCATGCCGCACTCGTCCCACAGCAGTTCGCCCAGCTCGCGGTGGAACGAGTCGGGCGTCCGGTCGCCGTCGACGGACAGGAGGCGGGCGAGGCGGTCGGTGGCCTCGCCGACCGCCTCCGTCACCGCCGGGTGGTCCTCCGGGACGGGGGTGTGCGGGTGCCGGGCCAGGTAGTCGTTGATCGTCGACGGCAGGACGAAGTAGCCGTCGGCCAGGCCCTGCATCAGGGCGGACGCGCCGAGCCGGTTGGCGCCGTGGTCCGAGAAGTTGGCCTCGCCGATCGCGAACAGGCCCGGAACGGTCGTCTGGAGGTCGTAGTCGACCCACAGACCGCCCATCGTGTAGTGGATCGCCGGGTAGATGCGCATCGGCACCTCGTACGGGTCCTCGGCGGTGATCCGCTCGTACATCTCGAAGAGGTTGCCGTACTTCGCCTCCACCGCCTTCCGGCCCATCCGCCGGATCGCGTCCGCGAAGTCCAGATAGACGCCCTGCCCGCCGGGGCCGACGCCGCGCCCCTCGTCGCAGACGTTCTTCGCGGCGCGCGAGGCGATGTCGCGCGGGACGAGGTTGCCGAAGGACGGGTAGATCCGCTCCAGGTAGTAGTCGCGCTCGTCCTCCGGGATCTCCGCCGGCGGGCGCGTGTCGCCCTGCGCCTTCGGCACCCAGATGCGGCCGTCGTTGCGCAGCGACTCGCTCATCAGCGTCAGCTTGGACTGGTGGTCGCCGGAGCGCGGGATGCAGGTGGGGTGGATCTGGGTGAAGCAGGGGTTGGCGAAGTACGCGCCGCGCCGGTGCGCCCGCCAGATGGCCGTGGCGTTGGAGTTCTTGGCGTTCGTCGAGAGGTAGAAGACGTTGCCGTAGCCGCCGGTGGCCAGCACCACGGCGTCGGCGACGTACGTCCGGACGGCCCCCGTGATCAGGTCACGGGCGACGATGCCGCGCGCCCGCCCGTCCACGACGATCAGGTCGAGCATCTCCGTGCGCGGGTGCATCTCGACGTTCCCGGCCGCGATCTGCCGCGACAGCGCCTGGTACGCGCCGAGCAGCAGCTGCTGGCCCGTCTGGCCGCGGGCGTAGAACGTCCGCGACACCTGGACGCCGCCGAACGAGCGGGTGTCGAGCAGCCCGCCGTACTCGCGGGCGAACGGCACGCCCTGGGCCACGCACTGGTCGATGATCTCGACGGAGACCTGGGCGAGCCGGTGCACGTTGGACTCGCGGGCCCGGAAGTCGCCGCCCTTGACGGTGTCGTAGAAGAGGCGGTGGACGGAGTCGCCGTCGTTGCGGTAGTTCTTCGCCGCGTTGATGCCGCCCTGGGCGGCGATGGAGTGCGCCCGGCGCGGCGAGTCCTGGTAGCAGAACTGGACGACGTGGTAGCCCTGTTCGGCGAGGGTGGCGCCGGCCGCGCCGCCCGCCAGGCCGGTGCCGACGACGATGACGGTCTGCTTGCGGCGGTTGGCCGGGTTGACGAGCTTGGCCTCGAACCGGCGGCGGTCCCAGCGCTCGGCGATCGGGCCGTCGGGGGCCTTGGTGTCGGCGATCGGGTCGCCGGTCGTCCAACGGACGTCGTGGTCGTCGTGGTCGTCGTGGTCGTCATGGCCGTCGTGGCCGTCGTGGTGGGACATGTCAGCTCACGATTCCTGTCAGCACGCCGATCGGGACGGCGAGGAAGCCGAGGGTCAGCAGGACGGCCAGCCCGTTGGCGATCACCTTGAACGCCCGGTCCCGGCGCGGGGAGTTGGCGCCCAGCGTCTGGGCCGCGCTCCAGAAGCCGTGCCGGATGTGCAGGCCGAGGGCGAGCATCGCGGCGATGTAGAAGGCGCTCACGTACCAGCGGTCGAAGGACGCCACCAGGTTCTGGTACGGGTGCCCCTCCTCGGCGTTGGGGTTCACCGTGAGGGTGGTGAGGTCGAGGATGTGCCAGACGATGAACAAACCGAGGATCACCCCGCCCCAGCGCATGGTGCGGGTGGCGTAGCTCGCCCGGGCCCGCTTCCGCTCGTACTTCGCCGGGCGGGCGGCCAGGTCCCGGCGGCTCAACTGGTAGGCGGCCACGCCGTGCAGCACCACGGACGCCGTGAGCACCACCCGCGTCAGCCACAGGAACCAGGTGCGGTGCAGGAAGGGCTCGCCGATGGTGCGGATCCAGTGCCCGTAGTGGTTGAACTCCCCGGGCCCGAAGAAGACCTTCAGGTTACCCAGCATGTGGGCGACCAGGTACGCCAGCATGATCAGTCCGGTGGTCGCCATGACCGCCTTCTTGCCGACGGTCGAGCGCCACAGGAGGCCCAGGAAGGACGGGGACCGCCCGGCGGCGGGCTTCGAAGGGGGCTCGGAGGGGGGCTCGGTGGGGGACGGGGATCGCGCCGTCCGGGACGCCAGTGCCATGCCGCCGACAGTAGGTCGGCAAGATTCATGCGTCCAAGACATGACGGGCCTGGTTTCCATAGAGAACGCCTATCTATCCTGGTCGGCGTGCAACTCCAGCAGCTCCGCTACTTCGCGACGGTGGCCGAAGTACGTCACTTCACCCGCGCCGCAGAGACCCTCCACGTCGCCCAGCCGTCGCTCTCCCAGCAGATCCGGGCGCTGGAACGGGAGCTGGGTGCCGACCTGTTCCACCGGGCGCGCGGCAACATCACGCTGACCGACGCGGGCGAGGCGCTGCTGCCCCTCGCCCGGCGCATCCTCGCCGACACCGACACCGCGCGGCGCGAGGTCCAGGAGGTCGCCCAGCTCCGGCGCGGCCGGGTACGGCTCGGCGCGCCGCCGAGCCTGTGCGCCAGCCTGGTCCCGGACGTGCTGCGCGCCTACCACGCGCGCTACCCGGGGATCGAGCTGTTCATCGACGAGGGCGGCTCCCGCGACCTGGTCCGCGACCTGGCCGCCGGCGCCCTCGACCTGGCCGTGATCATCACCCCGCTGGGCGTCGGCGCCCCCGCCCTGACCACCACCGAGCTGCTCCACGAGGACCTGGTCGTCGTCTCCTCCCCGTCCGCCCCGCCACCGGTCCGCCGGGCCCGGATGCGGGTGGAGGACCTGCGCGGACTGCCGATGGTCATGTTCCGGCGGGGCTACGACCTGCGGGAGATGACCATCGCGGCCTGCCGGGCGGCCGGTTTCGAGCCGTCGTTCACGGTGGAGGGCGGCGAGATGGACGCCGTCCTGGGCTTCGTCCGCGCCGGGCTCGGCGTCGCCGTCGTCCCCGGCATGGTCGCCGCCCGCTCGGGGCTGCGCGTCACCCCGTTCGACGGCGACCGGATGCGGCGGACGGTCGCGGTGGCCCACCGCAAGGACGCGCCCCCGCCGCGCGCGGCACGGGAGTTGTGGGGGGTGCTGCTGGAGCACTTGGGGGAGGCGTGAGTCGTGAGGAGACCGCGCCGGGCGGGAATCATGAACAGGCCCGCGCCGGGACTCATGAACAGGCGGCGCCGGGCGGGAACCGTGAGAACAGCCCGCGCTAGACCGCCCCGCCGAGCCACACCCCCGCGTACGCCGCCCCCAGCCCCACCGCCACGCTCCCGAGCACGTTCAGCACCGCCAGCCCCCGCGCCCCGTCCTCCGCCAGCCGCAGCGTCTCGTACGAGAACGTGGAGTACGTGGTCAGTGCCCCGCACAGCCCGGTGCCCAGCCCCAGCCGGACGTCCTGCGGGGCGACGGCCGTCAGCACCCCCAGCACGAGGCAGCCGACGACGTTGACCGTGAACGTCCCCCAGGGGAACACCGAGTCGTGCCGCGCCTGGACGGCCCGGTCGGCGAGGTAGCGCAGCGGAGCGCCGACCATGGCGCCGGCGACGACGAACAGCCAGTTCACCCCCGGTGGACCTCGACCTCGTCCAGGGTGACGAGCCCGCCGGACCCCTCGTCCAGCAGCTCGTCGACGACGGGCAGGAACGCCCGTACCCGCTCCGGCACGTCCACGATCACCACCGCCACCGGCAGGTCCTCGCTCAGCGACAGCAGCCGCGCGGTGTGCACGCGGGACGAGGCACCGTAGCCCTCGACGCCCCGGAACACGCTGGCGCCCGCCAGCCCGGCCCGGTGGGCGCGGTGCACGAGCTCGGAGGCGAGCGGCCGGCCGTGCGCGGTGTCGGACTCGCCGAGGTACACCGTCAGCCGGAGCGCCGGGCCGCGCGGGATCACCGTCGGCCTCCCCGCACCAGCCGGCGCGTCACGGCGGACGCGGCCCACACCGCGGCCAGCGCGGCGAGCGGCGTCGCGGCCAGGTACAGCAGCCCGGTCGCCGTCCGGCCGTCCGCCAGGAAGTGCCGGACGTCGACGGCGTAGGTGGAGAACGTCGTGTACCCGCCGAGCACGCCGGTGCCGAGGAAGGGGCGCAGCAGCCGGTGGGGGGAACCCCGCTCGGCGATAGTCGCCAGCAGGACGCCGATCAGGGCGCAGCCGGTCGCGTTGACCAGGAAGGTCGTCCAGGGGAAGGCGCCGTCCGGCGTCGGCCACAGCAGACCGGCCCCGTAGCGGGCCGCCGCGCCCAGCCCGCCGCCGACGGACACCGCGGCTACGACGGGCCCCTGGGCGGGCCGGTGCCGTGCGGTGGCCGGGGCGGCCGGTGTCGTGCTCACCCGGTCACGCTAACGCACGGGCCGAGCGGCCACCCGCCGGGCCGTGCCCGTGAGGCCGCACCCGCCGGGGACCGCCCGTCGGATCCCATCCGTCAGTCTGCGGCCGGCCGGCCCGTGACCGCCGTCAGGTACGCGTCCGCCCGGTCGGCGTCCAGCAGCCAGTCGCGGTAGCCGGCCGGGTCGGCGAAGCCGTTGACGTAGCGGTGGGCGACCTCCGGGTGGTCCGCCGCCGCGAGCGCGACGCGCCGCACATGGTCCGGGGGCGGGCCGAGCAGCAGGTCGCTGAAGGCGACGGCGTGCCGGGCGTGCTCCCACCAGGACGCGAACGTCCCGTACATCCAGGCGTGGTCGAACGGCCGGTCGCCGCGCTCGACGATCGCCCGCAGGTACCGGTCGGCGCAGCGGGCCGCGCTGTTGCAGCCCTGCCCGGCCAGCGGGTCGTTGAGCACCACGGCGTCCGCCATGCCCAACACGTGTGTCCCGGGGGCCACTTCCGCCACCGGGTGCCGGACGACGGGGGTGACCGCCCCGGTCAGGGCGGCACCGGCGTCCGTCGGCTCGGCGTCCGCGCACAGCTCGTACTCCCACGGGACGTACTCCCGCATCAGCTCCAGCGAACGGGCGAGGAGCTCCGCCGGGCCCGGCGAGTCCCGCCAGCGGTCGAACGGGCCGTCCGGCACGGCCTCCCACATCAGGATCGAGCAGGGGCCGGAGAGGGTGAGGGCCGGTATCACGAACAACTCGCCGACGCCCCGCACGGACGTCATCCGCAGCCGGCCGGGCGCCTCCGGGTGTGGGTGGACGCCGTGCAGGTAGACGACGGCGAGGGCGCGCCGCGGCCGGTCGTGGGGGCTGTGCCGGGGGTCGCGGCCGAGGACGGACCCGAGCCCGCCGCGGCCGGAGGCGAGCACGGTCAGGTCGTGGGCGGCGGCGAGGTCCGGCAGGTCGTCGGCGGTCACCGGGCGGTACTCGACGCGCCCGCCGCGCTCCTCGAACAGCTCCAGCCAGCGGGCGGTCTTCAGCCGCAGGTCCACCGACTGCGCCGGCTCGTCCAGCGCGGCGCCGAACGCGCGGAGGACCGTGCCCGCCGGGCCGGCGGTGGTCAGCCCGGCGCCGGTGATCCAGGGCGCCTCGCCGTCCCACAGGTTCAGCCCCGCCGCCCGTTCCAGGGCCCGCGCCGGGGCGAACATCTGCTGTGTCGAGACGACCCGTCCGGCGCGGATCTCGCCGGGCGTCCGGTCGGACACCAGGAGCACCCGGTAACCGGAAGAGCCGCCCCCGGCCCCCTGCAGCCCCAGCGCCAGATGCAGTCCGGCCTGACCCGCCCCGACGATCGCGATCCCGCGCATGGCCCGCCCCTCCCCACCGGTCGTCCGTCCGTCCCTTGTACGCGTTGTACGCGGTACGGGGCGCGGCTGTACAGACGTCGCACGGACGTCATGGCACCTTCCGGGGCCCGGCGGGGCCGTTCGGCGGCCGGTCACCCGTCCGCCGCACGAATCGAAACCTTCGGGGTGATCGGACGTTGATCCGGGCTCCCGGCCGTCAGCGGCCGTGAGCTCGACCCTGTCAGACCGAACGAAGGTGTCACCCCATGTCACGAATCGCCAAGGCAGCGGCCCTCACCGCCACCGTGGGCACGGCGCTGGCCGGCGTCTCCGGCACCGCCCTCGCCGACTCGAACGCCAAGGGGGCGGCCGTCGGCTCCCCGGGTGTCGTCTCGGGCAACGTCATCCAGGTCCCGATCCACCTCCCCATCAACCTCTGTGGCAACACCATCGACATCGTCGGGCTGCTCAACCCGACCAGCGGCAACGTCTGCGTCGCCGACTGACGCACCGCACCCGACGACATCGGGCGCGTCCGCGCCGGGTCTCCGCTCCGCACGGCGGAGGGCCCGCGGGGCCGGCGCCCGTTCGTGGCGCCCCCGACACGGTCGGCGGGCGCCACGCTGTTTTAGGGGACGGTGGTCCGGTCGTCCCTGCTTTCCTCTGTGGTCCCTCCCGCCGCGGCACCGGCCGGTGCCGGGACGGCGATGGCCGTGACGACGAGGCCCTCGCCCGCCGCCCAGCGCCCCTCGAAGCCGTCCAGCCGGCGGCCGCCGACCACCGGTCCCGGCACCAGCAGCCGGGCCGTGAACGTCCCGGCGTCCGGATCGACGGCCAGCTCGGCCTCGTCGAAGTCCAGCTCCAGGCCGGTCAGCGGGTACCACGCCTTGAAGACGCTCTCCTTGGCGCTGAACAGCAGCCGTTCCCAGTGCACGTCCGGCCGGCGGGCCGCCAGGCCGGCGAGCCACTCGCGCTCGGACGGCAGCGAGACCATGCCGAGGACGCCGTCCGGGAGCGGCCCGTTCGGCTCGGCGTCTATCCCGAGCGACGCGGCGTCGGCGGCCCGCGCGACCGCGGCGCCCCGGAAGCCCTGACAGTGCGTCATGCTCCCGACCACCCCGTCCGGCCAGGCCGGCGCGCCCCGCTTGCCGGGCAGCAGCGGACCGGGCGGGAGGCCCAGCCGGCCGAGGGCGGCGCGGGCGCACACCCGGACGGTGGCGAACTCGTGCAAGCGCTTGGGGACGGCGCGGGCGACATGGGCGGCCTCCTCGGGGAAGAGGAGGCTCACCGGGTCGTCCGGGGCGTCGGTGAAGGCGTGTTCGGTGACGGCCCAGGAGGGCAGAAGTGCGGCGATCACCAGACGGCTCCCGGCTCGTCCACGGGCTGGGGCAGGATCTGCCGGAGCGGCTCGCGGGGCGGCCGGGGCCGCCATTCGCGCGGGTAGCCGACCGACACCTCCTCGAAGCGGACGCCGTCGTACCGGGTCACGCGCGGGATGTGCAGGTGCCCGTAGACCGCGGCGGCGGCCCGGAAGCGGACGTGCCAGTCGGCGGTGAGCTCGGTGCCGCACCACTGGGCGAAGTCCGGGTAGCGCAGGATCCGGGTGGGTTCGCGGACCAGCGGCCAGTGGCTGACGAGGACCGTCCGCATGCCCGGGTCGAGCTCCGCCAGCCGGCGCTCGGTATAGGCGACGCGCGCCCGGCACCAGTCGTCGCGGGTGGCGTACGGGTCGGGGTGCAGGAAGTGCTCGTCGGTGCAGACGACGCCCGCCTCGTAGGCCCGGCGCAGCGACTCCTCCTTGGTGGCGGCGCCGGGCACGCGGAAGGTGTAGTCGTAGAGGGTGAACAGCGGCGCGACGGCCACCGGGCCGCCGTCGCCCTCCCACACCGGGTAGGGGTCCTCGGGCGTGGCGACGCCGAGTTCGCGGCAGAGCTCCACCAGGCGCAGGTAGCGCTTCTCGCCGCGCAGGTCGCAGGGGTCCTTGGGCGGGGTCCACAGCTCGTGGTTGCCGGGTGCCCAGATCACCTTGGCGAAGCGGCCGGCGAGCAGCCGCAGCGCCCACTCGACGTCGTCGTACCGCTCGGCGACGTCGCCGGCGACGATCAGCCAGTCGTCGTCGTGGGTGGGACGCAGGGTCTCGGTGAGGGCGCGGTTCTCGGCGTGGGCGATGTGGAGGTCGCTGACGGCGAGCAGTCTTCCGGCCGGATGGGGCACGGGTTGCGGGGGAGGCACGGCTTGCGGGTGGGGCACGGCTGGGTCCTTTGCGGTTTTTTCCGTCGTTCCGTCGGTCCGTTGTACTCGTGTGTTCCGTCGCGCTCGTGAACTGCTCGCCGGCTTCCGGCCGGTGGCGGCCGTTCCGTCGTTCCAGGCCCGCGTCCCGCGCCCGGCCCCTCACGCTAATACGGCGGTCCGGCCGGGCGGAACCCCTGTTCGGGACGGTAGGGGCGGGTGGGGCGCGGGGCTCGGGGGCGCGTGGTCCCCGGGCGGAGGGAGGACGGTGAGGGTGCGCCGGGGAGGGCGGGGGTGCCCCCGAGAGGGTGCCGGGGGGTAAAACACAGGCGATTACGGGGCCCGGCGCGCGTGGCCGATGATGGGGGCATGACCAACGACGGGGGAAGGGCGCAGCAGCCCACCAGTTACGACCTGCGGCCGCCGGCCCCGGCCTGGCCGAACCCGTACGCGGACCCGGCGGCGCCGCCGGTGACCCAGGACCCGGCCGCGATGGCCGTCGCGCCCGGCGCGGCCGCCGACGTGGCACCCGGCGGGACGGGACCGGTCGGGGGGCCGGGGATGGCGGCGGGTCCGGGGGCGGCCGCTGGGCCGGGGCCGGTGATGGGCCCGGGGACGGCCGTGGGTCCGGGGACGGCCGTGGGGGAGCCGGGCGCCGGCCGCCGGGTGGGCGGCCGGTACCTGCTCCGGTCGCGGCTGGGCCACGGCGGCATGGGAACGGTGTGGCGGGCGCACGACGAGGTCGTGGACCGCGAGGTCGCCGTCAAGGAGCCGCGCGTCCCGGACCACCTGCCGGAGTCCATGCGGCAGACCATCCACCTGCGGATGCAGCGCGAGGCCCGTGCCGCGGCCCGCGTCGCGCACCCCTCCGTCGTCGCCGTGCACGATGTGGTGGTGGAGGAGGGCCGCCCCTGGATCGTCATGGAACTGGTCAAGGGGCAGTCGCTGGGCGGCCGGCTGAGCGAGGGGACCCTGGACGCCCGCGAGGCCGCCCGCGTCGGCCTCGCCGTGCTGGGCGCGCTGGAGGCGGCGCATGAGGCGGGGGTGCTGCACCGGGACGTCAAGCCGGACAACGTCCTGCTCGGGCGGCACGACCGGGTCGTGCTCACCGACTTCGGCATCGCGCAGATCGAGGGCGAGCAGGGCCTCACCGAGACCGGCGGCTTCATCGGCTCGCCCGAGTTCGTCGCGCCGGAACGGGCGTTGGGGCAGCGGCCCGGGCCCGCGTCCGACCTGTGGTCGCTGGGCGTCGTGCTGTACGCGGCCGTCGAGGGCATGTCCCCGTTCCGCCGCTCCAACACGCAGGCGACGATGCAGGCCGTGCTCTCCGCGGAACCGCCGCGCCCGACCCGGGGCCCGGCCGTCTTCACCGACATCGTGATGCGCCTGCTGCGGAAGGAGCCGTCCGCCCGGCCGACGACGTCCGAGGTGCGCGCGGCCCTGGAAGAGGTCGCGCGGCCGGCCCCCGTGGCGACCGCGGCGGCGGCGCCGACGCCGGCGGCGACCGGCAGCCGGTGGATCCCGCCGGTGCTGCACCACAAGCGGAAGACGCAGTGGTCGTTGGGCGTCGGGGTCGTGGTGGTGGGGGCGGCCGTGGCGCTGTTCGCCATCAACCCGTTCGGCTACGGTCCGGCGACGCCGCTGCACTGGAAGGTCGTCGACGAGCCGGAGATCGTCAAGGCGTCGCTGGCGGTGCCGGAGGACTACGTCAAGGAGATCAAGCCCGACGAGCACCTGGTGCTCTTCAACGACCCCGGCGGGGTCTACCGGATCTCCCTGTTCACCCACAACGACCCGCCCCCCGGCTCCTCCGACGCGTCCGACAAGGAGAAGCAGGTCGACTCGGCCCGTTTCCAGGCCGCCAAGCGGAAGACGAGACTGGAGAAGGGCGACATCTCCGAGGTCGCCGACGCCCGGGTCTCGGTCGGCTCCGCGCCCTCCTTCGACGGCCGCGAGTCGGTGGAGATGACGACCGTCTACCGGAAGTCCGGCTCCGGCGACAACGACCCCAAGGCCGTCCGCCGCACCCGCGTCATCGTCAACAAGGCGAAGGACACCGCCTGGTACCTGGAGGTGACGATGCCGGAGAAGGGCAAGGCGCGGGCCGACGGCGACAAGCTGTACAAGGAGGTCCTGCGGTACCTCAAGCTCAAGGAGAAGTGAGGCCGGGGTTCCGTCCGCTCAGGCGCTCCCTCCGGCCATGCGCCACGCGTGGGCCGCGGCCCGTTCCACCGCGCCGGCCAGCAGCTCGGCGTCGGCCGGTGAGCAGCCCGGCGGCGGCCCCAGCCGGCGCAGCCTGCGGGCGGGGTCGGCGGGCGGCTGGGGGTGCAGGGGGACGGCGGTGAGATCGCCGCCGGTGAAGTAGGCATCGGTGGCGGCCAGTTCGGCGACGGCGACGGTCTCCGGGGCGGCGGACGCGTCGGCGGCGCCGCCGGACCGGGTGGCCCGCAGCGCGGTCAGCAGCCTCTCCCTGCTGCGCCCGCGCAGGGCGGGCAGCAGGAAGGGGTTGTCCTGGAGGGCGTCGGCGAAGGCGTAGTGGACGGCGGCACCGTGGGAACACGGGTCACCGCCGTCCCGGCAGTCACAGTGGCAGGAGAGCTCGCCGCGCCGGGGGAAGAGGGCGATCCCGGCCTTGCCGAAGGTGGCGTCGATGTCCTCCGGCATCCGGCCTTCGAGCAGGGACGCCGCCTGTCGGAGCTGGCCGGCCAGCACCCGGACGCCGGCCGACCACTCGGCGTCGTCGAGGACCGGGAGCCGCAGCGTCACCCGGCAACTGGTCCTGGCCAGTTCCACCCGGGCGGTGACCTCGCCCGGGCGGACCGTCAGGCCCTGGACCGCGCCCTGGCGGGCCAGCGTACGGCCGCGCGGGAGGCGGGGGTTGGGGTAGGTGGCGCCCAGCGACTCCAGGGCGCGGATCCAGCGCCTGCTCCACCAGGTGCCGCCCGGGGCGGCCGGCTTCTCGCGGGCGTTCCGCTTCTCGCGGGCGGGTGCGGTGCGGCGGGTCGCGGTGCTCATGCCGTCTCTCCTGTGGCTGCCGAGGGGGTCGGGCCGCCCGCGCTCGTGGACTCCTCCGAGCCGGCGAGGCGGACGAGGGCGCGCAGGGCGTCGTCGTCGAGCTCGGCCAGCCAGGTCTCGCTCGTACCGACGACGGCATCCGCGAGGGAGCGCTTGCTCTCCAGGAGCGCGTCGATGCGTTCCTCGAAGGTGTCGGCGGTGACCAGTTTGTGCACGTGCACGGTCTTCGTCTGGCCGATGCGGTGGGCGCGGTCGGTGGCCTGGTCCTCGACGGCGGGGTTCCACCAGCGGTCGTAGTGCAGGACGTGCGAGGCACGGGTGAGGTTGAGGCCGAAGCCGCCCGCCTTGAGGCTGATGACGAGCAGCGGGGACGCCGCGTCGCCGTGCTGGAACGCGTCCACCATCGCGTCGCGCCGCTCGGCCGGGGTGCCGCCGTGCAGGAACGGTACGTCGTCCAGGCCTAGTTCGGCGGCGAGGTGGCGGGCCAGCAGCTCGCCCATGACGCGGTACTGGGTGAAGACGAGGGCCCGGTCGCCCGCCGCGACGGCCTCGCCCAGCATCTCGGTCGCCCGCATCAGCTTCCCGGACCGGCCCGCCAGTGCGTTCGCGGACGCCGGGTTCTCGCCCAGGTACTGGGCCGGGTGGTTGCAGATCTGCTTGAGGTGGGTGAGCAGCCGCAGCACGTTGCCCTGCCGCCGGATGCCGGTGCCGAGCCCGTCGTCGCCGTCGAGCGCGTCCGCGACGGCGGCCCGGTAGAGCCGGGCCTGCTCGGCGGTGAGGTCGCAGGGGACCGTGGACTCCATCTTGGCCGGCAGCTCGTCCACCACCGCGCTCTTCATCCGCCGCAGCACGAACGGCGAGACGACGGCGCGCAGCCGCTCGGCCGCCTCCCGGTCGCCGTCGCGCTCGATCGGCCCGGCGAACTGCTCCTTGAACCGCCGGTGCGAGCCGAGCAGCCCGGGGTTGGCGAAGTGCGCGATGGACCACAGCTCCGACAGCCGGTTCTCGACCGGGGTTCCGGTCAGCGCGACCCGGGCCCGGGCGTCCAGGCGCAGGGCCGCGCGGGCCGTCTGCGCGGTGTGGTTCTTGATCTGCTGCGCCTCGTCCAGGACGACGAGGTCCCAGTCGACGGAGGCGAGCAGGTCGGCGTCCAGCCGCAGCAGGGCGTAGCTGGTGACGACGACCGCGCCCGGGGTGAAGGCGTCGGGGGTGGTGGCCCGCCGGGCACCGTGATGACGGATGACGGGCAAGCCCGGTGCGAACCGGGCCAGTTCGCGCTCCCAGTTGCTCACGACGGACGTCGGGCAGACGACGAGCCGGGGCCGGTCGCCGGCGCGGCCGGCGAGCAGCGCGATGGTCTGGAGGGTCTTGCCGAGGCCCATGTCGTCGGCGAGCAGCGCGCCGAAGCCCAGGTCGGTGAGGGACCGCAGCCAGGCGACGCCGCGCCGCTGGTAGTCGCGGAGGTCGGCGTGCACGCCGGTGAGGTCGGGCTCGGTGCGCCCGCCCGCCTCGCGCAGCCGCCCGACGAGGTCGGCGACCGAGCCGTCTGCGACGGCCGGCACATCGCCGAACTCCTCGGTGCGGTGGCGGCCGCACAGCGCGATGGCCAGCGCCTCGGCGGTCGAGAGCCGCCCCGATGTGCCGACGAGCCCCGCCAGTTCGTCGATCCGGTCGGGGTCGAGCCGGATCCAGGTGTTCCGCCAGGGGGCGAGGGGCTCGCCGCGGGAGGCGAGGAGGGCGACCTCGTCGGGGGTCGCCGCTTCGTCGCCGACGACGGCTTCCCAGCGGTAGGTGACGGTACGGGGGTGGGGTGCGCGGGTTGTGCCGGTCGCGCCGGTCGTTTGGGCCGTGTTTTTGCGGGCGGTCCGGCGGGTGCCGACGCGGAGGCGGGGTCCGAGTTCGTGGCCGTCCTCGCCGTCCAGCTCGTCCGGAAGGGTGAGTCCGATGCCGGCGGTGTGCAGGGCCGTCGCGGTGTCGCCGAACAACTCGGCTGCCTGGAAGGGGTTGAGCAGGGCCCGGGTGGGCCGGTTCTCCTCCAGACAGGCGGTGAGGGGCCGGAAGACGCGGGCCGCGCGGCCCAGCCCCTCGGTCAGCGCCTCCTGTGGATCATCCAGGAGCCGGTCGCCGAGGGAGAGGGTGCCCGAGTCGGTGTCCCAGACGCGGTGGGCGGAGACGAGGGTGCCCGATTCGTCCACCGCCTCCAGGTGGAAGGTCAGCGGCCAGAGCGCGTCCGGCCCGGCGGGCGTGCCGAGGCGGAGGTGGAGCCGGACGGCGGCCCGCTCGCCGTCACCGGTCAGGGCCCATTCGGCGAGTCGGCCGGGGGTGGGGGCGGTGGGGGCGGGGATTTCGGGGGAGTTGGGGAAGGTGGTGAGGGTGGCCACCCAGGAGGGTGGGGTGGTGGTCGGGGCGTCGCCGGTGCGGGCGCAGGTGTCGGCGACGGCGTCACAGAAGGCGGTGAGAAGGGCGAGCGGGGACCAGACCCGCGTGGGGGCGGGGGGCGTGTCGGTGGCGTCCGGTGTGGAGGTGCCGTTCGGTGCGGAAGTGATCTGCGGGGCGGAGGCGGTGTCCGGTATGGGAGGGATGCCCGGTGTGGAGGTGGCGTACGGCGTCGGGGTGGTGGCGTCCGGCGTCGGGACGCGCAGGGCGTGGGCGGCGGCGGGCAGTGCCGCGGCGAGGGCCGCCAGCCGGGGGTCGCCGTTGGTCGCCGCCCGCCAGTGGGCGCGGACCCGGCCCTCGCCGGCCTCGCGCAGGACGGGGACGAGGTGACCGGCGGTGACGTGCTCCAGGGCGAGGCGGGCGGCGACGGCCCAGGCGTGGACGGAGTGGCTCCAGGGGCGGTCGGCGGCGGGGGCTTCCGGCGCGTCGTCTCCGGAGCCTGCGACGACGTGGGTTCCGGTTCCGGTTCCGGCTGCGGTCAGGGCGGCCAGCGAGCCGACCGCCTCGCGGACCGGGACCAGCAGCGCGGGGACGTCCACGTCCACCAGGGAGCCGCCGTGCGGCAGAAGGGTGGGAAGCGTGGGGGGAGTGGGGGAAGCGGGGAGCCGGGTGCCCATGGTGTCGGCGGCGCCGGCCGGCAGGCCCAGGGCCGCCGCCTCCACCGCGGGTTCGGGGGTGCCCCAGAAGGCCACGACTCCGTTTCCCGGCACGTCGGGATCCGGAACGAACGTCGCCTGCAAGCGGCCGGGAAACTCCGGCGTGCCCATACAGCGGTCCCATCTGTTCGGTAATACGGACTTCAGGAAGCGGACAGCATAACCAGGTAATGCGGGAATTTCACATGAGGCTGGTCGAGGCCGTATTTCGACGGTTGTTCCCCGTGCGTTCGCGCGTGTATCGGATGGGCGCCCCCGGGGTGGCCGGACGGAATGTCCTGCGACCGGCTCCATCCTGAGCCGACTGGGCAATGCGGCATCCAGGGCCCCGGCGAGGGCGGCGTCCGGCGAAATCCGGCCATCCGCCCTTTTTCGGCCGGAATTTCTGCGGAGGCATTATGAGAGCGCATTTTCCCGCAGTGTCAAATCGTTCCGGCGGGAAATTCCGAGGACATGAATTCCGTGCTTCGTCAAGCGTGCCGCGCTTTTCCCTCCGGCCGCTGTGCGCACCCCTCCCGGCACATCGAACGGAAGATCACCGCCGCGATCCGGAGGCCCTGGCCCCGAATCTGCGTCCGCCCACCGCCTGGTACTGGGCGATCACGGCACGGTAGAGCTGTCCCCATGAGCACTGAGACGCGCACCACGGAGACGCGCACCGCCGCGCAGGAGACCGCCGCCGTTCCCAGGATCCTCGTCACCGGCGGCGCCGGGTTCATCGGTTCCCACTACGTCCGCACCCTTCTGGCCGGGGACGGACCGGAGCGCCCGTACCTCACCGTCCTCGACAAGCTCACCTACGCCGGCGTCCCGGCCAACCTCGACGCCGTACGTCACTCCGACCGCTTCCGCTTCGTCCAGGGCGACATCTGTGACACCGAGCTGGTCGACCGGCTGGCCGCCGAACACGACCAGATCGTCCACTTCGCGGCCGAGTCCCACGTCGACCGTTCCGTACGGGAGGCGGACGCCTTCGTCCGTACCAATGTGCTGGGCACACAGAGACTCCTCGACGCGGCGCTGCACAACGGTGTCCGGGTCTTCGTGCACATTTCGACCGACGAGGTCTACGGCTCCATCGACCACGGCTCCTGGACCGAGGACGCGCCGCTGTCCCCCAACTCCCCCTACGCGGCGGCCAAGGCGGCCGGCGACCTGTTCGCCCTCGCCTGCCACCGCACCCACGACCTCGACGTACGCGTCACCCGCTGCTCCAACAACTACGGCCACCACCACTTCCCCGAGAAGCTGATACCGCTGTTCGTCACCAATCTGATGGACGGCCTGGAGGTGCCGCTCTACGGGGACGGGCGCAACGTCCGCGACTGGCTGCACATCGACGACCACATCCGCGGCATCGAACTCGTCCGCACCCGTGGCCGGGCCGGCGAGATCTACCACATCGGCGGTGGCGCCGAACTGACCAACCGCGAGCTCACCGACATGCTGGTGGAGGCGGTCGGTGCGAAGCCGTCGCTCGTCCGGCACGTCGAGGACCGCAAGGCCCACGACCGCCGCTACTCGCTCGACTGGAGCAAGATCCGCGACGAGCTGGGGTACCGGCCGGTCCGCGGCTTCGAGGAGGCGCTGGCGGAGACGGTCGCCTGGTACCGGGACAACCGCGCCTGGTGGGAACCGCTCAAGCAGCGGGCGGCGCTGCTGCCGTAGACGAGCTGACGAGCCGGCCTGGCCTGGTCTGACGCCGAAGCCTCCCGCCCCACCGGAAGCCCGGGACGGGAGGCTTCGTTCGAACCTGGATCACCAGGACCGGGGCGCGGATCTCCGGGGCAGCAGGAAGCTGACGGCGAAGCGGAGGGCGATGAGGCCGAGGCCGGCTCCCATGGTGGCGGTGAAGCCGTAGCTGTGGGCGCGCCCGCCGGGGTGGGGGGCGCGGACGGCGAAGCTTCCGGCGATCAGCGGGTACAGCAGCAGGACGAGCACGGCGCCGGAGAGGAGCATGCCCAGCGGATCCAGCCGGGCCCCGGTCCCGGCGCGGCCTTCGGGCAGCGCCCGGGAGGCGCCGACGAGCGCCACGACGCCCACCGGGACATCGAGCCAGAACACCGCGCGCCGGCCCTGCCCGAACGGATCGGCCTCCAGCAGAGCGGCGCCGCCGAGGATCGGGCCGACGGCGGAGGCGAGGCCGTTGAGCGAGGAGGAGGCGGCCGGCGCGCCGCCGCGCTCGTAGGGCGCGTACGTCAGCTGGATCTGCGACAGCACCTGCGGCACCATCGCTGCGGCGAAGACGCCCTGGACCACAGGGGCCGCCACCAGCGCCCCGGCGCCGGGCGCGGCGGCGCACAGCCCGGAGGCCAGGGTGAACCCGGCGACACCGACGAGGGACATCCGCCGGTACCCGTACAGATCGCCGAGGCGCGCCCCGGTGACGATGCCGAGCGTGAACGCCGGCGTGTACCGGCCGGCGGCCACTGCGACTGCGCGGGGGAGGGCCCCAGCGCATCGCCGCCTAGTGCAAGGACCTCGACACCCGCAGCCGCGCCCTCGCGTCCGACTTCTCGCCGCCGGAACTCCAGGCGGTCCTGCGCTTCCTGATGGGCAGCCGGGACGACGCCCTGCGGAGACGGAGGCGCTGCCGGAGTAACCGGCCCGACTGGGCCTGGCCGGGCCCGACCAGCCCGACCAGGCGACAGAAAAATGCCCCTCCTGTTTAAAGAAGGGGCGCAACGTCAGAGGGACGTACTCGCGACCGGGTCCTCGGACGCGATGGCCTCGTCCTCCCCGAAGTCCGGGGCCTGGAAGGGGTTCGTCGTCGGAGGCGGCAGTTCGAGAGCCGAGCGGCGGGGTGCCCCTTCCGGGGCGGAGAACAGTGAGGTCGAGTCGATGAGAGGTCTCCCTTTACGTTGCCGGCCCGGCGAAGGGCCGGCGTGCCGCAACACGGCACAGAGGTCCTAGAGTTTGGTCATCTTGGCGTACGGGCTCAGGATCCGCTCTTCCGTAGAGCCGAAATCCACGAGCACCGCGATCCCGTCCTCGACGCCGGTCACGCGGCCGAGTCCGTACATGTCGTGCGTGACCTGGTCGCCCACGGCGAAGTCCTTGGGAGCCGGCGTGACCTTGGCCGCGAAGGGGCTGGTGGGCAGATGACGCTTCAATGCAGCAGGCTTTGTCATTGCCCCCAGTATGCGCCCGCGACCGCCCTCCGTGCGGCCGTCGTCCGCGTCGGTTCGGACACAGATCACCGACAGCAGCGCCCCCCACCTCCACCGCCCCCGCCCTGACCAGCAAAAAGACCCTCCCAAGGGGAGGGTCTGACCGTGCGCCCCCGGCAGGACTCGAACCTGCGGCCAAGCGCTTAGAAGGCGCCTGCTCTATCCACTGAGCTACGGGGGCCGGTGTGGTACGGCGGTGTCGCGGACGGCTGAAGCCCCGGGCTCGGTGGTGCCGTGACCTTGCCGGGGACAAGGATAGGGCTCCGCGTACCTCGTCCCGGTTGCTTCACCTCCGTGACACGATGTGGAGGTTCGGTGAAGCGGTCCTGATAATCGCAGGCGAGTGCGAATCGTGCACCGTTTTTGACACCTCCTGCGGCGGGTGTTGTGTACTCGTTATGCCCGGGCCCCACTCGCCACGCCCCGCGCGGCATGGTCTATACGCTTCAAAAACACCTCAGAATTGGGCATTCTGCACATGTGGCGACCTTGGACGTACGGCCCCGGCTGATCGACGCGCTGTCCGCACTGCGGGACCGCGTCGAGGCCGCTCGGTTTCCGCTCACCCTTCCCGGCGCCGTTCGCGCCCGTCGCAACCGTGCCGAGCTTCTGGCGCAGCTTGACGACTACCTCGTGCCCCGGTTGTGCGCCCCTGAAGCGCCGTTGCTGGCGGTGGTCGGGGGATCCACCGGGGCGGGGAAGTCCACGCTGGTGAACTCGCTGGTGGGGCGGCGGGTGACGGAGGCGGGGGTGCTGCGGCCGACGACGCGGGTGCCGGTGCTCGTCTGCAATCCGGACGATCACCACTGGTTCGCCGGGCCGCGGGTGCTGCCCGCGCTGCGGAGGGTCCGGGTGCCCGCGCGGGACGGACTGCTGGAGGACGTCCCCGTAGAGGTGACCCCTACGGGTGACGAGGACGACGACCGGCCCGGGCTGCGGCTGGAGACCGACCGGGCGCTGCCCCGCGGGCTGGCGCTGCTGGACGCGCCCGACATCGACTCCCTCGTGGAGCGCAACCGGGAGCTGGCCGCGCAGCTGATCTGCGCGGCGGACGTGTGGGTGCTGGTCACCACGGCCACCCGGTACGCGGACGCGGTGCCGTGGCATCTGCTGCGGGCGGCGAAGGAGTACGACGTCACGCTGGCCACCGTGGTGGACCGGGTGCCGCACCAGGTGACGGGGGAGGTGGCGCGGCAGTTCGGGGCGCTGCTGGAGGCGGCGGGGCTGGGGGACGTCCCCCGGTTCACCATTCCCGAGCTGCCCGAGTCGGTGGCCGGCGGGAGCGGGCTGCTGCCGGTCACGGCCGTGGCGGGGCTGCGGGCCTGGCTGATCCAGCGGGCCCAGGACCCCGCCTCGCGGACGGTGGCCCGGGCCCGTACCGCGAACGGTGTGCTGGCGTCGCTCGGTTCGCGGCTGCCGGGGCTGGCCGGGGCCGCGGCCGGGCAGCACTCGGCGGCGGTGCGGCTGCTCCAGCGGGTCGAGGACGCGTACGCCCGGGCCGCGGACCGGGTCCGGCGGGACGCGGCCGGCGGCGAGGCGCTGGCCGGCGACGCGCTGACGCACTGGCGCGGCCACCCGCGCGACAGCACCTCCGACGAGCTGCTGACCGCTCTCACCAACGCCTTCATCGCCCTCTTGACCTGTGCCGTCGATGCCGCCGACGAGGAGATCGCCACCGCCTGCGCCGGCGACCCGGCCGCCGCCACCGCACTGGCCCCGCGGGACGCGGAGGGCGCCGCCGCCCGGATCGGGGTGGCCGTGCGCTACTGGCGCCGCTGCCTGGAGGAACATGCGGAGGAGGAGGTGCGTGAGGCTCGCGGGGCGCGGGAGGTGCGCCAGGTCAGGCAGGTCCGCCCTTCGCACGGTCCCGAGCGCGGGGGTCTTCCCGACGCGGACCGGGTGACCGCGCTGCTGGCCGCCACGCTGCTGGGCGGGCGGCGGGCGCAGCCCGCGAGCGAGGCGCTCGCCGAGGCGCTCGGCGCCCGGAGCGCACTCCGGTTGCGCGAACGCGGTGGCGCGCTCCTCGACGCATGCGTGGAGCGGGTCCTGGAGACCGAGCGCGACCGTCGGACCGCCCCCCTGGAAGCCCTCGACGTCACCCCCGACCATCAGGTCGAACTCATCGCCGCGCTGTCCGTGTTGCAGAAGGAAAGGTGACCGCGGTGCACTCAGCCGACAGCCGCAGCGGACCGGGGAGGCCGCCCGCGTCCGACGCCGTCGACCGCTCCTGGGACGACGGACTCATCGCCCGCCGCGCACGCCCGGAGCGTACGCAACCGGACAAGGCGCGTCAGGAACAGCGGGAGCGCGTGGCGGCGCCCGCGCGCCCGGTGCCGAGCGTCGCCACCGTCCTCGGCGGCACCCTCCTCACCCGCCTCGACGCCCTCCGCGAACTGGTCGGACTCTCCCGGGCGAGGCTCGACGGCGGGACGCTCGACCAGGCCGGACGTGTGCTGGACGAGGCCGCCGTCCGGCAGCGGCACCCCCTCGACCTGACGGTCGTGGCCATCGCCGGATCGACCGGAAGCGGCAAGTCCACCCTCTTCAACGCCCTCGTCCGCGCCCAGCTCTCCGAGGCCGGAGTGCGCCGTCCCACCACCTCCGCGCCCGTCGCGTGCGCCTGGACCGACCGCGCGGACGGGCTGCTGGACCGGCTCGGGATCCCGGAGGGGGCGCGCCGCAAGCCGCCGCGCCCCCGCGACCCCGGGTTCGCCGGGCTCGTCCTCCTCGACCTCCCGGACCACGACTCGGCGGCGGCCGGCCACCGCGAGCAGGTGGACCGGCTGCTGGAGCTGGTGGACGCGGTGATCTGGGTGGTCGACCCGGAGAAATACGCCGACGCGGTGCTGCACGAGCGCTACCTCCGCCCGCTGGCCGGCTACGCGGAGGTCACCTTCGTCGTCCTCAACCAGCTCGACCGGCTCTCCGGGGACGCCGCGGACCAGGTCCTGGACGACCTGCGACGGCTCCTCGACGAGGATGGCCTGGCCCTCGGCGAGCACGGCGAGCCCGGGGCGGCGGTCCTGGCCCTGTCCGCGCTGACCGGCGAGGGCGTCGGCGAACTGCGGGAAGTGCTCGGCCAGTTCGTCACCCGCAGGAAGGCCGCCGAACTCCGCCTCACCGCCGACGTCGACGGCGCCTCGGCACGGCTGCGCCCCGTCTACGTCGCCGAGGGCCGGCCCGGCCTGACGGACGGGGCCCGGCTGGACTTCGAGGACCGGCTGGCGGAGGCCGTCGGCGCCCGCGCGTCCGGGCTGCGTGCCGAACGGACCTGGCTGCGTGGCGCCGAACGGGCCTGCGGGACGGTCTGGGGGCACGTCTGGCGGCACCACCGGAAGGCGCGGGAAGCGCGGACGGGTGAGGCCGGTGCGAGCAGTGGTGCGGACGTGGCACCGCCGCAGCGGCGCACGGCCTCCCGGCCGCTGGTCGAGCAGGCGGTGCGCACCCTGGTGCACGAGGCGTCCGCCGGGCTGCCGGAACCGTGGGCGCTGGCCGTCCGCGAGGCCGCCGTCAACGGTGCCGAGGGGCTGCCCGAGGCCCTGGACGAGGCCGGCGCGGCGGCCTCCCTGCCCGCCGTGCGCCGCGGCGCGTCCGGCGTCCGGTGGACGGGCGGGCGGCGGGCGGCGGGGGCCGCGGCCGGCGTGGCGGAGGGTACGAGGACGGGCGGACGGCGTGCTTCCGGCCGGGGTACGGGCGGGGGGCGCACCGGCGGCAGACGTACCGGCGACCGGCGTACGGGCGGGCGTACGGGCGCCGGGCGGACGCGCGGGGGCGGCGCGCCCCGGCTGGTGCGACCCCGGTGGTGGGCCCTGGCCACGGCTGCCCAGGTGATGCTGGTGCTGTTGCAACTGGGCGGACTGGTGTGGTTGCTGGCCGCGCTCTGCGGTGGCACGGAGGTGCCCTGGTGGGTGCCCGGCGGACTGACGGCGGGGTCTGTGGCGGGCGCGCCGCTGTTGTCCTGGGGCTGCCGGATGGCCGCCCGGGGGCCGGCCCGGGGGTACGGACTGGAGACGGAACGCCGGCTGCGGAACGCCGCGGCGGCCTGCGGGCGGGAACGGGTGCTGGAGCCGGTGGCGGCGGAGTTGCTGCGGTATCGGGAGTTGCGGGGGCGGTACGTGGTGGCCGCGGGGGAAGGGTGATGCGGGGGGAGGGGGATGCAGGGGAGGGGGATTTCGGGCGGCGTGGTGGTGCGTGCCCGGCTTGTGGAAAACCCGTTGGCCGACGCTTGATGGTGAGGCGAAGGGTGGGGGAGGGGAGTGGAGGGGCGGTTGTGTGCTCCTGTGAGTGACGGGTTTCTTCCACGCGCTCGCTCGCTGTCCACAGGCCCCGACGAGGCTTCCCCGTCGCGTGCACGATGAGGTCACGGACGGCTTCACCGTCCGTGCCGGGGGGCGCGCCGTGCCGCGCGCAAGGTCCCGGCTGTCGTGAAACGGGGGAGACAGCGCGATGAACGAGACACTGGTGACGGTCGTGGGCAATGTGGCGACCCAGCCCGACTTCCGGGAGGCCGCGAACGGCGCGGCCCTCGCCCGCTTCCGGCTCGCCGCGACGGTGCGCCGCTGGGACCGGGGGCGGGAGGAGTGGGCCGACGCCTACACGAGCTTCTACTCGGTGTGGGCGTGGCGCTCGCTGGCGAGCAACGTGGTCGCCTCGGTGACGATCGGCGAACCCGTCGTGGTCCAGGGGAAGTTGCGCATCAACACCCAGGAGCGGGACGGGAGACGGTGGACGTCCGCGGAGATCGACGCGGTGGCGATCGGGCACGATCTCGCGCGCGGGACCTCGGCGTTCCGCAGGGTGTCGCCGGCGCGGCCGCTGCCGGTCGAACCGGTGCGCATGGCGGGTGTCATGGGGAAGGCGGTCACGGATGTGGAGGCGGCGCGGATGAGCGCGGTCGTGGGCGGCGCGGAAGTGGTGCCGACCGGGATCGCGAAGGCCGTCGGGTCGTCTGGCGGCAGGCCTTCTGCCCGCGGGGCATCTGTCGGCGGGCCTTCTTCCGTCGAGTCGTTCGCCGTCGAGTCATCTGCCGACGGGCCACCTGACGAGATTTCGGATCGTGAGGGCGGGGGAAAAGTCGGCGGCTCGTTGGTGCCGAGTGCGCCTTGAAGTGCGGCGTCCGGTCGGGTGATTTGTCGATAAACCCGGGCTGAACACCTGGTTCCGATAACGATTCCGATTCGGATCGTCCGCCCGGCAGGCGAGTGCGGCGTTCGCGTCGCGGGCGCTTCGTAGGATCCCCCACACGTACCAACGGGGGCTGCCGCTTTCGAATTGCCCGGCGTGTCGCGTGAGGCCCTGCGACGGCTCGCGCGCGCCCGAAAGGAAGTCCATGAGCTCTGAAACGAGGCGGTGGCCCGCGCGCTCCGCCGCGGCCGTCCTGGCCTGGGCCCTCGCCCTGACCGGTGCGGTGTCGGCGGCCGGAGCGGCGTCCGCGGCCGACGCGGCGGTGGCGGCGGAGGCACCGCAGCACTCGGGGGGCGTCAGCGCGGTGCTGGGCGGCGAGATGCCCGCCAGGTCCGGAGCGCACGTCAAAAAGGGCGGCACGTCGACCCCCGTCACGGCCGGGCTGTACGAGATGAAGGTCGACGGCGGCGGAACGGTGCAGACCTACTGCGTCGACGCCGAGACGGCGACCGTCAACGGGGCCAAGTACCGGGAGGTGAGCTGGAGCGAGTCCTCGCTGCAGCGCAACCGGAACGCGGGCCGGATCCGGTGGATCCTGCAGAACTCCTATCCCCAGGTCGACGACCTCGCCGCGCTCGCCGAGAAGGCCGGGACCGGCACCCTCGACCCCGGCCTCGCCGCGGCCGGCACCCAGGTCGCCATCTGGCGCTACTCGGGTGGCACCGACGTCACGGCCGACAACCCCGCGGCCGCGAAGCTCGCCGACTACCTCTACAAGAACGCCGAGGACCTGGCGGAGCCGAAGGCGTCCCTCTCCCTGGACGAGGTCGCCGTGTCCGGCCGGTCCGGCGGGCGGATCGGCCCGGTCACGGTACGGACCACCGCGGACAGCGTCACCCTCACGCCCACCGCGGAGGCGATCGCCCGGAACATACGCATCGTCGACAAGGCGGGCAAGCCCGTCACCACCCTGGGCAACGGCGGACAGCTCTACTTCGGGGTGCCCGCCGGCGCCCGGCCCGGGCTGGCCGGGGTCATGGCCACCGCCAACACCCAGGTCCCCGTCGGCCGGGTGTTCACCGGCGACCGGGTCCGCACCCAGACGATGATCCTGGCCGGTTCCAGCCGGAGCACCGCCACCGCCGGCGCCGTCGCCGCGTGGGCGGACAAGGGCGCCGCCCCCGCGGTGTCCGCCCGGAAGAACTGCGCCAAGGGCGGCGTCGAGATCACCGTCACCAACCGGGGCGACGCGCCCTACGCCTTCCGGATAGCCGGCGCGCCGCACACGGTGAAGCCGAACACGTCCGAGACGGTCCTGGTCAAGGTCGCCGAGGACCAGGCGTACCGGATCAGCGTCGACGGGCCCGACGGATCGTCCATGACCGTCTCGGGGGTGCTCGACTGCCGGACCGGTGACACCGCCGGCCGGGACGGCCTGGGGACGAAGGACGCGACGGCCGCCGGCCCGCCGCCCTCCCCGTCCGGCACGCCGGGCACGTCGGGCGGGAGCGGCGGCGCCGGCCGGAGCGGGTCCGGTGGCGGTGGCTCCGGAGGGGCCGCCGCGAACCGTGACCTCGCGGACACCGGCGGCAGCGGCACCACGCCGACGGCCGTGGGCGTCGGGGCGGCTCTGGTGGCGGTCGGCGGGGTGACGGTGTTCCTCCTGCGACGCCGCAGGAACGCCGCGGCGGAGGCCGCCGGCGAGTGACGCCGGGACGGGCGTGGGGCCGGTCGCCGGCCCGGCCGCCGGCGGGCACCGGCCGCGTCTCCCGGCGCGGGCGGCCGGCGCACCGCCCCGGCCGTGCCGAATCGCGTTTTCGCCCCGGGCCGCCGGTACGGCAAGATGGGTGTGTCTGCCCTCACGCGGCGGAGCCGCACATTGGCCCTTCTCGAATGCCGGACGGTTTCTCTTGGCTGAGTACATCTACACCATGCGCAAGACGCGCAAGGCGCACGGCGACAAGGTCATCCTCGATGACGTGACGCTGAGCTTCCTGCCCGGCGCGAAGATCGGTGTGGTCGGCCCGAACGGCGCCGGTAAGTCCACCGTGCTGAAGATCATGGCCGGCCTGGAGCAGCCCTCCAACGGCGATGCCTTCCTGTCGCCCGGCTACAGCGTCGGCATCCTCATGCAGGAGCCGGAGCTCGACGAGTCCAAGACGGTGCTGGAGAACGTCCAGGACGGCGTCGCCGAGACCAAGGGCAAGCTCGACCGGTTCAACGAGATCGCCGAGCTGATGGCCACCGACTACTCCGACGCGCTGCTGGAGGAGATGGGCAAGCTCCAGGAGGAGTTGGACCACGCCAACGCCTGGGACCTGGACGCCCAGCTGGAGCAGGCCATGGACGCCCTGGGCTGCCCCCCCGGCGACTGGCCGGTGACCAACCTCTCCGGTGGTGAGAAGCGCCGCGTGGCCCTCTGCAAGCTGCTGCTGGAGGCCCCCGACCTGCTGCTTCTCGACGAGCCCACCAACCACCTCGACGCCGAGTCGGTGAACTGGCTGGAGCAGCACCTCGCCAAGTACGCGGGCACCGTCGTGGCGATCACCCACGACCGGTACTTCCTCGACAACGTCGCCGAGTGGATCCTGGAGCTCGACCGCGGCCGCGCCCACCCCTACGAGGGCAACTACTCCACCTACCTGGAGAACAAGGCCGCCCGTCTGAAGGTCGAGGGCCAGAAGGACGCCAAGCGTCAGAAGCGGCTCAAGGAAGAGCTGGAGTGGGTCCGCTCCAACGCCAAGGGCCGCCAGGCCAAGTCGAAGGCGCGTCTGGCCCGCTACGAGGAGATGGCCGCCGAGGCCGACAAGATGCGGAAGCTGGACTTCGAGGAGATCCAGATCCCGCCGGGCCCGCGTCTGGGCTCCGTCGTCGTCGAGGTCAGCAACCTCTCCAAGGCGTTCGGCGACAAGGTCCTCATCGACGACCTGTCCTTCACCCTGCCGCGCAACGGCATCGTCGGCGTCATCGGCCCGAACGGCGCCGGCAAGACGACCCTGTTCAAGATGATCCAGGGCCTGGAGAAGCCGGACTCCGGCACGATCAAGGTCGGCGAGACCGTCAAGATCTCCTACGTCGACCAGAGCCGCGCCAACATCGACCCCAAGAAGACGCTGTGGGCCGTCGTCTCCGACGAGCTGGACTACATCAACGTCGGCCAGGTCGAGATGCCGTCCCGCGCCTACGTCTCCGCGTTCGGCTTCAAGGGCCCGGACCAGCAGAAGCCGGCCGGTGTGCTCTCCGGCGGTGAGCGCAACCGCCTCAACCTGGCGCTCACCCTCAAGCAGGGCGGCAACCTGCTGCTCCTCGACGAGCCGACCAACGACCTCGACGTCGAGACCCTGTCCTCGCTGGAGAACGCGCTGCTGGACTTCCCCGGCGCGGCCGTGGTCGTCTCCCACGACCGCTGGTTCCTCGACCGCGTCGCCACCCACATCCTGGCGTACGAGGGCGACTCCAAGTGGTTCTGGTTCGAGGGCAACTTCGAGTCCTACGAGAAGAACAAGATCGAGCGGCTCGGCCCGGACGCCGCGCGTCCGCACCGTGCCTCCTACAAGAAGCTCACCCGGGGCTGATATGGCGCGCCATATTTACGCCTGCCCGCTGCGTTGGTCGGACATGGACGCCTTCGGCCATGTCAACAACGCGGTCTTCCTCCGCTACCTGGAGGAGGCCCGGATCGACTTCCTCTTCAGCTCCGAGTTCGGCAAAGGGAACCACTCGTTCTCGGACGGGTCGGTCGTGGCCCGGCACGAGATCGACTACCTGCGGCCGCTCGTCCACCGGCCCGAGCCGGTGGTCATCGAGAGCTGGGTGACGCACGTCTCCCGCGCCTCGCTGACCATCTCCTACGAGATCAAGGACGAGGAGCGGGTGTACGCCCGGGCGTCCACGGTCGTCGTGCCGATCGACCGGGAGACCGGGCGGCCGCGGCGGATCTCCGAGGAGGAGCGGGAGCTGCTGGCGGGGTACCGGGACGAGACCGCCGCGGAGTCGGACGCCGACACCGTCGAGGGGGCCGTCGCCGTATGACGGCGTCCCCGGTTCCGCCTCCGGCCCCCTCTTCGCGGGGGCCGCGGCTGCGGTTCGCCGACGCCCGGGAGGCCGCCGACCTGGCCGCCTTCCTGGCCCGGCTGATCCACTACGACCGGGCGGCCGCGGTGCGGCTGCAGGCGGGTGGCGGGGTGCTCGGTGTCTTCGGACGCCCGCCGTCGTTCGAGGTGCTCGCCATCCGTACCGCTCGGTTGGGCGATGAGGGCGCGCTTGACGTGACCGTGTCGGCCGGGCGGCTGGCCGATGAGATCGATGCCGGTTCCCCGGTCGGGGGCGGGCTTGATGTCTCTGTTCCCGAGACCGTCACCGGGCCGCCGTGGGCTGGTGTGCTGCCGCCGCGCGGCGGCTGGCGCCGGGTCCCCGGACTGCCTTCCGTCGAGGAGGTGCGCGGTGCCGTCGCGGCGGCCGTCGGCGAGTTCCGGGCCCGCGACGAGGCGCTGCCCGCGCAGCGGCGGAACCGGGCCGAGCGGGATCGCATCGGGCGGGAGATCTGGTCGCGGACGCTCGGGGAGACGGGGGTGCCGTTGCGGGTGGTGCACGCGGCTCAGGCTCTTGGGTTCTTGCGTCCCTCACGGGTGCGCGCCGCCGCGGGCGTGGGGGGTTCCGCCGACGTGGAGCCTTTGGTGCTGTTCGCCGCCGGCGGGTGGTTGCGGTTGCGGACGCCTTATGGGTCCGTCGCGGTGCGGACTGGTGGGCTCGGGGTCGGAGCGCTGACCGTCACGCCCGCGTGACGGCTTGAGAGGTGCCCCGGTCCCTCCCTTTCGCCGTTTCCCGGGGCCTGGCCCCGGACCCCGGCAGCAGCACGCTGCGCGCGCTGTCCTCAAATGCCGGACGGGCTGGGTGGGAGCCGTACGGGCTGGAAGTCACTCCGGTGTGTTGATCATCGACGCCGCCGCGTACGTCAGGTAGCGCCACATCTCGTCCTTGTGCGCCTGTGAGAGGTCCAGGCTGTCCACCGCGTCCCGCATGTGGCGCAGCCAGGCGTCGTGGGCGGCCCGGTCCACCGTGAAGGGGGCGTGGCGCATGCGGAGGCGGGGGTGGCCGCGGTTTTCGCTGTAGGTGCGGGGGCCGCCCCAGTACTGCATGAGGAAGAGGGCCATGCGCTCCTCGGCGGGACCGAGGTCGCCCTCGGGGTACATGGGCCGGAGCAGGGGGTCCTCGGCCACCCCCTCGTAGAAGCGGTGGGCCAGGCGCCGGAAGGTCTCCTCGCCGCCGACCTGCTCGTAGAAGGTCTGCTCCTGAAGCGTGCCGCGCGGAATCTCTTTCACCCTTCCATGGTCGCAGACGACCCGGCCGAGGACTCCCGTCGTAGGACTCCTCGGCCGGAAGCGGGCGCCCGCCGTCCGCCGCCTCAGCCGCGTCGGATGGTGATCGTCGTCCAGGCGCCGACGTGGACCCGGTCGCCGTCGTGGAGGGGCACCGGCACGTACGGCTGGATCGGTTCCTCGGAGCCGTTGATCGTCGTGCCGTTGGTGGAGTCCTGGTCGACCACGGCCCAGCCGCCGTCCGGCTGTTCCACCAGCACGGCGTGCTGGTGGGAGACGCCCGGGTCCTCCGGCGGACGGGAGAGGTCGATGTCGGGGGACTCGCCCGTGCTGTGCCGGCGGCGGCCGATGGTGACCTGGGGGCCGGTGAGGCGGCACTGCTGCTCGGGTGAGTAGGCGGGCAGGTTGAGGGCGGCCGCCTCGGGGCCGCTGCGGTTCATCATCGACCGGAAGTACTCGCGGTCGGGAGCTATCACCGCGACCCAGCCGGCCGGCGGCGCCGGCGGCTCGTACGCGTACGGGTTGTCGGGCACGGGGGCCGGCGGGGGCAGCATCCAGTCGTCGTCCCCGGCGGAGCCAGGCGACGTGTGCTGCGGAGTCAGCGGTTCCGCGGCGCGGTTGATCCGCGACGGGCGGGAGCCGTGGTAATCGAAGGTGTGCGGCGGGGTGGGCTGCGGCGGCGGGGGAGGGGCCGACTGGAACCCGTGCGGCTGCGGCGGGGTCACGTACGGCGAGGCGGTCCCGGTCAGGAAGTTGTACGCGCACTCCTCGCAGAACGGTGCCTGGGCCTCGCGCGGAGTGCGGCACTGCGGGCACAGTTCCGCCTGCATGGTGGCCTCGGCCGTGCCCCCCGTGTAGGAAGGGGGTGCTGTGGGCGGTGGTGGCGGAGGGACGGCACCCGCGGGCGCGGAGACCCCGGTCATCCGGTGGCCGCACACCTCGCACCAGTCGTCGGCCACCGACTGGTGACCGTTCGGGCAGGTCGGCATGTCGGTCGTTCCCCCTCTTGCGCCGTTTCCGGTGTTCCCATGACCTTGCGGTGTTCGCCCGGCCGGCGTGCTACTTCTTCACGCGGACCGTTTTGGTCGAGCGTGTCTCCAATGTCTTCTCCGCCTCGGCCGAGACCTTGGCCTTCAGCCGCACAGTACCGTTCACGGCGTCCACCACGTCCACCACCTTGGCCAGCAGTTTCGCGGTGTCCTCGTTGCCGGAGCGGCTGGCGAGCTGCACGGCCCGGCCGAGCTTGGCCGTGGCGCCGTCCAGGTCACCGGACTTGCGCAGTTCCAGGCCCTGTTGGATGGCCTGCGCCAGCTCCGCCTGGCCCGTGTAGTGCGCGACCTGCGGGTTGATCGTGGTCGAGGCGGCGAGGTCGTCCGTCCATACCGCCCGGACCAAGCCCTGGGCGAGGACCTCCGCCGAGCCGTCGCGCGTCGGCCGCACCAGGGACGCCCGGGCGGCCAGCATCTCCCGGCCCACACCGGCATCGGGCACCCGGACGCACACGTGGTAGTCGCGGGACTCGTCGCCCCAGGAGCCGGTGGGGTAGTCGCCCGCGCGGGGTCCGGACTCGGTTCGACGGTCCGTCAGATCGCGGACCGTGGGCGCCACTTGCTTGACGAACTGCACCTCCGATCCCTGCGGGGTCCACAGCCGGAGGGAGACGTCGGCGAGCTCCTTGCCCATGACGTTCTCCATCATCCCGGTGAAGTCGGCGGCCAGACCCGATGGGTCGGCGACGATGTCGGCGCTGCCCAGCAGGGCGGAGGCTATGCCGGTGACCTCCTTGACCTCCCAGTCCGTTCCCACGCCCCGCGCGTCACAGGTGAACCGTCCGGCGCACGCGTCCAAGGAGGCCCGCAGGGCGTCCGGCTCCTCGTGCTCGTTGCGGCCGTCGGTGAGCAGGACGCCGTGGCGTATGGAGGCGTCGGACGAGGCGAGCAGCCGGTCGGCGAGCCGCAGCCAGGTGCCGATGGCCGTGCCGCCGCCGGGGGTGAGCTTGCGCAGCGCCTCCTTCGCCTGGGCGCGGGTGGTGGCGTCGGCGACCGCCAGCCGGCCCAGCCCGGGGTAGACCTCCTTGGCCTGGTGGGTGCCGGCCACCACCGCGAAGGACACGCCCTCGCGCAGCACGTCTATCGCCGCGGCCGTGGCCTGCCGGGCGTTGCGCATCTTGGCCGGCGGGTAGTCCATCGAGCCGGAGCAGTCCACCATGATCACCACGGCGGTGTCCGGCGCCGACGCGGCCGACGCGCCGGCGGCGGTCCCGCCCCCGGTGGACGTCACGGTGACGATCGCGTTCACCTCGCGCCCGCCCTCCGGCAGGAACTCGTTCTGGTACACGTCGACCGAGAAACGCGGCACGTCCGGCTTGGACAAGTTCGACATCCGATCCGCTCCTTCGCACTCACCTGGTCACATGGCGACCGACGGACGGACGGACGCGCGCGGCGCCTCTCCCGGCACCGGCGTGCGGATCCCCCCGTGACGCTCGGGCGTCAGGCCGCCCCCGGCTCCGCGGAGCGGGCGGGGAACGGCAGTACCGCAACGGTTACGTTGTCGTGCCCCCCGCCGTCAAGGGCGTAACCGACCAGCCTGCGCGCGGTCTCCAGGGGCCGCTCGCGGGCGTCGGAGGGGACGACGGCGGCCATCCGCTCGGCGGTCTCGGCGTAGTTCCACAGGCCGTCGGTGCAGACGATGACGACGCCGGGGCGGTCCGGCTGGAACGCCGCGGTGTGCGGCTCCACTTCGTAGGCGTCCGCGCCCAGCCAGCCGGTGATGGCGTGGGCGCGCTCGTCCGCGTACGCCTCCGCCTCCGACAGCAGGCCGGCCGCCACCATCTGGGCGGCCCAGGAGTCGTCCTCGGTGAGCCGGGCCGGCTCGGTGGTGCGGTCGTCGGGGACCCAGTAGGCGCGGCTGTCGCCGACCCAGCCGACGGTCAGCAGCTCGCCGGTGACGACGGCGCTGACGATGGTGCAGGCGGGGGCGTTCTCCTGCTGGTGGTGGCGGTGCTCGCGGGCCCGGTGGCCGGACGCGGCCAGGGCGTCGACCGCCCGCGCGGCGTCCAGGATCGCCCGGTGGGTGGCCTCCCGTGGTGGGGTGCCGGCCGCGAGGGCGGCCTCCAGGGAGGCCAGGGCGCCGGTGCTCGCGGCGGTCGACGCCTCGTCGGACCGGGCGGCGGACGACACGCCGTCGCAGACGACGGCGAGCACGGCCGTGCCGCCGTCCGGCTGGGTCGTGGTGGACACCGCGAAGGCGTCCTCGTTGCGGTGGTGGCGCAGGCCGCGGTCGCTGACCGCGGCGACGCCCGGCGTCTCGTGCTCCATGTGATCCCGTTCGCGCGGCTGTGCATGCCCGCAGTGCTCGCAGTACCCGTCGTCGTCGATCATGCCGGACCGGCAGGCCCCGCAGACGCGCCGGCGGCCTGTCGTGCTTGTCGGGCCTGTCGCACCGGGAGCGTGGGATGTGCCGGCAGTGCCGGGTGTGCTGGGAGTGGCGGACGCGCCGGCCGGCGGGAGTCCGGCCTGGCCCGGGACGGCCGGCGTCCCGGGCGGGGCCGGCCGGTGGCCGTCCGGCTCGCGGTAGCGGGCGGTCCGCCGGGGGTCCCCGGCCGTACCGCCGGGGGGAACCGCCGCAGGGGCCGCCGCCGAGAGGTCCGCGCCGCAGCCGCCGCAGAAGTTGTCGGCGGGGTCCAGCGGCTCATGGCAGACGGGACAGGCCGTCAGCTGTGCGGATTGCGGCAGTTGCGACATCGATCACACCCATGTCCTGGGGCGGAAGCGGTTGGCCCGTTCCACCAGTTCGATCCTTTCCCCGCCGTCCCGGGCGAGGCGTGCGAGCACGCGGTACGAGCGTTCCAGCCCGAAGCGCAGGCTCCGTTCGTCCGTGCCGGCGCCGAGCAGGGCGGTCCGCCGGCCGTCCGCGACCGGCGCGCCCGCGCGGCCGGTCAGCACCCAGTCCAGGGCGGTGCCCAGCACCTCTGTGGCCAGCCGCTCGCGGCGCTCCTGGTCCAGGCCGGCCTCGGAGAGCCGCTCGACCTGCCCGGCGGCGGCCGTCAGGTCGTCGAGCAGGTGCTCGTTCGGCGACCGGCGGCGCAGCCGGGCGCGGACCGCCGCGACCCGGGCGGCCGTGAAGTGGATGGACGCCTCCGGCACGGACTCCAGCACCTCCACCGCGCCCGTGCGGTCCCCGGCCGCCAGCCGCACCCGGGCCAGCCCGAAGGCGGCGCTGACGAAACCGGGGTCGGTGCTCCACACCAGACGGTAGTACTCGGCGGCGTTGTCGAGCTGGCCCAGGACCTCCGCGCAGACCCCGAGGGCCAGCTTGGGGGCCGGTTCGCCGGGGAACGCGTCGTAGACGGCGTCGAAGGAGAGCGCGGCGGTCTCCTTGTCGCCGGTCACCAGGGCGTGCAGGCCGCGGTACCAGACGATCCGCCAGTCGTCGGGGTACTCGGCCTCCAGGGAGGCCATCGCCTTACCGGCGTGCACGAGCTCGCCGAGCTCCAGTTGGGCACGGAAGCGGCGCAGCCGCAGCTCCAGCGAGTTGACGGGCGCCGCCTGGAGGGCCGCGTACATCTCCGCCGGGCGCGCGGAGAGCAGACCGGCGAGGAAGCCGGCGTTGGGGTCGGACGGGTCGGCCATCGGGACGGGCAGGGCGAACGCGGCGGCCGGCACGTCGAGCGGCGCCAGTGCGGGCGGCTCGGCCGGGGGCGCGGCGGCGACGGGCGGCGGGGCCTGCCGGGGCGCCCGCGCCAGCACGGAACGGGACGGGCGGGCGCCGAGCGCCGACGGGTCCCCGGCCTCGTCCGCGAAGAGGACGGTGTCCACCACGCGCGGCTCGGGCCCGAACAGCGTGGACAGGGCGGGCCGCGGGGTGCCCGTCTGGAGCGAGACCACCTCCCGCAGGACGCCCGTGAGCTGGTCGGCCATCTCCGCGGCCGAGGAGAAGCGGCGGGCCGGGTCGGGGTCCGTGGCGCGGACCAGCAGCCGGTAGAACGACTCGTAGCGGCTGAAGACCTCGATGTTGTCCGGGTCGGGCAGGCTGTCGACGAAGACGTTGGTGTAGCCCTGGAAGTCGAAGGTGAGGACGGCGAGGGTGCGGGCCACCGTGTACAGGTCGGAGGCGACGGACGGGCCGACCTCCGCGACCTCGGGCGCCTGGTAGCCGACCGTGCCGTAGATGGCGCTCTCGTCGTCGTCCATCCGCCGGACCGCGCCCATGTCGATCAGCTTGAGCTGATCCTGCTGCTGTATCGCGTTGTCGACCTTGAAGTCGCAGTAGAGCAGGTTGCGGCTGTGCAGGTGGCCGAGGGCCTCCAGGGCCTCGATGCCGTAGGCGCAGGCCTGCTCGACGGGCAGCGGGTCGCGCCGGCCGTCCGGCAGCCGGCGCTCGTTGGCGATGTCCTTGAGGGACTTGCCGCCGACGTACTCCATGACGATGTAGCCGTCGAGGCTGCCGGTCCGCTGGTCGAGGTGCTCGACGAAGTTGTAGATGCGGACGATGTTGGCGTGCTCGATCTCGGCCAGGAAGCGGCGCTCGGCGAGGGCGACGGCGAGCGCGTCCTCGTCGCCGGTGTCCAGCAGGCCCTTGAGGACGACCCAGCGGTCGGAGACCGCGCGGTCCATGGCCAGGTAGATCCAGCCCAGGCCGCCGTGGGCCAGGCAGCCCGCCACCTCGTACTGCCCGTGCACGACGTCGCCGGCGCGCAGCTTGGGGACGAACGAGTAGGGGTGGCCGCACTTGGTGCAGAAGCCCTCGGTGCGGCCGGGGCGGTCGCCGCGCGAGCGGCCCACCGGCTCGCCGCAGTCGCTCTTGCTGCAGAAACGCTTGCGCTCGGGCACCTCGGGGTTGGCCAGGACCGCGGCGCGGGGGTCGGGACGCGGCATGCCCGGCATGCTGACCAGGCCGGCGCCGAGCTTGTTCCGGGCGGAGGCGGCGGTCCCGGAGCGCGAACTGCGGACGGACACCGGGCGGGAGGGCGTGCTCCCGTTCCCGAGGGTGGAGCGGGACAGGCGGCCGGACACGGAGCGGCGGGAGGGGGCGGAGCGGGAAGAGCGCGAGGACCGGGACGAAGAGGACGACCGGGCGGATCCCGTCGAGCCCTGCGATCTTTCGGAGGCTCGCCCTCCGGCTCCGCCGGCGACGATGCCGGTGGCCGGCGAGGAGAGCGTCCCCGCGGCCGAGACGACCGGCGCGAGGCCGCAGGTGTCGCAGTACGTCTCGCCGCCGCCGACGTCCTCGTAGCTGCCCGCGCAGCCCGGCCGCTGGCAGGCCGTGGTGCCGTTGTCTCCGCTCATCTTTCCCCCCTGTGGTCATGGACGCTGTGGCCCGGGCTTCCGTTGCCCGGCGGGGCCAGGGCCCCGGAGACCGCCTGCTGGTAGCGCAGGACGGCCTGCTCGGCGGCCACCAGATCGCAGGGAGCGCTCCAGAGCATGCGGCGGGCGGCGTCGTACCGCTCGCCGAGGAACGGGTCCTCCGCCAGGCCGTGCCGGCCCGCCTTCGCCCGGTAGGCGTCCAGCCGGCCGCGCAGTTCGGCCCGGACGGCCAGGGGCGCGGTGACCGCGGTCAGCGAGGCGCGGGCCCGCAGCAACTCCTCCTCGGCGCGCTGCTCCAGGCTCTCCAGGAGTGGCGAGAGCCGGTGCCAGCGGGCGCGTCTGCGGTGCTCGGCGGCGGCGGACAACTGCTCGTAGAGGGCGGTCGGCGGACCCGAGACGGCCGGGACCTCCGAGGCCGCGATCTTGGACAGGACCTCCGCGCGGGCCTGCCGAGCCTCCTCCAGGGTGCGGTCCGCCCGGGAGAGGACGTCGCGCACCCGCATCAGCCGCTGCTCGGCGTCCTGCCGGACCGTCAGCACCGCCTCGATCTCCCGCCGGACGTCCTCCAGGGCGCGGGCGGCGCGGTCGTAGCGTGCGGTGTCGGTGCGGCCGCCGCCCGGCGCGGAGCTGGGGGAGGCGCCCGTCCAGAAGGCCAGCGGATCGGATATCACCTCGGCCCGCAGGGCGGTCAGCTCGCGGGTGATCTCCTCCAGGTCGTCGCCGGACGGGTGTTCGCCGGGGCGGACGCCGACGGAGTGGGCCAGCGAGCGGGTGCGGCGCAGCTCGGCGGCGAGCATATCGATACGGGCGGGGAGCGCGGACCAGACGGCGTCGGCGACCACGACCACGTCCAGGGCCTGCGCGTACCAGCCGTTCATCCGGTCGACGAGCTCTTCGAGGGTCAGCCGCTCGCTGAGCTTGGCCGCGCCGCCGAGCGTCGTCAGCCCGGCGGACGGGTCGCCGCCCGGCAGGGTGACGCGGGCGCCGCGCAGCAGGTCGGTCAGCTCCGACAGCTCGCTCTGGTGCGGCCAGCGGCGGCGGGAGCGCAGCTCGCGGGCCCGGGTGAGGGCGTCGGTGTAGGCGTCGAAGTACGTCCAGAGCCGGTTGATGAGCTGCTCGGCGACCGCCCAGCGGGCTCTGGTGACGCCGGACAGGTCGGCGCCCTCCAGCAGCCGGCGGCCGGCGTGGTCCTGCAGGGCGAGCAGGGAGGACTCGACGGCCTCGTGCTCCGCGCCGAGCCGCGCCAGCGCGCGGTCGACCTCCTCGCGGCTCAAGACCGGCCCGGTGGGCCCCGCGACCGCCATCGGTCCCCTCTCCTGTCCGCGGCCCGCGCCGCTTCGTACCGGTGCTGTTCCGGGGAGTCCGCCGGTCGGCCTCCCGCTTCGTTCCCGTGCTTCCCGGGGCCTTTCCCCTCGCTTTCCCTCGCTTCCCTCGCTCTTTTCCCGCCTTCCTCGCCGGGGCCCGTCCGATGCGTGCCGGTGGGCCGCCCGCGGGGTGCGCGGGTGCCCCGGGACCCGGTCCGGGCCGCGCTTTCGCCCGTCAGTCCCGGTACTTGGGCTCCGGGGGCGCCGTGATGCCGAGGTCGGCGCGGGCCAGCCACTGGCGGTACGCCTGCATCCAGGGACTCGACGTGCCGCCGGCGCGGTAGTCGTCCAGCACCGCGTTGACCCGGCGTACCAGGTCCTCCGCCCCGCGGTTCATCGCCACGCCGTAGTACTCGGTGGTGAACGGTTTGCCGACGAGTACCACGGACGGGTCCTGCGCCGCCTGTCCGGCGCCCAGCGCGTTGTCCGTGAGGATGGCGTCGACCTGGCCGAGCTGGAGCCGTACCAGGCAGTCGAGTTGGTTGGGAACGGTGGTCACGCTCGCGGACGCCGCCCGCTTCGTCAGTTCGGCCTCGGCCGTGGAGCCGGCGGCGGCGCAGATCTTCCGCCCGGTCATCAAGGCGTCGTCGAGGCCGGTGACCTTCGATCCCTTGGGCACCAGCAGTTGCTGGCCGGCCTGGAAATAGGCCGTGGAGAAGGCAACTTCCTTGATCCTGTCGCAGCTGATGCTCATCGTACGCGCGACGATATCCACCTTGCCCGACTTGAGGGCGGGAATGCGCTGATTGGTGGGGATGGCCAGGAACGTCACTTTGTCCGGGTCGCCCAGGATGGCCTTGGCGATGGCCCGCACCAACGCGATGTCGAAGCCGTCCAGCTTGCCCGTGGCCGGGTCGCGGTAGCCCCAGCGGTAGCTGTTCTGGTCGACGCCGGCGATCAGCCGGCCGCGCTCCTTGATCCGGCGCACGGCCGGGCCGTCGGCCGTTGACGGGCGCAGACTGGCCTCCGGGTCCGTGCAGTCGGTGGCGGACGCCGCGGCGGCGGCCGGGCGCACCGCCGTCGTCGTCCCCCGGCCGCCGTTCCGTTCCGGCGCGCCGCCGCCGGGGAGGAGCAGGGCCGTGACCGCGGCCAGGGCGCAGGTCACGAGCATGGCGACGGTGGCGCCGAACACCGTCCGGGCGGTCCGGTGCCGTGCTGCCGTTGTCGCCACCGCTCCCGCTGCCGGGGCCGCTCTTCCGTTTCCGCGCATGGTCCCTCCCCCGTCCGTCCGCGCGATGCCGTTCCTCTGCTCGATGCCGTTCTTCCGCCGTGCGACACCGTTCTTCCGCGCCGGCCCGCTCATCGGTACTCCGAGAGCCTGCGGCCGATGCCCAGGACCACGGCGGCGGCGCCCAGCACGGCCAGGACGCCGGCGCCCACGGCGAGCCCGGTCAGCGCGTCGCGCCCGTCGTCGGCGGCCCGCCGGAAGTCGTCCTTCTCGCGGTCCAGCGCCTTCCGCAGCGCGGTGTCCACGCGGTCGAACGCCTCGCCCGTACTGTCCCGTTCGCCGATCACCTGGGGCAGCGCGCGGTCGTAGTCGCCGGCGACGTCCGCCGCGCGGGCCGCGTCGTGCCGCCGCTTCCAGTCGCGCACCCCGTCGATCGCCTCCGTCACCGGGGCGCGGCCGTCCGCGTCGTCGGCGAGGGACGCCGCCCTGCCCAGCAGGCTCCCGGCGGACGGCGCGCCGCCCGTGCCGCCGAAGAGGTCGCGCATGTCCCGCCCGTAGCCCTCCTCGTAGGCGTCCTTGCCGTCGTCGGTGAGAACGGCGCCGCGTGCCACCAGGGACAGGCTCTCGGCGCCGTGCGCCTGGAGCGCGCTGATCCGGGCCATGCCGATCACCTGGAGGGACTTGGCGCCGTGGTCGTACGAGTCCTCCAGCTCCGCCCGGGCCAGGCCCTGGCCCACCCCCAGCCACACCAGCACCACCAGCGTGCTCGCCGTCGCGGCCAGCAGGCCGCGGTCGAACACCCGGTTGGTCCGCAGGTACGCGCGGCGCTGGAACCACGCGAGCGCACCGAGCGCGAGGAGGCCCACGGCTATCGCCGCCCAGGGCAGTCCCTCGGCGTCCGCGTAGTCCGCCTCCAGCCGGTCCCGCTCCGCCTCGTACAGGCGCCGGGCGGCGGGCAGCAGGTCCTGGCGCATGCGGTCGCTGGCGTAGCGCAGGTAGGCGCCGCCCAGCGGGAGGCCCTGCCGGTTGTCGGCCCGGGCCTGCTCGACCAGGCCCGTGTAGACGGGCAGCCGCTCGTTCAGCGTCGCTATCTGCTCGCGCTCGGCCGGGGAACCGCCGGTGTTGGCCGCGGCCTTGACCAGCAGTTCGGACGCGGTGGCGATGTCCTTCTCGTAGCGCTGCCGGACCGCGCGGGTCTCCTTGGAGCCCGCGAGGAAGCCGGTGGCGGCGGTGGTGTCCGCGTCGGCCAGCGAGGCGTAGATGTCCGCCGCGGCGGCGCTCAGGGGCTCGCTGCGCTCCACGACGGCGTCGGCCGCCCGGGACCGGTCCGTCACCTGCCAGGCGGTGACCGCACCGAAGACGATCAGCAGCGCGGCCAGCGCGGCGCCGATCACCCGGAGCCTGCCCGGCTCCGTCCGCGTCGCGGCCGTCCGTACCCTGGCGAACCGCGCGCGCCAGACGGCGCGCTCCGAGCCGCGGGCCGGGACCCCGGCCGGCCCCGGCCCCGGTCCTTGCCCTGGATCCGGCGTCGGCCCCGGTGGCGCGGCCGTCCTCAGCGGTTGTGACACGAGACCTCCCCCTTGGTCGCCGGTGCGCCGCCGCCACCCGGCGTGGGGCGGGACGGGCACCTGGCCAGAAGTATGGCGGCAGGGACTGACAAAGACACCACGTACTTCGCGATCTTGTTCGGATCGCGATCCGGGCGGGGCGCGGTCGGCCGGTCTCTGTGCAGGTGTTCACGCGACGCGGGTGCCGGGCGGTTCCGGGCGGGGCGGGCGGGGTGCCGGTGCGCATCGGGTCCTCGGCCACCGGACTTCCGGCCTCCGCAGGCCTCCCGCGTCAAGCCCACCGGGCCCGCAGCGCCGCGTACCCGCCCGCCTCCGCCCCCAGCAGGTCCAGGGCGAGCAGGGCGGCGCCGAGGACGGGCGGGGCCGTGACCGTCACCGGCTCGGCCCGGGGGGCGCAGGCGGCCAGCCCTTGGAGCACGTCGTCGTGGAGGAGCGGGTGACGGGCCGCCAGGACGCTGCCGCCGAGGACGACGGGCACCCGCTCGCCCAGCAGGTCCAGCCTGGTCAGCGCGGTGCGGGCCATGACCACGACCTCCTCGGCCTGCCGCGCGACGATCGCCCGGGCGACGGCGTCGCCGGCCGCCGCGACGGCGAAGAGGACCGGGGCCAGCTCGTGCGTCCGCGCCCGCGCGACGGTGCCCAGGTGCAGCGCCTCGATCAGTTCCGGCATGCCCGGCAGCCCGAAGTGGGCGGGCAGGGCGGTCGCGAGGGCGCTCGGCTCGCCCCGGCCGTCCGCGGCGCGGGCGGCCCACCACAGGGCCTCGCCCGCGAGGTGGCCCCCGCCGCCCCAGTCGCCCGAGATCCGGCCGAGGGACGGGAACCGGGCGGTACGGCCGTCGGGCGTCAGACCGGCGCAGTTGATGCCCGCCCCGCACACCACGGCCACGCCCATGGGCGCGGAACCGTCCGGCAGCCCGGCCCGCAGCAGGGCGAAGGTGTCGTTGACGACGGTGACCGTCCGGCCCCAGCCGTACCGCCCGATCGCCGCCGCCAGCCGTTCCTCCTCCACCGGGAGGTCCGCGTTGGCGAGGCACGCCTGGACGTGGTCCACGGGCGCGGCGCCCGGTCCCGCCCCCGCCGCGGCCACCAGGCGGGCGAGTCCGCCCACGGCCGCTTCCACGCCGTCGGCGTGCGGCCGGAAACCGCCGCCTCGGGCCGTGCCCAGGATCCGGCCGGCGGTGTCCACCAGCGCCACATCCGTCTTGCTGTTGCCCGCGTCCACCGCCAGCGCCGTACGGGGGCGCAGGCCGGCGCCCGGGGCCGTGCGTGCGCCTCCGTCCGCGCTTCCAGGCGCGGTGCCGTCGGTACGGGCGGGTGCGCACGGGCCTGCGTCCGGGCCCACGCCGTCCGGGCCCGCGTCCGTACCCATGCCGGAGCGCCGTCGCGCGGCCGCGCCCCCTCCCGCCGTCACGCCCACGCCAGATACCGGCGGTTGTGCGCGATCAGGGTGTCCGTCAACCGGTCCGCGGTCGTGTCCTGGCCGATCAGGGGATGGGCCAGCAGGGCCTGGAACACCCGGTCCCGGCCGCCCTCCAGGGCCGCGCGCAGGGCCAGGTGCTCGTACGCCGTGACACCCGCGACCAGGCCGGAGAAGAGGGGTTCCAGGGGGCGTACGGGGAGCGGGTGCGCGCCGCGCGCGTCGACCGCCGCCGGGACCTCGATCACCGCGTCGTCCGGCAGGAACGGCAGGGTGCCGTTGTTCAGCGTGTTGACCACCTGCACCTCCCCGGTGTCCCCGAGCAGCGCCGAGGTGAGGGCGACGGCCGCCTCCGAGTAGTACGCGCCCCCGCGTTTCGCCAGCAGCGCCGGTTTCTCGTCGAGCGCCGGGTTCCGGTACATCGCCAGCAACTCACGTTCCATCGCGGCCACTTCCTCCGCGCGCGACGGCTTGGTGCGTAGCTCCTCCACCACCTCGTCGTGCCGGTAGAAGTAGCGCAGGTAGTAGGAGGGGACGGCGCCCAGCCGGGCGGGCAGCTCGCGCGGGAGGCGCAGGTCCGCCGCGATGGCGTCGCCGTGCTCGGCGAGCAGCTTGGGCAGGACGTCCACGCCCCCGACGCGCACCTCGCGCTCCCAGGTGAGGTGGTTGAGGCCCACGTGGCCGAGGGTGACGTCCTGGGGGGTGACGCCGAGCAGGGCCGCGAACTTCCGCTGGAAGCCGATGGCCACGTTGCACAGCCCGACGGCCCGGTGGCCGGCGGTGAGCAGGGCCCGGGTCACGATGCCGACGGGGTTGGTGAAGTCCACGATCCAGGCGTCCGGGCTGCGCCGCCTGACCCGTTCGGCGATGTCCAGCACGACCGGGACCGTCCGCAGCGCCTTGGCCAGGCCCCCGGCGCCGGTGGTCTCCTGGCCGACGCAGCCGCACTCCAGCGGCCAGGTCTCGTCCTGCGCCCTGGCCGCCTGCCCGCCCACCCGCAGCTGCAGCAGGACGGCCGCGGCGCCGTCCACGCCCGCGTCCAGGTCGGTGGTCCAGGTCACCCGGCCGGGATGTCCCTGACGGGCGAAGATCCGGCGGGCCAGGCCGCCGACCGGCTCCAGGCGGTCGGCCGCCGGATCGATCAGCACGAGCTCGTCGACGGGCAGGGCCGCCCGCAACCGGGCGAAGCCGTCGACGAGTTCGGGGGTGTAGGTCGAGCCTCCGCCGACCACTGCGAGTTTCACGGGATCAGACCTCTTCGCGTCACGGGTGAGGGAGTGAGCAGGAAGCGGAACGGGGCGAACGAAATTCGCATGACGTCACAACGGGCACACTGTTAACTTCTCGCCCCATGGAACCACTCGGCGAGAACGAGATACGAGCCTCTTTCATCAATTGCTCGAAAGGTGAGGCACGCAGGATCAGCCTGCCCCGGGGACTGGCCGAACTCCCCTGGGCGGACCTCGACTTCCTGGGCTGGCGCGATCCCGGCGCCCCCGACCGCGGCTACCTGGTCGTCGTCCGCGACGGCAAGCCCCAGGGGATCACCCTGAGGGTCCCCCAGGGCGGCCCGCGCAGCCTCGCCAAGACGACGATCTGCTCGTTCTGCCTGACCGGCCACCCCGGATCCGGTGTCTCCCTGCTCGCCGCCCGCAAGGTCGGCGCCTCCGGCCGCGACGGCAACACCGTGGGCGCCTACATGTGCGCCGACCTGGCCTGCCCGCTGTACGTGCGCGGCAAGAAGGTGCCGGAGTTCAGCGGCCCCCGGTACAAGGAGTCGCTGAGCGTGGACGAGCAGGTGGCGCGGATGCTCGGGAACGTGGACGAGTTCCTGCGGAAGGTCGGCGCGGCCTGAGAGTTCGTGGGGTGGGCGCCGCTCCGAAGGGCGTTGTCAGACCCGTCCGTTACGGTGCCCGCATGGCCACCGACACGCCTTCCGTCTCCGGTCGCCGCGAGCGCTTGCGCGGCTTCCTGCGCAGCCGCCGGGCCCGCCTCGCCCCCGAGGACGTGGGGCTGCCCCCGGCGGCCCGGCGCCGTACGCCCGGGCTGCGGCGCGAGGAGGTCGCGCTGCTGGCCGGGGTGGGCGTCTCCTGGTACACGTGGCTCGAACAAGGGCGGCCCATCAACGTCTCCGCCGGCGTCCTGGACGCGATAGCCCGGGCCCTGCGGCTGGATGAGCCGGAGCGCGAGCATCTGTACCTGCTGACCGGTCTCAATCCGCCGCCTCCGGCCGGCGTCCCCCGCCCCGAGGCCACGCCCGAGCTCCGGCGGCTGATCGGGGCCTGGTCGCCCCGCCCGGCCGTGCTGCTGGACCACTACGAGAACTTCGTGGCCGTCAACGACGCCGCCCGCGCGGTGTTCGGCTACACCGACGCCGACCGCAACTGCCTGGTCGCGTTCTTCACCAACGCCCGCTACCGGGCACTCCACACCCGGTGGGAGGCGGTCGCGCCCGGCGTGGTCGCCGCGTTCCGCGCCGCCGCGGCACGGCATCCCGACGACCCCGGGTTCGACCGGATAGCCGATGGGCTGCGCGCGGAGAGCCCGGAGTTCGACACGCTGTGGGCGCGGCACGACGTCGGTACGACGGCGCAGGCGGTGAAGGCGGTGCGGCATCCGGAGGCGGGGGAGCTGGTCTTCGACACCACCACGCTGGCGCTGCCGGACCAGCCCGGTCTGCACGTGGAGCTCCAGAACCCCCGGCCCGGGAGCGGGACGGCGGAGCGGCTGGAGCGGCTGGCGGCGGCCGGGTTCCACACCCCGGCGGACGCCGGGCTGGTGGTGGTGGACCCATGTTGAACGAGCACTGTCGGAGGTGATCGCCGGGCAGCAGGCTGAGGTCCATGACCAGCAGCGCTTCCCACAGTCCTTTCCGTTTCGACGACAAGGTCGCCCTCGTCACCGGCGGTGCCCGCGGCATGGGCCTCGCCGTCGCCCGCCGGCTGCTGTCCGAGGGCGCTCAGGTGATCATCACCGGCCGTGACGGCGCGCGGCTCGACGCCGCGGTCGGGGAGCTCGGGGGTCCGGAGCGGGTGCAGGCGGTACGGGGTGACGTGTCGCGCGTCGGCGACGCGGATGCGTTGGCCGAGGCGATCCGTGAGCGGTACGGGCGGCTGGACGTGGTCTTCGCCAACGCGGGCGTCGCCTCGTTCGCCGCCCTGCCCGAGGTGAGCGAGGAGGAGTTCGACCGTGTCGTCGGCATCAATCTGAAGGGCGTCTACTTCACCGTGCAGCGGGTTCTGCCGTTGCTGGCCGATGGTGGCGCCGTCGTCGTCAACGCGTCCTGGACCGCGCATCGCGGGCTGCCCTCCGCGTCCCTGTACTCCGCCACGAAGGCGGCTGTGCACAGCCTGACGCGGACGTTCGCGGCGGATCTCGCCGCGCGGCGTATTCGGGTGAACTCGGTGAGCCCCGGTTACATCGAAACGGACATGTACCGGGCGGCTGTCTCCTCCGCCGAGGAGGCGGCGGTTGTCGGCCGGGTGGTGGCGGGGCGGGTCGGGACCGCCGAGGACGTCGCCGACGCGGTCGCGTTCCTGGCGTCGGAGGAGGCTTCGTATGTGAACGGGCAGGATCTGGTGATCGACGGGGGGTTGGTGGCGGCTCAGGTGGGGGGTGGGCTGAGGGGGGAGTAGGGGGGCGCCTGCGGCGGGCTGGTGCCCCGGTCCCGCCCCTTCGCCGATTCCTGGGGGCTGCGCCCCCAGACCCCCCCTTGTCGCGGCTTCGCCGCTCGTCCTCAAACGCCGGACGGGCTGGGTTTCCAGCCCGTCCGGCGTTTGAGGACAACCGCGCGCAGCGCGGTTTCAGGGGGGGGCTCACTTCCCCAACGTCGCCCCCGGCGGCACGGGCGGTATCGGCGCCGTGGCCAGCGCCTGCGGCGACGCCGGATTGGCGAGCACGGACGGCGGCGCCACGACGGCGGTCGGATCGGCCGCGTCCGCCGCCGCGTCCGCCACCGCCGGCGGCGGCCCCATCCGGATGCCCGCCGCGTCCAGCGCCCGCTTGATCCGCCAGCGCAGCTCCCGCGCCACGGCCGCCGCCTCACCCGGTGCGGCCTTCGCCTGGACCCGCACCACGACGGAGTCGAGGGAGACCGAGTCCAGTCCCATGACCTCGACGGGTTCCCAGAGCTTCTCGTCCCAGGGGGCGGTCTTGGACATCTCCTCGCCGACCTCCCCTATCACCTGGCGGGCGCGGTCCAGGTCCTCGTCGTAACGCAGGGTGACGTCCACCTCGGCCATGGCCCAGCCCTGGCTCAGGTTGCCGATCCGCTTGACCTCACCGTTGCGGACGTACCAGATGGCGCCGTTCGCGCCCCGCAGCTTGGTCACGCGCAGCCCGACCTCGACGACCGTGCCCGTCGCGACGCCCGCGTCGATCTCGTCGCCCACGCCGTACTGGTCCTCCAGGATCATGAAGACGCCGGACAGGAAGTCCGTGACCAGGTTGCGGGCGCCGAAACCGATGGCCACACCGGCCACACCGGCGCTGGCCAGCAGCGGGGCCAGGTTGATCTTCAGGACCGACAGCACCGTCAGCGCCGCCGTTCCCATGATCAGGAACGAGGCGACGCTGCGCAGCACCGAGCCGATGGCCTCGGAGCGCTGGCGGCGGCGCTCCGCGTTGACGAGGATGCCGCCCAGGGCGTTGTCCATGGCCTGGGCCGTGCGGTTCATCCGGGCTATGAGCTTGGTGATCCCCCGGCGGACGAGCGAGCGCAGCACGATCGCGATGGTGACGATCAGGACGATGCGCAGACCGTTGCTGATCCAGACGGACCAGTTCGCCTCCAGCCAGCCGGCGGCGTCGTTGGCGGTCTTCTGTGCCTCGTCGAGGGACGAGGGACGAGGCGTCGAGTCAGCGGCGACGAGGGCAGCGGACCAGGACACAGCGGGAACCCTTCGTAATGGACATGCCCGGCGCCGAACATCGGCAGGGGCAGAATCACCACACTAACGGGGCAGAGCGGGTATTCCGTTGTTGTGTTCGAGAAGGGACGGGTCCTGCGCGCAGTTGACCGAGGTGTGTTCCAAAACACCTGTGACCCGTTACCCGCCGATGGTGGCGCACCGGCCAGGGGCCAGGGGACACTTGCAGGAGATCGTCCCGGCGCGAGCCACGCGCCGCCGGCGTACAAGGAGGCACCCGTGCCGCATGTCCTGGTCCTCAACGCGTCGTACGAGCCGCTCGGCGTCGTACCGCTCCGCCGCGCGCTCATACTCGTCCTCAACGAGAAGGCCATCAGCCTCGAGGACACGGGCGCCTACCTGCACAGCGCCAGCTGCACCATCCCCGCACCCAGCGTCGTCAGGCTCAAGCGCTTCGTGCGGGTCCCCTTTCGGGGCCCCGTCCCGCTCACCCGCCGGGCCCTCTTCGCCCGTGACGGCGGGCGCTGCGCCTACTGCGGTGGCGTCGCAACCAGCGTCGACCACGTCGTCCCGCGCAGCCGGGGCGGGCAGCACGCCTGGGAGAACGTGGTGGCCGCCTGCCGCCGCTGCAATCACGTCAAGGCCGACCGGCACGTCTCCGAGCTGGGCTGGCGGCTGCGGCACCAACCGGCCCCGCCGTCCGGCCTCGCCTGGCGGATCATCGGCACGGGGCATAGGGATCCGCGCTGGCTGCCTTACCTGGAGGCATACGGCGCGGAGGACGCGATGGCCCGGATCGACGGCATTTCCGCCTGAGAGGACCGGGCCTTTCTCGTACCGGGCCCCGGCCCGGCGCTTCGGCGTCCGGTCGGGGCGTCACCCACGGCCCCTGCGGGGCTTCGGCGGGCGGGCGGGGAGCCTGGGGCGGTCGCGGACGACGGCGCGGAGTTCGCCGACCCGGCGGCGGACGGCGTCCTCGGCCTCGTGGGACGGGTCGGGGTGCGGTGCCGTCCCGTGGCAGACGCGGCACAGGCCGCCCGGCAGGGTCTCCGGCGGGCCGGGGACGCGGCAGTTCGTGCACTCCATGATCCGGCGGGGTGCGGGCTGCTCCGGGCGGGGTGCGGTGCCTTCCGGGGGCATCCGGTCGGTCAGCCGCCTGCGGGCGAACGCGCCCGGGGCGGCGATGACGTCCGGCAGCGCGTTGACCAGCGCGTGCCTGATCGCCGCCGGGCTCGCACCGCGCGCCAGCCACTCCGCCGCCAGCGGTTCCAGCGCCGCGCACTCGTGGGCCGACAGGGCCATGCGGGGGTCGGTGTGGCCGACGGAGGCGAGGACATCGTGGGCGGAGGAGTGGCGGGAGGGGCGGGAGGGAGGTGCCGGGGAAGGTGCCGCGCGCGTGGTCTCGTCCGTAGCCGCGTCCGTGGCCTGCGGTACGTCGCCCCGCAGGAACGCCGACCACCAGGCGTCGTCCCGCGCCGTGCGGGAGAAGTACGTCCGCGAGACCCACTGCGTCCGCTCCGCGCTGACCCGTTCCCGGCAGACGCGCAGGTGGCCCGCCTCGGAGAGGAGGCGCAGCGCCGTGCGCACGGCCTGCTGGCCGTACGGGAGTTCCTTGGCGAGCGTCTTGTGGTCCATCGCCGCGCCGTCGGGGAGGCGGTCGAGGTACGCGGCGATGTACGCCTCGCGGGCGGGCAGATACCCGAAGCCCCGTGCGGTGCGCGGGGCTTGGTCGGGTGCGGAGCGCTTGCCGTAGCCGGGCCTGGCCATGGGCGGCTGCTGAGGCGGGAGGGGTGAAGGAGGCGTGTACAGGCGCGCGCCGGCGCTAGGATTGGCGACAGCCATGGGATCGACTCTCATTCGATCTGGGTGGTCAGGCCCTCGCTCGGTGTTTGCGGCACCGGCGGGGGCCGTTTCGTTGTCTGCGGGGCACGGTACACGGTCGCGGCGCTGCGTCGCGACGCGGTTGCGGAAAGTGAAGCGCGTGTGCTCGGGCGGGGGTTGGGAGGGTGGGTGGGGTCGAATCCCACACCACCCATTCCCTGGAAAGAGGGCTCGGGTTCCGAGGTCCGAAGCTCGGGTCCCGGGCTTCGGGGGTGCGGTGCGCGGATCGTCGCAGGTGGGCCGGGCGAGGGGAGTTGGGGCTGCCGGACCCGGAGTTCGAGCGTCGAGCTTCGGGCGCGGGTGACGCTTCGTCCGTCATTCACGTGAATGTTCGCACCCGCCACGAAAGGGTGAATGTACCCCCACCACCCCAACTCGTCCGGAAAGCGGCCTGGTTGGCGCTAGGCTCAGCCGCGTGACGTGCCTTTCGTGAGCCTTCCTCCGGGTCGGCTCGCTCGCCGCGTTCGGGGCCCCACCCAGGGGTCTCGGGCGGGGTCGGCCCGTGTGCCGTTCTGTCCGAGGTCCCCTCGTGGAGCCTCGCAGTCGGCGGGGTTCCGATCCAAGGGAGAGGGGCTACATGGCCCGTCACAGGAGGCTGAGAAGCGCGATCGACTGGCGCCGGGTGCGGAGTGGGGCGAAGGCGGTGACACCGTGGGTGGAACTGTTCGTCGCCGTGACCACGCTGATCCTGGTGGTGATCGGCAAGGGATGATCGACGGGGCCTAAACCCATTAGGCCCCGGCGATCCATCCGTCAGCCTGTCCGTCACGGGGCCTCAGTCCCCCGTGGCGGACTTTCCTCTTGCGCCTGGCCTACAGGGCCTAAGGCCATCAGGCCCCGGCGACCAACCGCTGAGCACTTCCACGATAGCGGCACCCACCGCCCGCCGTCCGCCCCATCCCGAACCCCGGCCCGGGCATCACGCTTCCGAGCGGCCCACTGACCACTGGATCGTCAGCGTGTTCGGGAATCCGAGCCACAGCGCCCCCTGGGGTGCATCCACCCCTGGCGCATCCCCTTCCCCGCCCGGCGTCGGCGCCGCCGCGTCGGCCCGCCGTCCGCTCCCCGCGGGTGATCACGGACAGTCCTCGCCCGACAAGGAAGTTCGGGAGTACGCACTTAGGGGGAGGCTGTCGCACATGCCGGTGCCATCGGTCCAACTTGGGCGCATCATCGCGGACATGAACCAGAAAGCCGCGCAGCAGGAGAGGTTCCCCAGGACCATGTGCGAGGGAGTGCGGTGCACCCGCTGCATGGACCGCACCATGGTGCGCGAAATTCACATGGGCCACGACGGCACCATCTCGCGCTACGACGACTGGGTCTGCAACTGCGGCTACCGCCGCCCGAGCAGGGAGCAGGCGGGGCGGGTCGGCGCGCGGGTGGGGTGACCGGGGAGGAGGAGCCCCTGGCGCGCCCCTTCGCGCCGACGCGGGCCGCCGCGCGTTACTTCCGCACCGCGTACGCCTCCACGTCCACCAGCGAGTACCCCGCCGACTCCGCCGCCCGCTTCACCCCCTGGACGCGGACGAAGCGCGTCCCCGGGGCGTCGCAGCGGACCGTTTCGGTGCCGCCCTTGCCGTCCGTGACCGTGGCCGCGTCGCGCCAGGTGCGGCCGTCGGGGGAGACCTGGACGCGGTAGCGGGCGGCGTGGAGTTCGTCCTGCCAGTGGAGGACGAGGCGGCCGAGGCGGGTGGGGCGGGGGAGTTGGAGTTGCCACCAGGCGTCGTCGGTGGGAGGGGAGGACCAGCGGGTCTTGGGGTCGCCGTCGAGGGCGGCGAAGGGCGGGAAGTCGGACGCTTCGTCGCCGGAGGAAGTGGCCTCGCCGGTGCGGGCCAGGTCGGGGCCGCCGGCGGTGGGGTACGCGCGAACGGTGACCGTCCGCTCCTGGTCGCCGAGGCGGATGGGGACGGTGAAGACGCGGGAGGGCGCGTCGGCCGGGACGGAGAGTTCGACGCGCAGGGTGGTCACGCCGCCGCGGACGGCCGTCACCTCGTCGGGGGCCTTGACGGTGACGCCCTTGGGAGCGCGGACCGTCAGCTTCTGCTTGACCGTCCCCGGCCGTTGGTTGATCACACGCGCTTCGACGACCGCGGGCGCCCCGCCCGCCTCGGCCGTCGCCTCCGCGTGGGTGAGCTCGAAGTGGGTGGCGGCGGTGTCCGCGAACCACGGGGTGATCTCGTGGACCGCGGCCGGGCGGGTGGGGCCCGACCAGACCAGCCGCAGGGCGTCGGCCCGGACGCCCTTGCCGGGCAGCTGCGTCCAGCCGCCGGCCGCGAGGGGGCCCAGAGGCTGCCAGCCCTTGTCGGGGGTGTGCGCCTCGACCGTGCCGCGCGCGCCGGGAGCGGCGGCCGTGAGCACGGTGACGGCGGTCATCGGGTGGGGTTCGCGGAGCTTCACGGTCAGCGGGCCGTCCGCCGGCGCGGGGACGGTCGTCGCCGGGTCGCCGTCGGTCGCCGCGCCGGACGTGCGCAGCGGGCGGTCGACGCCGAGCCAGCCGTTGGCGCGGGCGAGGGCCTGCTGGAGGAAGGGCGTCAGCACGCCGGCGCCGACGGTCACCCGTTCGGAGGTGATCTGATCGCGTAGCCGCAGTACGTCGAGCTCCGCGCGCCAGGCGTCCGCGCCGTCGCCGCGCGCCTGCGCGGTGAGCATGTCGACGGCGCGCAGCCCGGCCTCCCCATGCCGCGCCAACTGCCGTACCCACGGCCGGACCTCGGTGCCCAACGCGTCCGTCAGCCGGCCCGGGGCGTCCGCCATGGTGCGGAAGGCGGCGCGCAGCCGGTCCGCCGCCGTGTTCAGCCGGTCGGCGTCCGTGCCGGAGAGCGCCGTCCAGAAGTTGTCCATCAGGGGCCGCAGATACGCCGACTCCTCGCCGCCGAGGACGGACGACGCGTCGTTCCCGGCCAGCGCCCGCAGGGCCTCGCGGGACTTCGGATCGGCGCCCGCGAGGTCGTCGACCGCGGCCTTCCAGGACTCCTCGGGGCGGTAGCCGCGCGGGTTCCAGGCGTAGTCGGCGGTGGTGAACAGCGGGATGCGGGACGCGGTGGGCTGCGCCGAGGCGTTGGCGAGCAGGGCGGCCGAGCCGACGGCGACGGCCGGCTCCCGCCCGGTGTAGGGGCCGAGGAAGATACGGTCCTGCGCGAAGTCGTTCACCGGATAGTTGTCCATGGTGACGAGCTGGTGGCCGAACGCCGCGCGGGCGGCCGCCAGTTCGCCGCCGGTGATCGTCCGCGGCACCACGCCCACCCCCGTCCAGGCCACCTCGACGCGCGGGTCGAGCCGGTCGGCGAGCGCCCGCCGGAAGGCCGTCCGGCCATCCTGGAAGTACTCGGTGGGCAGCAGGGACAGCGGCACCGCCTCGCCGCCCTTCGCCGCCAGGTGCCGGGACAGCGCCCCCGCCACCTTCGCCTGCGCCTCCGCCGCGGCCTTCGGCCCCGAGCCGAAGGCGTCCCGGTCGGCCCCGCAGTGCCACTCGCTGTAGCTGACGTCCTGGAACTGGAGCTGGAACGCCCGGACGCCCAGCGCCCACATCGCGTCCACCTTGCGCTTCAGCGCCCGCAGGTCGTCCTCCGACGAGAAGCACATGCCCTGCCCGGGCGCCACCGCCCAGCCCAGCGTCACATGGTTGCGACGGGCCCGGTCCGCCAGCGCGCGGAACTCGTCGCGGCGGTCGGCGGGGTACGGATCGCGCCACTTCGCCTGGCGGTACGGGTCGTCGCCGGGCGCGTACAGGTACCGGTTCAGCTTCGTCCGGCCCATGAAGTCCAGCTGCGCGAGGCGCTGCGGCGTCGACCACGGCTGCCCGTAGAACCCCTCGGTGATCCCGCGCACCGCCGTCACCGGCCAGTCGCGGATCACGGCCCCGGCGAAGGCCGTCCCGCCGTCCCGCCGCACCACGAGCTGACGCAGCGTCTGCGCCGCGTGGAACAGGCCGTCGTCGCCGACGCCCGCCAGTGCCACCGCCGGCCGGCCGTCGAGCTGCCCGGACGCCAGCCGGTAGCCGCCCTTGGGCAGGTCGCCGGCGGCCGGGGCGCCGAGCGTGCGCAACGCGTCCTCGGCCTGCCGCCCGCCCGCGTACACGATCAGTCCGCGCGGCGGCGGGGTGCCGCCGGGCTGGGCGTCCACGACCGTCCGGGCCCCCGCGCCGCGCAGGATCTCCCGCAGCGCCGTCAGGGCGTACGGGTCCGTGCCCGGCTCGGCCATCAGGGTGACCTCGGCGCCCACCGGCACCGGCGCGCCCTGGGCGCGGCCCGACTGCGGGCGCGGCCAGACCGGCTGCAGCGCGTCGGCCCCCTCCGGGTCGCCGGCGTCCGGGCTGCCCGCCGCCGGGGCGGCGGGTTCGGCGGGCGCGGCGGCCACGGGGGCGTTGCCGAGCAGCCCGCCGAGGAGCGCGACGGCCAGCACGGTCACCCCGGCGCGGCGCGGCCGGACGGCGTACGGGCCGCCGAACCGGCCGGTGCCGAGCGCCCGCCCGGGCCGGCTCGCGAGCCGGTCCGCGAGCCGGTCTGTGCGCCGGGCTGCGGGCTGGTCTGCGGGCTGGTCTGAGGCACCCCGAACGTGCTGCTCGGGGCCCTGATCGCCGCACGAGGGGTCGTCGCCCAGGAACCGCACGCCTTCTCCTCGCCCCGCTGCCGTACGTCGTGGTGGTGATGTGAGCGCTGAGCCCATCACCAGGGGCGGAACGTGTCAACGCGGGTGACCGAACTGCCGGTAATGCCCGGCCCGGGGGTTGCGGCGGGGGCGGCACGACGGCGGGGCCGGCCGGCGGCCGGAAAGTGCCAAAGCCCCGTCAGCGTGCCGTCGCCGTAAGTAAGCTGACACCGTCCCGGCCGTCACCGGGGAGCACCGTGCCGGCCGCCGAGCGACCCCGCACCGGCCGGTGCGGCGCCGTCCCCGCCGTCCTCTGGAGGCAGGCATGGACCGCGTGGAGGGCCGTACCGAGGGCCATGGCGAGGGTCGTACCGAGGCGGGCGCGGACCGCGCGCGCCTCGCCGCGCTGCACGGTGTGGCCACGTCCTACGAACCCGCTCCCGGGCAGAGCGTCCCCGTCCCCGAGGACACGGTCGTCGCCGTTCTCGCCGCGCTCGGCGTCGACGCCTCCACCCCGCGCGCCGTCCGCGACGCCCTGGACGCCCACGCCCGCACCGGACGCAACCGGCTGCTGCCCCCGGCCGTCGTCCTGCGCGGCCCCGCCCCGCACCGGCCGCCGGATCTGCCCGAGGACACCGCGCTCCGCGTCGAGACGTCCGACGGGCAGTCCCTGACCTGGGACGATCCACTGCCGCTCGGAACGCACCTGCTGCGCGCCCGGACGCCCGACGGGCGGTCGGCCGCCGCCCCGCTGATCGTCGCGCCCGAGCGGGTGCCGCAGCCGCCCGAGCGCTGCCACGGCTTCCTCGTCCAGCTCTACTCCGTGCTGTCCGCCCGCTCCTGGGGCATGGGCGACCTGGGCGACCTGGCCGAGCTCGCCGCCTGGTCGGGCCGGGCCTTCGGCACCGACTTCCTCCAGGTCAACCCGTTGCACGCGGCCGTCCCCGGCACGCCCGGCCGGCCCGCCGACCCGTCCCCGTACCGGCCGTCCTCCCGCCGCTTCCCCGACCCGGTGCACCTGCGCGTCGAGGAGATCACCGAGTTCGGCCGGCTCGCCGGGGCCGCCCGCGAGGAGGCCCAGCGGCTGCTCGCCGAGGCGGCGGAGCTGAACGTGGCCGTCCTCCGCCGGGGCGAGCCCATCGACCACGACGCCGTCCGCGCCCTGAAACTGCGCGCCCTCGAACTCGTCCGCGCGGTGCCGCTCGGCCCCGGACGGCGCGCCTCCTACTGCGAGTTCCTCGCCGAGCAGGGGCAGGCGCTCGACGACCACGCCACCTGGTGCGCCCTCGCCGAGGCGCACGGCCCCGACTGGCACTCCTGGCCCGCCGGCCTCAGGGACCCCCGCTCCGCCCGTACGGCCCGCGCCCGCGGCGAACTCCTCGACCGCGTCGACTTCCACTGCTGGCTCGCCTGGCTCACCGACCGTCAGCTCGCCACCGCCCAGCGCGCCGCGCGCGACGCCGGGATGCGCGTCGGACTCGTCCACGACCTGGCGGTGGGTGTCCACCCCGGCGGCTCCGACGCGTGGGCGCAGCAGGAGTCGCTCGCCGCCGGGATGTCCGTCGGCGCGCCGCCCGACGCGTTCAACTCCCGCGGCCAGGACTGGGGGCTGCCGCCCTGGCGCCCCGACGCCCTGCGCGCCACCGGCTACGCCCCCTACCGCGACCTGCTGCGCGGGCTGCTGCGGCACGCGGGCGCGCTGCGGATCGACCACGTGATGGGGCTGTTCCGGCTGTGGTGGGTGCCGGAGGGCCGCGATCCGGGGCAGGGGACGTACGTCCGGTACGACGCCGAGGCCATGCTCGGCGTCCTCGCCGTGGAGGCGCATCGGGCGGGGGCCGCCGTCATCGGTGAGGACCTGGGGACCGTCGAGCCGGGCGTCCGCGAGGCGCTCGCCGAGCGCGGGGTGCTCGGCACGTCCGTCCTCTGGTTCGAACGCGACTGGTCGCGCGGAGCCCGGCGGGCCGGGCCGCTGCCGCCCGAGCGGTGGCGCGAGGGCTGTCTGGCCACCGCCACCACCCACGACCTGCCCAGCACGGCCGCCCGCCTCACCGGCGACCACGTCGCCATCCGCCACCACCTAGGCCTGCTGCGCCGCCCGCTCGCCGTCGAGCAGCGCGAGGACGCCAAGGGCGTCGCCGAGTGGCTGGCCCTCTTCGGCCGGCTCGGACTGCTGCCCGAGGGGCCGGACGACGAGGAGGCGGCCGTCCGCGCCGTCCACCGCTTCCTGCTGCGCACCCCCGCGCGGATGGTCGGCGTCTGGCTGCCTGACACGGTCGGCGACCGCCGCCCGCAGAACCTCCCCGGCACCTCGGACGAGTACCCCAACTGGCGCCTGCCCGTCGCCGACCCCGCGGGCCGGCCGCTCTCCCTGGAGGAACTGGCCTCCTCGCCCCGGCTGCATGCCCTGATGGACGAGATCCGCTCGCTCACGGCCCGCCCGCGGACGGTGACCCCGAAGGCCACCCCGGACGCGCGCGGTCCACGGGGGTCCGATATTTTGAGCCCGTGAGCAATAAGAAGATGAACGCCAAGCGCGCCGGGGTCGTGTCCGCCGGCACGCTGCTGATGCTGCTGATGTCGTCCCCCGCGTTCGCGCTCACCCGCGACGACGGCGACGACCCGGGCCCCGGCCTCAGCGTGATCAACACGCTCGGCCTCTACGTCGCCGCGCCGATCGTGCTCTTCCTCGTGATCGCCGGCCTGACGATGGTGCTGGCCCGCAACTCGGACAACGCGCGCACGCACGACACGCACTACCCGCGGACGTCGCGCTAGTCCCTTGCGGGGGCGCGCCCGGTGAGGGTGCGCCCATCGCCCTTGGGCAACGGTACGAACGCCGGACGGGCACCTCGCCCGCCCGGCCTTCGGCGTACCGTTCTCCCGGCCGCCGGGGCGGGCGGTACGTGCGTCGGCGGTACGCCCTCCTACAGCCAAGGGCCGGCCAGAGCGGCCGCCGCGAAGCAGAGGCCGAGGAGAGCCGTCGCCGCGAACACCGCCAGGACGACACCGACCAAGGTCGCCTGCACGACCGCGCTCCACCCGGCTCCCCGGACGCCGACGCGGTCCGGGTGCGCGGGGTCGTAGGTGAGCTCCGCGGTCGCGGAGCCCTCCGGCCAGGGTCCGGCGCCGCTGAAATGGGTGCGCTCGACGCCGTCGGCGTCCTGGTACCGGTACGTGTAGTAGGTGGTTCCTTCCTCCCCGTACGTGGTGTCCGTCAGGTCGCCGACGACGGTGACCCCGCGGACCTTCAGGCCCCACCACTCGCGGACGAGACCACCGATCCTCACCAGGCAGAACAGGGACGGCGCGAGGAACAGCGGCGCGATCGTCCAGAGGAGGACCGCGAAAGCCGGGGCCCGCGCGGTCGCCACGATGAGCACGAGCCCGGTCGCGTAGAGCGCCACGGACGTCCAGGTGATCCGCGCCGTGCGGGAGAACGCCCGCCGCCCGGCCGTCGGAACCGGGGCCGTGCGGACGAGGGCGTGTCCGTCGAGCCGTCGCGCTTCCCCGTCCCCGACCGGTACCGCGGCCACGATGCCCGCCGCGAAGGCCCGTACCGCCGGCGCGCTGCGGCACCGCACCGTGTACGTCCTGCCGTCGCCGCGGTCGGCGGTGAGGACGATCCGCAGGGTGCGGCCCCCGGGCCCGGCGGCCTCCGCGCGAGCGACGGCGGCCGGTGGGATGGTGGTGCGGACGCCCCGGCGGTCCAGCAGCACGCCCTGCCGGTGCAGTTGCACCCGGGTGCCCCTTCCGCGCAGTACCAGGGCGGGTGGAACGGTTATGGCCGACTCGTCCGTCACACCGCTCACACTAGGGCGTCTTCGGCCCTCCGGCCAGGGCGTTTCCGCCCAGGTCAGGAGGCCGGCGAGCGCGAGCCGGTAACGCCTCACCAACTGTCGCGCAGCACCCGCAGGGAGTCGAGGGCAGTCGGCACCGCGAGGTCCAGGCCCATCCAGAGGAGCGTCAGGGCGGCGGCCGCGAGGACGGCGTGTGCCGGGAGGCCCATCCGGTCGCCGGGGGCGTAGCCGCGTTCCGGATCCCGTGGGTCGTAGGTGATCGGCGTCGTCCCGCCGTCCTCGGACAGAGGCCAGCCCCGGCCCTCGTGGTGGCGGACCGCGCCGTCCCGGTCGGTGAACGCGTAGTGGTACAAGGCCGGTTCGCCGTCGCCGTTCCGGCGGATGTCGGTGAGTGTGCCGGTGACGGTGACACCTCGGAGGCGCAGGAGGCAGGCGGTGCGGGCGGTGGACGCCGTCACGCGGGCGAGGGCCGCGCCGGGCAGCAGGAACACGCCCGCGCGGAGCCAGTCGCCGAGGGCGTCGAAGGAGGCGAGGGAGCGGCCGAGGTCCTCCGAGGCCAGGAAGACGACGGGGAGGGCGAGCACGTAGAGGACCGTCAGGGTCCGGAGCGTCGGGCTTCCTCCCGCCGCCTGCAACTCCCGCGCCGGCGCGAGGCCGATCCGCTCCACGCTCGTCAGCCGCCGGCCGTCCCGCCGCGCCTGGTGCGGGGCCCGGGGCGGCAGGGACGACGTGAGGGCGGTGGCGAAGGCCGCGAGGGCCGCCGCGTCGTCGCTCCGCAGCGTGATGACCTCGCCCCCGGCGTGGGGCGAGGTGAGTTCGATCCGCAGGGTGCGGCCGTCCGCGCCCGGCCCGTCGACGCGTTCGACGGCCTCGAACGGGACGCGGCGGCGCGTCCGCTTCCGGACGAGCACGACCACGGCGTCGTACAGGAGGGCCGTGGTGCCCCCGGCGGGGAGGGCGGCCCTAGGGGGCTCGGTCGTCGCCGTTTCTTCGAACATCCGAGCACCCTAGAGCCGCGTCGGTCAGGCGGCCGCCGCGTCCGCCGCCTGAGCCCTCAGGGCCCGCTCGACGCCCGCGCGGGACTCCAGGACGAGACGGCGCAGGCCCGCGCTCGGGTTCGCGGAGGCGAGCCAGGCGTCCGTCGCGTCCAGGGTCTCCCGGGAGATCTGGAGTGCGGGGTAGAGGCCGACGGCGATCTGCTGGGCGACCTCGTGGCTGCGGGTCTCCCAGATGCCCTTGACGACGGAGAAGTACTTCGCCGCGTAGGGCGCCAGCAGCTCGCGCTGGTCGGCGACGACGAAGCCGCTGATCACGGCCTCCTGGACGGCGTTGGTGAGCTTGTCGGACTCGACGACCGACGCCCACGCCTCCGCCTTGGCCCCGGCCGTCGGGCGGGCCGAGCGGGCCGCCGCGGCGTGCTGCTCGCCGGCCGAGGTGCGGTCGCGGTCGAGCTCGGCGGCGATGGCCTTCTCGTCGGCGCGGCCGGTGGCGGCGAGGCGGGTGAGCAGGTCCCAGCGCAGGTCGGTGTCGACGGCGAGGCCGGTGACGAGCTCGGTGCCCTCCAGCAGGCCGGCGAGGAAGTCCAGGTGCTCGTCGGTGCGGGCGGTGGCCGCGAACGCGCGGGCCCAGGCCAGCTGGTGGTCGCTGCCGGGCTCCGCCGCGCGGAGCTGTTCGAGCGCCGCGTCCGTCCACTTCCGGAGCCCGGTCTCGCGCCAGTCCGGCGCCGCGTACAGGTCCAGGGCCAGCTTGACCTGCCGCTGGAGCGACTGGACGACGCCGATGTCCGACTCCTTGGCGATGCCCGAGAGCACCAGCTCCAGGTAGTCGCGGGTGGCCATCTCGCCGTCGCGGGTCATGTCCCAGGCGGAGGCCCAGCACAGGGCGCGCGGCAGCGACTCGGCGAAGTCGCCGAGGTGGGCGGTGACGGCGCGCAGCGACTCCTCGTCGAGGCGCACCTTCGCGTACGACAGGTCGTCGTCGTTGAGCAGGACGACGGCCGGGCGCCGCTGCCCGACGAGGGCGGGGACCTCGGTGAGCTCGCCGTCCACGTCCAGCTCGATCCGCTCGGTGCGGACCAGCTTGCCGTCCTTCAGGTCGTACGCGCCGATCGCGATCCGGTGCGGGCGCAGCGTCGGCTCGCCCTGCGCGCCCTCGGGCAGCGGGGTGGCCTCCTGGCGGACGGCGAAGGAGGTGATGACGCCGTTGTCGTCCGTGGTGATCTCGGGGCGCAGGACGTTGATGCCGGCCGTCTCCAGCCACGCCTTCGACCAGGTCTTCAGGTCGCGGCCGCTCATCAGCTCCAGGGCGCCGAGCAGGTCGGACAGACGGGTGTTGCCGTAGGCGTGGGTCTTGAAGTACGCCTGCACGCCCTGGAAGAACTTGTCCTCGCCGACGTACGCCACCAGCTGCTTGAGCACCGAGGCGCCCTTGGCGTAGGTGATGCCGTCGAAGTTGACGAGGACGTCGTCCAGGTCGCGGATCTCGGCCATGATCGGGTGGGTCGAGGGCAGCTGGTCCTGCCGGTAGGCCCAGGTCTTCATGGAGTTGGCGAAGGTGGTCCAGGAATGGGGCCACTTGGAGCCGGGGGCGGCGGCCTGGCAGGCGACCGACGTGTAGGTGGCGAACGACTCGTTCAGCCACAGGTCGTTCCACCACTTCATGGTGACGAGGTCGCCGAACCACATGTGGGCCAGCTCGTGCAGGATCGTCTCGGCCCGCACCTCGTACGCCGCGTCCGTCACCTTCGACCGGAAGACGTACTGGTCGCGGATGGTGACCGCGCCCGCGTTCTCCATCGCGCCCGCGTTGAACTCCGGCACGAACAGCTGGTCGTACTTGGCGAAGGGGTAGTGGTAGTCGAACTTCTCCTGGAACCAGTCGAAGCCCTGCCGCGTGACGTCGAAGATGGCGTCCGCGTCCAGGTACTCGGCGAGCGACGGCCGGCAGTAGATGCCCAGCGGGACCGTCCGGCCGTCCTTCTCGTAGGTGCTGTGCACGCTGTGGTACGGGCCGGCGATCAGCGCGGTGATGTACGTGGAGATGCGCGGGGTCGGCTCGAAGCGCCAGATCCGGTCCGCCGGGACCTCCGGCGTGGGCGAGTTGGAGATGACCGTCCAGCCCTCGGGGGCCTTCACGGTGAACCGGAACGTCGCCTTCAGGTCCGGCTGTTCGAACGACGCGAAGACACGGCGGGCGTCCGGCACCTCGAACTGCGTGTACAGGTACGCCTGGTCGTCCACCGGGTCAACGAACCGGTGCAGACCCTCACCCGTGTTGGTGTACGCGCAGTCGGCGACGACGCGCAGCTCGTTCTCCCCGCCGTGCAGCGACGGCAGGGTGATCCGGCTGTCCGCGAAGACCACGGCCGGGTCCAGCGCCTCGCCGTTGAGCACGACCTCGTGCACGGTCGGGGCCACCAGGTCGATGAACGTCTCGGCGCCGGCCTCGGCGGAGTCGAACCGCACGACCGTCTCCGAGCGGAACGTCCCGCCCTCCTGCGCGCCGGAGAGGTCGAGGTCGATCTCGTACGCCTCCACCGTCAGCAGCGTGGCCCGCCGCTCGGCCTCTTCGCGGGTCAGATTCGTGCCTGGCACCTGGGCATCTCCTTCGCATCACGCGTGTCATGACGTTCCCGGCCATCCTTCCACGGAGGCGGCGTCAGGCGCCTGCCGCGCGCCCGGCCGTGCGTCCTGCCGGGAGCCGCCCGCCGTGAGCCGCCAGGCCCGGTGCGCGCGGACCTGGAGGCAGCCGGTGGGGACGTGGTGGACGCCGATCCCGGCGGCCACCCGGTGCAGCGGCGACAGGTGCTCGTCGAGCGCCCACAGCTCCGGCCGGGGGATCTCGTCGAGGAGCGGCTCGCCGTCGTCGAAGTCGTAGTCGAAGCGGACGGGCCCGGGCGCGCCGGTCCAGCGGACGACGTCATGGCCGTGGCCGCCGATCGCGGTGGCGAACGACCGGATCTCCTCCGGCGGGCGGAGCGTCAGCTTCCAGGACTGGTCGCCCGCCGCCGTGACGAGGAGGTACGTGGGTGCGCCGGGCCGCGCGCGCAGCGGGCCGTGCGCCGGGCGCGGGGTGTGCGCGCGGGTCACCCGAACGCGGGCCAGTCCGCCGGGCTCCAGGCTGGTGACGTGCACGGGTCCCGCCTCCGCCGAGGTCAGGGTGAGCGCCGCGGGCGGGCCGTGGTGGACGAGGACGTCGCAGCCGGTGCCCGTGACCCCGTCCGCCGGCGCCTCGTCGGCCAGCGGGCGGGCGGCGGAGAGCGGGAGGAGGCGGAAGCGCCAGCGGGTGAGGGCGCCGAGCTCCAGGCGGGTGGCCGTCTCGCCCTCCGTGAGCCCGGTGAAGAGGAGGCGGCGGCCCTGGAACCCCTCGTCCTTCGAGATCAGCTCGCGCGTGTCGCCGTACGGATCGATCTCGGTGACCGCGAAGAAGTCGGAGCCCTCCAGGTCGTACTCCAGGATCACCGGCGAGCCGGGGCACGGGTGGGCGATCTCGACGACCTCCAGGTTCCGCCCCTGGCCCGCGTACTCGGCGAGCACCCCGTCGGCGTCCGCGGCGTCCGGCTCGGGCGCGGCGGAGGGCAGGGCGGCGAGCGACCAGGGGCCGTCGGCGTCGACGAGGAGCAGGCAGGGGCCGGCGACGGGCGTCACGTCGATCAGCGCTCCCCGGCCCTGGGCGAGCACGTCGGCGCCGTCGCGGTCGGCCGGGTCGCCCCCGGGGTAGACGGCGCGGAGCGTGAGGCTGCCGCGGTCGGCCCGGCCGCCCGTGTGGTTGACGCGCAGGTCGGCGGCGGGCCCGGAGTAGCGCAGCACGTCGGGGCCGGTGCCCTGGAGCGTGCCGGCCGGCTCCAGGACGCGGGCCTCGGCGAGCGGCAGGAACGTCAGGCTCCACTGCCGCCGCGCCGCCACCCGCAGGCTCGCGGGCCGCCCGGCCCGTGGCGAGAACACCGCCCGTCCGCGGAACCGGCCCGTCCCGGACAGCAGCGGACTCGCCGTCCGCTGCTCCCCGTCGGCCGACTCCACCGACTCCACGACCTCCACCGCCGCCGGACCGCCGGGACTGGCGAACTCGACCAGCACCGGCCCGTCGGGCAGCGGCCCTTCGGGGACGACGTCCTCGTCGCCGGTGCCGGTCCGCTCCCAGGGGGTGAAGGCGGGGGTGGTCTTCGCGCGGGGAGTGGCCTCGGCGTCCGGAACGTCGCTTGGATCGGCGTCCGCGACGGGGACGGCTTCCGATGCCGGAATGACGTCGGTGATGAGGACGGGTTCCGAGGCCGGAGCCGCGTCGATGACGGGGCCGGTCGGGGCGGCTCGCGAGGCGGGGGCGGCGTCGGTGATGAGCGCGGTCTGTGAGGCGGAGGCGACGTCCGTGTGCGGTGCGGCCTCCGCGACGGATTGGGCCTGTTCCAGGGCGAGCGCCGCGGCGTCGGCCGGGCCGGCCGTGAACGGCAGGGCGGCGGAGGACTGACTGTCGGCCGTGCGGCCGGTGGACGGGGAGCCGGTTGTCGGCTCCTCAGCCTGCGCCTGCGCTGACGCTTCCGCCGCCGAGTTCTCGGTGCCCGGCTCGGACGGGACCGGGCGGTTGGTGATCCGCCCGACCACGGCCCACTCCTCCACGACCCGTTCCTCCACCGGCGCCGGCGCCTCGGCCGGTTCCCGCGCTGGCGTCGCGGGCGTACCGACGACGGCGAGACCGACGGTCGGCGCGTCGTCGACGAGCCGACCGGGTTCCCGAGCGGGCGCCCCGGCGAACAGCGGCTCCGGGACGGCCCCGGGGGCGGGCGGCCTCAGGGCGGGCTCGGGCGGCACCGCCGCGCCGGCCGCGTACGCGGAGGCGGCATCACCCGGGACGGCAACACCCGGGACGGCTTCACCGAGGACGACGTCACCGAGAGCGCTCGGAACGGGCGCTTCCTGACCGGCCGGAGCGCCCGAGTGAAGCCCCGGATCGGGCACGTGCGGAGGGTAGGCGGGAATCTCCGGCACCCGTGCCGGAGCACCGGGGACGGAAGCGTCGGCGCCGTGCCCCCCGTACCCGGGCGTGTCCGCCCCGGCGGCACCGGACGGCGAACCACCCGTTCCGGGCACGTAGGCCCCCGCGTCCGCCGGGTGCGGCGGTGCGACTTCGGGCGCGTGCCCGCCCGTGCCCTCAGGCACCCGCGCGCCCATACCGGCCCCGGCATCGGACAACGAACCGCCCGGCCCGAAGGCGTAGGAGCGCGCGTCCGCCGGCTCCGACGGTTCGGCTCCGGGCGCGTGGCCGCCCGAGCCTTCCGGCACCGCCGCGCCGATACCGCCCCCGGACCCGGCCGCCTCGGGCAGGTAGGCACCCGGACCCGGCACGAGGCCCCCCGCCTCCCCGGTGAACGCGTGATCGGCCACGGCGGAGTACGGCTCCGCTCCCGCCCGGTGACCACCGTCCGCCTGTGCCGCGTACGCCCCACCGTCCCCAAGACCGCCCCCGAGGGTGTCCCCGGGACCGATGCCGTTCCCGTACGTCCCATCGCCCCCCGCCCCCGCGCGGTGCGCCTCGACCACGCCGCCGAGGCCGGAGGCGTAGCCCCGGAGGACGGCCGCGAACCGCCAGCCGTCGCCGCCACCGTCGTCTGCCCGGCGGAACTCGCCGAGGACGGCCGCGGTGGCGGTCGTCACGGCAGCCGCCCCGGAGTCCACGCCGTCCCGTCCGCCGGGACCGCCGAGCTCGTCGGAGGCTCCGACGCCACCCGGCCCACCCCGACCGTCCGCGTCGTCGAACCGCACCCCGTCCTCGACGGCGACATGGGCTACCGGCTCGCCCGCGGCCGTCGTGACGGCCAGGCCGAGGCCGGGGACGCGGCCGAGGGCGCGGCCCTTCGTGGCGGCGGCCACCACGATCCGCGTCACGTCCGGCTCGATCCGCGCGGGGTCGATCACCAGCCACTCGGCCACCAGGCCCGCCTCGCCCTCCGAGGTGCCCAGGTGGTGCACGGCCCCGGAGGGGTGCCCGGCGTGCTGGGAGGAGACGAGGTCGGCGTCGGCGCGGAGCGTTCCGCGCGCGTCGAGGAGCAGGGCGGCGACGGTGAGAGCCCCGGCGTCGGGGAGTGCGGGCACGGCGGTCCAGGTGACCGCGGCGTGCAACGGCTCGGCCGGGACGGTCAGATGTTCGCCTCTGGCTATCCGGTTCATGAACGGAACTCTCCCACGGGGGTCTGACATCACGGCCCGAATAAGACCCCCCGGGCCCGCCCCCGATCCCGGGAACGACGACGGGCGGGACCCGAAGGTCCCGCCCGAATACCGTCCGCGAAGCTCAGCCGCGCAGCTCCGCGGCCACCAGCTCCGCGATCTGCACCGCGTTCAGGGCCGCGCCCTTGCGCAGGTTGTCGCCGACGACGAAGAAGGCGAGGCCGTGCTCGACGGTCTCGTCGACCCGGACGCGGCCGACGAACGTGGCGTCCTTGCCCGCCGCCTGGAGCGGAGTCGGGATCTCGGACAGCTCGACGCCCGGGGCCTCGGCGAGCAGCTCGTAGGCGCGCTCGACGCTCAGCGGGCCGTCGAAGGAGGCGTTGACCTGCACCGAGTGGCCGGTGAAGACCGGGACGCGGACGCAGGTGCCGGAGACCTTGAGGTCGGGGATCTCCAGGATCTTGCGGGATTCGTGGCGGAGCTTCTGCTCCTCGTCGGTCTCGAACAGACCGTCGTCCACGATCGAGCCGGCCATCGGCAGCACGTTGAAGGCGATGGGCCGCTTGTAGACGCCGGGCTCGGGGAACTCGACGGCCTCGCCGTCGTGCGTCAGCTCGGTCGCGTGGTCGGCGACCTTGCGCAGCTGCCCGTCGAGCTCGGCGACGCCGGCCAGGCCGGAGCCGGAGACGGCCTGGTAGGTGGTGGCGACGAGGCCGCGCAGCCCGGCCTCGCGGTGTAGCACCTTCAGGGCCGGCATGGCGGCCATGGTGGTGCAGTTGGGGTTGGCGATGATGCCCTTGGGGCGGTCGGCGACGGCGTGCGGGTTGACCTCGGAGACGACGAGCGGCACCTGGGGGTCGCGGCGCCAGGCGGACGAGTTGTCGATCACGACGGCGCCCTGCCCGGCGACCTTCTCCGCCAGCGCCTTGGAGGTGGCGCCGCCGGCCGAGAAGAGGACGATGTCCAGCCCGGTGTAGTCGGCCGTGGCCGCGTCCTCGACGGTGACGTCCGTGCCCTGCCAGTTGATCGTGGACCCGGCGGACCGCGCCGAGGCGAACAGGCGCAGCTCCGTCACCGGGAAGTCGCGCTCCGCGAGGATCTTGCGCATGACTCCGCCGACCTGTCCGGTGGCTCCGACGATTCCGACTCTCACAGGGGGGCTCCCATTGCTCGTCTAGGACATATGCGTCACTGCCGGACGACGGTGGGACCGGTAGGCGCGGTTCCATCATGCGGGAGTGGGGGGCCCGAAAGTCCAATCCATTGTCCGGAGGGTGGGACGGGACGGGCGTGCCGGAAAGGCCTCCGGCCGTCACTCCGGCGAGTGACCGGTCGCCGTAACAGGTACGTGGAGACGAGGCGGGCCGTACGTTCCGCCGAGCGGAACGGAGGTCGCGGAATGTCCGGCGCGCCGGCAGATGGGAGGCGGGAAATGAGGGGACGGCCGTGGTGTGGGGTGTGTGCCGAGGCGCTGGAGCGCCATCCGTGGCTCAGTTCCGACGAGGCCGTGGCACAGCGCGTCCGGGAGCGTTTCGCGGCGATCGACGCCGACATCGCCCGGACCGAGGCGATGCCCGCTCCCGAAGGGGCGGAGCCCGGGGGGAGCTCGCCGCTGCTCGGGCCGGCTTGGATCGGGCCCTCGCCGCTGAGCGGGAGACGACTTGAGCTCACCCCAGATGCGCGATGCGCACGACGAGGATCGTCGACTGCCGTCGGTGCTCCTGGTACCAGATCATCAGGCGACCCTCGGCGTGATCCAGTAGTCGGGAGACACCGGACTCGTGGGACGGCGGGTCGCCCAGGTACCTGACCGAGGCCGCGTCCGCCAGTCGCGCGGCGAGTTTTTCCACGTCGCGGCGGAGCGCCGGATCCAGCCCGCCGACGACATGTTCGGCGTCGGGCAGGTACTCCCAAGTCCAGTCGGTCACCCCGTCGCCTCGCGAGCCGCCTCGTCCAAAAGCGCCGCGATCTCCGAAGACGCGGCCCGCGCTTCCTCGAGCGTGGCGGCTCGGCCGACCGCCCTTTCCAGTTCGTCCAGCCGGGCGGCGCGGGTGGGGATCCGGCGCAGGGCGACGAACACCCCCCAGCGGTGCAGGAAGGTGTGCATGGGCACGGTGCTGTCCGTCTGGACGGCTTCCTGCCAGGCGGCGTGGAACTCCTGCTCGAAACGGACGGCGGCGCTCAGATCTACTCTGGTGACCGCCACGCGGAGAGCTGCCTCGGTGAGCGGAGGCATGGGGAACAGCGGTTCATCAGGGTCGCGATGGTGTGCGGGGTATGCGCTCACGAAGCCTGGTCTCCTTCGACGTCCACGCGTCACTTCAGTCTGCCGTACCGGGTCCCGACGGTACTCGTGCAACCGGAGAGAACAGGGCGGGCGCCCGGAAACCGGACGCCCGCCCATCCAGAACATCACCGACCGATCAGGAAACGACCTTCTCGATCGTCACGCTCCCGGTCCCCGCGACCGTCCCGCGCTCGTTGACGAGCTGGACCTCGCCGGAGAACGTCCGGCCCTCGGGGGCCGCGCCGGCGACCACGACGTCGGCCGTGACCTGGGCGGACTGGCCGTTGCCGAGCTTGACGCTCTGGCCCGCCGGGACCTTGACCTCGCCCAGGGAGGGGGCGAAGTAGACGTCCCGGTAGTCGTAGGCCGTGGTGCCGGAGGGCACCTCGTAGCCGGTGACCTCGACCGTGTACTCGCCCGGGGCGGGCTTGGTCAGGACGACCTGCTCGTCGGAGCCGCCGCTGGTGGAGGAGCCGACCGGCTTGCCGTCCTTGTAGACGGTGAGGTCGAGGTCGGCCTTGGGGTCGGCGGCGCCGCCGATGGCGGCCTCGAAGCGGGTGACGCCCTCACCGATGGTGACCTTGGACGTCTGCTTCTGGCCCTTGCCGATCTGCTGGCGGGCGACCTTGGACGAGCCGAGGCGGCCGCCCTGGAGCTTGCCGTCGATCTGGGCGAAGTCGTTCTTCGCCTTCCAGGTGACGGTGGCCGGGGTGCCGACCTTCGCCTCCTTCACCTTCTGCACGGCCGGGTCGAAGGAGGCGCCCAGCACGGTGGCGGTCACCGTGTAGGGGTTGTCCAGCAGCGGCGAGGTGCGCCGCGATTCGACCTCGATCTCCCAGACGCCCGGCAGCGGGTTGGCGTACGAGCGCACGTCCGGGCGGCAGGCGTTGGCCGGGTTGTTGTAGTTGGGGTAGCAGTTGGTCGTGGTGGTCGGGTCGACCGGGACGCCGTAGGAGTTGATGGCGATGAACCGGGTCTGGCTGTCCTTCGCCAGACCGCTCATCGCGATCTCCAGCGTTTTGGCGCCCTTGGGCACGGTCACGAAGTACGAGGTGGTGGCGTTGCGCTGGGCCGTACCGCTCTTCGCGACCCGGTAGGCCGGGGCGGCCAGCGGTTCCGAGACCACGACCGTCGTCATGATCTGCTTGTCGATGCCCTCGGTGCGGTCGTCGTCCACGGTGAGGATCGCGCTGTGGATGCCCGCCGACTTCGGCTTCGCCGTGACCTTGACGGTGACGGGCTTGTTCAGCGGCAGCCGGACCTCGTCACGGCTCGCGAGCTTGAACGTTCCGTCGTTGTTGCGCCACTTCAGCTCGTGCCAGACGTCCTTGTCCGGGCCGGAGGTGCGGGTGACGGTGATGTCGTACGTCTTCGACTCGCCCGCCTTGAGGCCGCCCTCGCGGTCGTAGACGCCGGTGCCGAAGCCCGGGGTCTTCAGGGAGCCGGAGAGGGCGGTGGAGACCGGGGCCTTGACCGTGTACTCGTGGGCGGTGGCCTTGTGGCGCAGCGCGCTCCACGCCTCGTTGATGTCGATCAGGCCGGAGCCCTGCTCGTACGCCTGGAAGCCCTTGATCTTCTTGGCGGTGCTGGTGAGGGCCGTGCGCAGGTCGGCGGGGGTGAGCTTCATCCCCTGCTGCTTGGCGGCCGAGATCAGCAGTGCCGAAGCGCCCGCGGCCTGCGGGGAGGCCATCGAGGTGCCCTGGAGCATGCCGTAGCCCGGGGGCAGGTCGTAGCCGGACTCGGCGACGGGCGCGCCCGGCTCCCAGGTCGGCGTGGTGTTGACCGACGCGCCGGGGGCGGTGATGATCGGCGCGAAACCGCCGTCCTCGCGCGGGCCGCGGGAGGAGAACGGCATCATCGCGTACTTCGTCCGCACCTCGGACCCGTAGTTGGCGGCCCAGGTCTCCTTGGAGACGGAGGCGCCGACGCTGAGGACCTTGTCGGCCAGGCCGGGGTCGCCGATGGTGTTGGCGCCGGGGCCGCTGTTGCCCGCCGAGATGACGAGCTGCACGCCGTAGGTGTCGATGAGGCGCGTGTAGAGCTCGGAGCGGGCGTTGTTGCCGTCGTTGAGGGCCGGCAGGCCGCCGATCGACATGTTGACGATGTCGACGCCGTGGTTGACGACCAGGTCGATCATGCCCTCGGTGAGCGCGACGTTGGTGCAGCCGCCGCTCCAGGTGCAGGCGCGCGAGGAGACGATCTTCGCGCCGGGGGCGGCGCCGCTCATCTTCCCGCCGAACAGGCCGTTGGCCGCGGTGATGCCCGCGACGTGCGTGCCGTGCTCCGACTCGATGACGCCGATGTTGACGAAGTCGGCCTTCTTGCCGACCCAGCTCCCGCCCTTCGGGTCCATCGGGACGTCCTTGCGGACCTGCACGACGAACGGGATGCGCTCGGCGATGGCGGTCTTCGGGTCGTCCTTGCCGAAGTAGCCGACCTGGTAGCCGTCCTTGTACGGCTTCATCTCGGCGTCGTTCCGGAAGTCACCGTCGTCGTCGAGGTCGACGCGGACCGTGCCCTTGGCCTTGTCGTAGAGGACGGCCCAGGAGTCGGTGGTGTCGCCGTCCCGGTTGAGGTCGCCCTTCATGTCGCCGCCGGCGGTCACGCTCTCGCGGAACAGGGCCACCTGGTAGGAGCCCGCGGGAGCGGTGTAGGTGCGGCCGTTGAAGGAGAAGGACGGGCCGGAGACGTCCTGCGTCATCGGCAGCCAGGTGCCGTCGTCGTCCGCCAGGGGGTCGGTGGACGTCACCCAGTCGACGATCTTGCGCTCGCCGGTGGTGGTCTTCTGCAGCGCGGGGTGGGCCAGGTCCACGCCCGAGTCCAGGACGCCGATGGTGACGCCCCGGCCGTCGGCCTTGGGGTGGTCCTCGACGAAGTCCACGGCGCCGGTCTCGAAGGCCGGCTGGTACGGGTTCTTGGCCGGGGTCCGCTTTCCGGGCGCCGGGTAGGAGCGGCTCTTCGGCCCCTTGGCGCCCGCCACCGCGTCACCGCGCGGCGTCGGGTCGGGAAGCTTGATCTCCTGCTTGAGGTCGATGCCGTGCACCGACGACAGCTTCTGCGCCTCGGCGATCACGGCGTCGGCCTTGGCGGTGGGCACGGTCGCCCGGACGTAGCCGAGCTTGTCGTACTCCTTGCCCACCGAGGCGCCCGGGACGGAGTCGAGCTTCCCGGCGATCTGCTCCGTCTGGCCGGGGGCGGTGGCGATCATCATGGTGACGGTCCGCTCGCCCGCGGACTTGGCCTTGGCGAGCAGGTCCGCGCCGTGCGAACCGAGCTTGTCCTTCTCGGGGTCGGCCGGCTTGACCGGACCCGGGGCCGGCGTCGCGGCCGGGGGCTGCGGCCCGTCGGCGAAGGCGGGTGCCGCGCCCGTAGCGGCGAGTGCCACCGCCGCGGCGGCGGCGACGGCTATTCGGGACGCGCGTCTCGCGCCGCCGCGGGACGCGTGGCGAGATGTGGGGGTGTTCATGGACATCCCTGGCTGGTGAGTGAACGGCTGCCGACGGCAGGTCCGGATATCGGAACCGGATGGGGGCTCACTTTTATGGAAGTGACGGGCTTTTGGGGAGAGTTGCCAGGGAGGGAAAATAAAGATGGCGTAAACCCGCCAGCGGGCACAGTGGGAGGAAGTGGGACGGAGGCCGTGAACCGTTCGCAGGGCGTTCCCCAGAGGTTCCCCTGAGGGACGAGGGACGGGGGTCCACGGTTCAGCCATTCAGGGCAAACGGAGTACAGCGGGACCGGCGGGGCCATAGGGTTTTCGGGGACGCTATCCCTGTCGGGTGAACGCTGGGTGAGGTCCGGCGTTCCAGGGGACGAGTCCTCTATGTCGCTTGCAGTAGCCAAGATCGATGTGAGGTGATCGGCGGCGACCGTTGCCGTCCTGTTCACGCCCAGGTCATGCGCGCTGCCAACGATCCTCGGTGACAGCAGCCGCAGACCGCCTGCACCTCCGCTCGCATTCGCGTTCGCACTCGGGGAGACCGCCATGCACAGCAGATCCGGCAGATCAGCCTCGCACTTCGACCGCCGCGGGTTCCTGGCCGCCGCGGGCGCCGTCGGCACCGGCCTCGCCCTGGGCGCCGCCGGTTCGGCCGCCGCCGACGAGCCCGTCCCGCACACCCCCGGGACGGCCGGCCAGACCCCGGAAACGCCCGGTCAGGCCCCGGAAACGGCCGGCGCCGAGACCATGACGGCCGCCCCGACGGGCGCCGGCACCACGCTCGCCTCCGTCGCCACCCCGCGCGGCACCGGAAAGTACAAGCGGCTCGGCGACGGCCCCGGCTGGCCCCGCGTCGTCCGTACGGAGCTGGCCGCCGCGCGCGCCGACCGCACCCGGCGGCGCACCACGCTCGCGTCGTTCGTGCAGTTCACCGACCTGCACCTGACGGACGTCCAACACCCGCTGCGCTACGAGTTCTTCCGCGCAGGCGGCGAGGGCGCCTGGCGCCCGCACGAGGCGCTCACCCTGCCCGGCGTGGCCTCGCTCGTCGAACGCGTCAACAAGCTGCGCCGCGGCCCGGCCACCGGCACCCCGCTCCGCTTCGTCGTCACCACCGGCGACAACGGCGACGAAAACGCCAAGATCGAGGCCGAGTGGTTCCTCACCGCCCTCAGCGGCGGCCGGATGAACCCCAACACCGGCGACCCGCGCCGCTACGAGGGCGTCCAGAACAGCGGCCTCAAGCTCTACTGGCACCCCGAGAGCTCCCTCCGCGACCAGGACAAGGCCGTCGGCTACCCGCGCATCCCCGGCTACCTCGACGCCGCCATGCGGAGCGTCAACAGCCCCGGTCTGAACATCCCCTGGTACTCCACCTTCGGCAACCACGACCTGCTCTCCGGCGGTTGCTACCCGGCGGCGGGCTCGTTCATCACCGATGTCGCCGTGGGCGGCAAGAAGCTGTACACCATCTCCGCCGACGAGGCGAAGTGGCTGATGGACGGGGAGTTGCACGGCGCCGACCCCAAGGGCAAGCGCATAGAGGAACTGCTGCGCAAGCACAAGAAGGAGCTCCGCAGCGTCACCCCGGACGCCCGGCGCGTACCCCTGACGCAGCGTCAGTACGTCGCCCTGCACCTGGACCGCCGGTACACCGGCCGCGGCCCGGTCGGCCACGGCTACACCAAGGACAACCTCGACTCCGGCAACCTCTACTACAGCTTCCGCGTCTCGGACCGGGTCGTCGGCATCAGCCTCGACTCCACCGACCCCGGCGGCCACTACCAGGGCTCCATCGGCACCGCCCAGCTCGACTGGCTGGACCGCACCCTCAAGGCCCACCGCGACGAGTACGCCCTGGTCTTCAGCCACCACCCCAGCTGGAGCATGAACAACACCGTCCCCGACCCCGCCCGCCCCAACGAGCAGCGGCACGGCGGCGACGAGATGATCGCCCTCCTCCAGCGCCACAAGAACGTCCTCGCCTGGATCAACGGCCACAGCCACCGCAACCGCATCCGCCCCCGCGGCACCTTCTGGGAGATCGCCACCGCCTCCCACGTCGACTACCCGCAGCTCGCCCGCGTCATCGAGATCACCGACAACCGCGACGGCACGATCTCCCTCTACACCACCCTCATCGAATCCGCGGCCCCCCACCGCACCGACTACCACGACCTCTCCCAGACGGGCCTCGCCGCCCTCTACCGCGAACTCGCCTTCAACGCCCCGGGCAACGACCCCACCCTGGTGGGCGAAGCGACGGACCGGAACACGGAGTTGCTGCTCAAGCGGTGACGGGCGCGGCTCCCCGCAGGTGCCGCGTCAGCCGGTCCAGGGCACTCCACCCGTCCCCGTGCGACGAGCCGTCGCCCAGCGGGTAGTACAGGCCGGGCCGCCCGGCCGGGCCGACGCGGAGCGGGGAGCCGGCCAGCGGCGGGCGGGCGGCGCGGGCGAGCCCGATGTCGCGGACGCCCTCGGGGCCGAGCGCGAAGGCGAGGGGCACGGGCGGCGCTTCGAACCGCGGCGGCACGCTCAGGTCCCGTCGCGCCGACCGCAGTTGGCAGAGGAGGGAGCGCAGCCCCAGCCGGGACGCCAGGGTGTCGGCCAGTCCCGGCAGCGCGTCCACCGGCGGCCGTTCGCCCGGCCCGTACCCGAGGGCCAGGGTCACCTCCTCCGCGACGCCCTCCGGCGTACGGTCCACGCGCAGCGTGGCGATGCCCGGGCGGTCCGCCGTGCCCACCACGACGAGCCAGGTGGGGCGCGGGGTGCGGCGGCGCGCCAGCGACGTCAGCTCGTCGCGGGACCACGGGAGGCCCGCCGGTTCGGCGGAACCCCAGCCAGCCGGGGGCGCGCCGGTGAGCGTCCGCCAGGCGGCCTCCACACCACCGCCGAGGACGAGGTCCTCGGTGGCGGGGAGGGCGGTGCGGAACGCGACCACGAGCTGCCGCTCACCGCCGTGTCCGACTTCCCGGAACGCCTCGGCGACCAGGGTTCTCCCCTGGGCGTCGGCGGCGGGTGCGAAGGCGCCGTCCCGCCACTGGAGCACCGCCCCGGACAGCCCGTCGTAGTAACCACACCGTTCGTCCCGCACCACCCAGCGGATCGGCGGCCCGGTGAGGAGCGTGCGGGTGGGCAGGGAGAGCCGGCTTTCGCCCGGAGTGACGATCTGGAGGCCCCGGTCGGCGTCAGCCGAGGTGCGCAGCGCTTCGGACAGTCGGCTGCTCATGGCGACCAGTGGACGGTCCTGGAGGATCACCGCGGCCTGTTCGGTCAGCACGTCCACGGCCGGGAGTTCCGGAGGCTCCGTGGGGGCGACGTCCGAGACGTCGACTAGGCCGTCCTCCGTCCGGACGTCCGGCGGCCACACCGCGCCGCCCAGCAGCCCGGTGAGCCGGGCCGCCACCGCGCCCGCCAGCCGCTCCGCCCCGGGGACGCCCGTGGCGGCCCGGATCTCGGTCCACCAGCCGGTGCCGTCGCCCAGGGGGACCCCGAGCAGCCGCTCGGCCTCGCCCCGCACCCGCATCTCCAGCGGTGCCTCCACCGAGACCAGCGGGGCGCCGTCCCGGTCGCAGAGCTGGAGCACCGCCCCCTGCCCGGCCGTCCGCACCCCGGGCTCCGGGCCGCCCGCCAGCAGGGCCGCCGTCAGGCTCCACGGGTCCGGCATCCGCTCGGTGAGGGCGATCACGTCCTTCGTCACGCGGGTTCTCCGTCCGCCAGGGCCGTCTGGACCAATTGGGCCGCCACGCCCCGGCGCACCAGGAACCCCCGCCCCGGCGGCTGCGGAGCGGCGTGGACCCCGGGGAACAGCTGACCCTCCTGCCGGTCGCCCGCCATCACCAGGGCCGTGGCGCCGCTCTCCCGGAGGGCCATCAGGAACGGCTCGTACAGGGCGCGGGAGGCACCGGCCACCCGGCGGGCCACGACGAAGTGCAGCCCGATGTCCACCGCGGCGGGGACGAACGGCAGGAAGGGTGCGAGCGGCTGCTGCCCGGCCGCCGCGAGGGCGTCGTAGTCGTCCACGAGGACGACGATCTTCGGCCCCGGGTGCCCGCCGGCGGGTTCGGCCGGCTGCGTCCCGTCGGGCATCCGTTTCTCCAGCTCGGTGGCGATGACGGACGAAAGCCCTTCGCAGACGCGCGGGTTCGTCGCGTATCCGCCGCGGTAGGACTCAGGGACGACGGTGTGCAGACCGCGGCGCGGGTCCATCACCGCGAAGACGATCTCCTCGTCGTTCCGGCGTGCCATCAGCCCCTGGGCGACCAGCCGCAGCAGGTTCGTCTTCCCGCACTCGCCGTCGCCGAGGACGAGCAGGTGCTGGTCGGCCCCGAACAGGTCGAGGGAGATCGGGCGCAGCGCCGCCTGGTCGATCCCGAGGGGTATCCGGAACGGCTCCTCCGCCGGGGAGGGGAGTTCCGCCGCGGAGAGGCGGGTGGGGAGGACGCGCACCCGCCGTACGCCCTCGCCGGGCCACGCCGCCCGGATCGTCGCCACCGCCTGTTCGAGGGCGGCCGCCAAGCCGGCCGTCGTGGCCCGAGCGTCGAGGCGGGGCAGGGCGGTCTGGGCGAACAACTTGCCGTCGGTGAGCGCCCGGCCCGGCTCGTCCGGGACCAGGGACGTGGCGAGCCTCCGGTCGATTCCGCTGTCGCCCGGATCGTTCAGCCGCAGCTCGATCCGGGTGCCGAAAGCCGCCTGGGTGGCGATGCGTACATCGTTCCAGCGGAGCATCGACGCGACGACGTGCACGCCGTAGCCGCCGCCGCGCTTGAGGATGTCCGTCACCGCGTCCTCAAGCGCGTCGAACGGGCCGCCGAATCCGTCGCGCAGGGTGCCGAATCCGTCGACGACCAGCAAGACCTCGGTGGAGGACAGCTCGGACAGCGCGCCCTGGGCCCGGAGTTCGCGCAGGTGCTCCACGGAGTCGATGCCGTGCGCGCGGAAGAGATCCGCCCGTTCGTCGAGCATCAGGCGCACCTCCTCGACCGTACGGGCGACGCGCTCGGTGTCCGCGCGCCCCGCCACACCGCCCACGTGGGGGAGTCCGGCGAGCGCCGACAGGCCGCCGCCCGCCAGGTCGAGTCCGTACACGGCGACGTCGCGCGGGGTGTGTGTCAGGGCCAGCGACAGCACCAGCGAGCGCAGCAGCGTCGTCTTGCCGGACTGCGGGCCGCCGATGACGGCGGCGTGCCCGCCGGAGACCGTCAGATCGAGGACCCAGCGGCCCTGCCGCTGCCGCGCCGGATCGTCGAGCAGCCCGAGCGGTACCCTCATCGGCCCGTCATGGGCATCAGGGCGGAGGCCGTCGGCGGGCGGCGGGGCGCAGGCGTCGAGCGGCACGGTGGCCGGCAGGGGCGGCAGCCAGACCGCGCGGGTGGGCGGCGCGGCGTCTCGCAGGCGGTCCACCAGCACCGACATCGGCGTGGGGCCGGGCGCGCGGTGGCGCTCGGGAGGCTCGCCCGGCACGGCCGGTGGCTCCTCGGGGGCGTTGACAGCGGGGTAGGGGCGGACCACCGGCCCGGCCTCGTCCGCGTCCAGGACGGCCGGACCCCGGTACGGACCCGAGACGAAGCCCGCCTTGAACCGCCGGTACACGCTCGTGTCGACCTTGAGGTAACCGAACCCGGGGAGGGGCGGCAGCCGGAACGCGTCGGGAGTGTCCAGCACCGTCCGGCTCTCCTCGGCGGAGAACGTGCGGAGGCCCAGCCGGTAGGAGAGGTAGGTCTCCAGCCCCTTCAGCTTCCCGCTCTCGATGCGCTGGCTGGCGAGCAGCAAGTGGACGCCGATGGACCGGCCGATGCGGCCGATGGAGAGGAAGAGGTCGCCGAAGTCCGGACGTTCGGTGAGGAGCTCCCCGAACTCGTCGATGATCACGAAGAGATGCGGCATCGGCTCCAGTTCGGTCCGGGAGCACCGCGCCGCCCGGTACTGCCCGATGTCGGCCAGGTTGCCCGCGTCCCGCAGCACCTGCTGGCGGCGGCGCACCTCACCGGCGAGCGAGGTGTGCACCCGCTCCACCAGCCCCGTGCGGTGCTCCAGGTTGGTGATGACCCCGGCGACGTGCGGCAGGCCGGCGAACGGGGCGAAGGTGGCGCCTCCCTTGTAGTCGACGAGGACCAGGGCCAGGTCCTCCGGAGGATGGGAGGAGACCAGCCCGAGCACCAGGGTGCGCAGCAGCTCGCTCTTGCCCGAACCGGTCGCCCCCACGCAGAGCCCGTGCGGGCCCATGCCGAACTCCGACGACTCCTTGAGGTCGAGCAGCACGGGCTCGCCGGCGTCGTCGACCCCGATGGGCACGCGCAGGAAGGCCCGTTCGCTCCGCGGCCGCCACAGCACGCGCGGGTCGGGAGCGGCCGGATCGTCGAGCCCCAGCAGGCCGGTGAAGTCGACGGCCCCGGCGAGCGGCGCGTCGACGGCGGACTCGGCGGACAGGCGGATCGGGGCCAGCGTCCGGGCGAGCCCCTCGGCCTCGGCGGCGGACACGGGATCGACGCCGCCGGTGCCGGCGGGCGCGCCCGGCGCCCGGAGATCCTCCACCCGCACCCGGTCGCCGTTCACGGTGATGCGCAGGGCAACCTCCCCGGGTTCCTGTACGCGCTCGGACACCAGATGCAGAACGGTGACGCCCAGCTCGCCGAGGGGCACCGTCTCGTCGGGCCGGGGGAGTTCCACGGCGTCCGCGCCGTGCCCGTCGCTGACGACGAGCATCCGGCCGAGCAGGTTCCGGGCGTCCGCGCCCGCGAGGCCGCGCCGGGCCTCGGCGGCGTACGCCGTGCGGTCCCGCAGCTCGTCCCGGAGCAGCCGGGCCAGCTCGGCGGGTCCGGAGGCGATCCGGCGGGCGGGCACCGGACCGTCCCGCGTCCCCGGATCGAGGACGTGCGGCAGCCATTTGAGCCACTCCCAGTCGGGCAGCCGGTCCGGGGGACAGGCCAGGGCCAGGGCGACGTCGTCCGGCGCGTGGACTGCGGCCGTCTGGACGAGCAGCGCGCGGGTGACGCGCAGGACGTCCCGGCGCTCCCCGACGACGCTGACGTTGCCGGCCCGGTCCAGGGGCACGGTGAGCGGGAGGTCCGCGGCGGTCCCGAACCGTTGGGCCAGCGCACCGGCCTCGTTGAGCATGAACGGGTCCGGAGGCGTCAGCACGCCGCCCCCCGAAGCACCGATCACGAGCGTGCGCACCGGCATCCGCCCCGTCCCCATGCGCACCCTGAGGAAGTCCGGATCCGTACGCCGCCGCTCCCACAGCCGCGCCGGGTCGCGCACCAGGTCGTGGAGGGCGGCCGGGGCCGGGTCGAGCAGCCGGGCGGCGGCCCGGTGGGCCCGCTCCTCGGCGACGAGCTCCTCCCGGAGCCCCTCCAGGTACTCCAGGTACCGCTCCCGCTGGCGCCTCCTGGTGCGCTGGGCCTTCCCGCGCTGCGACAGCAGCAGCCCCACCGAACCGACGACCGTGACGGCGAGGACGAGCGCGCCGATCGCCGCGAACTGGCTGTTGCGGATCACCGTCATCATGACGACCGAACTCATCACGCCCGCCACCGGCATCAACGAGTGCAGCGCTCCGCCGATCCTGCCCTCCGGGAGGTTCGGCGGCGGTTCCACGACCCGTTCCGTGAACGGCGCCGGCGGCCGGGTGGTGCGGGCGGGGCGGTGCACGATCCGGGTGGTCACGCGAGTCGCCCGCCTCGGTCCAGGGAGCGGCTCAGGACGTCCGCGGCGAGCGCCGTGACCTCGTCGTGGGTGCGCCGGGCGAGCAATTCCGTCCTGACGGCTCCGCCCGCGGCCAGGTGCCGGTCGTAGGGGAGCGCGCGCACGGACACCTCGTCGAGGCACAACGCCTCGCGGGCGGCATCGAGATCGACGGCGGTGTGCGGTGTCACTTCCGTCACGACCACCACCGTCCGCCGCAGCAGCCCGGCGCGGCGCAGCGTCGCCATCCAGTCGAGGACGGCGCGGGTGGCCACCACGCCCTCGGCGGTGGCGGGTGTGACGAGGACCCGGGCCTGGGCGGCCACCAGCGCCGTACGGGACAGCTCGCTCGGCAGTGAGTCGCAGTCGACGACGGTGATCCCGAAGTACCGCCGCAGGGCGAGCATGACGGCGCGGTACTCGGCCAGCTCCAGCCTGGCACCCACCCTGCCCTGGCTGCCGGGCAGCAGCCAGCCGCGGCCGGGCAGTTGTACCAGGTATCCGGTGAGGTCGGTGAGCTGCATGGACGGCGTGATGATCTGCGCGAGGTCGCCGCAGGTCCACCGCACGTCGGGCGCGCCGAGCCGGGCGGGCAGGGTGCCGAGCGCGGCATCCGCCTCCAGCATCAGCACGGGGTCCTGCCGGAAGTGCGCGTACGTCCGGCCGAGGAGGGCCGTGACGGTGGTCTTGCCCGCGCCGCCCCGGATGCCCGTCACCGCGATCTGCCGTCCGGTGGTGACCGGTTGCTGGAGCGCCTCCGCGATCCGCGCCGTGTGCTCCACCTCGCGGGCGACGGAGGCGCCGGTCAGCCGGCGGAGCGCGCGGGCGACGCGGCGGGCGGCCGGGTCGCCGTGCCGGGGGCGGGGCTTGAGCAGGGCGGTGGGGACCGGTGGCGGGGGCGGGGTGGGGGCGAAGGGCTCCCTCTTCGCAGAGTGTGGCGGCTCGGCGGGGTGGGCGCCGGGCGGAACGGATTCGGTGGCGAAGGGGCTGGTGAACGCCGGCTCGGCGGGTGTGGGGCCGACGGCCGGAGGGGGCATGGGTGTAGGGGGCATGGGTGTAGGGCTCGCGGACATCGGGGCCGCGGGGGGAGGGCCTACGGGTGGGGGTTCCGGGGTTGTCGCGGGCGTGCCGGGCGCGGGCCCTGGGGCTGCGGACACGGGGGCGCCGGGTGTGAGCCCCGGGGTTTCGGAGCCGCCGGGTGTAGGCCCTGGGGCCGTGGGGACGCCGGGTGCCCGGCTCGGCACTGCGCCACCGAGCTCGCGCAGGACATCACTCTGCCAATCCTGTGCCGGCATCCCCATCTCCTAGAACTGGTGGAGCAGACGCTCGAACACCCCGAACTCGCCGACCGCGAGGGGGAACAGTGCGACCAGACCCAGCGTCTCGGCCACGTCCGCGGCCCGGCGGAGCCGTACGCGCACATGCTCCGGCGGCTGGACCGCCAGCACCCCGAGGGGTACCAGGGCGAGCGCGGCCAAGGCAGCGATGGGCCCGTACGGGGGACTCCCGACCTCCTCCCGCCACAACAGCACCAGCCGCACCAGCAGTACGCCGGCCCCGGCCAGCAGCGCCACGACTTCGGGTATCAGCGGGAAGGCCCGGGACCGGGAGAACAGGACGAGGGCGGCCACGGCGGTGAGCGCGACGCTCCACGGGGAGAAGCGGCCGGCCACCGCCACCAGGCCACCGGCGGTGACGGACACGGCGGTGACCGCCGTGGCGAGGACCAGGCCCCGGTGCGCGGCGGCCAGGGCGGTCCGCACCTCGTACCGGCTCACCGAGGCGCCGCCGGCGCGGCGGTCGTCCAGCGCGGTCAGCCCGGCCGCCATCAGGGCGGCCCGGGGCAGCGCGCCGAGCGCGACGGCGGAGACGACGGCCATGACGCAGCCCACGCGGGCCGCGTCCGGCTGCAGGAGGGCGACGCCCTCCCAGACCGCCGTGGTGACGACGACGGCACCCGCGCCGATCAGCCCGCCGCGTCCCAACGGGGCCTTGGGCAACCCGAGGAGCACGAGCGCCCACGCCCAGACGGCGGCGACCGCGGCGAGCCGCACCTCCCAGGACCACCCCTGCCCGTCGGCGGCGGCCCAGACGGCCAGCGTGCCGACCTCGCCGGCGACCAGCACCAGCGCGGTGCCGAGCGGCCCGCCACCTCGGGCGGCGGCCGCGGCTCCGAGCAGTGCGGTGACTACGGCCGCCCCGGCGAGGGGCGGTGCGACGACGGTGGCTCCCGTGGAGCCCCAGGCGAACAGCGCCGCCACGGCGGCCAGTACCGCGGCCGCCACCCCGGCCGTCCACTGCCGGGCGCCCGGCCCCCAACGCCACGCTCGCACCCCGAGATCGTCCGCGACCTCGTCCGTGACGTCGTGCACGACAGGCGCCGACGGCGCGTCCTCCATCCGCACGAGCCGCAGGATCGCCCCGTCGGCCACACCCGCCTCGGCGAGCGACCCCTCCTGCGGCAGCAGGGCCCCGTCCGTGGTCATCAAGTGCCGCGCGGCGGGCGGACCGTCGACCCGATCGCCCAACAGACGTAAGACGTCCGGCAACAGGCGCCCGATCGGCTCGTCGGCGGGCAGAACGATATCGACCCGCCGATGCTCGGCGACGAGCGTCACCCTGCTCAACCGCCCCGGCGCGGCCCGAAGTTTCGTCTTCGTCCCTACGTTCGCCACTCGCCTGAACCTATCACCGGGGTGTGACAACGGGTCTGACCGAGGGTGACGTGGAGGGCCGCGGCTTCTTCGACTTGGCCGTCGGCGTGGGCGTGGGCTTTGGCTTCGTCGTCGCCGACGGCTTCGCGGAGACCGTCGGGCCGGAACTCCGCGACGGCACGGCGGAGACCGACGGAACGGTCGGGCCCACACTCGGTGACACCGGAGAGGACGGCGTGACAGGCGGCGTCGGCACGACGGGTACCACCGGCGCCACAGTCGGCTGAGGCAAGGGTCGTTCCCGCTGTTGCTGCCTCTGCTGCTCCCGCTGCTTGGCGATCACATGCTGCACAAACCCCCACCCCACACACCCCGCACACACCACAGCGGCCAACGCGACCCCCGCGAACACCCGCCCGAACTTCTCATCGGCGGTCCGCCGCACCCGCTGAGCGCCAAACAACAACGCATCCCGCAACCGCCGCCGCCGCACGGAGACGGACTCGAGCAGCTGGCTGTCGTAGTCCTTCACTGTCACCGCCTCCTTCGCTGTAGGAGTTGTTACGCCTCAGACGATCACACGCAGACCTGTGCCACGGCTTGGCCGCGATGACTCAGCGTGGTTCCTCGGCGTCGAGGGCATCGAGCGAGATGAAGAGTTCCGCGCCCCGTTTCCGTGTGAACGAGGACAGTCCGTCCTATTTCCACCGCAGATATATGTGTCCAGCCCAGCCGGGTGTTCAGGGTTCCGTCTGCGGACGGTATCTGATCACGTGGATCGTATGGACCCGTTGTACTTCGAGCTGTTCAAGGGCTCCCGCGCTGTCCCCGGCGATCCGCAAGCCTTGCGGAGTCTTGTACGCGTTCAGCAGGAGCCCGACCGATTCGCGTCCGCGCCCGTCGGTTCGACGAAGCCAGACCAAGGCCCGAGAACCGACGGGGAAGGACTGGAGCTCCCGCAGGAGCGCGGCCTGGTGGGTGTGTTCTGAGAAGGACAGAACTGTGCCTAGCTTGCCCATCGTCGGTTGGAGCCACGCCGCTTCTCCGGGACTCGGGACTCCAGATCCCCCGGCGCCGGCGTCCCAATTGTCAAGCCACCGCCATGGATCGGCGTTAGGAAGCCCGAATGGTACACCGGAGTTCTTGGGGACGACGAGGGCAGAGTCCAGCATGGCTGTTTTCGGATCTCTGTCTGCGATGTAGCGTTTGGTGTTGCATGCGAATAGCCATCCACGAGTCGTCTCGTCTGCGGGGTGTGGGTCGACGAGATCGACTTCGTTCCCGTAAGTGAACCTCAGCCATTCTTTCGCTTTTTGAACGGCTGCGGGGAAATCGTTTGCGGATCGAGGTCGGAAGGAACCGGCATGTGGGGATTTCCTGAACCGGGCAAGAGTCAGGTTGCGGACGTTGCCTGATTCAGGGCTTCCGAGACCGCCGCGCGCTGGGTCCAGCAGGATCACCTGCCCGTCATTGTTGTGCAGGTAGAGGAGATGGCCTGTCGTCTCCATGCCGCTCGTCTCGCGCCGGATCCATGCGATTCCGCGGGCTCCAGGGCCGAGTCCTGCTACTGCGGAAATCGCCTCGTTCCAGTCCTTGCAAGCCGATGCCTCCGCCGATGGAAAGTGCTTGTGCAGCAGCCTCTCCCACCAGCCAGGGGCTTCATGGGAGGGGTTCCAGGGCAACGCTGTCGCCCTGGCCCCGTCCAGAGCTGCATCCAGAGCGAGAAGCCTTCCGCGGACATTTGTTCGTGTCGCTTGGAACGCTGTGCTTCGGGGGGCCGGGTTCTGTGCGAATTCTCTCAGATCTTCGGCCGGATTGCTGGTGCAAGGATGGAAGGGGGTGGCGCCGTTTTTAGGGACGATGACGGACGCCGTGAGCATCAGTGGACGGCCACGCTCTGTTTGGCTCTTAATTCGGCAGGGAAGTTCCCAGGCAGCCGAGTTTTCGGACACGGGTTCCTGTGCGCTGACCTCGACTAGCCCCCCGTAGGCTGATTTCAGCCACTGGCTGGCGAGACGGGCGGGGAGGGTCACGTGGCCTGCTCTCCGGAGGAGGGCCAGCCGGAGGACAGACGGTGCTCACACTCGTCGCGCGACCATGCGGTGGGGCGGAAACACAGAGGGGATCCATCCTTCGGAATGAGCACAATCCTCGACAGAGGAGCCTTCCTGATATCTCCTGTATCGATGTGCTCTTGAGTGTCGAAGACCATAGTCCATGCGTTCGGGTATTCGGACAGGGAATCGTTGCCGATGACGATTTCGTACGTGTCGGAGAGTGTCTCGTGCAAGAAGCGTCGGCCGGCCTTGTAGGCTTCGTTCCGAGAGAGCATATGGCTCCTAAGGTTTATGCTTGGGGTAAGCGAGATATCCGATGTATTCGACGCCGGGCTCCAGGCGGCCTAAGGTTCCGGACTGGCCGTCGAGAAAAACAACTCCATGTTCTGTGTTTACCGCGTTGAAGACATGCGCGGTTTCGTCCCGGCGTCCTATGTAGACAACGCTGCGAGACCCCACTTCTCGAGATGCGAGCTCCTTGATGAGGGTTTCATAGTCATGAACGAAGCGATATTCTTTGTCTGCTGCGCCCAAAACTTTTTGGTCCGGCCAGTCGGGACGAAGGCGCGGGGCTGCCGAAACCTCTGCGCCGTCGAGGCGGCGGTCGACTGTGATGACGTTATGCGAACAGTTGTCGACATATCCGTGTTGCCCCGTATTATTCAGGTCTGCCAGCCATGGGTACTGGTCCTGTAGGAATTCTTTGGCAATCTCGGGGTGAACGGAATCCAAGTGGATGGCCGGTTCCCCGATCTTATCCGTCTTCCTGGCCAGATTACTCCAGTCATGAGGTGTGGCCTGATCCGCCTCGGGGCCGTACTCTCCATTGTCGCCCGGCTGGTGGTCCGCCCCGGGGTGGACTTGGTCGTCGCGTAGCTCACCGTCGTGCGGGAAGTGCTCGTCAGGGGAAGGCGCGTGACGACCCGTGTCCTGGAGAATGTCTCGGGTCCCTGGGCTTGCAGCCCCGATATCCAGTCCGCCGGGGTGGTCGCCGCGGAGAACCGGGTCCCGTCCAGTCGGCACCGGATCACGCGGCCGGAGGTCGGCTGTGACGTGATCGGTCGGGCGACGGCTCTCTGCGGGATGCCACGCGTGCTCAGCGCTGATCCGCCGCCCGTGGTCGGCAGACACTTTCCCCTCGAGCTTTTGCGCTCCCCGCAGCTCCGCGCCGCCCGCCTCGGTGTGCACTGGAACGTGCCCCCGCACCCCCCGCCCCCGCACGTCCACCAGAGCGCCGTCCGGCCGGAGGTAGCGGGCTCTGCCCGGGAGGACGCTCGCGTCGGGGAGGCGGACCGAGCCGTCGGGGAGGCGTTCCGTGCCGGGGAGGTGGTCGCGGAGGGTGTTGACCAGGTCGCCTGCCGCCGGGAGGGCGGTGGAGAGTTTGGCGAGGGACTTGCCGACGACGAAGCCGGTGCCCTTGGCTACGTACGTCATCGGGTCGATGATCCTGCCGGCCTTGCCGACGGCGTTCACGACCTTCGCGGCGGCGCCGGCGCCTCCCTTGGCCAGGGCACCCGTGCCGGTGGCGGTCGTGAGGATGTTGAAGGAGGCGGCGCCCGCGGCCCGCGCGGGGTCCTTGTCCCACTCGTCGTAGGCGACGAGGGCCTTGGCCGTGTCGCGGGCGGCCCTTTTGGAGTCCTTGAAGAACTGGGGGAGGTAGTCGTCGGGGATCTCATACGCCCCCGAGCCGTACATGAACGCGCCGACGGCGGTCTTTCCCAGGCCGGACCAGGCCTGGCCCATCTTGTCCCAGCCGTCGACGCCGACGAGGGTGCCCAGGCCCTTGAAGGTGCCCCCGATGCCGTCGACGACCACGCCGTCCCAGGCGAAGCTCTTGATCGAGTGCGGCTCGTACCAGTCGTACTCGCGCTCCACCGGGTCGCCCCACGGCAGCTTGGCGTGTGCGAGCGTCTCGGCGTCGTAGCCGTACATGTTCGGCTTGTGGGTGCCGTCGTCGGTGACGAAGCGGGGGCCGCCCACCAGGGCTGTGATCTTGCTGGCGCACCGGCGTTCGGCGTCCTGGAAGGCCGCTTGGGCGGCCGTGATGTCGTCCAGGATGCGGTTGTGGTGGTCGGTCTTCTTGCTGTCGTGTTTCCACCGGTCGTCGCCCTCGACCGACATCAGGAACGTCTCGGCCTCCAGGGACAGGGCGGCCAGCTTGTGGGCGAGCGGACGGGCCTCCGCCGCGTAGTCGGAGAGCGCGCCCGCGACCTTGTCCAGCTTCGCGGCGAAGGCGTGCGCGCGCTCCCGTACCGGCAGGGTCGTCGCGAACAGCTGCTCCGCCTCCGGGGCCCGGTAGTGGGCCGCCAGTCCCTGGAAGCGGGAGTGGATGTCCGAGCCGGTGGCCCGCAGCCGGGCGGCGTCCTTGCGCAGCGCGCCGATGTAGCTTTCGAGGAGTTCCAGGTTGCCGGTGAAGACGGGGATGTTGGCCGGATCGAGCAGCTTCACGGTCTTCCGCCCTTCCGGGCCCGGGCGATGAGCGCCTTGATGTCCGGGGCCCGGAGGGCGTCGTGCTGGGCGCGGGCGGCCATGGTCAGGTCGCCCTTGATGTACTCCGAGATCGCCTGGTGGGCGCCGTTGATCGACTGGCCCGCGCGGGCCGCGACGAACAGCAGCTCCTCCTCGGTGTGCTGGGCGAAGTATCCGAGCGCCCCGGCGATGATGCCCGTGGCGCTGCCCCCGGCGCCGCCGTTGCCGCCCTTTTCCGGCGTTCCGGCGTAGGCGAGCGTTCCGGCGCTGGTTCCCGCATGCTGGATGTCGGCGACGTAGTCGGCCAGTTCGTCCTTCAGCGCGGCCGCCGCCTCGGCCGTGTTCCGCAGCGCGCCGTCCACGCCGTTCACGTCGATGTCCCAACCGGACATGGTTCACCTCCCCCCGGCCGCGCTCACCCGATCCCGTCCACCGCGGCCTTCGCCCGTGCCAGCGTGGACCGCGCCGTGGCGTCGTTCTGCTCCATCGTCGAGCGCAGCAGTGTGATGATCTGGCGTACTTCGGCGGCGGCGCGCTGCCAGCGCAGTTCCTTCTCGTGGTACTGCTCGGAGACGCCGTCGGCCTGGAAGTCGGCCATGGCCGCCTTCACCGCGGTGTCCCGCTCGTTCAGCACGGCTTCCAGCCGGGAGATGATCCCGTGCAGCGTCGTCTGCACCTGCGTGGAGGCACCCAGGTCGTAGCTTCGACGGTCGGTGGTCGACATCGTCAGCCTCCCTGGCGGCCCGCGAACCGCGCCGCGTCGAAGTTCGCGGCGGCCATCTGCCGGCGCGCGTTGTCGGCGTGCTCCTGGTCGCCCTCGCCGAACGAGGTGTCCATGCCCGCCTGGCCGCCCAGGATGGCGCTGAGCGCGCTGTTGAGCTCCGCGGCGACCTGTTCGGAATGTGACTTGAATTGATCGAACGCGGCTCGCCCGGCGCCGTTGAACTTCCCTTCCAGCGGCTGGGCAGCCACGATCAACTGCTGGATCAACTGGCCCAGATCGCCGTGCGAACCATGCGTCCGCGAGACCAGGCCGGACAGTGTCGCCTGTCCCATGTCGAACTTCACGAACCCACCCCCATCACCCTCGTATGGCACACGGTGTCTCGAACAGCTCTATCAGGCGCTCGATCGGGCAGCCAAAGGAATTGAGCCCCGGGGGAGTTGGCGTCGATCACATTCGGCCACGAACCGTCACCGCGGCAGCACCACCACGTACCCCCGCGCCCCCCGCTCCACCGACGTCGCCAGGGCCGTGCGGACGACGGCGGCCTGCTGGTCGGGGGATTCGCGGAGTTTGCGGGGGGTGAGGTGGACGACGGTGAGGCCGAGGTGTTCGAGGTGGTGGCGCTTCTGGGCCTGGCGGGTCCAGGTGGCGTCGGGTTCCTGGCGGGGGGCGCGGGCGTCGATCTCGACGACGACGCCGTGGTCGGGCCAGTAGGCGTCGACCGGGCCGAGGGACGGGCCGCCGGGGAGGCGGAGTTCGACGTTCCAGAGCGGGGCCGGGAGGGCGTGGTCGGTGACCATGGCGTAGAGGCGGTCCTCGGCCAGGGAGCGGCCCTCGGCGAGGAGGACGTCGACGGCGTCCACGATGTGCGGGCGGTTCAGCAGCCGGGCCCGGGAGAGTTCGCGGACCAGCCGGGCGGCCTCGCAGTGGCCGCCGCGGACGGCCTCGGTGAGGAGCCGGCGGATCTGGTCGGGGTCGGTGAGGCGGGTGATGGCGTCCGTGACGGCGCGGGCGACCGGGGCCACCGGGACGCCGGTCACCAGCCGGGGCCGGGGGATGGCGTGGGTGCGCACGGGACGGACGAAACCGGTCTCGCGGAGCCGTCGGGTGCCGGGGACGAGGACGTCGATGTGGTCGATGCGCAGCAGCGGGGGAGCGCTGGTGAAGCGGTAGAGGGCCAGCGCCGCCAGGCCGGTGATCATCGCCTCCCCGTAGGGGGCGCCGGCCTGGGCGCCGCGCGGCTCCTGGGCCGGGATGCCCTGGGTGCGGGCCCGGGTGTACATCAGGGCGGCGTGCAGCCGCTCCTCGCTGGTGGCGGGCCCGGTGTGGAGCAGGTAGACGCCTGGCAGCAGCTGCTGCCAGGGACCGCCGGGGCGGCAGCGCTCGTTGACCGTGGACGAGGGGACGCCGTGCTCGCGCAGCTGCCGTGAGGTGAGGACGCGGTGGCGGACGTCGGAGAGGTGGTGGAGCGGGCGCGGGGAGAGGGGGGTCTCGTAGCTCATGACCCGCCCATTCCCGCCCCGCGCCCGCTCCTTAACCCCTGTTACAGGCTCGTCGACAAGTGGGGACAACTCCGGGCAGATGCACGGGAGTTCGAAGAGCCGAAGTGATCGCGAGGGGTCACGCCGCCGCGTCGCACCGCTGTGCCTTCAGGGCGCGCGCCAAGTCGTCCCGCGCCTCCAGCACCAGTCGGCGCAGGGCCGGCGGGGCGTCGGCGTGCTCCGCGAGCCAGGCGTCGGTGAGGTCCAGGGTCCGCCGGTCGTCCTGGAGCATCGGGAACAGGCCGCGCACGATCGCCATGCCGATCTCGATCGACCGCTCCCGCCAGACGCGCTCCAGCGCCGCGAAGTACGGCTCCACGTACGGCGCGAACAGCTCCCGCTGCCCCGGCTGGTCGAAGCCCGCGAGGGTGGCCTCGGTGAGCGCGTTGGAGAGCGTGTCGGACTCGACGACGGTCGCCCACGCCTCCGCCTTGACCTCCGGGTCCGGGCGCGAGGCCAGGCAGCGGACGTGGTGGCGGCGGCCGGACGCGGTGTCGTCGCGGGCGAGTTCCGCGTCGATCAGCGCCTTGTCGGCCGCGCCCGCCGAGGCCAGGGCGGCCAGGAAGGACCAGCGCAGCTCCTGGTCCACGTCCAGGCCGTCGATCCGGGCGGTGCCGTCGAGCAGCCCGCGCAGCAGCTGGAGGTCGGCCTCGGTGGTGGCGGTGCGGGCCAGGAACCGGGCCCAGGCCAGCTGGTGGCCGCTGCCCGGCTCGGCCAGCCGCAGCTCGCTCAGCGCGCCGCGGGCCAGCTCCGCGGCGCCCCGCTCGCGCCACTCCGGCGCGGCGTAGTGCGCGAGCGCGGTACCGGCGCAGAGCTGGAGCATCTGGAGGACGCCGATGTCGGTCTCGGCGCCCGCGAAGCGCAGCACCAGGTCCAGGTAGTCGCGGGCCGGCATCAGCCCGTCCCGGGTGAGGTTCCACAGCGCGGACCAGCACAGGGCCCGGGCCAGCGGGTCGGTGAGCTCGCCCAGGTGGCCGCGGAGGGTGGCGAGCGACTGCTCGTCGAAACGCATCTTGCAGTACGTCAGGTCGTCGTCGTTGACGAGGACGAGGTCGGGCCGCTCCGCGCCCCGCAGCTCGGGGACGACCGTGCGCGGCCCGGTGACGTCCACCTCGACGCGCGCGTACCGGACCAGCTCGCCGGCGTGCCGGCGGTACAGGCCGACGGCCACCCGGTGCGGACGCAGCTCGGGGTGGCCGGCCGGGGCCTCCTGGAGGACGGCCAGCTCGGTGACGCGGTCGGCGGCGTCGTACGTCAGCTGCGGCGTCAGCGAGTTGACGCCCGCGGTCTGCAGCCAGGACCGCGACCAGGCGGTCATGTCGCGCCCGGAGGTCTCCTCCAGGACGGACAGCAGGTCGGTCAGGCGCGTGTTGCCGTACGCGTGGCGCTTGAAGTAGCGGCGCGCGCCCTCCAGGAAGGCGTCCCGCCCGGCGTAGGCCACGAGCTGCTTCAGCACCGACGCGCCCTTCGCGTACGTGATGCCGTCGAAGTTGAGCTTGGCGTCCTCCAGGTCGTGGATGTCCGCCGTGACGGGGTGGGTGGAGGGCAGCTGGTCGGCCCGGTACGCCCACGCCTTGCGCTGGTTGGCGAAGGTGACCCAGGCGCTGGTGTAGCGGGTGGCCTCGACCTGCGAGAACGAGCCCATGAAGTCGGCGAACGACTCCTTGAGCCACAGGTCGTCCCACCACTCCATGGTCACCAGGTCGCCGAACCACATGTGCGCCATCTCGTGCAGGATCACGTTGGCCCGGCGCTCGTACGCCGCCTCCGTCACCTTGCCGCGGTAGATGAACTCCTCGCGGAAGGTGACGCAGCCCGGGTTCTCCATCGCGCCGATGTTGTACTCCGGCACGAACGCCTGGTCGTACTTGCCGAAGGGGTACGGGAAGTCGAAGTGCTCGTGGAAGAAGTCCAGGCCCTGCCGGGTGACGGTGAGGATCTCGTCCGCGTCGAAGTGCGGGGCCAGCCCCTTGCGGCAGAGCGCGGAGAGCGGGATCTCCAGCGTGGTGCCGTCGGGAAGCTTGTGGCTGTAGTGGTCGCGGACGACGTGGTACGGACCCGCGACGACCGCCGTGATGTAGGTGCCGATCGGCTTCGTCGGGACGAAACGCCAGGTCGCCGCCGTGTCGTCGGCCGGCTCCACGGGACCGTCCTGGGCGCCGTTGCTGATCACCGTCCACTCGGCGGGGGCCGTCACGGTGAAGGTGTAGGGGGCCTTCAGGTCGGGCTGTTCGAAGTTGGCGAACACCCGGCGGGCGTCGGCCGGTTCGTAGTGCGTGTAGAGGTAGACCTCGCCGTCCTCGGGGTCGACGAAGCGGTGCAGGCCCTCGCCCGTCCGGCTGTAGGCGCAGTGCGCGTCGACGGTCAGGACGTTCTCGGCCGCCAGGCCGTCCAGGGCGATCCGGGTGCCGTCGAAGACCTCGGCGGGGTCGAGCGCGCGGCCGTTGAGCGTCACGGCGGCGACGGAGGGGGCGACGAGGTCCGCGAAGGAGGAAGCGCCCGGCTCGGCGCAGCGGAAGCGGATGGTGGAGACCGACCGGAAGGTGCGCGGGCCGCCGTCCGCCGGGTTCTCCGGACCCACCGCGGACCGCAGGTCCAGCGCCACCTCGTAGGCGTCCACGGTCAGCAGCTCGGCCCGTCGCCGGGCCTCCTCACGGGTCAGGTTCTCACCGGGCACGGCGGGGCTCCCTCGTCTCGTCTGCGGCGCCTGTGTCTTCTGCGGCGTTTGCGTCTTCTGCGTATGCGGCGTGCGAAACCGTTCGAGGCTGTCCTCCGACGTGTTTCGAACATCAGGAATCATGGCACGCACGGCGTCGTTGCAACCGAGACCGTCCCGCTTCCCGTGGAGACCCGCGGAGACCCGAGGAGACCCCGCATGACCGAGACCAAGACCGAGACCCAGGCCGAGAAGGTCACCGCCGACTTCTGGTTCGACCCGCTCTGCCCCTGGGCCTGGATGACGTCCCGCTGGATGCTGGAGGTCGAGAAGGTCAGACCCGTCGAGGTGCGCTGGCACGTGATGAGCCTGGCCGTGCTCAACGAGCACCGCCTCGACGAGGTGGACGAGAAGTACCGCGAGATGATGGTCCGGGCCTGGGGCCCGGTGCGGGTGTGCGTCGCCGCCGCCAAGGAGCACGGCGAGGAGGTGCTCGGCCGCCTCTACACCGCGATCGGCACCCGCTTCCACCACCAGGCCCTCCCGCAGGAGCGCGCGACGCTCGTCGCCGCGCTGGAGGAGGCCGGCCTGCCCGCCTCGCTGGCGGACGCCGCCGACACGGACGCGTACGACGAGGAGCTGCGCGCCTCGCACCGGACCGGCATCGAAAAGGTCGGCGAGGACGTCGGCACCCCGGTGATCGCCGTACCCGGCCCGGACGGCTCGGAGGTCGCCTTCTTCGGCCCGGTCGTCACCCCCGCCCCCAAGGGCGAGGCGGCGGCGCGGCTCTGGGACGGCACCCTGCTGGTCGCCTCGACGCCCGGTTTCTTCGAGATCAAGCGGACGCGGACGGTGGGACCGATCTTCGACTGATCCACGGGCCGCCTCGGGAGATCCCGGAGGGGCGGTCCCCCGACCGAACCCGGTCGGCGCGCGCCCGTCCCTCCCCTCCCTTAGGGTCCGAACCATGGGCCAGACCGACCTCTCCCGGCCGCTGGGCCGCGACGGCGGCTGGGCCGAAGCCGAGCCGCCCTGCCGCAACGCCGCCTACGCCGAGCTGCCCGTACGCCCGTACGACCTGCTCACGCTGGGTGTCTGCCGGGCGCTGGCGGCCCTGTGGTCCGCGCTGCGGCTGCGCCGGGCGGCGGGCATGCTGCGGCACTACGTGCGCGGCACGGGCGGCGTCCGCCGGATCGACGCCGACGAGCTGCTGGCCCTGCCGCCCGTCCGGGCCGCGGTCGACGAGCAGCTGGCCCGCTGGCGCGCGGAGGCGCTCGACCGGTGGGCCGGGGGCGAGCGGTGGGCCGAGGACGGCCGGTGGCCGTTGGGCGAGCGGACGCCCGCCGCGTACCCGGCGGACAGCGGCTGGCGCGACCTGCTGATCACCCGTCGGACGCACCCCGACTGGTGGCTGGCCCTGCGCTGCGTCGAGTTCCGGCTGACGGGCACGGTACGGGTGGACGCGGCGGGTGAGGCGGCCGTCGACTACCGCTTCGCGGTGCACAAGGCATGGAACTTCGACCGCGGGAAATCGGAACTCGGCGTTCCGTTCGCGCCGTTCGCCCGTCTTCATGAGACGGGTCTGGCCCGGGAGTTCACGGTGACGGGCGAGGCGTTCGGGCACGGCTGATCCCCGCACCGGCCCTCAGGGGTGCCCGGGGATGAGAGCATGGAGGAAGGCCCCGCGCGCATCGACCGCGCGGGGCCTTCCCGTGCCTGCCGCGTGACACGGGTGAGAAGACGATCACGAGCAGGCCGTTCGGGGGGCCTTGCCGGGAGACCTTTCCGGGAGGGCCGGGCTCAGGGGGCGAGCAGCAGCGCGTTGACGCGCTCCTTGGCGGCGGCGTAACGCTTCGCCACGTCCTGCCAGTTGACGACCTGCCACATGGCCTCGATGAAGTCCACCTTCTGGTTCTTGTACTGCAGGTAGAAGGCGTGCTCCCAGGCGTCGAAGACCAGGATCGGGGTGGAGCCCTGGCCCACGTTGCCCTGGTGGTCGTAGACCTGCTCGACGATCAGCTTGCCGCTGAGCGGCTCGTAGGCGAGGACGCCCCAGCCGGAGCCCTGGGTGGTGGCCGACGCCTTGGACAGCTGCGCCTTGAACTTGGCGAAGGAGCCGAAGGACTCGGCGATGGCGTCGGCCAGCTCGCCGACGCCGTCCTTCTCCAGGGGCTCGCCGCCGCCGTCACCGGTCATGTTCTGCCAGTAGATGCTGTGCAGGATGTGGCCGGAGAGGTGGAACGCGAGGTTCTTCTCCAGGCCGTTGACCGCGCCCCACTGGTCCTTGTCCCGGGCCTCGGCGAGCTGCTCCAGCGTGTCGTTGGCACCCTTGACGTACGCCGCGTGGTGCTTGTCGTGGTGCAGCTCGATGATCTTCGCATCGATCACCGGCTGGAGCGCCGCGTAGTCGTACGGAAGTTCAGGAAGTGTGTAGATGGCCATGCCGAGCCCTCCGACTGCTTATTGCAATTAACTTGCAGGTAGACGCTATCAGCAAGTGCACCTTCTTTCCCTTCGGACCATGGGTCAAGGGGCCTTCTCCGTCAAAAGACCGAGGCGGGGGGGGGGGGGGGGGGGGGGGGCCGCCCCCCCCCCCGGGGGGGGGGGGGGGGGGCGCGGGGCGGGGGGGGCCGGGGGGGGGGGGGGGGGGGGGCCGATATGTGGTT
>NZ_JBIRQH010000022.1:0-133430 GCF_044333095.1 Streptomyces sp. NPDC021100
CAGCCCCATAAAGGAATCCACCCTCACGGACATAACTCTTCCCCCACCGGCCCGGATCGGGATCGTAGAGGGATTCCACATCCCAGCCACGATCCGCCGGAAACACCGAAATCCCGTCACCACCCGACGCCACCAGATCCCACAAATCCTCCGGCGAATCCACTCCGCCCGGGAAACGACACCCCATGCCCACGATCGCCAACGGCTCGTCCACGGGAGCCGTGGGACCGACCGCGACCGGGGCCGACGGTTCCGGTGCGCCGAAGAGCTCCGTGCCGAGCCGGTCGGCGAGCGAGGCGGGCGTCGGGTGGTCGAAGACCAGCGTCGCCGGGAGCAGGAGGCCGGTGGCCTCGTTCAGCCGGTTCCGCAGCTCGACCCCGGTGAGGGAGTCGAACCCCAGGTCGCCGAAGGCGGCGTCCACATCGACGGCCTCGGCGGAGCGGTGGCCGAGCACCGTGGCCACCTGCTCGCGGACGTAGTCGACCAGCGCCGCACCCCGCTCGGCGGCGGGGACGGCGAGCAGCCTGGCGCGGACCGCGCCGCCGTCCGGCCCACGGCGTGCGCGCCGGACCCGGGGGCGAACGAGGTCGGAAAGCAGCGCGGGCACCCGGTCGGCGTCCCTGCTCAGGGCGGCGGTATCCAGCCGCGCGGGCAGCAGCACGGCGTCATCGAAGGTGAGCCCGGCGTCGAGCAGGGCAAGGCCCTCCTCGGGAGAGAGGGCGCCGATCCCCGCCCGGGCCATCCGGTCGGTGTCCGCCCGGGAGAGCTGCCCGGTCATGCCTCCGCTCTGCTCCCAGCGCCCCCAGGCGAGGGAGAGGGCGGGCAGACCGGCGGCGTGGCGGTACTGGGCCAAGGCGTCCAAGTAGGCGTTGGCTGCGGCGTAGTTGGCCTGACCGGGACCGCCGAGGGTGCCGGCGGCGGACGAGAAGAGGACGAACGCCGACAGGTCACGGTCGAGGGTCAGCTCGTGCAGATTCCACGCCGCGTCCACCTTCGGACGCAGCACCGCCTCCAACCGCTCCGGCGTCAAGGACTCGACGAGACCATCGTCCAGCACACCCGCCGTATGCACCACGGCCGTCAGATCCGGTACGCGCTCCAGCACGGCCGCCAGGGCCCCACGATCGGACGCATCACACGCCTCGACGACGACCCCCTCCGCCCCCAGCGCCGACAACTCCTCCACCAACTCCACGGCACCAGACGTCTGAAGACCACGACGGCTGACGAGAACGAGACGGCGCACGCCGTGCTCCGTCACCAGATGCCGGGCCACCAACGCACCCAGCACACCCGTCCCACCCGTAATCAGTACGGTGTCCTCTCCGCCGAGGGGCACATCGGCGGGCTCCGGCAGGGGTGCGCGCCGGAGGCGGGGGACGAGCAACGTGCCGTCGCGCAGTGCCGCTTGGGGCTCTCCGGAGGCCAGGAGTGCGTCGAGGTGTCCGTTGAGGGCGGGTGCGAGGGTTGCGGCCGACGCGGGCGCGTCGAGATCCGCCAGCACGATCCGGCCTGGGTGCTCGGACTGGGCCGACCTGACGAGCCCCCACACGGCCGCGCCCGCCGGATCGGCGCGCTCCCCGTCCGCCGCCGCCACCGCCGCACACGTCAGTACGACCAGCCTGGTGTCCGCGAAACGCTCGTCGGAGAGCCAGGTCCGCAGTGCGGCCAGGGTCCGGCCGGTGGTGGCGTGGGCGTTCGCGGGCGCACCGCCCTGGGCGGGCGGGCACGGCAGCACCACGACGTCCGGCGGCGACCCGGCGGCCGACACGTCGGCGTAGAGCGCGACGGTGGGGCCCTCGCCGGCTCCGGCGGCGTTCGCGTCGGTGGTGAGCGGCCGCCACTCCACGCGGAAGAGGGACCGGCGGGCGATGCCCCGGGCGCCCGCGGCCTGCTCGCCGGACACCGGGCGGAACAGCAGCGACTCCACCGACAGCACGGGTGTGCCGGTGCCGTCCGCCGCCTCCAGCGACACCGTGTCGGGGGCGGGGGCCACCAGCCGCACCCGCAGGGTGTCGGCGCCGGCCGCGTGGAGCCGGACGCCGCTCCACAGGAACGGCAGCCGCGGCCGGTCCGCGGCCGCGAAGAGCGAGCCCAACGAGGCCGCGTGCAGGGCGGCGTCGAGCAGGCCGGGGTGGATTCCGTACCGCTCGGCCTCGGCACGGTGTTCGTCCGGCAGGGCGATCTCCGCGTAGACGGCGCCGTCCTTCGACCAGGCCGCGCGCACGCCGCGGAACGCGGGCCCGTAGTGGAAGCCGGCGTCCGCGAGGCGCGGGTACAGGTCGTCGGCGGCGAGCGGTTCCGCGCCCGGCGGCGGCCACGCGGCGGCCCAGGCGCAGCCGGGCTCCACCGGCCCGGTGGCGAGGGTTCCGGCCGCGTGCCGCGTCCATGTGGCGGCCTCGTCGTCACCTTGCCCGCCCGGATGGGAGTGGATCTCCACGGGTCGGCGTCCCCGGTCGTCGGGCGCGCCGACGGTCAGTTGCAGGCGGACCGTCCCGGCGGGCGGCAGGACGAGGGGGACTTCCAGGGCGAGTTCGTCGATCCGGTCGCAACCGGTGAGCTCGGCGGCCCGGTGGGCGAGCTCCGCGAAGGCGGTGCCCGGCACCAGCACGTCGGTACCGACCTTGTGCCCGGCCAGCCAGGGATGTGCCGCCAAGGAGAGCCGGCCGGTGAGCACGAGCCCGTCCTGGCCGGCCAGGGAGACGGCGGCACCCAGCAGCGGGTGGCCGGCCGGGCGGAGGCCGAGCGCCGTGGGGTCGCCGCCGCCGGATCCGCCGGCCAGCCAGAACCGCTGCCGTCGGAAGGGGTAGGTGGGCAGGTCCACCGTTCGGGCGCCGGCGGGCAACTGCGCCGTCCAGTCGACCGGGACGCCGCGTACGTACGCGCCGGCGACGGCCGTACGGACCGAGGCGTCCTCCCGCCGGCCGGGGCGCAGCAGCGGGATGAGCGCGGCGGGGCCGGACACCGACTCCTGGCCCATGGCGGACAGCGGCCCGGCCGGGCCGAGTTCCAGGTGGGTGGTGACACCCTGGGCGTCCAGCCACCGCAGGGCATCGTGGAAACGGACGGTCTCGCGGACATGCCGGACCCAGTGGTCGGCCGTGCGGAGCTCGTCGGCCCTCGCGATCCGGCCGGTGAGCGCGGAGACGAGCGCGATCCGCGGCGGGTGGTACGTCACGGACCGGGCGACCCGGCGGAACGCGTCCAGCATTCCGTCCATGTGCGGGGAGTGGAAGGCGTGGCTCACCCGGAGCTGCTTGACCCGACGGCCGCGCCCTTCCCAGAGCGACGCCAGCGCCGCCACCGACCCCTCATCCCCCGAGATCACCAAGGATGACGGGCCGTTGACCGCCGCGATGTCCACGCCATCGGTCAGGGATTCGCGCACCTCCGCCTCCGACGCCTCCACCGCCACCATCGCCCCACCAGCAGGCAACGCCTGCATCAACCGGCCCCGCGCCACCACCAGCCGGCACGCATCCTCCAACGACAACACACCCGCCACATGCGCCGCCACCAACTCACCTACAGAGTGCCCCATCACAAAATCCGGACGCACACCCCACGACTCCACCAACCGGAACAGCGCGACTTCCAGGGCGAACAACGCCGGCTGCGCGAACTCCGTACGATCGAGCCGCTCCTGGTCGTCGCCGAAGACGACATCCTTCAGCGGCAACTCCACCCGCTCACACACCGCGTCGAACGCCTCCGCGAACACCGGGAACGCGGCATACAGTTCCCGGCCCATACCGGCGCGCTGTGACCCCTGTCCCGAGAAGAGGAAGGCACAGCCACCCTCGACGACCGCGCCGGTCACGGCGCTCCCGTCGCTTCCCGTCCCTTCCGTCCTCTCCGCCTCTTCCGCGCCGGCCGCCGCGAGGGCGTCCAGGGTGCTGCGGGCCTCCGCCCGGTCCGCCGCGAAGAGGACGGCCCGCCGCTCCAGACCGGCACGGAGAGTCGACAGCGACAGGGCGACGTCGGCCGGTCCCAGCTCGGGGCGCTCGTCCAGGAACGTTCCGAGGCGCCGCGCCTGGGCCCGCAGGGCGCGCTCGTCGCGGGCCGAGATCACCCACGGCAGCACCGCCGACGGCGCCCCGCCGGGCTGCGGATCCTCGGCCCGGAGCACGGGCGGTGCCTGTTCGACGATGACGTGGGCGTTGGTGCCGCTGATGCCGAAGGACGAGACACCGGCCCGCCGGGGCCACCCGTCCGGCGCCGGCCACTCCCGGGCCTCGGTCAGCAGTTCCACCGCCCCGGATGCCCAGTCCACGTGCGGCGTCGGTTCGGCCACGTGCAGGGTGCGCGGCAGTACCCCCTGCCGCATCGCCAGCACGGCCTTGATCACTCCGGCGACGCCCGCCGCCGTCTGGGTGTGGCCGATGTTGGACTTCACCGTGCCGAGCCACAGCGGCCGGTCGGCCGGCCGCCCCTGGCCGTAGGTCGCCAGCAACGCCTGCGCCTCGATCGGGTCGCCCAGCGCCGTGCCCGTACCGTGCGCCTCCAGCAGGTCCACCGAATCCCCGGACACCTGGGCGGCGGCCAGCGCCTGCCGGATGACCCGCTGCTGGGCAAGACCGTTGGGCGCCGTCAGCCCGTTGCTGGCGCCGTCCTGATTGACGGCCGAACCACGGACCACGGCCAGCACCCGATGCCCCAGCCGTTGCGCGTCCGACAACCGCTCCAGGACGAGGACGCCGACGCCCTCCCCCCACGCCGTACCGTCCGCGCCGGCGGCGAACGCCTTGCAGCGACCATCCGCGGCCAGCCCCCGCTGCCGGCTGAACTCCACGAACATCGTCGGCACCGACATCACCGACACCCCGGCCACCAAGGCCATCGAGCACTCGCCCTGGCGCAGGGCCTGCCCGGCGAGATGCAGGGCCACCAGGGACGACGAGCACGCGGTGTCCACCGTCACCGCAGGCCCCTCCAGGCCCAGCGCGTACGCGACCCGGCCGGAGACCACACTCGCCGCGCCCCCGGTCAGCAGATAGCCCTCGACCCCTTCGGCACCCTCGGCGCCCTCGGCCACCTGCGCCGACCCCGATCCGTACCCCAATTGGGCCGCCCCCACGTACACCCCGGTGCGAGTGCCGGAGAGCGCCGTGGGGTCGATGCCGGCGCGTTCGAACGCCTCCCAGGAGGTCTCCAGCAGCAGCCGCTGCTGCGGGTCCATCGCGAGGGCCTCACGCGGATTGATGCCGAAGAACGCGGCGTCGAACTCGGCCACGTCGGGGACGAACCCGCCCTCGCGCACATAGCTCGTCCCCGGCCGGTCGGGGTCCGGGTCGTAGAGGGCGTCCAGGTCCCAGCCCCGGTCGTCCGGCAGCGGGCCCATCGCGTCGCCCCCGGCGGCCACGAGCCGCCACAGGTCCTCCGGCGAGCGGACGCCGCCGGGGAAACGGCAGCTCATACCGACGATGGCCAGGGGCTCGCGGGACACCTGGACGAGGTCCCGGTTCTGCTGCCGGAGCCGCTCGACTTCCTTGACGGACGCCCGGAGCGCCTCGACGAGTTCGTTGGTGGGTGTGGTCATCACGGTCTCCGCGGGTCGGGCCTCATCGGTACGGGCGGACGGGTGGCAGAGGTGCGGACGAGGTAGGTGGACACGGGGGGTGGGGAGGAGGGGCGGCGTGAGCCGGGCTCAGGACTCGCTCTGCTGGAGGGCGAAACGGACGAGGTCCTTGGTGTCCATGGCGTCGATCCGCTCTTCCCGGTCGGCGTCCGCCGGGGCTTCCCCGTCCGCGTCGGACCCTTCGGCGGCTGCCTGAAGGCCGGCGAGTTCCAGGAGAGCGTCCATCAGGCCCGCGTCGCGGAGCCTCGTCAGCGGAATGCCGGCCAGCGCCCGGCGGACGCGCTGCTCGTCCCCGTCGGTGCCCTCCGAGTGGGTGGTGTCCGGGGTGCCGTCCGCCGCGCCGCCGTCCGGAACCAACTCGGCGAGGAGGTGCCGGGCGAGCGCGCCGGGCGTCGGGTGGTCGAAGACCAGGCCGGCCGGAAGGCGCAGCCCGGTGGCGGCGTTGAGCCGGTTGCGCAGCTCCACGGCGGTGAGGGAGTCGAAACCGAGCTCCTGGAACGCCTTGTTGGCCTGCACGCCGTCGGGGGAACCGTGCCCGAGCACGGCCGCCACGTTGCCCCGCACCAGGTCCATCAGGATGCTGAACCGCTCTCCTGAGGTCAGCCCGGTCAGCCGCTGGACCAGGGCCGCCCGGCGATCGGCGACGCTCGCGGCCCCGGCGTCCGCGAGCGCCCGCCGGGCCGGCCCCGACACCAGGCCGCGCAGCAGCGGGGGCAACAGGTCACCGCTGAGGCGCAGGGCGGCCGGGTCCAGACGGACCGGGAGCGACAGCGCCGGCTCGGCGGCGAGCGCCGCGTCGAACAGGGCGAGGCCCTCCTCCGTGGAGAGTCCCGTCACGCCCGAGCCGCTCATGCGCCGGACGTCGGCGTCGTCGAGGTGCGCGGTCATGTCGCTGCGCTCCTCCCAGAACCCCCAGGCGAGGGAGTGGGCGGGCAGACCGGCCGCGCGACGGTGCTGAGCCAGAGCGTCCAAGTAGGCGTTGGCTGCGGCGTAGTTGGCCTGACCGGGACCGCCGAGGGTGCCGGCGGCGGACGAGAAGAGGACGAACGCCGACAGGTCACGGTCGAGGGTCAGCTCGTGCAGATTCCACGCCGCGTCCACCTTCGGACGCAGCACCGCCTCCAACCGCTCCGGCGTCAAGGACTCGACGAGACCATCGTCCAGCACACCCGCCGCATGCACCACGGCCGTCAGACCGGGGACGTGCTCCAGCACGGCCGCCAGGGCCTCACGGTCGGACGCGTCACACGCCTCGACAGTGACGTCCTCCGCCCCCAGTACCGACAACTCCTCCACGAGTTCCGCGGCGCCGGGCGCCTGGAGACCGCGACGGCTGACGAGGACAAGACGACGTACGCCATGCTCGGTCACCAAATGGCGGGCCACCAACGCACCCAGCACACCCGTGCCGCCCGTGATCAGCACCGTACCCCCCGGGTCCAGCGGCGCGGGCAAGGTCAGCACGACCTTGCCCACATGCCGCGCCTGACTCATATAGCGGAACGCCTCCCGAGCCCGACGCACATCCCACACCGTCACCGGAAGCGGCTCAAGCACACCCCCCTCGAACAGCGCCACCAGCTCGGCCAGCATCTCGCCGATCCGCTGCGGACCCGCCTCGATCAAGTCATACGCCCGATAGCCGGCAACCCCCTCGCGCACGTCCGTCTTGCCCAACTCCAAGAACCGGCCGCCGCGCGCCAACACCCGCAACGAAGCGTCCACGAACTCCCCAGCCAGCGAGTTCAACACCACATCCACACCACGACCACCCGTAGCCGCCAGGAACCGCTCCCCGAACTCCAACGACCGAGAGGAGGCGATGCGCTCGTCGGGAATCCCCATCCCCCGCAGGACATCCCACTTCCCCGGACTCGCCGTAGCCCACACCTCCGCACCCAAATGCCGGGCCAACTGCACCGCCGCCATCCCCACACCACCAGCAGCCGCATGCACCAACACCGACTCACCCGCACCCAGGCACGCCAGATCCACCAACCCGTAATACGCGGTCAGGAACACCACAGGCACCGAAGCCGCCCGCGCGAACGACCACCCCTCCGGCACCCCCACCAACATCCGCGCATCCGCCACCACCACCGAACCCATTGATGCGGGGAACATCCCGAACACCCGGTCGCCGGGGGCGAACCGCTCCACCCCCGGACCTACTTCGACCACCACTCCCGCGCCCTCGCTGCCGAGTTCGGTACGGCCCGGGTACATGCCCAGGGTCATCAGAACATCGCGGAAGTTGACCCCCGTAGCGCGTACCGCCAGCCGTACCTCTCCGTCGGCGAGCGGGCGTGTGGCCGTCGGGTGGGGAACGAGGGCCAGGGCGTCGACCGTGCCCGGCGACGTGACGTCCAGGTGCCAGGCGGGCGAGGGGACCGGAACGCTCAGGGCCGGCTCGGTCGTGGTGCGGACGAGGCGTGGGGTGCTGATCTCGCCGTCCCTGACGGCGGAGTGCGGCACCTCGGTGTCGAGTGCGGCCGCTATCGCCGCCCATGAGGCCGAACCGCCGTCGACCGTCAGCAGACCGAACCGTCCGGGGTGCTCCGACTGCGCGGAACGGACCAGCCCCTCGACGGCGGAGGACACCATGTCCTCCCCGATCACGAAGACCAGGGTGGACCGTTCGGCACCGGCTGCCAGCCAGTTCTGTACCGTTGCGAGGGCCCACGTGGTGGTGGCCCTGACCCGGTCGGGTACGTCGCCGTCCGTGCCCGGCGGCGCCACGAGGACCGCGTCGGGCGCCGGGGCCCCGGCAGCGACGGCGGCGGCGAGCGAGTCGATGTCCGGGTACGAGTCGGACGCCGTTCCCGCGGCCATCGGGGGCAATCCGTCACCGACGACGGCGAGAGACCTCACGCTCCGGGTGTCCGGACGGTTGCCGGGAGTCCATTCGACGGACAGCAGGGAGTGACGTCGGCCGCCACCGCGCCGCGTGCGCGGACTGTCGGCGGGCACGGCCCGGAGCACCAGCGACTCGACTTCGGCGACGGCTCGGCCGCTGCCGTCGGTGAGCCGGACCGTCACCGTGTCGGGCCCCGTCGGGGCCAGGTGGACGCGTACGGCCGTCGCACCGGTCGCGTGCACGGACACCCCGCGCCAGGAGAACGGCAGACGCGTCTCGTCCCGCTCCGCCAGGGCGGTCAGGCCCATGGCGTGCAGAGCGGCGTCAAGGAGCGCCGGGTGGAGAGCGAAGCCGTCCACGTCGGCGTCCTCGGGCAGGCGGACCTCGGCGAACACCTCGTCCCCGCGCCGCCAGGCGGTGTGGAGCCCGCGGAACGACGGGCCGTATGCGTAGCCGAGTTCGGCCAGACGGTCGTACAGCCCGTCCACCGTCAGCGACTCGGTCGCGGCGGGCGGCCACGGTCCCGGCCCGCCTGCGGGCTCGGGTACACGGCCGGTGGTGAGGGTTCCGGTGGCGTGACGGATCCAGGACGCCTCGGCCGGCGCGTCGTCCTCGCGGGAGAACACCTGCACCGGCCGCGCCCCCGCCTCGTCCGGTCCACCGACCACCACTTGCACCCGCGTCCCACCGGAGTCGGGGACCATCAAGGGCGCTTCCAGCGTCAGCTCCTCGATCCGGTCGCACCCCGCCTCGTCGCCGGCCCGGAGCGCGAGTTCCACGAGCGCCGCGCCGGGCACGAGGACCTCGCCGAGGACGACGTGGTCGGCCATCCATGGCTGGGCGTGCCGTGAGATCCGGCCGGTCAGCACCACCGTGTCACTGTCGGCCAGCGGCACGGCAGCGGACAGCAGCGGGTGTCCGGCCGAGTCGAGACCGGCGGGCACGGCGGCGTCGGCGGACGAGGCGGGCTCCAGCCAGAAGCGGCGCCGTTGGAACGGGTACGTCGGCAGATCGGCGACCATCGCCCGCTTCCCGCCCAGCACGGCCGGCCAGTCGACCGGCGTTCCGCGTACGTAGGCGTGCGCCAGGGCGCCCACGAGAGCCAGGGGTTCGGGGCGGTCCTTGCGGAGGGTGGGGACGGCGGTGGCGGCGTCGTCCTGAGCCAGGGCGGAAAGAGTGCCGTCCGGACCGAGCTCCAAATACGTGCGCACACCCTGCGCGCGCAGGGCCTGCACGCCGTCGTGGAAACGGACCGCCTCACGCACATGCCGCACCCAATACCCGGCGTCGAAATCCTCGTGGACACTGCCCGTCAGGTTCGACACCACCGGGATGCCCGGGGTGCCGTACGTCACCGACTCGGCCACCGCACCGAACTCCGCCAACATCGGCTCCATCAACGGCGAATGGAAGGCGTGACTCACCCGAAGCCGCTTCACCCGACGCCCGCGCTCCTCCCAGAGCGACGCCAGCGCCGCCACCGACGCCTCATCCCCCGAAACCACCACGGATGACGGACCATTGACCGCCGCGACGTCCACACCACCGGCCAGGGACTCGCGGACCTCCGCCTCCGACGCCTCCACCGCCACCATCGCCCCACCACCAGGCAACGCCTGCATCAACCGACCCCGCGCCACCACCAACCGACACGCATCCTCCAACGACAACACACCCCCCACATGCGCCGCCACCAACTCACCTATGGAGTGGCCCATCACAAAATCCGGACGCACACCCCACGACTCCACCAACCGGAACAGCGCGACTTCCAGAGCGAACAACGCCGGCTGCGCGAACTCCGTACGGTCGAGCCGCCCCTGATCATCACCGAACACGACATCCTTCAGCGGCAACTCCATCCGCTCACACACCGCGTCGAACGCCTCCGCAAATACCGGAAACGCCCCGTACAACTCCCGGCCCATACCGATGCGCTGCGCCCCCTGCCCCGAGAACAAGAACGCGCAACCGCCCTCGACCACCGACCCGACCACGACGGAGGCCGACGCCTCACCGCGCGCCAGGCTCGTCAGGCCGCTCACCAGGTGGTCCCTGTTCTCGTACCCGCCGATCACCACGGCTCGTCGTTCCAGACCTGCCCGCGCGGTCGCCAAGGTGGTCGCGACCGCCGCCGGGTCGGCTTCCGGGTGTTCGGTGAGGAAGGCCCCGATGCGCGCCGCCTGGGCGTGCAGGGCCGTTTCGGTGCCCGCGGACAGCGGGAGCGTCACGACGGGCGGCGGTGTCGTCCCGGCGTCCGCGGCGGTGGCGTCGCCGGTCGGCTCGCTCCCGAGCGCCCCGCTTCCGGCTGTCTCGTTCCCGGGCGGCTCCTCGCTCACCGGCGGCTCCTCCAGCACGACATGGGCATTGGTGCCACTGACGCCGAAGGACGACACTCCCGCGCGGCGCGGACGTTCCTCCGTCGCCGGCCACTCCCGGGCCTCGGTCAGCAGTTCCACCGCGCCCGATGACCAGTCCACGTGCGGGCTCGGCTCGTCCACGTGCAAGGTGCGTGGCAGCGTCCCGTGCCGCATCGCCAGCACCATCTTGATCACACCGGCGACGCCCGAGGCCGCCGCCGTATGGCCGATGTTCGACTTCACCGAGCCCAGCCACACCGGCCGGTCGCCCTCGCGCCCCTGACCGTATGTGGCCAACAGGGCTTGGGCCTCGATCGGATCACCCAGGGTCGTACCCGTTCCGTGCGCCTCCACCGCGTCCACGTCCGACGCGGAGAGCCCCGCCGCCGCCAGCGCCTGCCGGATCACGCGCTGCTGGGAGGGGCCGTTGGGGGCGCTGAGGCCATTGCTGGCACCGTCCTGGTTGACGGCCGAGCCCCGTACCACGGCCAGTACCGGGTGGCCGTTGCGCCGGGCGTCGGAGAGCCGTTCGAGGAGCAGGACGCCGACGCCTTCGCCCCAGGCGGTGCCGTCGGCGGCGGCGGCGAACGCCTTGCACCGGCCGTCGGGGGCGAGGCCACGCTGCCGGCTGAACTCGACGAAGGCCAGGGGGCTGACGGAGACCGCCACGCCGCCGGCGATCGCGAGCCGGCTCTCCCCCTGACGCAGCGACTGGCAGGCGAGGTGCAGGGCGACGAGGGACGACGAGCAGGCGGTGTCGACCGTCACCGCCGGGCCCTCCAGGCCGAAGGTGTACGCGACCCGGCCGGACACGACGGCCGTGGCGCCGCCGGTCAGGTAGTAGCCTTCGGCGCCTTCGGCCGCCTGCCGCGTGCCGGATCCGTAGCCCTGGGCGGACGCTCCCACGAAGACGCCGGTCGCGGTGGACCGGAGGGAGGTCGGGTCGATGCCGGCCCGTTCGAACGCTTCCCAGGACGCCTCCAGCATCAGCCGTTGCTGGGGGTCCATGGCCAGTGCTTCGCGTGGGCTGATGCCGAACAGGGCCGGGTCGAAGTGCCCCACGTCCGGGATGAAGGCGCCTTCGCGCACGTAGGAGGTGCCGGGCCGGTCGGGGTCCGGGTCGTAGAGCGTGTCGAGGTCCCAGCCACGGTCCGTGGGGAACGTCGTGACCGTGTCGATGCCTTCGGCCACGACGTGCCAGAGCCCTTCCGGGGATTCTGCGCCGCCGGGATAGCGGCAGCTCATCGCGACGATCGCGATGGGGTCGTCGTCCGGCGCGGTGGCGGTGGGGACGAGGGCCAGGGCGACGGTTGCCTGCTCGGCGCCCGGCCCGGTTCCCGCGGTTCCCCGTGTGCCCGCCAGCTCCTGGTGGAGGAAGCCGGCCAGGGCTTCGGCGTTCGGGTGGTCGTAGACCAGGGTCGAGGGCAGCCGCAGGCCGGTGATTTTGTTCAGCCGGTTGCGCAGTTGTACCGCGGTGAGGGAGTCGAAGCCCAGTTCGCGGAAGGCGCGTGCGGCCGGGATGTCGTCCTGTCCGGAGCCGGTGGGGTGGCCCAGCGCGGCCGCGGCCTCCTCCCGGACGATGTGCAGCAGGAGGGCGCGCCGCTCGGCCGGGCGGGTGAGGGCCGCGAGCCGCCGGTGCAGTGCCGGCCGGCCCGGTTCGTCGTCGTCCGCCGGTGCGGTGGTGTCGGCGAGGTGTTCCCTGACGTCCGGTATCTCGCCGATGAACGGCCGGGGGCGGGCGGCGGTGTAGCGGGGGACGAACGCCGCCCAGTCGATGTCGGCCACGGTCAGGGTCGTCTCGTCGTGGCCCAGCGCCTGGACGAGGGCCCTGAGGGCCGGCTCGGGGTCCATCGGGCGGATGCCCCGGAGGAGCAGGTACGCGCCCGCGTCGTCGGTGGCGGCCATTCCGGAGCCGCCCCAGGCGCCCCAGGCGATCGAGGTGGCGGTGCCGCCCCTGGCCCGGCGCCGTTGGGCCAGGGCGTCGAGGTGGGCGTTGGCCGCCGCGTACGCGCCCTGGCCGGCGCTGCCCCACACGCCCGCGTTGGAGGAGAAGAGAACGAAGGCGTCGAGGGCTGCGGGGTCGAGGAGTTCGTCGAGGTGGGTCGCACCGGCCGCCTTGGCCGCCAGCACGGCGGCGAATTCGGCCGGTGTGGTGGCGGCGAGCGGTGTGAGCTGGCCCGTGCCCGCGGTGTGGACGACGGCTGTGGGCGGGTGCTCGGCCAGGAGCCGGGCCACCGCGTCACGGTCGGCCAGGTCGCAGGCGACGACGGTCACCCGGGCGCCGAGCGCGGTCAGCTCGGCGGTCAGCTCGGCCGCGCCGGGGGCGTCGGGGCCGCGCCTCCCGGCGAGGACGAGGTGTTCGGCGCCGTCCTTGGCGAGGCGGCGGGCGACATGTCCGCCGAGCGCGCCCGTGCCGCCGGTCACGAAGACGGTGCCGCGCGGGGTCCAGGGTGTGGAGGCGCCGGCCGACCCGAGGGGGGCGCGGACCAGCCTGGGCACATACGTCCCCGAGGGGCGCACGGCCGCTTGGTCCTCGTCGTCGCCGGCCGCGAGAACGGCGGTGAACCGCCGCCGGGTGGTGGGGTCGGGTTCCGCCACGGGCAGGTCCACGAGGCCGCCCCAGCGTTCGGGGTGCTCCAGTCCGATCACCCGGCCGAGGCCCCAGCTCTGGGCCTGCACGGGATCGGCCGGCGCGTCGGCGGGCCCGGTGGTGACGGCGCCCCGGGTGACGAGCCAGAGGGGCGCGGACCGTCCGCTCGGGGCCTGGGGGTCCAGGGCTTGGGCGTCCAGGGCCTGGGTCAGCGCCAGGGTCGCCGCCACGCCGCTCGGCAGCGCGGGGTGTTCGGGGTGCGGGGTGTCGTCGAGAGCGAGCAGCGAGAGGACGCCCGCGAGGGGCGGCGACGGTTCCGTGCCGGTGGCCGCCGCCACGGCGGTCGCCAGCCCGTCGCGGTCGGCTTCGGCGCAGGTCACCGGGAGCGGGACGACGGTCGCGCCGGCCTCCGTCAGGGCAGTGGAGACGGCGTTCACCAGCGGGTCCGCCATACGGTCCACCGGGACGGCGAGCAGCCAGGGCCCGGAGAGCCGGCCGGCGGGCGGGGTGGTTCGCGGCTGCCACCGGACGCGGTAGCGCCAGGAATCGACCAGCGCCCGCTCGCGGGCGTCGCGCCGCCAGGCGGAGAGCGCGGGCAGCAGCTCGCCGACCAGTTCTCCGTCCGCGTCGAGGGTCATGGCCAGACCGGTGACGTCGGCCCGTTCTACCGCGTCCCAGAACCGGGATTCGGCCGCGTCGGCCGGGGTCGCTGGGATGGTGGTGGGCCGGTGGGGATCCAGCCAGTAACGGCGGCCCTGGAAGGGGTAGGTGGGCAGGTCGACACGGCGGACCTCAGACCCCTCGAACGCCGGCGACCAATCCACCGCCACACCATGCACGAACGCCTCACCCAACGACATCAGGAACCGCTCCCGGCCCCCCTCACCCCGCCGCAACGAACCCACCACCACCGCATCCACACCCGCCGCATCAATGCACTCCTGCACCCCCACCGCCAGCACCGGATGCGCGCTCACCTCCACGAACGCGTCATGCCCCGCACCCAGCAGACCGGCGACAGCCGAAGCGAAGCCCACCGGCTCCCGCAGATTGCGGTACCAGTACGCCGCATCCATCGACGACGTGTCATCCAGCCACTCCCCCGTCACCGTCGAGAAGAACGGCACCCGCGACGGCAGCGGAGAGACGCCGTCGAGTTCGGACAGCAGCCGCTCCCGCAGGCTCTCGACGTGTGCCGAGTGCGAGGCGTAGTCGACCTCCACCCGGCGAGCCCGTATGCCCTGTTCGGCGCACCGGGCGAGGAACCGCTCCAGCACCTCGTCGTCCCCCGACACCACCGTCGAGACCGGCCCGTTGAACGCCGCCACCCCCACACCATCAGGCAGCAACGGCACCACGTCGTCCGCCCCCAACGCCACCGACACCATGCCCCCACCACCGGCGATGTCCAACAACGCACGGCTACGCAACGCCACAACCCGCGCCCCATCCTCCAGCGAGAGGGCACCCGCCACACAAGCAGCGGCAATCTCACCCTGCGAATGCCCCACCACAGCCCCGGGACGCACCCCGTACGACTCCCACAACGCCGCCAACGACACCATGGTCGCCCACAGCACCGGCTGCACCACATCCACCCGCTCCGGCACCACCCCCGACCGCAACACCCCCGTCAACGACCAGTCGACAAACGGCCCCAACGCCGCCTCACACTCCGCAATCCGAGCGGCGAACACCGGCTCCTCATCAAGAAGCCCCACCGCCATCCCCGCCCACTGCGAACCCTGACCCGGAAACACGAACACCACCCGGCCACCGGTCCGCACCGCCACCTCACCATCGGCGCGCGACGCCAACTCCCGCAGTCCCGCGACCAAATCCCCCCGCTCCGCACCCACCGCCACCGCACGATGCTCCAGCACCGCACGCGACGACACCAACGACCACCCCACATCCCCCACACCCACCGCATCCCTCAGGCCCTCCGCACCCTCCACCCACGACACCAACCGCCCCGCAGACTCCCGCAACGCCTCAGCACTCCGCGCCGACACCACCCACGGCACCACACGACCAGCAGCCCCGGAAGCCACAGCAGCCCCGTCCTCCGAGCGCTCGGGCAGCGCCTCAACCGGAGCCTCCTCGAGCACGACGTGGGCGTTGGTTCCGCTCATGCCGAAGGACGAGACTGCCGACCGGCGCGGCCGGCCCTCCGGCTCGGGCCACTCCCGCGCCTCGGTCAGCAACTCCACCGCACCCGACGACCAGTCCACATGCGGCGTCGGCTCGTCCACGTGCAGCGTGCGCGGCAGCATCCCGTGCCGCATCGCCAGCACCATCTTGATCACACCGGCGACGCCCGAGGCCGCCGCCGTATGACCGATGTTCGACTTCAGCGATCCCAGCCACAGCGGCTGTCCGGCGGGACGGTCCTTCCCGTAGGTGGCCAGCAGCGCCTGCGCTTCGATCGGGTCGCCCAGCGTCGTCCCCGTCCCGTGCGCCTCCACCACGTCCACGCCGGCCGCCGGGACCCGGGCGTGGGCCAGGGCGTCGCGGATGACGCGCTGCTGCGACGGACCGTTCGGCGCCGTCAGCCCGTTCGACGCGCCGTCCTGGTTCACCGCCGAACCCCGCACCACCGCCATGACGGGATGGCCCAGCCGCCGCGCGTCGGAGAGCCGCTCCAGCAGCAGGACCCCCACCCCCTCGCCCCAGGCGGTGCCGTCGGCCCCGGCGGCGAACGCCTTGCACCGGCCGTCGGCGGCCAGCCCCCGCTGCCGGCTGAACTCCACGAACGGCCCGGGTCCGGAGAGGATCGTCGCGCCGCCCGCGAGGGCCATGGAGCATTCGCCCTGCCGGAGGGCGTGGCAGGCGAGGTGCAGAGCGACCAGCGACGATGAGCAGGCGGTGTCGACCGTCACCGCCGGGCCCTCCAGGCCCAGTGTGTAGGCGACCCGGCCGGAGGCGACGCTCGCCGCGGTGCCGGTGAGCAGGTGGCCTTCCAGCTCCTCGGGGGCGGGCAGGGAACGGGGGCTGTAGTCCTGGCCGTTCGTGCCGAGGTAGACGCCGACGGGGAGTCCGCGGACCCGGGTCGGGGCGATGCCGGCGCGCTCGAAGACCTCCCAGGCGGTCTCCAGGAGCAGTCGCTGCTGCGGGTCCATCGCCGTCGCCTCGCGGGGGCTGACGCCGAAGAACTCCGCGTCGAACTCGGCGGCAGTGTCCAGGAAGCCGCCCTCGCGGACGTACGAGGTGCCGGGCTGTTCCGGGTCCGGGGAGTACAGCGCCTCCAGGTCCCAGCCCCGGTCGGCGGGGAAGCCGGAGATGGCGTCCCGTCCCCCGGCCACCAGCTCCCACAGGTCCTCCGGGGACCGGACTCCGCCGGGGTAGCGGCACGCCATGGCGACGATCGCGACGGGCTCCGGCTCGGCGGACTCGGCCTCCCGCAGCCGCTGCCGGGTCTTGCGCAGCTCGGCGGTCATCCACTTGAGGTGGTCCAGGAGCTTGTCTTCGTTCGTGGGGGCGGCGGACTTCATCTCGGTACGCAACCTCTCGGTGGGTCGGAGCTTTCCGGCCTGGTCAGGCCTTGCCGAACTCCTGGTGAATGAGCTCGAACAGGTCGTCGGCGGTGGCCTCGGCGAGTTCGCCGCCGGCGGTTTCCCGCTCTTCCCCGGGTTCCTGTCCGGGCCGGGGCCGCTGGTCCCGCTCCTGCCGCAGGCGCTCGTTCCAGGCGGACTCCAGCAGGCTCAGCCGCCCGGCGATCTTCGTGCGGGCCGCATCGTCCGCCGGAAGGGCGGACAGCGCGGATTCCAGGTCGCTCAGCGTCCTGAGTACGCGGTCGCCGGTGACCCGGGCGGAGCCGGTGCCGGACGGGCTCGCTCCCGAGCCGTCGAGGGCCTCCGCCCGCAGGTGGCGGGCGAGGCTGAGGGGCGTCGGGTGATCGAAGGCGACGGTCGAGGGGAGCGGCAGGCCGGTGGCCCCGGCCAGCCGGTCGCGGAACTCGACGGCGGTGAGCGAGTCGAAGCCCAGGTCGCGGAAGGGCCGGTCGGGCTCGACGGACCGGGCGGAGCCATGGCCCAGGGCGGCCGCCGCGTGCTCCCGGACCAGCTCCAGCACGGCCTGCTCCCGGTCGGGTTCGGGGACGGCGCCGAGACGTTCGGCCAGTCCGCGCCCGTCCGCCGGGGCAGGGGCAGGGGCGCGCTCCGCCCGCCGCCGGACCTCCGGGAGGTCTTCGATCAGCGGGCTCGGGCGCAGGGCGGTGAAGCCGGGGGCGAAGCGCTCCCAGTCCACGTCGGCGACGACCGTGCAGGCGGCGTCGGTCGCGACCGCGGCCCACAGGGCGTCGAGCGCCAGGCGCGGGTCGAGGGAGGTCAGTCCGCGGTGGCGCAGGTGGTCCTCGGCGCCGGCGGCCATGCCGCCGTCCGCCCACGGTCCCCAGGCGACGGAGGTGGCGCGGCGGCCCGCCGACCGGCGGCGTTCGGCGAGGGCGTCGAGGCAGGCGTTGGCCGCGGCGTACGCTCCCTGGCCTCCGCTGCCCCAGACCGCGGCGATGGAGGAGAACAGGACGAACGCGTCGAGGGAGTCGTCCGCGAACAGCTCGTCCAGGTACAGGGCGCCGGTGGTCTTGGCGGACACGACGGCCTCGTATCCGGTGAGGTCGGTGTGGGCGGCGGGCATCTCGGCGGCGCCGGCCGCGTGGAAGACGGCGGTGACACGGGGGCCCGCCGTCCGGAGATCCTCGACGAGGCCGGCGAGCGCCGCGCGGTCGGTCACGTCACAGGAGGCCAGGATGGTCTCGGCGCCCAGGGCGGTCAGTTCCTCCGCCAGTTCGGCGGCGCCGGGTGCCGACCGGCCCCGGCGGCCGACGAGGACCAGCCGCTCGGCGCCGCGCCGCGCCAGGTCTCGGGCGACATGGGAGCCGAGCGCACCGGTGCCGCCGGTGATCAGTACCGTGCCGCGTGGCTCCCACCCGGGCGTCCGCGGTTCCGGGCCGCCGCGGGCCAGTCGGCGGGCGAGGAGCCCGGAGGGCCGGACGGCCACCTGGTCCTCGCCGCGGCCCGCGGTCAACGCGGTGGCGAGTTCCCGTCGGGCGGCGGCGTCCCAGCGCTCGGGGAGGTCGACGAGTCCGCCCCAGGCGCGGGGGTGTTCCAGCGCCAAGGTGCGTCCGAGCCCCCAGAGTTGGGCCTGGGCGAGGCTGCCGGGCGGGTCGCCGGGGCCGGTCGGGACGGCACCTCGGGTGGCGCACCAGAGCGGTGCTCCGGGGGGTGTCTCGGACAGGGCCGCCAGCAGGGCGAGGGTGAGCCGGAGGCCCCGGGTGACGGCCGGTGTCCCGTCGGGAGCTTCGTCGAGGGCGAGCAGGGACAGCACTCCGGACGGGCCCTCGCCTTCGGCGGTGATCCCGGCGGTGATTTCAGCGGTGAGCTCCTCCGGGGCGGCCACCACGAGGGTGCGGACCCGTATCCCCCGTTCGTCCAGGGCTCGTTCGACCTCCAGGACCGGCCGGGCGCCCGTGAGCGCGGCGGGTACCAGGAGCAGCCAGGTGCCGCCGGCGGCGGCGTCCGGCGCGTCCGGTGCGGGGGCCTCCGTGTCGACGGGCCGCCAGACGACCCGGTAGCGGCGGGCGTCCGCCTCGGCCCGCGCCCGCCGGGTGCGGCGCCAGGCGGACAGGGCGGGCAGCACCTCGCTCAGCGGTCGGTCCCCGTCCAGGTCGAGCAGGGTGCCCAGCCGCTGCCGGTCCGCGTGTTCCACGGCGTCCCAGAACGGCTCGTCGCCGTCGGCGGTGGCCTGCGTGGCGGCCGACGCGGTGGGGGCGGGGTCGAGCCAGTGGCGGCGGCCCCGGAATCCGTACGCCGGGAGGTCCACCCGGCGGGCCCCGGAGCCCTCGAACACGGCGGGCCAGTCGATCCGGACGCCCCGGACGTGCAGGGTGGCCAGCGCCGTGCACAGGCTGTCCTCCTCCGGGCGGCCCCGGCGCAGCGCGGGGACGGGCGGGGTGGCGGCGGAGGCCGGGTCGAGGCAGTCCCGGGCCATCGCGCTGAGCACGCCGTCGGGGCCGAGTTCCAGGAAGGTGCGGACCTCCTGGGATGCGAGGTACCGCATGCCGTCGTGGAAGCGGACCGTGTCGCGCACGTGCCGCACCCAGTACTCCGGTGTCGCGACGGCCCGCGGGTCCGCGGGCCGGCCGGTGGCTCCGGAGACGACGGTGACGCGCGGCGCGGTGTAGGCCAGGGTCTCCGCCACGCGCCGGAAGTCGTCGAGCACGGGCTCCATCAGCGCCGAGTGGAAGGCGTGCCCGCCGCGGAGCCGCTTCGTGCGCCGGCCCCGCTCCTGCCAGTGGCCGGCGAGGAGCGTGACGGCCTCATCGGAACCGGACGCCACGACGGCCGAGGGGCCGTTGACGGCGGCGATGTCCACGCCGGCGTACTCGGCCAGGGACGCGCGGACCTCGTCCTCCGACGCCTCCACCGCCAGCATCGCCCCACCCGCGGGCAGCGCCTGCATCAGCCGGCCCCGCGCCGCCACCAGCCGGCACGCGTCCTCCAGCGACAGCACACCCGCCACATGCGCCGCCGCCAGCTCCCCCACCGAATGCCCCATCACGAAGTCCGGGCGCACGCCCCAGGACTCCAGCAGCCGGAACAACGCCACCTCGATGGCGAACAGCGCCGGCTGCGCGAACTCGGTCCGGTCGAGCCGCTCTTGGTCGTCACCGAAGACGACGTCCTTCAGCGGTAGGTCCACCAGGTCGCACACCGCGTCGAACGCCTTCGCGAACACCGGGTGGGCCGCGTGGAGTTCCCGTCCCCTCCCGGCCCGCTGGGCGCCCTGCCCGGAGAAGAGAAAGGCGGTCTTGCCCTCGCTCGCCGCGGCCTCGACCGTGTTCGGGGCGGTCGCGCCCCGGAGCAGCGCGTCCAGGCCCGCCAGCAGCTCGGCGCGGTCGCGGCCGGTCACCGCGGCCCGGTGGGCGAGCGCGGCGCGGGTGGTCGCGAGGGAGAAGGCGACGTCCTTGGGGGCGAGTTCCGCCCGGTCGTCGAGGTGGGCGCGCAGTCGGCGCGCCTGCTCCCGCAGCGCGTCGCGGTCCGGGGCGGAGAGGACCCAGGGGACGACCCCGGTGGACGGAGCGGCTTCCGGCTCGGAACCGGACTCGCACTCGGACTCGGACGCGATCCCATACTCAGGCTCGGACGCGAGCGCGGGCTCAGGCTCGGGCGCCTCCTCCAAGACGACGTGGGCGTTCGTGCCGCTCATGCCGAACGACGAGACGCCGGCCCGGCGCGGACGGTCCTCCGCCGCCGGCCACTCCCGGGCCGCGGTCAGCAGTTCCACCGCGCCCGAGGACCAGTCGACGTGCGGCGACGCCTCGTCCACGTGCAGGGTCCGCGGCAGGGTTCCGTGCCGCATCGCCATGACCGCCTTGATGACGCCGCCGACCCCCGCGGCCGCCTGCGCGTGCCCGATGTTCGACTTCAAAGAGCCCAGCCACAGCGGGCGTTCGGACGGCCGGCCCTGTCCGTAGACGGCCAGCAGCGCCTGCGCCTCGATCGGGTCGCCCAGCGTCGTCCCCGTGCCGTGCGCCTCCACCGCGTCCACGTCCGTCGCGGGGATCCCGGCCGCGGCCAGCGCCTGGCGGATGACCCGCTGCTGTGCCGGGCCGTTGGGTGCGGTGAGTCCGCTCGACGCGCCGTCCTGGTTCACCGCGGACCCCCGGACCACGGCCAGCACCGGGTGCCCGAGCCGTCGCGCGTCCGACAGCCGTTCCAGCACGAGCACGCCGACGCCCTCCGCCCAGGCCGTGCCGTCCGCCGAGGCCGCGAACGAGCGGCACCGGCCGTCGGGCGACAGTCCGCGCTGCCGGCTGAACTCCACGAAACCGGCGGGGGTGGACATCACGGCCACCCCTCCGGCGAGGGCGCGGGCGCACTCGCCCGACTGGAGCGCCCGCACGGCCAGGTGCAGGGCGACGAGCGAGGACGAGCACGCCGTGTCGACGGTCACCGCCGGGCCTTCCAGGCCCAGGGTGTAGGCGACGCGTCCGGCCAGCACGCTTGCCGCGTTGCCGGTGAGGAGGTGTCCTTCGAGGGCGTCCGTCACCTCCCGGGGCGCCCGGGCGGAGAGCGCGGGGTAGTCCTGTCCGCTGGTCCCCATGAACACGCCGGCGGCCTCGCCGCGCAGGGACGCCGGATCGGTACCGGACCGTTCCAGGGCCTCCCAGGAGACCTCCAGGAGCTGCCGCTGCTGGGGGTCCATGGCCTGGGCCTCGCGGGGCGAGATCCCGAAGAAGTCCGCGTCGAAGCGGGTGGCGCCGTCGAGGAAGCCGCCGTGGCGGACGTACGACGTGCCCGGGCGGGCGGGGTCCGGATCGTACAGCCGTCCAAGATCCCAGCCCCGGTCCGCCGGGAAGCCGGAGATCGCGTCCCGTCCCTCGGCGACCAGCTCCCACAGTTCTTCGGGGGACCGTACACCGCCGGGGAACCGGCAGGCCATGCCGGTGATCACCACGGGCTCGTCCGGGCGGCCCGCGGCCGGTGCGCCGGGGCCGGCCGTGGTGTGGGTGCCGAAGGCGTCGGCCAGCAGCCGGCGGGCGAGGGCGAGCGGTGTCGGGTGGTCGAACGTCACGGTGGGCGGCAGCGCGAGACCGGTGGCGGCGGCGAGCCGGTTGCGGAGTTCGACGGCGGTGAGCGAGGCGAATCCGAGCTCGTTGAAGGGGCGTTCGGCGCCGATCGCCGCCGGTGAGGCGTGGCCGAGCACCGCGGCCGCGTGGCCGCGCACGAGGTCGAGGAGTGCGCGTTCGCGGTCCGGCTCGGCCTGTCCGGCGAGTTGTTCGCGCAGCGGGGACGCCTCCGCCGCCGGGGCCGGTCCGACGGCGACCTCCGGCAGGGTGACGGTGGCGTCGAGCCAGTAGCGTTCGCGCTGGAAGGCGTAGGTGGGCAGGTCCGCGCGGCGGGCGTCCGTCCCGTCGAACACCGTCCGCCAGTCCGGGCCCGCGCCTCTGACGTGCAGGCGGCCGAGGGCGGTGGCGAACGCCTCCGGGTCGGGCCGGTCCTTGCGGAGCGCCGGGACGAAGGCGGCGTCGGTCCCCGGCGGCAGGCACTCCTGCCCGAGGGCGCTGAGCAGGCCGTCGGGGCCGAGTTCCAGGAACGTGCGGACGCCCCGCCCGGCGAGCCACCGCACTCCGTCCGCGAACCGTACGGTGCCGCGGACGTGCCGGACCCAGTAGTCGGGGGAGCACAGGTCGTCGGCGGTGGCGTCGGTCCCGGTGAGGTCGGATACGACGCCGATGCGTGGGGGGTGGTAGGTCAGTTCCCCGGCCACCGTCCGGAATTCCGCCAGCATGGGGTCCATGCGCGGCGAGTGGAAGGCCCGGGTGACCCGCAGCGGCGTGGTCTTGCGGCCGCGCTCGGCCCAGTATCGGGTGATCTCCCCCACGGCGTCCTCGTCTCCGGAGACCACTGTGGAGTTTGGGGTGTTGACGGCCGCGACGTCCACCCGGCCGGCCGTGCCGGTCTCGGCGAGCGACGTCCGCACCTCCGCCTCGTCGGCCCGTACCGCCACCATGGCGCCGCCCTCCGGCAGGTCCGCCATGAGCCGGCCCCGGGCCGCCACCAGCCGGCACGCGTCCGCGAGGGAGAAGACTCCCGCCACGTGCGCGGCCGCGAGCTCGCCCACCGAGTGCCCGAGCAGCCGGGCGGGGCGTACGCCTCGGTGTTCGAACAGCCGGAAGAGGGCGACTTCCAGGGTGAACAGCGCGGCCTGGGTGTACGCCGTGTGGCCGAGCAGTGCCGCGTCAGAGCCGAACACGACTTTCTTGAGCGGGCGTTCGAGGTAGGCGTCGAAGTGGCCGGCGGTCTCGTCGAAGGCCGCCGCGAACACCGGCTCGTCCCGGTGGAGTCGCCGTCCCATGCCCAGGCGCTGGGCCCCCTGGCCGGGGAAGAGGAAGGCGAGCTCGCCGGGGGCGGGTGTGCCGGTGACCAGGTTCGGGGCGGGCCGGTCGTCCGCCAGGGCGGCGAGCCCGTCCCTCAGCTCCGCCGGGGTGGAGCCGGTCACGGCTGCCCGGTGGGTCAGGGCCGCCCGGGTCGTGGCCAGCGAGTACGCCACGTCGAGGGGGCGCGGCGCGTCGTCCCCGGCCGACGCGGCCAGCAGCTTGCGGGCCTGGTCCCGCAGGGCGGCCGGCGTGTCGCCGGAGACCACCCAGGTCACGAGGGAGGGTCCCGCGCCGGTGGTTCGTGGCTGTTCGGCGGGCGGGGCTTCCTCCACGATCACATGCGCGTTGGTACCGCTGATCCCGAAGGACGACACCCCCGCCCGGCGCGGACGCCCTTCCGGCTCGGGCCACTCCCGCGCCTCGCTCAGCAACTCCACCGCACCCGACGACCAATCCACATGCGGCGACGGCTCCTCCACATGCAACGTCCGCGGCAACACCCCATGCCGCATCGCCATCACCATCTTGATCACACCACCCACACCGGCAGCCGCCTGAGCATGCCCGATGTTCGACTTCAACGACCCCAGCCACAAAGGCCGTTCGGCTGGACGCTCCTGACCGTAAGTCGCCAGCAGCGCCTCCGCCTCGATCGGATCACCCAGCGTCGTCCCCGTCCCGTGCGCCTCCACCACGTCCACGTCGGACGGCGAGAGACCCGCCACGGCCAGCGTCCGGCGGATGACGCGCTGCTGCGACGGGCCGTTCGGCGCCGTCAGCCCGTTCGACGCGCCGTCCTGGTTCACCGCCGAACCCCGCACCACCGCCACGACCGGCAATCCCAGCCGCCGCGCGTACGACAGCCGTGCCAGCAGCAGCACTCCCACGCCTTCCGCCCACCCCGTCCCCGCCGCGCCGGCCGCGAACGCCCGGCACCGGCCGTCGGGGGACAGCGCCCGCTGGCGGCTGAACTCCACGAAGCCGGTGGGCGTGGACATCACGGTGACGCCGCCGGCCAGCGCGAGCGAGCATTCCCCGCGCCGTAGGGCCTCGCTCGCCAGATGCACGGCCACCAGAGACGACGAACACGCCGTGTCCACCGTGATCGCCGGCCCCTCCAGCCCGAAGGTATAGGCCAGCCGGCCGGAGGCGACGCTGGGCGCGCTGCCGTTGCCGAGGTGGCCCTCGAAGCCCTCGGGGACGGTGGTCAGGCGAGAGGCGTAGTCGTTGTACATGACGCCGGTGAAGACGCCGGTGTCACTGCCCTTCAAGTCGTTCGGGTCGAGGCCGGCGCGTTCGAACGCCTCCCACGAGGTCTCCAGCAGGAGCCGCTGCTGGGGGTCGACGGCCAGCGCCTCGCGGGGCGGGATCCCGAAGAGCCCCGGGTCGAACTCGGCCGCGTCGTGCAGGAAGCCGCCGTGGCGGACGTACGAGGTCCCCGGATGGTCGGGGTCCGGGTCGTACAGCCGCTCCAGGTCCCAGCCCCGGTCCGCCGGGAAGCCGGAGACCGCGTCCACGCCGTCGCGGACCAGCTCCCACAGTTCCTCCGGCGAACGGACGCCGCCGGGGTACCGGCAGGCCATTCCGACGACGGCGACGGGCTCCCGCTCACCGGCCTCGTAGCGGCGCAGGCGGCGCTTGGCCTGTTGCAGGTCCGCGGTCACCCGCTTGAGGTAGTCCCGCAGCTTCTCTTCGTTAGACACCTGGTGCGGCATCCGATATCACCCCTGAGGTGGCCGGAGACGGGCGGTACCCGCCGGGAGGTGGGCGGCGCCCGGCGGATCCGGGAGGCGGCTCCTACGGGAGGCCCAGTTCCTTGTCGATCAGCTCGAACATGTCTTCGTCGCTGGCGGTGTCGAGTTCCGTGCCGCCGGATCCGTCCGCACCGTCGGGCGCGTCGGCGTCCTCGTCGGCCGTCCCCTCCCACGTCCGCAGCAGCGCCCGCAGCCTGGCCGTCACGGTGTTCCGTGCCTCCTCGCCCGCCGGAAGTGCCGCGAACTCCGCTTCGATCCGGTCGAGTCCGGCGAGGACGAGGGCGGCCCCGGCCGGTCCGGCGCCGCCGAGTTCGGCGAGGAGGTGGCGGGCGAGCGCGGCCGGGCTGGGGTGGTCGAAGACCAGGGTGACCGGGAGCCGCAGCCCGCTGGCGGCGGCGACCCGGTTGCGCAGGTCCACCGCCGTCAGCGAGTCGAAGCCCAGCTTCTTGAAGGCCAGTTCCTCGTCGACGCCGTCCGTGGACTCGTGTCCCAGGACGGCGGCCGTCTGCTGCCGGACGAACTCCAGGACGGCCCGGTGCCGTTCGTCGGGCGGCAGGGCGGCGACCCGCTCGGCCAGCGGCACGGCGGCCTTCCCCGGTCCCGGCGCGGCGGCCGCCGCCGCGCCCCGGACGATCCCGGCGACCAGCGGCGACGGCTGGGCGCGCAGCGCGGCGGTGACGAGGCGGGCGGGAACCGTCAGCGGGCGGCCGTCGGCCAGCGCCAGGTCGAAGAGTTCCAGCCCCTCGTCCCGGGTCAGCGGCGTGATGCCCTGCCGTGCGATCCGCCGCCGGTCGGCCTCGTCCAGATGCCCGGTCATGCCCCCCGGGCCCTCCCACAGGCCCCAGGCCAGGGACTGACCGGCCAGCCCCCGGGCGCGCCGGTGCCCGGCCAGGGCGTCGAGGAAGACGTTGGCTGCGGCGTAGTTGGCCTGTCCGGCCCCGCCCAGGGTGCCGACGACCGAGGAGAACAGGACGAACGCCGCGAGATCGAGGCCCGCCGTCAGTTCGTGCAGGTGCCAGGCGGCGTCGGCCTTGGGGCGGAGCACGGCGTGCAGCCGGTCCGGGGTCAGCGAGGTGAGCACCGCGTCGTCGAGGACGCCGGCCGCGTGCACCACGGCGGTGAGGGGGTGCCGCGCCGGGATGCCGGCGAGCACCCGGGCGAGGGCGTCCCGATCGACCGCGTCGCAGGCCACCGCCTGTGCGTCGGCGCCGAGTTCGCGGAGCTCGGCGAGGAGCCGGGCGGCGCCCGGCGCGTCCGGCCCGCGCCGGCCGGTGAGCAGCAGGTGCCGGGCGCCGTACCGGGTGACGAGGTGGCGGGCGAACAGGGCGCCGAGGGTGCCGGTGCCTCCGGTGACGAGAACGGTTCCGTCCGGGTCCAGCGGCGGCGGCCCGTCCGGCGAGGCTACGGCCGGAGCCGACGGCGCGGCGCCCGCCGCCGTCCTGGCCAGCCGGGGGACGTACGCCTTTCCGGCCCGCAGGGCGGCCTGCGGCTCACCGGTGGCGAGCAGGGCGGACAGGACGGCCTCGGACGCGTCCGTACCGTCCACGTCGACGAGCACGAACCGCCCGGGGTGCTCCGACTGCGCCGACCGGACCAGCCCCCACACGACGGCGCCGGCCGGATCGGGCACCTCGTCCTCCGCCCGCGCGCCCATCGCCCCGCACGTCACGATCGCCAGTCGCCCGTCATCGGGCGGCTCACGGTCGAGGTGCCGCCGGACGAGTGCCAACGCCTCTTCAGCCAGCGTGTGGACGGCCTCCGCACCGCCCGCATCTGGGCCGGACAGCCGGACGACCTCGTCCCGCGGGTGGGCCGTATCCCGGTGGCCGTCCGGCGCCGAGGTCACGGTAAGCGGCCGCCACTCCACGCCGAACAGCGCGTCGGCGGCGCGGCGTCCGCCACCCGCCCGGAGTTCCCCGGGCGAGACCGGCCGCAGGACCAGGGAGTCGACGGCGGCGACGACGGCGCCGGCCGGATCCGTGGCGGTCAGCGCGATCCCGTCCGGGCCGGTGGGCGTCACGTGTACGCGGAGCTCGGTCGCGTCCGTGGCCCTGAGGGACACACCGGACCAGGCGAAGGGCAGCCGGACGCCCTGCCCGGCGTCGCCCGGGTTCGGCAGGGCCGCGTGCAGCGCGGCGTCCAGGAGCGCCGGGTGCACGCCGAAGGGGCCGGTTCCGGCGCCCTCGGGCAGCCGGACTTCGGCGAACACCTCGTCACCGGCCCGCCAGGCGCGGCGCACGCCCTGGAAGGCGGGCCCGTAGTGGTAGCCCGCGCCGATCAGGGCGTCGTACAGCTCCGCCACATCGACCGGCCGCCCGCCCGGGGGCGGCCAGGCCGCCGGAGGAACGGCGACGGGCTCCGGGCCGGCCGCCTCCAGGACGCCGGTGACGTGCGGCGTCCAGGGCCCGTCGGGGGCGGCGTCCCACGGACGGCCGTGGATCTCCAGCGTCCGCCGGCCGTCGTCGGCGGCGGCGGCCACGCGCACCTGCAGGGCCACGCCACCGGAGGACGGGAGGACGAGCGGGGCCCGCAGGGTCAGCTCGGCCAGCGGCCCGCAGCCGGCCTCCTCCGCCGCGCGCGCCGCGAGCTCGACGAACGCCGTCCCCGGCAGCAGCACGGTGCCGGACACGGCGTGGTCCGCCAGCCACGGATCGGCGGACAGCGCGACCCGGCCGGTGAGGAGCAGCCCCCCGTCGCCCGCCAGCTCCACGGCGGCGCCCAGGAACGCGTGGTCCGCCGGGGTGAGTCCCAGGCTCTCCGCGTCCCCGCGCCCGGCCTCCGCGTCCAGCCAGTGCCGCCGCCGCTGGAAGGGATAGGTGGGCAGGTCGACGCGGCGGGCGCCGGTGCCTTCGAAGGCGGGCCGCCAGTCGACGGCCGCCCCGTGAGCGAACGCCTCGCCGACGGACGTCAGGAAGCGGGACGGGCCGCCGTCGTCACGCCGGAGCGAACCGAGGGCGACGGCACGGCGGTCGGACGCGTCGATCGTCTCCTGCACCCCGTAGACGAGCACGGGGTGCGGGCTCACCTCCACGAACATGTCGTGACCCGCGCCGAGGAGGGCGGTCACGGCGGGCGAGAACCCGACGGGCTCGCGCAGGTTGCGGTACCAGTACGTGGCGTCCATCGATGACGTGTCGTCCAGCCACTCCCCCGTCACCGTCGAGAAGAACGGCACCCGCGACAGACCGGGGATGATCCCGGACAGATCCTCGAGGACGCGATCGCGGATCCGCTCCACATACGCGGAATGGGAGGCGTAGTCGACGGGAATGCGGCGCACCCGCACGTCCTGTGCCTCACAGCGCGCCACGAAAGCGTCCAACGCGTCGCGCTCGCCGGACACCACCACCGAGGACGGGCCGTTGACGGCCGCGACACCTACACCCTCCGCGAGCAGCGGCACGAGGTCGTCGGCCGCCAGGGACACCGACACCATGCCCCCGCCGCCGGCGATGTCCAGCAACGCACGGCTACGCAACGCCACGACGCGAGCGCCATCCTCCAACGACAACACACCCGCCACACAAGCAGCGGCGATCTCACCCTGCGAATGCCCCAGCACAGCACCAGGCCGCACCCCATACGACTCCCACAACGCCGCCAACGACACCATCACCGCCCACAACACCGGCTGCACCACATCCACCCGCTCCGGCACCACCCCCGACCGCAACACCCCCGTCAACGACCAATCGACAAACGGCTCCAACGCCGCCTCACACTCCGCGATCCGGGCGGCGAACACCGGTGCGGCGTCCAGCAACTCCACCGCCATGCCCGCCCACTGCGAACCCTGCCCCGGGAACACGAACACCACCCGGCCACCGGTCCGCACCGCCGCCTCGCCATCGCCGCGCGACGCCAACTCCCGCAGCCCTGCGGCCAAATCCCCCCGCTCGGCGCCCACCACCACCGCACGGTGCTCCAGCACCGCACGCGACGACACCAACGACCACCCCACATCCCCCACACCCACCGGCGCACCTTCCATCCACGACACCAACCGCCCCGCCACCTCCCGCAACGCCCCAGCACTGCGCGCCGACACCACCCACGGCACAGGGAAGGGGAGTTCACCGGCGGTTCGTGGCGGCTCAGCGGGCGGAGCTTCCTCCACGATCACATGCGCGTTGGTACCGCTGATCCCGAAGGACGACACCCCCGCCCGGCGCGGACGCCATTCCGGCTCGGGCCACTCCCGCGCCTCGGTCAGCAACTCCACCGCACCCGACGACCAGTCCACATGCGGCGACGGCTCGTCCACGTGCAGCGTGCGCGGCAGCATCCCGTGCCGCATCGCCATCACCATCTTGATCACACCACCCACACCGGCAGCCGCCTGAGCATGCCCGATGTTCGACTTCAACGACCCCAGCCACAAAGGCCGTTCAGCCGGATGCTCCTGCCCGTAAGTCGCCAGCAACGCCTCCGCCTCGATCGGATCACCCAGCGTCGTCCCCGTCCCGTGCGCCTCCACCACGTCCACTCCGGCCGCCGGGACCCGGGCCTGGGCCAGGGCGTCGCGGATGACGCGCTGCTGCGACGGACCGTTCGGCGCCGTCAGCCCGTTCGACGCACCGTCCTGGTTGACCGCCGAACCCCGCACCACCGCCACCACGGGGTGGCCCAGCCGCCGCGCGTCGGAGAGCCGCTCCAGCAGCAGGAGCCCCGCGCCCTCCGCCCACCCCGTCCCCGCCGCGCCGGCCGCGAACGCCCGGCACCGGCCGTCGGGGGACAGCCCCCGCTGGCGGCTGAACTCCACGAACATGCCCGGGGAGGACATGGCCGTGACACCGCCGGCCAACGCGAGATCGCACTCCCCGCGCCGTAGGGCCTCGCTCGCCAGATGCACGGCCACCAGGGACGACGAACACGCCGTGTCCACCGTGATCGCCGGCCCCTCCAGCCCGAAGGCATAGGCCAGCCGGCCGGAGGCGACGCTGATGGTGGTGCCGGTCAGCAGATGGCCACCGGATTCGGCCGCGGATTCATGGAGGCGCGGCCCGTACTCCTGGGCCGTCGCGCCGACGAAGACGCCCGTGCGACTGCCTCGCACCGTCGCCGGGTCGATGCCGGCCCGTTCGAATGTCTCCCAGGACACCTCCATCAACAGCCGCTGCTGCGGGTCCATGGCGGCCGCCTCGCGGGGGCTGATGCCGAAGAACTCGGCGTCGAACTCCCCGAGTCCGGCGAGGAATCCGCCCTCGCGGACGTACGAGGTACCGGGCCGGGCACCCTCGCGGTCGTAGAGCTCGTCCAGCCGCCAGCCCCGGTCGGCCGGGAACCCGGAGATGGCGTCCACTTCCTCGGCGACGAGCCGCCACAGCTCCTCCGGCGACGCCACGCCCCCCGGATACCGGCAGCCCATGGCGACGACGGCCAGGGGTTCGCCGTCGTCAGCGCGCGCAGGGGGGGTGGTGCCCTGCCGATCGTCCCGCGATCCGAGAGCCAGGTCACGCAGGTGCCCGGCCAGCAGGAGGGGGTTGGGCCGGTCGAAGAGGAGTCCGGACGGCAGGTCGAAGCCCGTCGCAGCGCTCAGGGCGTCCCGCAGCTCGACCGAGGTGAGCGAGGTGAACCCGAGGTCACGGAAGGGCAGCCGGGGATCGAGCTCTTGCGGCGAGGTGTGCCCGAGGATCGCCGTCGCGTGCGCGAGGACCAAGTCCAGTACGGTCCGTTCCCGCTCGGCTTCGGTCAGACCGGCCAGACGGCGGGAGAGCGGGACGGCGTCGTGGCCCGCGTCGGCGGGCAGCGTGGGCGCCTCGTCGTCCAGCCAGTGGCGCTGCCGCTGAAAGGCGTAGGTGGGCAGGCCCACCCGCCGGGCCCCACTGCCCGCGTACACGGCCTGCCAGTCGATGTGCGCACCTCGGGTGTGCAGGAGGCCGACGGCCGCCATGAGCGCTTCCGGCTCGGGGCGGTCCTTGCGGAGAGCCGGGACGGCTGCGGCGTCTTCGTGACGGGCCAGGGCGGAGAGGGTGCCGTCCGGGCCGAGCTCCAGGTACGTGCGCACGCCCTGAGCGCGCAGGGCCTCCACGCCATGGTGGAAACGGACCGCCTCACGCACATGCCGCACCCAATACGCGGCGTCGAAGCCCTCCCGAATACTGCCCGTCAGATTCGACACCACCGGAATGACTGGGATGCCGTAGGTCACCGACTCGGCCACCCCACCGAACTCCGCCAACATCGGCTCCATCAACGGCGAATGGAAAGCATGGCTCACCCTCAGCCTCTTGACCCTGCGTCCACGTGCTTCCCACGCGGACGCGAGCCGCGCCACCGACGCCTCATCCCCCGAGATCACCGCGGATGACGGGCCGTTGACCGCCGCGACGTCCACGCCGCCGGTCAGGGACTCGCGGACCTCCGCCTCCGACGCCTCCACCGCCACCATCGCCCCACCACCAGGCAACGCCTGCATCAACCGACCCCGCGCCACCACCAACCGACACGCATCCTCCAACGACAACACACCCGCCACATGCGCCGCCACCAACTCACCAACGGAGTGCCCCATCACAAAATCCGGACGCACACCCCACGACTCCACCAGCCGGAACAGCGCGACTTCCAGAGCGAACAGGGCGGGTTGCGCGAACTCCGTACGGTCGAGCCGCTCCTGGTCGTCACCGAAGACGACATCCTTCAGCGGCAACTCCACCCGCTCACACACCGCGTCGAACGCCTCCGCGAACACCGGAAACGCCCCATACAGCTCCCGGCCCATACCGATCCGCTGCGACCCCTGCCCCGAGAACAAGAACGCGCAACCACCCTCCGCCACCGTCCCCCGCACGCATCCGGCCGTCGGTTCGCCGGCGGCGATCGCCTCCAGTTCCCGGAATGGGATCCCCGTGGCCCGCGTGCCGATGAGTACCGCGCGGTGTTCCAGGGCAGCCCGGGTGGTGGCGAGGGAGTAGGCGATGTCGAGAGGGCGCGGGCGGGGCTCGGCGGCCAAGTGGTCCCGCAGGCGGGCGGCTTGGGAACGGAGGGCCGGTGCGCTGCGGGCGGAGAGGAGCCAGGGCAGGACCGGGACCGTCGTCGTCGTAGGAGCCCGGTTCTCCCCCCGTTCCGCTGTTCCCGCCTCACCCGCGGCGTCCGTGTCCGGCGCCGGGGGCTCGGCCAGGACGACGTGGCAGTTGGTGCCGCCCATGCCGAAGGAGCTGACCCCGGCGATCAGGGTGCGGTCCGGTTCGGGCCACGGTCCGGTGGCGGTCCGGACGCTGAGGTTCAGGGTGTCCAGCGGGATGTCGGGGTGCGGTTGGGCGAAGTTGAGACTGGGCGGCAGTTCTCGGTGGGCGATGGACAGCGCGACCTTGATGAGGCCGACGATGCCGGCGCCCGCCTCCAGGTGGCCGACGTTGGTCTTGGCCGAGCCGACCGCGAGCGGGTGGCCGGCCGGGCGGGCGCCGCCCAAGGTGGCGCCCAGCGCGCGGGCCTCCACGGGGTCGCCGACCCGCGTTCCGGTGCCGTGCAGTTCCACGTACTGCACCTCGGAGCCGTCGATCCCGGCCCCGGCGCAGGCCCGGCGGATGACGTCCCGCTGGCCGTCGACGGTGGGGACGGTCAGTCCTGCGCCGGGACCGTCGTTGTTCGTCGCGCTGCCGCGGATGACGCAGTGGACACGGTCACCGTCGGCGAGGGCGGCGGCCAGGGGTTTGAGCGCCACCATGCCGCCGCCCTCGCCACGGACGTAGCCGTTGCCCCGGGCGTCGAAGGTGAAGCAGCGTCCGTCGGGTGAGAGGGCGCCGAACCGTTCGGCCGCGAGGGTGCTTTCGGGAGTGAGGATGAGGTTGACGCCGCCCGCGAGGGCGAAGTCGGTCTCCCCGCGCCGGAGGGCTTCGCAGGCGAGGTGTACGGCGACGAGGGACGAGGACTGGCCGGTGTCGACCACCATGCTCGGCCCGTGGAGGCCCAGGAAGTGGGAGATCCGGTTGGCGATGACGCTGCGGCCGAGGCCGGTGAGGGTGTGCCGGCCGGGCGTTCCGGTGGTGCGGTGGAAGAGGGTCGCGTAGTCGTCCGAGGCGGCGCCGACGTACACCCCGGTGCGGTCCTGGGCACCTTCCCCTCCCGAAGTCCCAGCCGAAGTCGCGGCCGTGGCCGCCACCGTGCCGGCGTCCTCCAGGGCCTCCCAGGCGAGTTCCAGCATCAGCCGTTGCTGCGGATCCGTCGCGGCGGCCTCGTTGGGCGAGAGACGGAAGAAGCCGGCGTCGAAGCGGTCGGGGTGGTCGACGTATCCGCCGCGGCCGGCCCACGGCCGGTCCGCCGGTGCGTCGGTGACGGCGTCGCGGCCCTCGCGTAGCAGCCGCCAGAACGCCTGGGGGCCGGCGGCCCCGGGGAGGCGGCAGGCGATGCCGACGACGGCTATGGCGTCCCGCACGGTCCCGAGTTCGCTGTTCACGCCTCACGGCCCCTTTCACCGGCCCCTGTACACCGCCGGATCGGAAATTAGTGATCCCCCGGAATCTCTCCAACCCCAGGCCCTGCCCCTAGCCACCCCTAGATCTTTTCGCCGAGGTTCCTGGACGGGCCCGGATGCGTCCACGCTGTCCGGGAAAGCAGCTCGTGTCGAATGCCGGCGGCGGGTAAACCGGCGGCCCGTTCTGGAGGAATGCATGCGGGGTTTTCGTTTCGGTGTCGCGATGCACTCGGTCGGTGGCCGCGATGAATGGGACAGGAAATGCCGCCGGGCCGAGGAGCTCGGTTACGACGTGATTCTCGTGCCCGACCATCTCGGTTTTCCGGCGCCGTTCTCCGCGCTGGTGACGGCGGCGCGGGCGACGGAGCGGGCGAGGGTCGGTTCGTTCGTGCTGAACACGTCGTTCTGGAACCCGGTGCTGCTCGGCCGGGAGGTCGTGACGGCCGATCTGCTGACCGACGGGCGGCTGGAGGTGGGGCTCGGCGCGGGCCACCGCAAGGAGGAGTTCGAGGCGACCGGCTTTCCCTGGCGCCCGCTGACCGAGCGGATCGGGCACCTGGAGCGGACGATCGAGGCACTCGCGGCGGCGTACGAGGAGCCGGTCGGGGGCGGGGCGCCGCGTCCGCGTCCGCCGCTGTTCCTGGGCGGCAACAGCGACCGGTTCCTGCGGCTTGCCGCCCGGTACGCGGACACCGTGGGCTTCTCCGCGCTGGCCAAGTCCCGCCGTCCTGAGGGTTTCCGCATCCTGAGCGCCGCGGAGATGGACGAGCGGGTGGCGTTCTTCCGTGCGGAGGCCGGCGAGCGGGCCGCCGAGGTGGAACTGAACATCCTGGTCCGGGACGTGGTCGTCACCGGTGACCGGGAGGCGGAGACCCGCCGCTGGCACCGGCAGACGCCCGACCTGAGCCTGGAGGAGTTCCGGGCGGCGCCGGCGGTGCTGGTCGGCACCGTGGACGAGATCGCGGCCCAGGTGCACGCCTGGCGCGAGCGGTTCGGGTTCGGTTATCTCACCGTCCACGAGCCGTGGTCGGAGACCTTCGCCCCCGTGATCCGGGCCCTCGCCGGCGCCTGAGCCGGCGCCCGGGCCGGCGTCCGGCCCGGACCCGCCTGTGGCCCGCACTGCCGTCAGTGCGGGCCACAGGCGGGTGTCCCGGTACCTCTCCCAAGACCCGAGACCGGAGACCGGCTACCAGGTGACCGGCAGCTCGTAGACGCCCTGCATGTCGGCCGGCTCGCGGACCCGGAGCTCGTCGAGAGGCGTGGCGAGACGCAGTCCCGGGACCCGTCGGAGGAGGGCCGCGAAGGTGACTTCCAGCTCCATCCGGGCCAGGCCCTGGGCGAGGCAGTTGTGGGCCCCGAAGCCGAAGGCGAAGTGCTGTTCGGGGGTGCGGGTGACGTCGAACCGGGCGGGGTCGGGATAGACGTCCGGGTCGTGGTTGAGCAGGGCGTACGGGAGGATGACGCCGGTTCCGGCCGGGAGCACCCGGCCGTGCAGCTCGACGTCTTCGGTGAGGACGCGCAGCCCTGCCATGTCGGCGATGGACAGGTAGCGGAGCAGTTCGTCGACGGCGGCGGGGATCCGGTCCGGTTCGGTGCGCACGAGCTCGAGCTGGTCCGGGTGTTCGAGGAGGGTGGCCATGCCGAGGGCGACCATCTGGGCGGTGGTGCCCTGGCCGGTGACCAGCAGTTGGACGGCCATGCGGACCAGGTCGCCGTGGCCGAGCTCGCCCTTGGCGACCTCGTCGCCGGCGATCCGGTCCAGCAGCCAGGTGCCGTGGTCCGGGCCGCGTGAGGCGACCAGCCGGTCGAGGTAGTCGACGAGTTCGGCGAGCGGGCCCTCGGCCTCGGCCGAGTCGGCGGCGGAGAGCAGCCGGATGCTGCGTTCCTGGAAGCCCGCCTGGTCTTCGGTGGGGACGCCGAGCAGGTGGAAGATGACGCGGGCGGAGAGCTCGGAGGCGAAGTCGCGGATGAGGTCGGCGGGTGGGGTGGCGGCCAGCAGCCCGTCGACGCACTCGTCCACGATGCGTTCCACGTCGGGCCGCATGGCCTTGGTGCGTTTGGCGGTGAAGTCGGGGATCAGCATGCGGCGGTAGGAGCTGTGTTCCTCGCCGTCCATGGTGACCAGGGTGCGGAACCCCCGGGCGGTGAGCAGCCGGGGCGTGATGATGGGGAATCCGTCGCTGGACCGTTCGGAGGAGAGCCGGTGGTCGGTGAGCAGCCGCCGGGCGTCGGCGTGCCGGGTGACGAGCCACGCGGTCTGTCCGTCGTAGAGGGTGACCTCGGCCAGCGGGCCGTGTTCGCGCAGTGCGCTGTACCCGGCGGGCGGGCGGTAGGGGCAGCCGCGCTGCTGGGGGAAGGTGAAGGCCGTGGGGTCGCCGTCCGTCGGCGGTACGGCCGTCGTGCCGGTTTCGGTCATCGTGGTGTCCTGACGTCGGGGGGGCGATTCCTCGCCTGGGGCGCGGTGTGGGCCCGTGGGCTTCCGGCCGGGTGACATGCTCAGGCGCCGCCGGCGCGGAGGAACTCGGCCAGTTGTGCCGGGGTGGGCCGGGTGAAGATCTCGGCGAGTTGGAGCCGGGTGCCGAGTTCCTCTTCGATGGACTGGGCGAGTTTGGCGGCGAGCAGTGAGTGGCCGCCGCTGGTGAAGAAGTGGGAGTGCGCGTGCAGGTCGGTGCGGCCGAGCACGTTCTGCCAGAGGGTGACGAGCCGGGCGGTGAGTTCGTCGTCGGGTGTGTCGGCGGTCTCCGCTTCGGCGTCCTGTGCGTGCTCCCGGGCGAGACGGGCCAGCGCGAGGTGGTCGACCTTGTGGTTGCCGGTGGTGGGCAGGGCGTCGATGAGCAGGAACTCGCCGGGGATCGCGGCGGCGGGCAGGCCGGCGCGGGCGTGTTCCCACACCTGGGCGACGAGGCCGGGGGTTTCCTCGGCGACGAGGAACGCCACGAGGCGGGCGTCGGCGGTGTCCGGGCCGTCCCCGTCGACGACCACGGCGGCCGCGGCCCGTACGGCGGGGTGGGCGAGGAGGGTGCTCTCCACCTCGCCGAGTTCGATGCGGTTGCCCCGCAGCTTGACCTGGCGGTCGACCCGGCCGAGTACCTCCAGTGTGCCGTCGGGGCGCCACCGGGCGAGGTCCCCGGTGCGGTAGTGGCGGCCGTGGCGGGGGTGGTCCCGGAACCGGTCCGCGGTGAGGTCGGGGCGGTCGTGGTAGCCGATGGCGACGCCTCCGCCGGCGACGCACAGTTCACCGCGCACTCCCACCGGGAGTTCGCGGCCGTCGGGGTCGGCGATGAACACCCGGGTGTCGCGGATGGGCCGGCCGACGTCCACCGGGCCGGTGCCGTCCGCCCGGATGGGGCCGGAGGTGGACCAGATGGTGGTCTCCGTCGGTCCGTAGACGTTCCGTGCCAGGCAGCCGGTGGCCGTCAGGCGGCGGGCGAGCGCCGGGGGGAGCGGTTCGCCGCCGCACAGCACGCGGAGTCCGGCGAGCGACTCGGCACACGCGTCGGTCACCAGCCGCCAGGTGGTGGGGGTGGCCTGGACGATGTCCACCCGGTGGTCGCGCAGCAGCCGGGCCAGGAGACGGCCGTCGGAGCGGGCGGCGTCCGGGGCGATGACCAGGCGGCCGCCGGTGACCAGCGGGAGCAGCAGTTCGAGGGCGGAGATGTCGAAGCTGTAGGTGGTCATCCACAGCGTGCCCTCGCCCGGGCGGGCGGCCAGTTCGCCGGCGAAGTGGGCGACGACGTTGGCGAGGCCGCCGTGGGAGACCAGGGTCCCCTTGGGCCGGCCGGTCGAGCCCGAGGTGTAGATCAGGTAGGCGGGGGCGCCGGGTTCGGGGGCAGGCGGCGGTTCGTCGTCCGGGACCGGGGCGGCGACCGCTTCGGCCAGGTCGAGGACGGGGACTCCCTCCGGGGCCGGGACCCGGTCCGGCCGTCCGGCCAGCACCGCCCGGGCGCCGGAGTCGGCCAGTTGGTAGGCGATGCGGTGGGCGGGGTGGTCGGGATCGAGCGGCAGGTGGACGGCGCCGGCGAGCCAGACGCCGAGGGTGGCCGCGGCCAGCGGGGCGCCGCGCGGCGCGAGCAGGGCGACGACGTCGCCGGGGCCGATGCCGTGTCCGCGCAGCACGCCGCCGACCGCGGTGGCCGTCTCCCACAGCCGGCGGTAGGTCAGGGTGGTGTCGGCGTCCTCGACGGCGACCGCGTCGGGTGTGGCCAGGGCGGTGCGCCGGACGGCGGCGGGGACGGGCTCCGGCGGTGTGCCGGCGGACGGGCCGCCGCGGCCGATGACGGCGTGGTCGTGCGCGCTCCACAGCGCGGCCTCGCCCGTGGGCCGGTCGGGGTCGGCGGCCAGTGAGCGCAGCAGCGCCTGGTAGCGGTCGAGCAGGGCCGCGGCCTCGGTCCGGGTGAAGACGTCGGAGCTGTAGACGAGGCGCAGCCGGAGTTCGTCGTCGGTGGACATGACGAAGAATTCGAGGTCGAACTTGCTGTACGGCACCTCGACGACGAGGGGGGACGCGTCGAGTCCGGCGATCCGGAAGTCGGTCAGGCCCAGGCCCGGCACATAGTTGAAGACGTGCCGGAAGAGGCTGTTGCGCCATCCGCCGCCGTCGCGGGTGACCTCGTTGTAGAGGCTGTCGACGGGGACGTCGGCGTGCGCGATGCCGTCGAGGAAGGCCGTGGCGGCCCGTTCGGCCAGGCTCCGGAAGCCGTCGGCGAGGTCCACGGCGATCCTCAGGGGCACCACGTTGACGTGGTAGCCGACGGCCTGGGGCGCGTCCTGGCCGCGGACGTTCACCATGGTGCCGACGGACAGGTCCGGGCCGCCGCCGTGCCGGGCGAGGAGCAGGGCGTAGGCCGCGAGGAGGACGACGGCCTCGGAGGTGTGGAGGTCGGTGCGCAGCCGGGTGACGGCCGCGCGGACGTCGTCGGGCAGGGTGACGGTGAGCTGGTCGCCGGCCAGGGTGGCGCCTCCGGCCTCCTGTCTGCCGTAGGCCAGTTCCAGTGCGGCGGGGTCGAAGCCCTGGAGCTGCCGGTGCCAGTGGGCGAGGCTCTCGGACCCGGGTTCGGGCTCGTGGAGCGCGGGGGCCGGTTCCAGGAGTTCCGGTTCCGGGGGCAGGCCGGTGGCCAGCGCGGTGTAGGCGGAGACGAGTTCGCCGAGGAGGATGCCGGCGGAGATGGTGTCGAACACCAGGTGATGTACGACGAGGCAGACCACGTCCTCGGCGTCCTCGGCATCCTCGGCGTCCCCGGCCGTGCCGCGCAGGTGGCCGACGCGCAGCAGCGGCCGGCCGTCGTAGGCGAACGGCGCCGCGACGAAGGCGGTCAGGGTCCGCCGGGTGCCGTCGGGTCCGTCTCCGGCGGGGACGGGCAGCACGTCCGCGGTGGCCTCGTCGGGGCCGAGGACCTGCCTGGTCAGTCCGTCGCCGGTGGGGCGGAAGACGGTGCGCAGGGTTTCGTGGCGCCGCAGGAGCAGGGTGACCGCTTCCTGGAGGACGGCCGGGTCCAGGCTGCCCCGCACCCGGAAGGTGAAGGACAGGTTGTTGACGCCCGCGCCGGGGACCAGCCGGTCCAGCAGCCACAGCGCCTCTTCCTTGCGCGTTGCCGGTTCCGGTCGCGGCGCGTCGTCCGTGCCGCCGGGGACGGGGTCTGTGCGTGCCCGCATCACTGTGTCCTCTCGTGCCGCGGGGCCTGCCCGCGGTGGTGGCTCAGCGGATCAGATCCGCCACGGTCTTGCCGACCTCCGCCGTGCGCAGCAGGTCGGCGTGGGCGAGGTCGAAGCGGATCTCCCGCGCGACGCGTCCGGCCCGCCGCTCCTCGGGGAGCAGGTTGAGTCCGTTGGTGGGGGTCGCCGAGCTGATCGCGGTGGCGGCCGGCCAGCCGTCCCGGGCGTCGATGCCGGCGGCGGCCACCAGGTAGGACATGAACGCGGTGACGGTGGCGGTGAACTCCTCGCGGCGTACGGCGTCCAGGCCGGCGCGGTCGAAGGCGGTCGCGGCGGCCTCCCGGAACACCTCCAGCAGCCGCTCCCGGAGCAGCCGGAGGTCGTCGGTCTTCTCGCTGACCCGCCGGCCGGCTTGCTGGGCGGCGGTGACCTCGTCGGGCCGCAGGACCACGGCGAGTCCGTCGATCACCTTGTGGAACTGCCAGTAGACGGTGATCGCGTCGGGGAACTCCGGGTCGAAGAGGACGATCCGGGGGGCCTCCCCCCGTTCGGCGGCGAGCCGCTCGGCGAGGGCGGCCGCGTACACGCTGCCCGCGCAGAAGCCCATGACGGCGCGGACGGGCCGCCCGTCGGCCGCGGCCGCCGTGTACCAGTGGTCCAGGTAGTCGCGGGCCGCTCCGCCGGCCCCGTCGCCCGGGGGCACGCTCTCCCAGAGGGCGTACTCCGTGTCGAGTAGCGGGGCCAGGTCGGAGAAGCCCGCCTCCGGCCGCCCGGTGAACGGGTAGTCGACGGCCAGGACGACGCCGTCCGTGCCGTTCTTGAGTGTGCGCCACGCGTCGGTCGTCGTCATGAGGTACTCCGCTGCCGGGGGTCGGTGGAACGAGGAGCAGGGGGGCGGGGGCGGGGGTCAGTAGAGGGACGCCGGGCCTTCGCCCAGCCGGAAGCTGGCCTGCTGGAGCCGGCCGAAGGCGTTGCCGAACAGGCCCGGGATGATGGACTCGTCACCGGCCTCGTGCAGCAGTCCCGGCAGGGCGAAGATGCCTGCGTGTTCGGTGGTGAGGCCCTCCCGGAAGGCCAGCCGGACGTGCATCGTGACCGACTCCGCCTCGGGCAGCGGCACGGTGCCGTCGGGCTTGCTGAGGATCCCGCCGTCGGGGCCGTTGAGCTGGCACGCGATGTGCACGCCGCCCTCGGCGGGGAACTGCGGGTCCCAGCACTTCTTGACGTCCTGCTCCTGCCAGTCGGCGCGGCTGACCTTGTAGAACAGCTTGAAGTCCTCGCGCCGCACGTCCTCCCGGTCGGAGAACCAGATGACGAGGTTGAGGGCGGTGTCCGGGTAGGTGTAGCGGCCCCGGTTGGTGTAGAAGACCGAGAACTCGATGGTCTCGCCCGGGGTGATGACCGCGGGGACGCCGATGAAGTCCGCGACGATGTCGTCGTTGACCCGGAAGCCCTTGTACACGCGGTACTCGGGGGCCTGCTCGGCGGCGGTGGACGTCATGGTTCTTCCCTTCTGAGGAACGGGTGTCGGAAGGTGCGGAGGTTCGGGCGCCGGTTCAGCGCGGCGCACCGAACCAGCGGGTCAGCGCGTCGGCCAGGCGCCGTGGGTCGTCGGCCCAGCACACGTGGCCGTCCGGCCGGACGAGGAGCCGCCGGGCGTCCGGACCGGCGACCGGTCCGGCGACGACGGTGGCGCGGTGGTGGTCCACCCGGTCCGCCCAGCGCCCGGCGACGGCCGCGGTCTCGGCGCTCGCGGCGGCGTCGGCGCCGTCCCCGCCGAGGTCGAGGAGGACGCCCCGGCCGGAGCGCAGCAGGGTGTGGCAGCGGACGGTGCCGGCCGCCGTACGCAGGTCGGGGTCGGGCAGGCGGCGCCCGACGAGCGGGTGCTCGCCGTCGGGTACGGGGTGGCGCAGGCCAAGGCCGGAGACGACGCCGGCCAGGTGGCGGTTGGTGTCGGGCAGGGCCAGCAGCTCGGTCAGGACCTCCCGGAGCTGTCCCAGCTCCGGTCCGCCGTCCAGCAGCGTGAACTGGGCCCGGGCGTCACGCAGCAGGAGGGCGGCGGCGGGGTGGCGTTCGTCGTGGTAGCTGTCCAGCAGCTCGTCGGGGGCCCGGCCGTGGACGGTGGCGGCCAGTTTCCAGCCCAGGTTGAAGCCGTCCTGGAGGCCGAGGTTGAGGCCCTGGCCGCCCAGGGGGACGATGATGTGCGCGGCGTCCCCGGCCAGCAGCACCCGGCCGGTGCGGTACCGCTCCACTTGGCGGCAGGCGTCGCTGAACCGGGAGGCCCAGCGGATCTCCTTCAGCTCCACGTCCAGGCCGCAGGCGGCCCGGACGGCGGCGCGGATCTCCGTGTCGGTGACGGGTTCCGAGCGGGGCACCCGCTGGACATCGGGTCCGGAGAAGCTCAGCCGGTGGACGCCGTCCTCCAGGGCGCGCAGGGAGAACATCAGCCGCCCGCCGGCCACCGGCACCACTCCGGCCAGGCTGTTGCCCGGCAGGAGCCGCAGGTTCCGGCGCCGGTCGGGGGCGAGTTCGGCGTGCCACTCCTCCGGTGGGCGGGCCAGGACCACATCGGCGGCGACGAAGATCTGGGTGCCGTCCGTGCCGGGGAACGCGAGGCCCAGCGCCTTGCGCGTGGCGCTCCGTCCGCCGTCGCAGCCCACCAGCCAGCGGGCCCGGACCGGGCGTTCCCGTCCGGCGGCCGACACCGTCGCGGTCACACCGTCCGCGTCCTGGGTGACACCGGTGACCTCCCGGCCGCGGGAGACGGTGCCGCCGAGCTCGGTCAGGCGCCGTTCCAGGTACTCCTCCACGCGGCTCTGGACCACCCCGATCTGGTAGGGGTGGCGGGTGCCCCAGGGGTGGCAGTCCAGCGGGACGGGGAGCGCCCCGAAGAAGCTGTGCGCCGGGGTGCCGAGGGAGATCCGGTGCTTCAGCAGCGGCTCCAGCAGCCCCCGGCAGTCGAGGATCTCCGCGGTGCGCGGGTGCAGGTTGAGTGCCCGGGATTCGGCGGCGCGGTCGGTGCGGGATTCCAGGACCAGTGGCCGGACGCCGGCCAGCGCGAGTTCCGTCGCCACCATCAGTCCGGTGGCGCCCGCGCCTACCACGATCACATCGGTGTCCATGCGCTTCCCTGCTGCTCGTGAGCCGGCGACTCGGCGGATCGGTGCGCGTCCGACGGCGCATCCCGGTTTCCCCGCGCCACGGGGGAATTGCGCGGGGAAATCGGGATGCGCCGAGCGGTGCTCACGCTAGGGATGCCGGAGGACCGCGATCAACCCCCTACCGGTGCCCTTATCACCCCTAACCGGCGTTCCCTCCGGACGAGTTGTACGACATTCGCTTGCCGTTTCCCGGCGGCCGCGAAATATAGTGCTCGGCAGTATTGGGCGGGCATTAGCAGCGACGCTTCGAGGAGCCGATGATGAGCACAGCACAGTCCACGGACGTCGTGGTGGTCGGCAGCGGCCCCACCGGGCTCACGCTGGCCTACGAGCTCGCCCTCGCCGGAGTGCGCGTGGTCGTGATCGACAAGCTGGCCGATCCCAACGAGCACTCCAAGGCCCTGGGGCTGCAGCCGCGTACGGTCGAGGTCCTCGACATGCGGGGCCTCCTCGACGCCGTGCTGGAACGGTCGTTGACCCAGGTGTCCGACGCGCACTTCGCGGGGCTGCCCACCGTGATGCACTACCGCGGCTGGGGCAGCCGCCATCCGTACGGGGTGATCATCCCGCAGGACCGGGTGGAGGCCGTGCTCGAGCAGGCCCTGACGGAGCGGTACGGCATCCGGGTGCTGCGCTCCCACGAGCTGACCGGCATCGAGCAGGACGCCGACGGCGTGACGGCCGTCGTCGCGACACCCGAGGGCGACCTACGGTTCCGCGCCCGCTACTTGGCCGGGTGCGACGGGGGGCGCAGCACCGTCCGCAGGCGACTGGGCGTCGCCTTCCCCGGCACCCGGTCCGCCTTCGCCGGAGTCGTCGCCGACGTGACGCTGAAGAAGGGCGCCGACGCGATAGCAGCCCGCCCGAAGTCCATCCGTGACCTGCTCGGTTCCGAGAAGGCCCACCGCACCGGCATGACGTGGCCGCTGGTCCCGCTGCAGAACGGTCTCTACCGGGTGGTCTGGGGGATCTACGGGCGGTCCGAGGACGCCCCCGGCACCCCGGTGACCGAGGCGGAGGTCCACACGTCGGTGCGGCTGCGCTACGGCGACGCGGTGGAGGTCGACGAGATCCGCTGGCTGTCCCGCTTCACCGACTCCGCCTACCAGGCCGAACACTACCGGCGCGGCCGGGTGTTGCTGGCCGGCGACGCCGCGCACGTCCATCTGCCCGCCGCCGGGCAGGGGCTCAACCTCGGGGTGCAGGACGCCATGAACCTGGGGTGGAAGCTGGCCGCCGCCGTCAACGGCTGGGCTCCGGAAGGGCTGTTGGACAGCTACCACGCCGAACGCCACCCCATCGGCGCGAGCGTCGTGGAGAACACCCGTGCCCAGGCGGTGCTGACCAACCCGTCCGAGGAGTACGACGGCCTGCGGGCGATCTTCAGCCGGCTGCTGCGCATGGAGGACGTCAACCACTACCTCGCCGGCATGGTCTCGGGCCTGGACATCCGCTACCCGATGCCCGGCGGCGGCCAGGACGGGCCGGCCGGCACCCGGATGCCCGACCTCGACCTCGTGGTGCGGGGGGCGGAGAGCCGGGTGAGCACCCTGCTCCGGCCGGGCCGGGGACTGCTGCTGACCACCGGGGCCGCGGCGGCGCACCAGGCGCCGGCGGCACCGTGGGCGGACCTCGTCGAACGGGTCACCGCCGAAGCGCTGCCGGACTTCCCGGCCGCCGCGGCACTCGTCCGGCCGGACGGCTACGTCGCCTGGGCCGCCGCCGGCGCCCCGGACGACGGCGAGCGGCTGGCCGAGGCCCTGCGGACCTGGTTCGGCACACCCCGCCCGGCGGCCGCACCACCCGCCGCGACGGGCGACCCCGAGGCGGCCGTCGCCCGGTGACGGCTCGCACGCGCCTCCCCTGCCGACGGGCCGGCGGGCGGCACCGGGCCGGCCCGGCCGGGAGGCACCGAGGACACCGCGCGGCCGGCCGGCCGCGCGCCGGGTACTCCAGTCAGAAAACGGAGGTGCCTGAGCTGGTGCAGGCCTGGTCGCACACCGGTCCGCCCGCGACTTCCACGTACTCGTCTGGTCGTCAGGACGTCATCCTCCGTGTGAAGACGGCGGGGCACACGTCTTGGCGGGCCTGACCGTCGTACCCGCCCCGCCCGGCAGCATCCGCAGCTCGCGGCGGCCACCCGTGATGACCCATACGCTCACGTCCTGGGTCGATGCCTCGCGAAGCTCACCGCATACGGAGCCCGACGGCGTACGGACCCGTACAAGGTCCGTCTTCTGCTCCCCCGCGGTCATCCAGGCCGTGGCCACGGCCGCGGCAACCAGGGTGACACCCAGCACAGAGCACATCGCCGCGGCTTTCAGCGCTCTGCCCACACGGGCCACCTCCCGCCCCGTCCACCGGCGCAGCGCCTGTCCGCCGAGCACGATCTCCTCCCCCGGCCGTCCGTGCGACGCCCGGACGGCCGGCAGAGAGCCGGTGACGAGCACGAGGAACGCGCAGCCGAGAAGGCCTGACCCGATACGTCAGCACGCCTGTGGCAGGCTCGGTCACACCGCAGTGCAGCCGAGCCGGAACAGGGCCTGGGCCCGCTCCGATCCCGTTCCGTGCGCGGCCGCGCTTCCGGATCACCGGTCCCGTGGTGGCGAGGGCCCGTCCCGTTCCGGGTGAATCCGGGGACCGGCCCGACCTCCATGTCGCCCAGGCGGGCCGTCTCCTCCAGCGCGGACCACCCCGGCCGGCGCGTCCTTTCCTCATCCACCACGGTCACCTCGGCCGTGAATTCAGGGGAAGAAGGCGGGCACGGGCCTGCCCGTGCGGTAGGCATTTCCGCGTGCAGACATTCCTCCCGTACTCCGGCTTCACCCGCTCCGCCGAGGTCCTGGACCAGCCCCGGCTGGGCAAGCAGCGCGTCGAGGCGCTTCAGGTGCTGCGCGGCCTGACCGTGCCCGGCTACGGGTGGCGGCACCACCCCGCGGTGCGCATGTGGACCGGTTACGAGGAAGCCCTGGTCCGCTACGGCCTCGACGTGTGCGCGGTGTGGGTGGCGAAGGGGCACGCCGACACCTGCGCCACCACCCTGGTCACCGACTTCTCCCGGCACCGTCCCGGCGCCCCCGTGCGCCCCCAGGACGAACTCGCCGACGACGACGAGCTGCCGCCCTGGCTGGGGGACCCGGCCTTCCACCGCAGCCACCAGTCGGCACTGGTCCGCAAGGCGCGGGAGATCTACTCCCCGCTCTTCCCGGGCGTCCCCGACGACCTGCCCTACGTCTGGCCGGCCTCCGACCGCGCCCCGGCCTGACCCATGGGCACGGGATCAGAGCATGCGCGGTCCGGTCCGCGCCGAGGGCGAGACCGCCCTCGGCGTTCCCCGCCGGGGCGTGCCGGGGCCGGCTCCGCGCATGAGACGGACCGGGGGAAAGGGTGCGGCTTGTACGCACCGGCCCGCGCGAAGGCGAGGGCACGGTCATCAGCCGGCTGTGCACAGCAGCACCGCGTTCTGCCCGCCGAACCCGAAGGAGAAGCTCGAAGCCGTGCCCGTGGACCCGAGGCGCAGGCCGGCGTCGGCGCCGGGGGCCGGCCGGCTCTCGGCGCGCTGGGGCCCTGCCCCGAAGCCGCCCCTCCGACCGAGACGTCGCATCGGTCGGAGGGGCGCTTACCGTCGCTGACGGTGCGTCAGCTCACGGGCCGGACACGCACCCGCTCCGGCGCCGGGTCAGGACGGGTCGCCGTACTGGAGGCCGCGTCCGTTGGTGCCGATGTAGACGCGGCCGAAGGTGTCGGGGTCGCCGGTGACGACGCCGACGCCGCCGATGCCGCCCCACTGGTGGGCGTCGTCGTTGACGCGGAGCCAGGTGGCGCCCTTGTCGGTGGAGCGGAAGACCCCGCTGACGCCCTTGACGGTGCCGATCATGTACAGGGCCTGGTAGGAGGCGCCCGGTGCGGCCTTGCCGAAGCCGAGGGCGGAGGCGGACCCGACCGTGGTGAGGGGGGTGAACGTGCGCCCGCCGTCGGTGGAGTGCAGCAGCCCCTGGTCACCGCCGGCGATCCACAGGTCCCCGGCGACGCCGGGGACGGCCGTGAGCCGGCCGCCGGCGGGCAGGCCGGTGGCGCGGGCGGTGAAGGACGCTCCGCCGTCGGTGCTGACGTACAGCGTGCCGCCGGTGAGCGAGTAGAACGTCGTGGCCGAGGAGCGGTCGGCGACGACCACGGCGTCGGTGCCCAGACCGCGGACCTTCGACCAGGTGGCGCCCTTGTCGGCGGAGCGGTACGGGATCTGGCCGGATTCGGTCCAGACGATGGCGGAGCCGTCCGCCGCGAGCGCGACACGGCCGTCCCGGGCGCCGGCCACCGGCTCGGACGCGAAGCCGTGCCAGCTGGTGCCGCCGTCGGTGGAGTAGGCGCCGTCCTGCGCGCCGCCATGGCCGACGCGGACCATCATCGAGGGGTTGGCCTGAGCGAAGTCGATGTCGGTGCTGTTGGTCATCATCGGCTTGTCCAGGCGCCCGGCGGGCACCTTGGTCAGGTCGTCGTGGCGGAAGCCGCCCTGGTCGCCCATGGCGGTGATGACGGTGGCACCGCCGGGCGGGGCGATCGCGTCCATCAGCGCGGTCTCCTCCAGGCCGCGGGCGCCCACGGTCCAGTGGCTGGTGCCGCCGCCGTCGGTGGCGTCGGCGTCCTTGCTGCGCCAGATGCCGTTGCCGGTGCCGTACAGCACGTGCCCGGAGTCGAAGGGGTCGATGGCCAGGGCGGTCATCCAGTGCCCGGTGTGGGTGCCGATGTACGGAGCGGCGGAGGCGTTCCGTACCGACTTCCCGGCCAGCGCCTTCCATGTCGCGCCGCCGTCGGTGCAGCGGTAGACCTCGTCCCCGGGCCACCAGCGGTCGAGGGTGGTGACCATCACCGTGGACGGCTTGCGCGGGTCGACGGCCAGGCCGGAGAAGCCGTAGGTGCCCTGGGACGGGGAGATGTCCTTCCACGCCCCGCCCGCCGGGGTGTACTTCCACACCGAGCCCGCCGTCACGCCGTTGGGTCCGAGGTTGTCGGTGTACGTCAGGTACAGCGAACCGTCACCGGAGACCACGCCGTGCTGCGGCATCAGGCCGGTGGGCTGCCGGGGGACGGCCTGCCAGGTGGTGCCGCCGTCGGTGGAGCGGTAGAGGGAGGCGGACCTGTCGGCGACGCCGACGTACACCGTGTTGCTGCCGGCCGGGCCGTACGTCACGAAGGAGATGCCCGCACCGCTGCCCGCCCCGTCCTTGACCGGAAAAGAGGAGACCTGCCGCCATGTCGCCCCGTGGTCGGTGCTGCGCCACAGGCCGTTCTTGCGGGTGCCCAGCAGCAGGGTGCGGTGGTCCGAGGGGTCGATCGCCAGCCGTTCGCCCGCCCCGCGGCCGTCCTCGTTGCCGCCCAGCTTGAACGGCAGTTCGGTGCGCTGGAAGGTGCGGCCGCGGTCGGTCGAGCGCAGGATCGCGCCGTTGCCGGCCCAGTTGTTGGTGTAGGTGCCCGCCGCGAGGTAGAGCCGGTCGGGGTCGACGGGGTCGGTGGCCAGCGCGTCGATGCCCAGCAGGTTCCAGTCCTTCTCGCCGAGCCAGTCGGTGAGCGGGATCCACTGCTCGGCCGCGGTGTCCCAGCGGTAGGCGCCGCCCATGTCGGTGCGCGCGTACAGCAGCCCCTTCTCCCGCGGGTTGAACACCAGCCCGGTGACGTAACCGCCGCCGACCACCTGGGCGTTCTTCCACCTGTACGGTCCGGCCGCGGCCGCCCGGCCTTCGGTCGCCTTCACCAGCTTCCACTGCTGGTTGGTGCCGCCCCTGCCGGGATACTGGACGATCGCCGCGCCCTGGGCCGCGGAGCCTCCGGAGACGTCCAGGACCTGGCCGCTCTTGCGGGAGGTGATGGTGACGGCGCCGGAGCCGCTCACATCGTCGATCCGCCACTCCTGGGCGGCGGAGGAGCTGTCGGTCTGCTGCTCCACGGCGGCCGACGGGGCGGTCGAGCCGTTCGCCGTGCCCAGGACCTTGCCGCTGTTGCGGTTCACGAGCTTGTAGTAGCCGCCCCCGGTGGGCCGCGGTTTCCACTGCTGGTTGGCGGTGTTCCGGTCGGTCCACTGCTGGACGCGGGTGCCGTCGGCGGTGGAGTAGGCGTTGACGTCCAGCACCTTGCCGCTGCGCACGGAGACGAGCCGGTAGTAGGTATTGCCGTCGATCGTCGCGGCCTGGGAGCCCTCCTGGGTGAACAGGAGGTACGGCACGATGGCGGCGGGCACACCGAGCAGCAGACCGGTCGCGGTTTTCCTGCGACGGCGGTGACGCCCGCGGCGCCCTCCGCCCGTGGGGTTCTTCATGGGGAGGTGTTCTCCTTGCGTGTTCACCGTGGATCGGGCAGGTCAGCGCTGCAGGGTGAGGACACCCGGGCGGTACGGCAGCCGGTCGTAGGGGCCGCTCGCGGCGGGGGACTTGCCCTGGTAGAGGAACCGCAGGTGGCAGGGGTCGACGGTCATGGTCTGGTCGGGGTTGTCGCGGACCAGGTCACCGTGGCTGATGTCGTCGGTCCATGTGGCACCGCTGTTGGCCTTGCCCGCGAAGGGGTTGCTCTCACTGCCGGCCTGCGGGGTCCACGGACCGCTCAGGCCGGTGGCCGTGAACGAGCGGAAGTACCGCGTCTTCTTCGCGCCCTTGGCTTCGACGATCATGAGGTACCGGTTCTGTCCCTGAACCTTGTAGACCTGCGGCGCCTCGAAAAGGTTGTCCGGCGTGTCGCTCATGGCCGTCGTGTACGAGGAGCCGAAGTCACCCGGGAAGTTCCCGATCGGCATGCTCGCCCGGTAGATCTTGCCGTTGTCTCCGGCGAAGAACAGATACATGTTCCGGTCGTCGGCGATCAGGGTCTGGTCGATCGGGCCGGTCGGGGAGTCGGTGCGCGGGATGCCGCCGGTGAACAGCGGCCGGGGCGCGGACCAGCCGTCGGGCTTGGTGGGGTCGCTCGACGTACGGTAGGCGAAGGGCCACGTACCCCACTGGTAGGCCAGGACCCAGATGTTCTTGGGCGCGAAGTAGAACAGTGTGGGCGCCACCGCGCCCTGCTTCATACCGGTCTGCCGGGCCGAGGCCATGTCCGACCAGTTCGTGAAGGGGCCGAACGCCATCGAGCCGTACGAGGTTCCCGACGCGCTCGACGCGTAGACCAGGTGCTTGCCGTGGTGCATCACGTGGGTGAAGTCCTTCACCGCGGTCCACCCGTTCGACGGCTGTGCGAGGGCGCCCGTCGAACTCCACTTGTACGTGGCGGGAAGAGCGCACGTGCCGCCGCCCGCCCCGGAGGGGGCGGTCCACTTCTGGTTGCCGGCGGACGCGCAGGCGTACAGCTGGATCCTGGTGCCGTTCGCGGTGGCCGCGCCGACGGCGTCGAGGCACAGCCCGGACCGGACGCCGGTGATCGTGCCGTTGGCGTTGATGTCCCACTGCTGGTCGGCGCCGCCGTTGCAGTCCCGGATGACCACCGGGGTGCCGTTGGTGGTGCCCATGCCCCTGGCGTCCAGGCACTTGTCGTCGTAGGTCTTCAACTGCTTGGCGGCAGTGCGGGTCCAGCGCTGGCCGGCCCGGCCGCCGCAGTCCCACAGTCGCACGGGCGTGCCGTTGGCTGTGGCGGAGTCGGGGATGTCGACGCAGCGGCCGGAGGCCACGCCCTTGATCTCCCCGGTGCCGGCGGCCGGCCCGGGCGGGGTGGTCCCGGAACCGGAGCGGAGAGCGTTCATGACGGCGGTGTAGGCGGGCTTGGGCTTGCCGTTGTCGTCGAACAGCAGGGGGCTTTCGTCCCTGCGCCAGGAGTCGCCGTCCCGGATGCCCCACACCGTGATGCCGGTGCACCGGGCCACGGACAGGCAGGTGGCGACCGTGTTCGCGTAGGGGGTGGGTGATGCCTGGGCGATGTCCAGTTCGGTGATCTGGACGTCGACGCCCAGGGCGGCGAAGCCGGCCAGGGTGGTCTTGAAGCTCGCCGGCGGGCCGCCCGCTCCGAAGTGGCTCTGGAACCCGACGCAGTCGATGGGGACCCCGCGGGACCTGAAGTCCTTGACCATGTGGTAGACACCCTGGGTCTTGGCGTCCGACCAGTTCTCGATGTTGTAGTCGTTGTAGCAGAGCTTGGCCGAGGGGTCGGCCGCACGGGCGGTACGGAACGCTTCCTCGATGAAGCCGTCGCCCAGCACGTCCTGGAACGCCGAACCGCGGTGCCGGGACGAGCCGTCGGCGAAGGCCTCGTTGACCACGTCCCAGGCGTAGACCTTGCCCTTGAAGTGGGTCATCTCGGTGGTGATGTGGTTCCTCATCGCACTGCGCAGGGCGTTGGCGTCGGTGAGGGACTTGACCCAGTCGGGCAGTTGCCTGTGCCACACCAGGGTGTGGCCGCGCATCCGCTGCCCGTGCGCGGTGGCGCGACCGGCGATCCGGTCGGCCGGGCCGAAGGTGAAGGTGCCGCGGGAGGGTTCGGTGGCGTCCCACTTCATCTCGTTCTCCGGGGTGATCATGTTGAACTCCCGGTCGAGGATCGTGGAGTACGCCGGGTCTCCGAGTCTCCCGGCGGCCACGGCCGTGCCGAAGTACCTGCCCGAGGGGGCCGCCTGGGTGCCCAGGGTCGCGGCCCCGGCGGAGCCGGGCAGGAGCGTGACGGCACCGGCCACCACCGCCGCGGCCGCCAGTCCTGTCGTCAGGGTCCTGCGGAGCCGGTGCTTCGACTCTCGTCGGGGGGCGCGGGGCGCCCGATGTTCGTGGGTGTGTCGCGTCATGTGAGCGGCTTTCTTCAGGGGATCCGTCAAGCGGGAAGTCGGGAGCCCTGTCACGCCGGCACCTCATCGTGGACGGCGGGAAGGGCACCCCCTGAAGTGGAGGCTTTCGAACGCGCGGCCTCGTAACGGAAAAGTCGCGCCGTCCCGCGCGATTGCTCAGTGATGCATCTCGCAGCCGGAAAGCGTTACCACGGGCCCCGCCGTCCGGTCGTCCCCCTGGGCGGGGCGGCGCGGCACTCGGCTCACCGCCGGATGGGACAGGTGGGGGGCGGGAGGGCGCCGCGGGATCACCGGCCGTCGCCGAGCGACCTCACGGCCCGGAATGCTCGACGAGCGGTTGTCAGGCCCGGGCCCCGCGCACGATGAAGGAGGCCTGGCCGGTGAAGGCCCGGCTGCCGTCGGAGCCGTCGAGCCAGATGCCCCCGTCGCGGTGGCGGAGGACGGATCCGGGATAGTTGTGGGCGTGCAGGGTCACCGACCCGGATGCCGCCCCGGGGCGTGGACAGAAGGTGGCGTCTTCACGGAACAGTTCGCTGCCGTCGTCGGCGCTCAGGCGGAGCCGCAGGTATTGATGGCGCAGGTACCGGCCGTCCGCGGCGCGGAAGGTGACGCACCGGTTGTCGGCCAGCCCCCTGGTGACCGTGAAGGTGACCCGTTGCCGTGCCCGCGCGCCGCCGGACGCGGGGGTTCGGCCGCCGATCGTCGCGAAGTCGCCGGCATACGTGACGAACAGGCCGGGTTGGTCCACGGACTCCAGCGACTGCGCGCCGAGTGGAACGGCGCCTGCGGCGGCTGACGGACTCACCGTGGGGGACGGCGTCGAGGACGGCGTCGGGGACGGAGTGGCCGACGGGGCGGTACGCGACGGGATCGGCGTGGGAGTGCCGACCGCGGGAGCGGCGACGACGGCCGGCACCCGAGGCGCCGGGTCGGGCCAGGCCGCGTAGGTGGCGGCTCCGGCGACGAGCACCGCGCCGGTGGCCAGGCTCGCCATCGGATGAGCGGTCACCACCTGCAGTTTGCCCAGCAGCGAGCCGTGCGGACCGCCTCCCGCCGTCGCCTTCGCCGTGCCGACGGTGGCGTGTGCCGTGGCCGACCCGGCGGCGCTCGCGGCCGTACCGGACAGCAGGCCCTTGGCGGCCAGCGCCGCGACGAGTGTGGCCGGGACGGCCAGCGGCGTGAGGTGGAGGAGCAGCAGCTCGGCCGGAACCCGTTCCGTCGTCGTCGCCGTGCAGACGGGGCAGTCGCGGGTGTGCCGCGCGATCCGCTTGCGCCACACGGATGCGGGGAGACCGTCCCAGCCGGCGACGGTCTCGTTCAGCCGCGGACAGCGCGGGTCCGCCTCCAGCGCGGCGACGATCGTCCGGCTCAGTTCCAGTTGCTCGCGCATGCGTTGCAGGCGTACTCCCGCGTGGGCGGCGCTGAGCCCCGTCGCGTCGGCGATGTCGTGGCGGCTCAGCAAGCCGGCGCACTCCTGCCACCACAGCGCCAACAGCACCCGATGGTCCGGGTCGAGCCACCGGCCGGCTTCGGCCACCCGGCGGCGCTCGTCCGATAGGCGCAGACGCAAGATCGTCGCGTCCTCGAGTGCGGTGCCGGCGTGCGGTGTCCGGAGCGCCTCGTCGATGACCGTGGTCCGGCCGGCGAGAGTGCGTTGCCGCTGCCAGTGGGTGTTGATCTGGCGGAGCGTGATCGACACCAGCCAGGACCGGAAGCTTTCCGGAGTCCGCAGGCCGGGAAGGTCCCGCACCGCGCGCAGCAGCGTTTCCTGGACGACGTCGTCGACGTCGGCATGCCCGCTCAGCGCTCGCCCGACGATGTTGTAGACCAACGGCAGGTATGCGGCGATCAGTTTCTCGCGCGCCCGGTCGTCACCGGCCTGCGCCGCGACGACCAGCTCCGCGTGGTCCACATCCATGAGCCCCATTCCCACCCTCTCCGGGGAGCGATCCGCCGAGTACGGCGGCATACCTTAGCTTCGGCAAAGGTTCACGGCCAAAGCCGCGGCCTCGGGGTGGACGAGCCGACCTGTGCCGACTCGTAGGGCCCGCCATCTCGGGGCGAGCGTCATCTCGGCGTCGGGACACCGCCCGCGACGCCCGTACCGCGCATCACGCGCACCTGGGGCGGGCCGACTTCGTGACGCCGAGACCACGCGGGAACCGTCCGGCCCACCCCCGTCGTGTCCGGGCCCAGCGGGTGGGCGTCACCGGGCGGTGGCGACGGATCAGGAGTGTGCCGCTCCTGTCGAGCCGAAGCGTACGGCGAGTGCCGTCACGCCCGTCGCGTCCCACGTGGCGCCGACGCCCGCGAGGGCCCAGCCTCCACCGCAGGTGGTGTCCGCGTAGAGGGACGCCGAGTTCGCATGCGGCTGGGGCGGCGAGCCTATTCGGCAGTGGAATTGAGGCGCCGACGCGGTGAGAGGCAAGAGCCGCTCATCACCTGGCGCGCACTGTCCTCACCCGTCCATCCCCGAGCCGTGACAGCGGGCCGCTGTGCATTCAAACGGCCCCAAGGAACGGGGACAATGACGCACAAGCGTTCGCGATGAGTAATGCGCCACAACAGTTGTGGCAGTCGGTACCACATGGCGTCCCATGTGCCGAACGGGCTGCCCGACGCTCCGCCCGGACCGGCCGTCGCCCGAAGGGGAGGCCCGCGAGGTCCCTGCCGCGAGGTCTGCCACCGGCATTGGCCGGAAGCACAACCCCACGCAATTCACCTGCTGGCAGCGTGGCTTGTCGACCCCCTACGGTGAATCCGCAGACCAGCTCCATTGACAGATGCGGCGACGGAGCCGCCTTGGCCCCGGTCGGCCGGCGCAGGGCGGCAACCATGGAATGGGGAGCGGTTGTGAACGCAGCGAATGCGCCGTCGGACGAAGGCCGGGAGAACCCGGCCCAGCCGGTGAGTCTCTACCCGGAGCTGGACGAGGCGTTACTGACGCGGTTCGTCGACGCGCTGGAGTCGGGCGACACCATCGGGCCGGCGCCCCTTCGCGCCGAGGAGGTCACGGCAGCCCGCCGGCTGGTCCGCTTCAGCCGGGTGACGGTGCCCGGGGCCGGAGGGGCCGGGCTGGACGGCGCGCTGTGGAAGCACCCGCCCGGCGAGTCCCGGCCGCTGATCGTCATGCCCTCGCCGTGGACCGACGTCGGCTGGTGGGTCTACGCCGTCCAGGCCACCCTCTTCGCGCTGGAGGGTTACAACATTCTGGCCTACACCGCACGCGGCTTCGGCCGGTCCGAGGGAGAGGTCGAGGTCGCGGGGCCCGAGGACGTCTCCGACGGCTCCCTGGCACTCGGCTACCTCATCGAGCAGTCGGGCGGCACGTTCACCAAGGCCGGCTTCCTCGGCGACTCGTACGGTTCCGGCATCAGCCAGCTCGTCGCCGCCCATGACGAGCGGGTGTCGGCGGTCGTCGCCATGAGCACCTGGGGGGACCTGGGCGAGGCGTTCTACGAGAACTCCACCCGTCACACCGCTGCCGTGCAGGGGCTGTTCGACGCCGCGAAGAACGCCCGCCTCAGCGAGCGCACCCAGGAGATCTTCGCCGACGTGCTGGCCGGCCGGAATGTTTCCAAGACCCTGGAGTGGGCCCACGAGCGGTCCCCGTACACTTACGTGGACCTTCTCAACAGCCGTGCGATTCCCGTGTACTTCGCGCATGCCTGGCACGAGACGCTCTTCCCGACCAACCAGACGCTGAAGGTATTCAACGCGCTCACCGGACCGAAGCACATCACCCTGTCGATCGGCGACCACTCCGGCCCCGAGACAGCCGGCACGATCGGGCTGCCCAACCGGATCTGGGAGGGCGCGCACCGCTGGCTGGCCCACCACCTCAAAGGGGAGCCCGACGCCAGCGACACCGAAGGGCAGGTGTCCGGTCACCTGATGTGGAAAGGCCCCTTGGACGATGCGGAGACCTGGGATGCCTTCACCGGACGTCCCGAGCCGCTGTACCTGACCGGCGCGGTCCAGGACACGGGCGACGGCGCGCTGACGGACAAGCCCGGAACCGGGTGGAGCCTGACTTTCCGGACTGGCACCGACACCCCCGCCATCGTCGCCGACAAGATCATTCAGACCGGCGTCGAGGAGATGAAGGGACGCCCCAAGGAGTACCCCACCGGTGACATCGACCGCGCCGACGCCGGCGTGTGGGTGAGCACGCCGACGCCCGGCGCGGCAACGCTCCGCGGCATCCCACGGCTCCGGCTGACGTACACCGCGAGCTCCCCGCAGATGACGTTCGTGGCGCACCTCTTCGACGTCGACGACACCGGGAAGGCGCACATCATCACGCACGCGCCGTTCACGGATGCCGACGCCGCCATCGGCCGGCCGGCGACCGTCGACATCCTGCTCCAGGCCACCGGCTACACCGTCCCGGCCGGGCACCGGCTGATGCTCGTCCTGGACGCCAGGGACCCCTTCTACAGCGACGCCAACAAGCTCGGCGCCACCATCACCGTCTCATCACCGGCCGACGACCCCTCCTGCCTCGAAATCCCACTGGTCTGACCGCCCGGGGGCCCCGCCGCTCCGTGGACGGTCGAGGCAAGGGCGGTTACCGGGCGTCGCCCGCCTGCCGGAGGGAGCCGCGGACCGTTCCGTCAGGGAGGGCCACCATCCGGCCGGACGGCAGCGAGAAGTCGCGGCACTTGTGACCGACGGCCGGCGGCCGCCACCGCGTCGGGGCGCCGGCCGGAGACAAGGGGGTGGGGTGGGCATGGGGCGAGGAGAAGGTCTTCGTAGACGTGTTGGCGGCGGCCGGCGATGCGGTCGTGCGGGAGGCGGGCAGCGCGATCGGGCCGGCCGGCGTCGATGAGAGCACGGGCGAGGGGGTCCCGGATGATTCGGGCTCCACGCGTACGCCGCCGAGACGTTCGGCGCGTTCGCCCAAGGCGATGAGCAGGCCGACGGCTTGGCCGGGCCGGCCCGCCGTGAGGTGGGCCAGGGCCCAGCGACGGGAGCCAGGACCTCGGAGCAGTCGGGACGCGGCCTGACGCACCGCCATAGAGCGGTGCTGGGCCCGCATACGGCAACAGAGGACAACTCATCCCATACAGATGGGGACATTCCCCCGGTTTGAAGAGCCGGGGCGAGCAGGGGGGAAGAGCATGACGATTCCTTCGACTCCGGGCATGACCTGGGGCACGGTGGCCTCGCTCGGCGGGCAGCTGACCGGCAATCCGGCGGTGGCGCCCTCGTCGGACGGCCGCCTGGAGGTGTTTGTCAGGAACCGTGCCGACAACGCGCTGTCGACCAGCCATCAGCAGACGTGGGGCGGTTGGTCCGACTGGGAGAACCTGGGCAGCGGCATCCTGTCCGGCGATCCCTCCGCGCTGCGGACGGCCGCGCGGCGCATCGGGCTGTTCTTCCGGAACAGCGAAGGCGACCTCGAGCACCCCTGGCAGACGGTCATCAACGGGACCTACGGCGCCGGGGCGACGCTGGCCACTCATATCGCGGGCGACCCGGTCCCCGGGCTGGACGCCGACGGACGTCCGGAGGCGTTCTTCCGGGGCACCGACGGCGCTCTGTGGCACGTGTGGGAGACCACCAAGTCCGGCTACGGAAACTGGACCGGCCCGGCCGGCCTGGGCGGATCCATGTCCGGCGACCCGGCCGTGGCGACGGACGCCCGTGGCAGGCTCCAGGTGTTCTTCCGCGGCACCGACGGTCACCTGTGGGTCGTCCGGCAGCGGGACGCCAACAGCAACAGCTGGGACAGCCCGGTGAGCATCGCGCAGGACATCGGCGGCGACCCGGTCGTCGGCACCAACGCCGACGGGCGCCTGGAGGTGTTCTTCCGCGGCACCGACAACGCCCTGTGGCACCTGCCGCAGACCGACGACTACAACGGCTGGGACAAACTGACCAGCCTCGGAGGCACCCTCACCGGAAACCCGGCCGTCGCCAGGGCCGCCGACGCCCGGCTCGCCGCCTTCCACTGGGGCGGCGGCCACCTCTGGGTCAACGAGCAGACCATCGTCAACGGCGCCGACTGGAGCGCCCACGAGCGGATCGCGCAGAACGTCGGCGGCGAACCCGTCGTGGAGGCCAACGCCGACGGACGCCTGGACGTGTTCTTCCACGGTACGGACCACGCGGTCTGGCACATCGCCCAGATGTTCGGCCGGCAGGCAGCGGGATACGCGACCGCGCCCTGACATCCGCCGGCCCAGCTGACGGATCAGCGGCCGGCCGTGTCCGGTGGACACCAGTCGCCACCGTGGGCGATGCCGGTGTCACACGGCGGGCCCGCCGGGCGTGCCCCTCGTCGGGGCGGCGGGCGGGGTGCCGGGGAAGCCCGGCACCCCCTTCGCCCAGCGCTCGCCGCCGCCACGGCTCTCCTCGCCCTCGCAACCCCAGTACTCTCATGGCTTTTTGCAATCAATCGAAAACCGTCCGTAGTGGGCGGTCGGTGAACGGTGAAGGGGATGACGATGAGCACTGCCCACGCGGCAACCACAGACGGCGAGCACTCCGACCCTCCGATCAGCACGTTCGCAGGGGCAGGCGCTGGGACCTTCGGCGGTGACGGCGGCCCCGCCACCGCCGCCCAGTTGCAGTACCCGGTAGGGGTGGCGGTGGACGGCACCGGCGCCGTCTACATCGCCGACCAACACAACCACCGGGTGCGGAAGGTCACGACCGACGGGAAGATCAGCACATACGCGGGCACGGGTGCCGGGACCTTCGGCGGTGACGGCGGCCCCGCCACCGCCGCCCAGTTGCAGTACCCGTTGGGGGTGGCGGTGGACAGCACCGGCTCCCTCTACATCGCCGACCAACACAACCATCGAGTGCGGAAGGTCACGACCGACGGGAAGATCAGCACATACGCGGGCACGGGTGCCGGGACCTTCGGCGGTGACGGCGGCCTGGCCACCGCCGCCCAGTTGCAGTACCCGGCGGCGGTGGCGGTGGACAGCACCGGCACCGTCTACATCGCCGACCGATACAACCAACGGGTGCGGAAGGTCACGGCTGACGGGAAGATCAGCACGTACGCCGGTGCGGGTGCCGGGACCTTCGGCGGTGACGGCGGCCCCGCCACCGCCGCCCAGTTGAACTACCCGGCGGGGGTGGCGGTGGACAGCACCGGCTCCCTCTACATCGCCGACGTCAACAACCACCGGGTGCGGAAGGTCACGACCGACGGGAAGATCAGCACATACGCCGGTGCGGGGGCTGGCACCTTCAGCGGTGACGGCGGCCCTGCCACCGCCGCCCAGTTGCAGTACCCGTTCGGGCTCGCTGTGGACTGCGTCGACACCCTCTACATCGCCGACCAACACAACCATCGGGTCCGGAAGGTCGCGTCGGCGAGGATGGCCGGGCTGCCCGATACGGGCACGGTGGTCTCCTGGGCCAACATCCGGAGCCGGTTGCGGATGGGGGTTCTGCGCGAGTCCACCAAGGACGGGGCCGAGGTCCACCAGTTGCTCGCCGCCGCCAGGGATCACCAGCGGTGGCGGCTGGTCGCGGCAGGTCAGGAGAACGGCGACGTCCTGTACAGGATCGAGAACGTGCGCAGCGGCAAGGTCCTGGAGGTCGTCGGAGCGCAGGAGGCGGCCGGGGCGGTGGTCGCGCAGCGCGCCTACGAGGGTGCTGACGCACACCACCAGCAGTGGAGGCTGATCCCCATGGGACCGGTGACCGGCACCCCGCGGGTGTACGAGATCGCGAACCGGAACAGCGGTCTGCTCCTGCGAGTCGACACCAACGCCCGCGCGGTGATCAAGCAGGACGAGGCGGAGGGTGACCCCCGAGGCCGACAGTGGCAGCTGCTCCCTGCGTGACACAGGAGGGGTCAGGGGCGACCTCGCCCCTGACCCCTCGGCCCTCCGGCCTTACTCGGACTCGAAACGGGACGGTTTCTCGGCGGTCGCCTTGGGCGCCTGGGCTTCGGGTGCCTTGGGCGCTTCGGGGGCCTTGGGGGCCTTGGGGTAATCGCTCTTCGGCTTGTCCCCCAGGTCCTGATTCTTCTGAAGGTCGGGGTGCCCCGTCACCGTCGTGCTCGATGCCCGCATGCCGGCGGCCGCCGCCGTGGACACCGAGCCGGAATCCTTGGCGTACTCGGACTGCGCATCGGCTGACGCCTGGGTGGTCCGGATGAAGGAGCCGAGGAAGCCCAGGACGGCCCGCGCTTCGGGCGACGTCTCCCGCACGACCTTCGCCCGGGAGGAAGCCCCGTGGATGGCGCTGTTGAACAGGCTCGTGCTCGTGTCGTCGTACGTGTCGTCGCCGGCGTCTTCGAAGTCGACACCCGCCCCCGGCTGCGGCTTGTCGCCATCGGTGGTCACCGAGAAAAGCCCCGCGCCTTTGCCCGCGAAGTCGAAGATGTTGCCGAACACCATGGTCGTCACCCCTGGTCGTCGTCGTTCGCCCGGTCAAGACTGCTTGTGCAGTGCCCGTTGGCTGTCGGTCAGGCTCTCGCCGTCGAACATCGTGTGGTGGACCTCCAGGGCGGAGACGACCTCGGCCAGCCCCATCATGCGGAAGCCGCCGCCCGCCAGGTCGAGGTCGCCGATGGGGCGGGCGACCACCCGGTCGAGGCCGGGATGGTCCCCGGACTGAGGGGGAGAGAGGACCGCCACCGGCACGTCGTACTTCACCGCGATCAGCCCGGAGAAGGTCACCGGGATCTCGTAGCAGTACTGCTTGCGGCAACGCCGCTGCGTGGCGATCGTCTGCACACGGGAGCTCGGCGGGACCTGGCCGGAAATCTGCGATCGCGAGGTCCAGCTGGTGTTCAGGGAGCCGCCGACGGAGGCCGTGATGCCCAGCATCAGCTGTGCGTTGAGCGTCGCGGTGCCGGTGGCGGTGCCCGTGGTATTGAAGCCCACCGAGTGCGTCATCGTATTCGCCGCGGAGTTCGTCATCGCGTTCCGCATGCCCATCTCGGTGCCGTTGGCGTTGTCCACTCCGACGTTGTCCTTGCTGTTCTTGTTGGTGGCCGTGTTGGTGTTCCTGGCCGCCACCTCGTTCTGGAGCTGTGTCTGAAGCTGCGCCTGGAGGTCCATCCGGAGCGTGTTCTGCAACTGCAACTGCAGCTGCGCGCTGACGCTGCCGCCGAAGGTGAGCTGGGCCGTCCCCTGGAGCGACCACGTGATCCCGTTCGACACGGTGAAATCGACCGAGTCGGTGAAGGTCATCGCAGACGCCTGGCTGCGGTTGACGTAGGCGCGCGAGGAGAACGTGTCGGGCGGGGGCTGGCCGATATCGCACCGTTCCTCGATCAGCGGCTCCCCCAGGTTCATGTAGGCGATCCATCCCAGCTGGAAGGCGGAGCCGGGGAAGGCGCCGAAGCTCGACTTGTTCACGGAGAAACCGACGGGCTTGTGCCGCACACCGTAGTCGTCGACGTAGACCAGGTTGGGGTCGTTCAGGATGGCCTGCCAGGTCTGCTCGATGTTGAGCTCCCGCAGGTTCTTCTTCGTCAGCGGCTGGCGCTTGGCCCGATCCAGGTTGTACGCGTTGGAAGACATTTCCCGCCCTCGACTAATCTGGCCGAATACTGCCCGGTGAAATGCAAGCGAGGCCATGCGTACGTTCCGAAACGCGAAGCTAGCACGGGCTCCGCACTCCCGGGAAGGGTGTCTCCTTATTATGTGCTCAATCGAGTGACAGGGCTCGGGCACTATCACAACTCGCCTGAGATATAAGGTAACTTGGGACCTGACGATTGCCCGATCGAAGACTTCCGGAATCTTCTTTCCTGTCGATTCCGCGGCCTTGACCGCCGCTGCGGACGAGGTGTCCAATCGGTTTTGGAGCCGTTTCCATCGAATGCGGTCGAGTATGCGGAGATACCGCGCGACAGGCCACTGCACCGAGCGTCCGACCCGTTGTTCTCCCATTCAGAACAGGTGAGGTTTCCGCGATGTACACCCAAGAACGCACGGTCATGTCGAACCTGGTGGTCGGCGGGCCGGTGGCGGTGAACAGCTACGACAACGCGATCGTGGCGGCACTGGTCGAAAATCGTCCGGTCATGCTCGTCCACGCCTTCAACGGCGGCTACCTCCGGCCGACCGAGCTGGCCGAGGCGAGCCACGACAAGGGGGTCAAACTGGCCACCGCGCTCGACCCGGCCACCAAGGAGGCGAAGGGCCACCTCTGGTACATCACCCCCGCCGGCTTCTTCGGACAGCGACCGCTGTACTTCATCGAGAGCGCCGCGGGCCAGGTCTCGCCCCAACCCGCGGGAGTGAGCCAGGCCGACGACGGCCGCGGCGACGACGGCGCGCCCAAGCCGCAGCGCAGGCGCATCACCGTCCACCAGGAGGCTCCCCAGAGCACGGCCGACACCGTCCAGGTGGGCCTGCCCGACAAGGTGGGCGACAAGTGGCGCGGGAAGAACGGCGCGCCCGAGGACAGCCAGCTGTGGGTCGTCACGGTGACGCCGTGGGGCGGGATCACGTTCGTGCCGATCACCCACCCCGACGCCATCCTCGGGTTCAAGGACCACGCGGTGGCGGCCGACAGCGAAGTGCGCCTCACCTACAACTGGGGCGGAGACTTCACCGGGACGGTCATCAACACCTTCTACCCGCGGCTACCCAACGAGTGGAGCGTCCCCTACCACCACGTCTTCACATGACCGGCGGCCACTGCCGCGCCGCCCTCGTCCCGAGCTCATGCCCCAACCGCCTGGAAGAGGCAGACCGATGCCCGTGCCCACGGAAGAAGTGAAGCTTCAGATCGTCAACGCCGCCACGGGGAAGGCCCTCGCCGCCAAGGCCGCGCCGGCCGCGGACGGGGCGCTCGTCGTCCGCGACGTCCCCGACGACGGCCCGAGCCCGGAGGAGTGGCAGTTCATCCCCGTGCAGCCCGCGCGGGACGAGCAGACATATGTGATCCGCAACGCGGTCAGCGGCAAGGTGTTCGACAACCCCGCCGCCGCAGACCGCGGCGTCCGCCAGGCGAACGCCGCCGCCGGCAACAACCAGGCCCAGCAGTGGCGCCTTGTCCCCGTCGAAGGGGAAGCGGGCCTCCACTTCATCGAGAGCGCGACCGATGACGCGGTCCTCGACCTCGACGACCCCGGCCCGGGCGACACCCGGATCGTCCTGCGTGCGTACGACGACAGCGCTCGGAACCAGCGGTGGCGCCTCGTCCCGGCCGAGCCCGAGCGCACCAGCGACCAGGTGCTGCGCTGGTCGTCCCTGAGCCACTGGAACAGTCGCCAGTCCTGGCGGCTGGCTCCCTCCGGCGCGCTGCGGCCGGCACCCGGAGCAGCGCCCTCCTTCAGCGACATGCTGCTGGTCCTTCAGCGGTTCGGAAGCGACCAGGACGCCGGCGGCTGGAAAAGCGGCGGAGCCAACCGCTCTCCCAGCGGGCAGCCCACCTGGTGGGCCGGGCTCGGTGCGCGGTTTCTCACCGACATCACGGGATCCGGACGGGCGGACATCGTCGGGCTCAAGCCCGCGAAGGGCGTGGTGACGTCGTCCAGCCAAGGTGACGGCACATTCGACGACGACGAGCGCGTCCTGCACCCACCCGCGCCCTCCCCGAGTCCCGCGGACCTGTGGACCCTCGCGGACATGACGGGCGACGGCAGGCCCGACATCGTCGTGCTGTCCGCCGATGGCGTCCGGGTGCACCCTCGAGCAGAGGACGGAACGTATCCGCCCCCGGGCGGTGAGCCCGTCGTCAAAGCGTTCGGCCACGGCGACCAGGCCGGCGGCTGGCTGGCCGACCAGCACCCTCGCTTCCTCGTCGACACCACCGGCGATGGCAGGCTCGATGTCGTCGGCTTCCACGACGACGGTGTGTGGGTGTCCCTCCAGGACGAGGACGGCTCGTTCGCACCGCTGACCGACGAGCCGGTTCTCCGGGCGTTCGGCCACGACGAAGAAGCGGGTGGCTGGCTGGCCGACAGGCATCCCCGCTTCCTCGCCGAGACCACCGGTGACGGACGCGCCGACATTGTCGGCTTCCATGACGACGGTGTCTGGGTGTCACTCCAGGACGAGGACGGCACGTTCCCCGAACCCCTCTACGTCCTGGGCGACTTCGGGGTCGATCAGGGGTGGAGTTCGGTCGAGGAGCACCCGCGGTTCCTGCTCAGGACCACCGGTGACGGAGCAGTGGACATCGTCGGGTTCGGCCCGCAGGGCGTGGTCGTCTCACGCGGGCGCGGCGACGGCACGTTCGAGCCCGCCAAGCTCGTCCTGAACGACTTCGGGCCCGCCCAGGGCTGGACGAGCAAGAGGCACCTCCGCTTCCTCGCCGACGTCACCGGCGACGGCAACCCGGACATCGTCGGCTTCGGCGACGAGGGGGTGTGGGTGTCGCACAGCTGCGGCGACGGCCGGTTCGAGCGGGCTCAGCTGGTGTGCCGCGGGTTCGGGTACCACGACGACGCCGGCGCCTGGCGGGTCGACCGCCACCCCCGCTTCCTCGCCGACATCACCGGCGAGGGACGCGCCGACATCGTCGGCTTCGGCGGCCCGGGCGTATACGTGGCACGAAACCTCCACCGCCGCTTCAGGACCCGATAGACCCCGGAGGATCTCCACAGCCGCATCATGGCGACTCGTCACCGGCGTACCGTAACCGGTCACCCCGACCCGACGTGCGGCCTGGCACGCCTTCGCCTGCGAGGCCGCACGACGAGCATCCGCCCCTCGCCGAGGGGCTCCCCGCCGAAGCCCGGCGGGGTCCGCGCGCCGCGATCGACACGGTCAGCGCAGGGAGCGGATCGCCGGGCTCGCGGCGACGAGGCCGGCGCATGCCAGGACGGCGCTGCCACAGATCAGGAACAGCGTCGTCGTGCCGAACGGGAGCAGGGCGCCGGCGACCACGTAGGAGAACGGGTCCAACGCCACCGTTGCCAGCACGACGAGGCTCATGACCCGGCCCAGCAGTCGCTCAGGCACTCGCTCCTGCAGAGTGGCCACGACGACCACGCCGAGAAACGCGGACCCGATGCCGATGAGTGAGACGACCGCCGTGGCGGCGACGACCTGGGTGACGGCGGCGAGTCCGGCCATGCCCGCGCCGATCGCCGCGACTCCGCCGACCACGGTCCAGCCGCGCCGGGCCGGCGGCCGCCACCCGGCCATGAGCGAGCCGGCCAGTGAGCCGACGCCGAAGCCGGAGAGCACGACGCCCAGGGACCCCGCGCCACCGAGGCGTTGATCGGCGAGCACCGCGCCACCCACGAGCACGGGGCCCACGACCGCAAGGTTGATCAGGGCGACAGCCGCCAGCATTCCTCGCACCAGCGGTTCATGCCAGGCGTATCCCAAGCCCGCGCCGAGGGCACGTGCACTGCTGAGCCGCTCGTCGCCGACGGCGTCCGGACCGGCGTCGTCCCCGGCACCTTCGCCACGTCGTACCACGCGGACGAGCGTGCCGAGGGCGACGGCGGCCAATGCGGCCAACGCCGTTATCCCGCCGAGCGTCGCACCGAAGCCGACCGCGGCGATGGCTCCGGCGGCCACTGCCGGGCCGACCAGATCGCCCCCCGACTCCGCGCCCTGCACCAGCGCGTTGACCCGGGAGAGCTTCTCCGTCGGCACGATGGCGGGCAGCAACGCCAGGGCCCCCGGGAAGTACGCGGCGTCGGCGGCGCCGAGCAGCCCGCCGGGCAGCGCGACCGTCGTCACCGATGGCGAGGTGAAGGTGACCAGGGCGCCGAGGGCGAGCAGGACGGCGACCCGGAGCCAGGAGGCGCCCGCCATGACGCGGGCGGGACCGAGGCGGTCGACCAGCACTCCCGCGGGAAGCAGGAGCGCCGCCCGCGGCAGCGCCACGGCCACGAGCACGAGCCCCGTGGCGACGCCGGGTTCCGACAGCTCCAGCACGAAGAGCGTGAGCCATACGATGAACAGCGCATCGACCACGGCCGCCAGCCCCTGGCCCACGACCAGGCGGCGCAGCTGGGGATCGCCGAGCGGTTCGCGCCGAAGGGAACGGGCGGTCGGTTCCGTCGTCACGGCCGGCTCCCCGGGCCGCCGCGTGGACCGGTCCCGTGCGAATGGCCCGCCGGATCCGGCTCCGGGCCTGCGACGTCACCGCCGGCGTGGTCGCGCCCGGCTGCACCGGGGCGGACATGACCCCATCGCTCACTGATCAACAACATGAACGCATCCACTCGCGGATTCCGTTGGGACGTGCTGCTCGGCCGACGGAGCTCGCCGCCGCGGGGTGCTTCCCCGCTGGCGATCGGGCTGCCCTAGGCGATGTGCGTGCCGCCGTCCACCGTCAGGGTGGCGCCGGTGATGTAGGACGCCGCGTCGGAGACGAGGAAGACCAGAGCCGCGGCGAGCTCCTCGGGCTGCCCGATGCGGCCCGAGAGCACCCGCGGCATCATCGCCTCCAGGTAACCCTCGGCATAGCCGTCGGTCATCGCGGAGGTGAAGAGGCCCGGCGCGAGGGCGTTCACGCGGATGCCCTTGCCGGGGGTCCACTGCTGGGCGAGATCGCGGGTGAGCCCGAGGATCCCGGCCTTCGACGCCGAGTAGGCGGCCTGCGGCAGACCGCCGGTGACCAGCGCGAGGATGCTCGACACGTTGACGATGGCGCTGCCGGGCTGCATCACCGCACCCGCGGCCTGGGCCATCCAGTAGGAGCCGTTGAGATTGATGTCGATGACCTCGCGGAACTGTTCCGGTGTCTCCTCCGCCGCGGGTTGTTCACTGCTGATACCGGCGTTGTTGACAAGAATGTCCACCCGGCCGAACGCGTGCACAGCCGCGTCGACCAGCGCCCGGCAGTCCTCCGGCTTGGCGACGTCGGTACGCACGGCGACGGCCCGGCGGCCGAGCTTCTCGACGGCCGTGCGCACGGCCTCCAGCCTCTCGACGCGCCGCGCCCCGAGCACGACGTCGGCGCCGGCCTCGGCCACCGCGGTGGCGAAGGCGATCCCCAGCCCCGAGGAGGCGCCGGTGACGACGGCGACGCGACCGTCGAGCCGGAAGCGGTCCAGGACGCTCACGGTCGCCCGGCCCTGTGGTGGTCGGCGACGTAGCCCACCACGTCGCCGACGGTCCTCAGCTCCGCGGCTTGATCGTCGGGGATCTTCACCTCGAAGCTGTCCTCGAGCTGCACGGTGATCTCCACCATCGAGAGGGAGTCGATGTCGAGGTCGTCGGTGAAGGACTTCTCGGTGGTCACCTGGGCGGAGTCGATGCCGGTGACCTCTTCGACGATCTTGGCGAGGGCGTCGAGGATGTCGGTGGTGTTCACCACGGGTACCTCCTTCTGAGGACGGGGTCGATGTCAGAGCCCGAGGCGCCGTCGGTAGGCGAGGAGGGTGCGCAGGAAGCCGTCCATCTGCTCCTCGGTGTGGCCCGCGTGCGGGAACAGGCGCAGGAGCGCCTCGTTCCGTGCGACGGCCGGGTAGGAGAAGACCGGTACGAGGTAGCCGTCCTCGACGAACCACTCCCTCATCTGCAGGGCGGCGGCGTCGTTCCCGATCGGCACCGAGAGCATGTACGACTCGGTCGGCGTCGTCGGCGTGCCGGCCTCGTGCATCTGCCGGCGAAGGCGGTCGGCGTGCGCCAGGTAGTCGTCGACGATTTCCGGTTTGCCCGCGAGGACGTCGATCGTGCGCTCGGCGGCGTAGGCGGTGGGCGGCTGGATGGCGGCCGTGAACATCGAGGTGCCGGAGAGCAGTTCGAAGGCGTCGATGGCCACCGCCGGTCCGGCGATCGCGCCGCCTTCCAGACCGACGGCTTTCGACAGCGACACCATGACGAAGTCGGCTCGCTCCCGGATCGCGGCCGCTTCCCGCGCGTACGGGCGGTGCTCGGGCCCGTAGACCATGAAGCCGTTCGCATCGTCGATCATGCTGATGGCGCCGTGCCGGTCGCACTCGTCGAGAATCTCCACGATCGGCCCCATGGTGCCGTCGGCCGAATAGATGCTCTCGGCGATCACCACGGTCTTGCGGGCCCGGGTCCGGTTCAGGATGCGTGTCAGGTCGGAGACGTCGTTGTGCCGGAACGCGTGGACGTTGCGGCCGTAGTCGAGTCCCTCGACGCCTTTCCAGATGCTCCAGTGGACGTCGCGGTCGACGACGAAGACGGTGTCGCGATTGCGGACTTCGATCCCGGCGTCGAAGTGCGCGGAGCTGCTCATGGCGTGGACGAACCCGATGTTGGCCAGGAGCCCCGTGGCGAAGCTGATGGCCTGCTCCTTGCCGGTGTGGCGGGCGATCGTCTCCTCCAGCGCCTGGTGCGGGCGGCAGATCCCCTGGGTCATCCTGGATCCGCTGGTGCTCAGGCCGTGGGCGAGCGCGCCCTCGGCGAAATGACGCCGTACCGGGACGTGGCGCTCCAGATCGAGGAAGCTGATGCTGGCGAAGTTCACCAGTTCGCGGCCGTTGCGGACGATGGTCGGCCCGACGGGACCGTCCACCACCGGCGGGCGGTATGCCGTGTCGTGCGTGTTCGCCTCGACGAAGGCGGCGAAGCCCCACGGGGCCAGGCGGTCCACGGACGGTGCGGTGCTGCGGGACGCGGTCACGGCGAGGCTTCTCCTCCATGTTGGGCGCGGGGCGGTAAGGGCTCCAGGGCTGCGGCGAGGTGGCCGAGCGAGGCGGTTCCGGCCAGTTCGTCCGACGCGATCCCGGTGAAGCCGGACTGGTGGAGCAGCGCCAGCAGACGGGGAATGGCGACCAGGGTGACTCCGTGGTCGGCGAGGCAACGGTTCATGTCCACGGCATCAGGGCTGTACAGGGCGCCGACCGGCGGACCATCGGGTGCGACAGCGGCCACGGCCGCGGCCAGAGCCCGTTCGGCGCCCGTCGCGGGCGGGCGCGACGGCACCCGCGGGGTTCCCGTGCCGCAGGTGGCGGTGCGGGACCGGTCGGACGGCCGGCCGGATCCGAGGCCGGCCGGGGACAGGACGTAGCGGCCCGGGGCCACGAGACCGGGCACTTCGCCGAGGTGGTCCAGGACGTGGCGGTGCAAGTCGCCCGGGGTGACACCAGAGGCGGTGCGGGCGTGCGCGACCAGATGTGGTTCGTCGCCCTCTCCCGCGGCGTCCCCTTCTCCCGCGGCGTCCCCGCTGGGCGCCACCGTCACGTCGAGCACTCCGGGATGGCGGCGTAACACGTCTTCGACCTTGGTCAAGCACGTCCACCCCTGCGGGGCGCGCCACCATCCGGAGGCCGCCGGTGTGAGCGGGCGTGCCGGAACCGGGCACTCGGCACCGTCGGCGACCGCGCGCAGGAAACCGCACAGACGGGCGGGCAACGCCACGGCCTGCTCGGCGTCGAGCAGGTGATCCCCGACGGTGACGTCGAGGGTCACGACCCGCGCGTCGAGGGCGAGGTCGACGTAGAGCGTGTCGCAGGGCTCGTCGGGCGCGCTGCTGATCCAGGTGGCGGGCCCGTCCGGCGGAGTGTTCCGCGCGGGGACCAGGTAGTCGCGCGGCCACGAGTAGCAGTTGTATTCGATGGTGGGTACGGTCACGACGCCGCGGCCACGGTCCATGCGTGCCTGGGCGGCCACCAGTTCCGCCGGGCGCCACTGACCGTGCCGGTAGGCGGAGGCGCAGGCGGCGGTGACCGAGTCGACCACCTCGCCGAACCCCGCGCCCGGGCGGAGTGCGATCTGTACCGGGACCGTCAGGGCCCGGACGCCGATGCTGTTCCGCAGAGCGGCCCGGGCTCGGTTGGAGACCACCACGGACGCGAGGAACCGGTGTTCGCCGGTGCGGGTGGCGACGTCGTGGGCCAGTGCTGCGAGCACAACGGCTTCCGGGCTGGCCCGATATCGCCGGGCGACGCGGTCGAGGTCCTCGTACGCACCCGCCGAGCAGTACTGGAGGCGGTGGCGCCCGGCGCCGTCGCCGGTCCCGCCGAACGGGGCCAGCAGGCCCGTCGGGTTGCTCGCCAGGCGCGTGAGCCACTCGCGCTCCGCTGCGCGGGCGCGGTCCGGGGGCTGGGCGGCGAGCGTGTCGAGCGGGTGCGGGGTTGGCTCCACCGGCGGGTCGTCGCCGCGCAGTCGGCCGTGCAGTTGGTCGATCAGTACCGCCAGCCCCCATCCGTCGATCACCACGTGATGTGCGGCCACCACCACCGCACACGGTTTTCCCGCCTTGAGCAGCACCCTGGCCTGCCAGGGCGGATTCCGCTCGGGATCGATCGGGCGGGCGGCCAGCGCCGCTGTGGCGGCTTCCAGGGTGTCGGCGTCGACGCCGGGAACGTCGACGTGGTCGACCGGCAACGGGGCCCAGTCCGCGCGGTGGACGTGCTGTACCGGGCGGAGCGGGTCGACAGAGGTGCGCAGCGCCTCGTGGCGGGCGGTGAGGGACGTGAGCGCCGCGTGGACATCGGCGAGGGTTGCCGAGGGCGGGACGTGGCAGTGGTCGGCGAGCGGCGTCGGGTTCACCCGCCGTGCCGAGGGAATGGTGCGCTCGAACCAGTGCCACTGCTGGACCCAGGTCAGCGGCCCACTGCGGGTGACGGTGGCGGGGCTCGGGGCCGCTTCCGGAAGACGGTTCACGTGACGGAACCTCATACCGCTCGGACCACGAGAGCGGCATTGTGGCCGCCGAAGCCGAACGAGTTGCTGAGAGCGATCCGCATACGCTCGTGGTGCTGTGTCCGGTGCGGCACGAAGTTGATGTCAGGGTCGATCGGCTCGTCGCAGTTGATCGTCGGCGGGACGTCACCCGTGCGGAGGGTCTGGATCGACACCACGAGCTCGACCGCTCCGGCGGCACCGATCATGTGCCCGGTCATGGACTTGGTGGAGCTGACCGGGATGTGGGTGACACGATCGCCCAGCACCTTGCGCAGGACGGCCGTTTCGGTGGCGTCGTTCAGCAGCGTTCCGGTGCCGTGCGCGTTGACGTAGTCCACGTCCGCCCCCGTGATCCCCGCGTCGCGCAGCGCTGCCTCGACGGCAAGGCACGCGCCCCGCCCCTCCGGATGCGGGGCGGTCCAGTGATGGGCGTCGGAACTCGCTCCGTAACCCGTGAGTTCGGCCATGACCGTCGCCCCTCGCCTGTCGGCCGCCTCGGCGGCCTCCAACACCACCACGGCGGCTCCCTCGCTCATCACGAACCCGTCGCGGCGCGCGTCGAACGGCCGGCATGCCGCGGTCGGGGCGTCGTTGCGCCGGGACAGCGCGCGGGCGTTGCCGCTGCCCGCGAGGTCGACGGCGGTGACGCAGGCGTCGGCGCCGCCGGCGAGGACGATGTCGGCCTCCCCATGGCTGATCATGCGCATTCCCGCGCCCACCGCGTCGGCGCCGCTGGCGCACGCCGTGCTCTGGGCACGGCTGGGCCCCTGCGTGCCGAGACGCATGCTGATCTCGCCGACAGCGCTGTCCATGGCGGTCGTGACCTGGGTGAACGGGCTGATGGCCCGCGGCCCTTTGTCGCGCAGCGTGTTCGCGGCGCGGTAGATCGACCCCACCGGGCCGTAGCCACTGCCGATGATCACGGCGACCCGTGGCGCCAGGCGGTCGTCGACGACGAGTCCGGCATGCTCGCAGGCCTCCAGCGCCGCGGCGAGGGCGTACTGCGCGTACGGGTCGGCGCGACGGCTGACCGTCGGGGGCATGTAGCGGCCGGGGGTGAACCCGCGGACCTGGCCGCCGATCCGGACCCCGAGACCGGTCACGTCGATCGCGTCCACGGTGTCGATGCCGCTGCGCCCGGCCAGCATCGCCGCCCATGTCTCGTCGACGCTGTGACCCAGCGGCGTCACCGCCCCGTACCCGGTGACCATCACCCGGCGACGGCCCCGGCCACGCCCGGCGCCGGCTCGCTCCGTCACTGGGGAACCACCCCGGCGTCGCGGAGGGCCGGAAGGACGTCATCGGGGGCGACCGGCACCATGAGCACAGCCGTGCCTCCCCGTGAGCAGAACCGCCGCGCGGCGAGAATCTCATCGGTCAGCGCGGCTTTGTCGCGCAGCACGTGACAGTGGATGTCCGGCCCGTCCACCACGGGCGGTGGCGCGCCCGGGCGGGTGAAGGGGTGGCGTTCGGCGTCGAGGCCGAGGCGGGCGCGTTGGGCGTCCAGCCAGCCGTAGCCGCCGTTGCACAGCACCACGTACAGCACGCCGCCGTGAGCCGGAGCGGTGACGGCGATGTCCGCGCGGGCCGCGAGGAACGCCCCGTCCCCGACGAACGCGGTGACCTCGTGGTCCGGGGCGGCCCGCTTGACCCCGATGGCCGCGGCCGCCCCGAAGCCCAACGGGGTCTGCTCCGACGGCACGATGGACCCGCCCCCGACGCGGAAGGGGAAGCCGTAGGACCACATGTCCTGCAGCCCGTTCTCCTGGACGAGCACGCGGGGCTCGCCGGCGGTGGCATCGAGCGCGGCGAGCAGCTCGGCGATGCGGATCCCCGGCAGCGCCGCCGCGCGGGCCAGTTCCGCTTCCACTTCGAGCGACATGGCCTCGCGGGCGGCGGCGATCTCGTGCGTCCACGCCTCGGTCGCGTCCGCGTGCTCGGCCTTGCCGTCCTCGTCCAGCGCCCGCGCCCAGCCGAGCACGGCGTGCCGGGCGTCCCCGAGCACGCGCGGGCCCGGGAACTCGGCCGACAGCCCGCCCGGATCGATGTTGACCTGCACCACCGGGACCGGGGGCCACGGCGTTCCGCCTTCGACGACGGTCTCCTCGAGTCGCCCGGCGAGCGACACCACCAGGTCACAGGACGACCACACCTCACGGGCGGGGGCCGCGGCGTAGAGGCCGGCCACGCCGCAGAACAAGGGGTGGCGCTCGTCGACGGCACCGCGGCCGGACGCGGTGGTGAAGAGCGCCGCGCCCAGACGTTCGGCGAAGCGCTCGACCACCCCGTCGTCGTTGCGGTGCCGCATTCCGCCGCCCACCAGCACCACCGGACGCCGGCTCGCGCGGATCACCGCCAGTGCCGGTCCCGGCGTGACGGGTGCGGACTCGGGGACCAGTGGTTCGGGCCGTGTCGGCCGCACTCCGGTGACGAGGATCTCCGCGGTACGGACGTCGTCGGGTATCTCCAGGTACACGGGTCCGGACGGCGGCCCCGCGGCTCGGGTCAGCGCCGTGACCGTCGCGGGGACGACCCGGTCGGGATGACCCACCCGGTGCGCCCACCGCACGAGTGGCGCCGTCGCGGCGACCTGGTCGAGTTCCTGGAACGCACCGCTGCCCCGGCGCCGTTCGGCCACGCCGGCGGCGAGCACGAGGACCGGGGCACCGGACTCCCGCGCCTCGAGCAGACCCGTGGCCGCGTGCGTGACAGCCGGCCCTTTGCCCAGTGCGCACACCGCGAGCCGGCCCGACTGCAGCGCGTAACCCGTCGCCATGTATACCGCGTTGCGCTGGTCACGGCACGGCACGAGGTCCAGTCCGGCGGCGTCGAGGGCGCGGAGCAACTCCAGATCGTCACCGGGCAGCCCGAAGCAGGTGTCCACCTCGTGCGCCACCAGCAGGTCGACGATCGCGGACCAGGCGTCGGCGTAGCGTTTGCTCACCCGGGTCACTTCCCACCCACCGCGGCCGGGGCGGCCGTTGGGAGATTCCGCGCCACGGCCTGCGACATGAGCAGGGGTTCGGCGTGCCGCTCGCCGCCGTAGGAAAGATAGTTCGCCCTCATCCCGAATCCGCCGAACGGGCGGTTGCCGTCCTCGGCGTCGAGCAGCGTGTGGTCGACACAGGTCTGGTGACGCTCGGACAGGACTTTCACGGTCTCCGGATCGTTTCCGTAGACCATCGCTCCCAGCGCGCGTTCGCTGAAGTAGGGGCTGGACAACCGTTCACGCAACCGCCTCGCACTGGGGTAGGCCACGACGTTGAACACCGGGGCGAACATCTCGGCGAGGGGGATCTTGTCGTCGAAGCCCCACAGCAGCACGGTCGGTTCGATCCTGCGGGACCGCAGATCGATGCACCCGCCGTGCCGGATGCGGCTCACATGACGCACCAGGTAGTCCGAGCAGTTCACCAGCGCCGAGTCATAGTGGATCGGACCATAGTGGACGGCAGGGTCGCTGTTCTGCCCGAAACGCAGCGAAGCCAGTTCAGCCGACAGCAGGTCGATGAATTCCTCGGTGCGGCCCTGCGGCGCGAACACGACGTCGGGGCCGAAACAGTCCTGGCCCGAATTGTAGAGCCGTATCCTCGTGACGTCGTGTACGGCGTGCGCGAGGTCGGCGTCGGGCGCGATCACAAAGGGGTTGATTCCACGGCCGAAGAAGAGGAAGAGCTGGTCTTCCTCCAGCCTTTCACGGACGGTCTCGGCGTTGGAGTGACTTCCGGTGAAGACGGTGAGGTCCGCCTCGCGGACCGGCCCGGTCACGAACTTGCGCTGGCTGAGTTCGAAGATCTCGATGGGCAAGCCGTGAACCGGCGCCAGCAGGGCATGTAATCGCTGGATCTGACTTTTTATGTCGGAGGACGGCCGGAAGACGATGCGGTCGCTGTAAAGGGACGCCACAAGCAGGTAAAGCGCGTAGGAATAGAGCGGGATGTTGGAGGGCATGAAGACCGCGGCCTGGGGCACGCGGCCGGGCCGGACCCGGCGGATCTCCTCCTCCGCTCCGTCGAGGGTGCCGAGGAAGGAACGGATCTCCGCACCGGCGGTGCGGTGGGGCGAGATCTCCGTGAGGATCCTCATCACCGCGTCTTCGTTGTCGGCCACATACCGGCGCACTGCGCGCAGCGCATCGACGCGAGCGGCGAAGGGGATGCGGTAGTCGGGCGCGCCGACGGCCGGGCCGGCCGCGGTGACGTCGGTGGTCGTGTGGTGCGACACGGGCAGCGAGGTCATGGCGATCTTCTCCAGAACGGCCAGGTCGGTCTTCCCCGTGCTCGTCAGAGGCAACGCGGGAAGCACGATGATGTGGTCGGGCTGCTCGTAGCGGGCGAGCACGGACCGCAGCACCCGTTTCCAGTGCGCAGGCCCGTGACCGTCCGGGTCCGCGATCACGAACACCAGACGGCAGCCCAGACGTTCGTCCGGAACGGCGACGACCTCCGTCCGCGCGCCGGCCGATTCGGCCCGCTCGGCGAGGTGATCGGGATAGAGTGTGTGGCCGCCACGGTGCACGGCGCGCTTGCGCCCGACCGGGAACACGCGGCCCGCGTCGTCGAGCAGGCCGATGTCGCCGGTGCGGTGGACGGGGCCGGGAACCGGGACGATCTCGCCGTCGTCGCCCAGGTGACCGGTCATCAGGCCGTCGCTGCGCACGACGAGCTCGCCGAGCCGGCCGCTCGGAAGCGGCCTGCCGTGGTCGTCGTGGACTTCGACGACCACGCCGGGCAGCGGCGTGCCGCACCCGACCGGATCGGCAGGGGGCGCCAGCGCGATGTTTCCCACCTCGGTGGCCCCATAGCCGTCGAGCAGGTGCCGGCCCATGCGGGCGTGGAACCGCGCCGCCAGGCCGCGCCCCAGCGGCGCGCCGCCCACGCACCAGGCTCGTACCGTCTCCAGCGCGTTCGCGAGAGCGGGACGACGGTCGAGCAGATTGAGCAGGCTGTAATAGGTCGACGGGACCGCGTCCACGATGGAGAGGCCGTGATCCACGCCGACCGCGAGCGCACGGTCCAGGCGCGTCGTCGGTCCGTGGACCACCAGCGTGCCTCCGCCCAGCCACCAGCAGAGGACCAGCGACAGACCGTACTGGTGGGAGTACGGCAGGACGGGCAGGAAGACGTCGTCAGGCCGGTATCCCATGCGTTCCGCGCTGAGCGCGAGGTTGTCCAGGATCGAACGACCGGAGCGGACAATGCCCTTGGGGCTGCCCGTCGTACCCGACGACCACGAGATCGCGGCGTCCCGGCGCCGCGCCCAGGCCGCGACATCGGGCACGGCCGCCGTGTTCGATACGGGCCGCGGCGCCGCGATGCCGCCCGTCCCGTCGCCCATTTCGAGCACCACGCGCGCCCGAGCGCTGATCTGCGATCGCTGTGCCGGGGTGGCTCGGTGATCGGCCAGGACCACCGAGGCGTCAAGGTGAATGAGCGCGAGCAGATCGACGACCCATTCCTGGGAATTGGCCCCGCTCAGCATCACCCGCGAACCGGGTCCGATACCGCGGCGCGCGAGGAGTTCGGTGGCACCTAATACGCGGGCCACGATTTCGTCCGCATCCCAGATGCGCCCCTCGGGCGAGATCAAGCGCCTTCTTAAAACAGGCAAACCGTGCTCCCTAACGCCGGGATGTGTCCGACTTCCTGGGCGTGCACGTTCGGTAAAGCCGCATTCTGTCCAACAAGATGCATCTTAAACGACTATGCCATGCCGGTAGACCGGTGTCGAGTACGGCAATCACGCGCTGCGGCACGTGCGGGACCGTTGAGCATGTAGTGACGGAAGAGGTGTGCGGCAAGAATCTTCCGCACCGCCGGAACCGTCTGTCGTCACGCGTGACCCGGCCCCGTGAGCCAGGCGCTGATCGCTCCGGCGGTGGTACGTGCCTCCTCCTCGATGACGCTCCGGTGGTCGCCGAGGACATCGGCGGTCGTGCACGGAGCGGGCCAGGAGGTCTGCCGCCGGCCCCTGCCCGGTGACGGGGACCGGGTGGCGCGGATCAACAGGGTGGGAATCGGCATGGGTTCCGGGGTCCAGCCTCGGGCCGGGCGGCTGTAGGCGCCCAGGGCCGCCAGGGAGGTGTCGTCCACCACGGCGTCGAACCGCTCGCCCGGTTCGAGGGCCGGGCGGGCGGGCATGGCCGGCAGCCACGGCCGGTCCTCGTCGTCCGGGGTGACGTGGTAGGTGTCGACGAGGACGAGACCGGCCGGGAGTGAAGGCGGGGAGGCACCCGTGGACTGCACGAGGAGATAGACCGCGAGCGCGGCGCGCCCTCGCTGTGGGACGTGCGCCGGTCGAGCACGGCTTCGCCCGTTCTCGCGGTCGATCGCTGATGGCCGGCGCCGTCGGGATGCCAGGAGGTGTTTGGCGTCAGGACGGGGCGGCTGCCTGCATGACGGCGTGCCAGGGGGTGGCGTCGAAGATCAGGCGGATGGTTTCAATGTGGCCGTTGACGAGGTGGAAGTGTTCGGCGGTGCGCTGGGTTCCGATGGCCGGGACCGCGGTGTGGACGTCGTAGACCAGGGTGGCTTCCGCCTCGCCGTACAGTTCGCTGATCAGGTCGACGCCGGTCACGATGCCCAGGAACGTGTCCAGGCCGCTGAGGTGGTCGTGCGGGCTGTCCGAGGTCAGCAGGGGGCTTTGGAAGCGGAAGGGCCGGCCGAGCGTTCGGGCCGCGGCGGGGACGTCGCCGCGGAACCGTGCTTGGTGGTAGGCCCGGACGGTGGCGCGCGTCGTGGCTGTGGTCATGCGGGCGTAGTCTCCTGGGTGGCGGTGAGGTGGGCGGAAATGCGCTGCTGGTTCTGAACGAGCCGTAGGCACAGGTGTCGGAGCCGGCGGAGTTCGGTGTCGGTGAATCCGTGGAACAGCGCCGCCATCGCCCGCTGCGTCGGCGCTCGGAACGCGTCCAGCCACGCCAGGCCGGCGGGGGTGATGCGGACGACGACGGATCGCCGATCGCCCGGGTCGGGGTCGCGCCGCACGAGCCCTTCGCGTTCGAGCGTGTCGACCAGGCCGGTGGCGTTGCGGGGAGTCATGCCGGCGGAGCGGGCGAGGTCGCCCGGATTGGCCCCGGTCTCGCCGAGGGTGCACAGCCTGACGAGGACGTCGACCGCTCCTGTGCTGAGGCCGCGGCCTTCGGAACCGTGCGTGCTGAGCCGCTCGACGGATTTGTGCGCGGCACGTGCGGCGGCCGCCGCCTCCAAGCGGAGCGTGTCGCCCCCTGCCGCGAACTCGGCCATGGCCCTGCGGACTTGGGGGTCATAGAGCAGCTCGTCCGTGTCGCGGGCGAGCTCTTCACAGTTAGTTACGTGCTTCATAATGAAGTAGTACTGGATCTTGCCGGGTCCAGTCAAGGGAGGAAGTATCCGGATGCGGTACCCACTCGCAGGCTGTGGGCGCTCGGTGAGGTATCAGCGCGAACGGGCTGGACGACGTCGGTGCCGTACTCGACCACAACGTCGTCGAGGTCGTCGTCGACACGGAGCAGAACGCCCTGTTGTTCCCCCGGCAGGCGATCCCCTACCGCTCCGCTTCGTCGTCCCGTCATGATGACGCGGACGGCCTCCCGGCCGCGGACGCCGACGACGCCCTCTGGTTACCTGTCGGACGACATGGCTTGCTCGTGCACGAGAGGACGGCGACCTGATGAGTGACCCCGGCGCACTCACCGACGAGGAACTGACCGCGATCGAGGAACGCGTCGCGGCCGCGACCCCCGGGCCCTGGCACGTACGGCAGCTCGACGACGATGCCGCCATGTGTCTCGTCGCCGTCAGCACGGCCCCCGACACCGGGCGCGGGGAACGCCGGCCCGGCTTCGATCACGGCACGATCGTGGCGGCCGCGCTGGTCCAGCGGCCGCGGTACGTGGACGTGGCGGACGAACGGTGGGACGAGAACGCCGACTTCATCTCCCACGCCCGCCGGGACGTCCCCCGGCTCGTCGAGGAGGTCCGCCGCCTCCGTCGCCTGCTCGCGGCCGGAGACCTCGCGTCCGGCGGTGCGTGAGCGCGGGGGTGCGGCACGGGCGACACCCCGCCCCGCGGGCGAACGGCCGAGAGGTGCTCGCCCACCACGGCGCCGGGGCCGCGCCGCCACCGGGCGGACACGTGCCGCCGAGGACCTCGCCCCGGCGGCACGCTGCGCGGAAGTGACGGTCGTCAGGGCCTCAGCAGGCCGTCGAACTGCTCCCAGCCCGACCACGGGCCGCCGATGGCCGTCTGCCAGCGGTGGTACGGGGTGCCGCCGCGGTTGACGCCGAAGAGTTCGACGCGGCCGTCGGCGTTGGTCTCGGCGGCGACCTGGGTCAGCAGGCCGTCCATCTGCTGCCAGCCCGACCACGGGCCGCCGATCGCGGTCTGCGCCCGGTGGAAGATCTGGTCGGCACCGTTGGTGCCGAAGATCTCCAGCCGGCCGTTGGCGTTGCGGGCGGCGGCGATGGAGGTGAGGGTGCCGTCCAGCTGCTCCCAGGGGGACCACAGTCCGCCCAGCACCGTCTGCCACTTGTGGAAGACCGCGCCGTTACTGTTGACGCCGAACAGCTCGATGCGGCCGTCGGCGTTGGTCTCGGCGGCGACCTGCGTCACCAGGCCGTCCAGTTGTTCCCAGGCCGACCAGGGGCCGCCGATGGCGGTCTGCCAGCGGTGGAAGACGTTGCCGGCGGCGTTGCTGCCGAAGATCTCCAGCCGGCCGTCCGCGTTGCGGGCGGCGGCGATCGACGTGAGGTTGCCGTCGAACTGCTCCCAGTTCGACCACGGTGTGCCGGTGGCCGGGGTCTGCCAACGGTGGTAGATGTTGCCGGCGCCGTTGACGCCGAACAACTCCATGCGGCCGTCGGCGTTGGTCTCGGCGGCCACGGCGCGCAGTCCGCCGTCGAACTGGTACCACGGCGTCCACGCGGTCCCGGGGCGGCCCTGGTAGCGGTGGAAGACCGCGTCCCCGCTGTTGGTGCCGAAGAGCTCCAGGCGCCCGTCGTAGTTGCGGGCGGCGGCGATGGAGGAGCCGAAGACGGTGGCGCGGACCTGCCGGTCCGCGGCCGCGGGGCCCGGCGCGGCGCCCACGGCGGCCAGGGCCGCGACGGCCGCCACCACGGCGCCGAGCAGCCGGCCGAGGCGCCCGCGCCGTCTTCGCGGCCGCTCCGGCCTTCTCAGTGGTCTCATCGCTCGACCGTCCTTTCCTGTCGGGGAACGGAGTCAATCAACAAGGTTGTGCGGTAAAGGAGTTGGAGGGTATGGCCGTCCCGGTGCGAAACGCTGCGCACGCTACAGCCGGCCCCGCGCCACGCCCAGCACCCCGCCCCCCGCCGGAGCTCTTTCCGGCCGGATACGGGACGACGGGGCCGCCGCGGCGAGCGACCCACGGAATCGCCCGGGAACGCCTCCGCGACGAGACCGGCGGCCGTACGCCGGAAGCACGGCGATCCCGTCGCTCCTCGACGACCCGACGGGGTGCCGGCGGGAACGCCGCCCGTGGCCGGCCGCCGTTCACCCGGGGGGAGCGCTCTTCTTCTCGTCGCAGATGTCCGTCGACCACGTGCCGGCCTCGTCCCGGGTCGTGAACCCGGACTCCTCCATCTGCCGCCCCGACGCCGCCCGATACCTGATCCGTACAGGTGGGGGCCTTGTACAGGTGCGGGCACACGGGCTCTGACTTCGGCCGGCCGTCAGCCTATGATCACCCGGCAGAAGATCCACAGGATTCGGAAGGTCGGCGTACGGGGGACGTGCGGGTGAAGAGGTCAGAGGTGCCGGTGGGCGGGGCGGTTCGCATCCGTTTACTGGGGCCCGTCCGGTACGTCTCGGCCCGGGGGGACGCCAGCCGGCCCGGCGCTCCCGGGCCGCAGGCCGTACTGGCGGCGCTGGCGCTGAGCGCGGGGTCGATGGTGACGGTCGACGAACTGGTCAACGGCCTCTACGACGACGACCCGCCGGCCTCCGCCCGGCGGGTCGTCGTCAACTACGTCCACCGGCTGCGCACGCACCTGGAGCGCGAGGAGGGCGCGGAGCCGGGGGGCGGCGAGGGGCGGGACGCGCTCATCGCGACCGCGGCCGACGGGTACGTGCTCCGGCTGCCCGGGGAGCAGGTGGACGCCGTGCGCTTCGGCCGGCTCACCGCGCAGGCCCGGCGCCACGCCGAGGCGGGCGCCCCCGAGGCGGCGAGCGCCTGTCTCGAGGAGGCGCTCGGGATGTGGCAGGGCCCCGCGCTGGCCGGACTGCCCGGGCCGTTCGCACAGGACTGGCGCCGCGCGCTGGGCGAGCAGCGCGCGTCCGCGCTGGAGCTGCGCCTGGAGCTGCTGCTGGCGTGCGGACGTCATGCGGAGGCGGTGCCCGACATCGAGCAGGCCCTCAAGGCGTACCCGTACCGGGAGCAACTGCACGGTGCGCTGATGCTGGCCCTGTACCGGTCGGGGCGCGGCGCCGAAGCGCTGTCGGCGTACGACCGCGCCCGCCGGGTGCTCGCCGACGACCTGGGCATCGACACCGGCCCCGCCCTGCGCGGGCTGCACGCCGCGATCCTGGCGGGAGACCGGACTCTCCTCCTGCCGACGGCCGGCGGCGGGGGCGGGGGCGCCGCCGCGCCGCCGGACGCTTCCGGGACGCGGGAGCCGGCCCAACTGCCGCCGATCCCCTCAGACTTCACAGGACGTCACGAGCAGGTGGCCGCACTGGTCGCCGCGCTGACCGCGGGCGGCCCGCACGCCGTGGCCGTCATCACGGGCATGGGCGGAGTCGGCAAGACGGCCCTGGCCCTGCGGGCCGCGCACGCGGTCGCCGGGTCCTACCCGGACGGGCAGTTGTACGCGAGCCTGCGCGCCCCCGACGGCACGCCGGGCGAACCGGCCGGGATCCTGGCGGGTTTCCTGACGGCGCTGGGCGTGCCCGGCGAGCGGATACCGGTGTCCTTGGCCGATCGCGCGGCGCTCTTCCGCACCCTGCTCTCGCGGCGGGCCGTCCTGGTCGTGCTCGACAACGCCACGACGGCGGCGCAGGTCGAACCGCTGCTGCCGGGCGCGGGCCGGTGCGCCGTGCTCGTCACGGGCCGTTCCCTGACCGCGATGCCGGCGACGGTCACCGTGCCGCTGAAGGGGCTGGGCGCAGACGAAGCCGTGGAACTCCTCGGCAGGATCGCGGGGGCCCGGCGGATCGAGGAGGAGCCGGAGGCCGTCGCGGCGCTGGCGGCGACCTGCGGCACCCTGCCGCTCGCGCTGCGGGCGGCGGGCGCGCGGCTGGCGGCACGTCCCGCGTGGAGCGTCGCCGCGCTGCTGGAGCGGGTCTCGGACCAGGCCCGGCTGCTCAGGGAGTTGCGGGTGGGCGATACGACGGTCGAGGCGGTGTTCGAGATGTCGTTCGCACAGCTTTCCGCCCCGCACGCCGGAGCGCTCCTGGCCCTGTCCATCCCGCACTTCTCCGAGTTCGGCGTCCAGGCGGCCGCGGCGGTCCTCCGGGTACCGGAGCAGGACGCGGAGCGCACGCTGGAGGCGCTGGTCGACGCCGCGCTCCTGGAGGCGGGCGCGCCGGGCCGGTACCACTTCCACGACCTGGTCGGGGCGTACGCGCGGGAGAAGGCCCGCACCGGGCTGTCCGCATCCGAACGCCGCGAAACGGTGCGCAACGCGGTGGACTTCCTGTGCGCCGGGGTGGTGGCGGCCGTCGTGGCCTCCCAGCCGCTGGCCGGCCCGCTGACCGCCGACCTGCACCCGCGCCGGACCGTGGGCGTGCAGGTCGGCAGCGGGCGCGAGGCGATGCTGTGGATCCGCCGCGTGCTGCCCGAGCTCACCGCCGTCGTCGAGCAGGCGGCGGTCAGCGGCGACGCGGAGTCGGTGGCCCTGGCCGTCGACGTGCTGGTCCTCGTGCCCTGCTTCGAGGAGGTACTGCCCCTGGGCCGGCTGGCGCGGGCGGCCACCGCGCTGGTCCCGGCCGCCCTGGCCCACTGCGGGGAGAGCGTGGTCGGCATGGCGTACTACGCGGCGGGAACCGCCCTCAAGAAACACCTGTCCCCCGGTTCCCTGCGCCGCTCCCGGGAACACCTGCTGAAGGCGGTGGAGATCTTCGGTGCCGCGCCCCGGCCGGCCGACGGCCCGCGGCCCTTCCTCGTGGTGCTCTTCGCCCTCGCCATGCTGGCCCAAATCGACGTGCAGTTGGGGGACTTCGCGTCGGCCCGTGGCCACGCGCGACGGTCGGTGGCGCTGGCGGCGTCCACCGGTGACCGGTCCCTGGTCGCGCGGCGCGGCACCGTCCTGCTCCAGGTCGAGGTCCAGGACCCCGGCCGGCACGTGGACCTGGCCGCCATCGGAGCGCGGTGCCGGGAGCTGGCCGGTGTCTTCACCCGCGGCGAGGACGTGAAGTGGCTGATCAGGGTGATCATGACGGAGGCGGAGAGCCTGTTGTACGGCGGTGACCACGCGGCGGCCGCCCGCCTCTACCGGCGGGCCCTGGAGCGGGCCCGGGCCAGCGACCACGTCCGCAACGAGGCGGAGTGCCGCTTCCAGCTGGCCAGGGCCCTGCTGGCGGCCGGGGAGGCCGAGGCCGCCGTCGGTCACGCCCGGGAGGCCGTGGCCGTGGCCCGGCTCACCCAGGAACACCAGCTCATGGCGGGCAGCCGGCAGGCGCTCGGCGAGGCCCTGCGGGCCGTGGGTCGGACCGCGGAGGCGGACGGCCATCTGGCACGCGCCGCGGACCTGTACCGGGAGATGCGGCTGGCCGCGCCGGCGGACGCTGTGACGGCGCGAAGCCGCACCGCCGTGACGGCGTGCCGTCCTGACGGCATGACGTCCTGACGGCGTTACGGCGTTACGGCGCGACGCGGTAACGCCGTGAAGCCGCACCGCCGTCACGCCGTAACGTCCTGACGCCGCGACGTCCTGACGCCATGACGCGGCCCCGCCCCGATCATGGGGGTACCCGGGCGGGACCGCGCCGGTCTTGTCACCCGCGTGCGGGTGTCCGCCGGCCTCCGGCCAGCCGGTCGGCGAGGACCGGCCCTATGTGGGCGAGCCGGTCGGGGCGGGTCAGCTCGCCGTGTTCGCCCTGGACGGGGGTGACGTCGATCCGGCCCGTGCCGTACGGCCGCCAGGCGTCGGCTCCGGGGGCACCCGCGGCCTTGCCCTCGGTGGCCTCGAAGAGCAGCACGTCGCCCTCGAAGGTCCGGAGCTCGAAGCCGTCCTGGAGGGCGCCGTGGTGGGCGAACACCCGGACCATGGCGGCGAGGCCCCGCTCGACGAGCAGCGCGAACGGCCCGTCGGGGTCGGCGGCGTCCGGCCGGTGTCCCAGCGAGGCGAAAAGCGCCTGCCGGAGCACGTCCTCGTCCGCCTCTCCCCCGGCGGGGCCGGCGCCGGCCGGCGGGAAGCTGTCCATCAGCACGAGGGAGGAGACCTCCTGGCCTTCCTCCTGGAGCCGCACGGCCATCTCGTGGGCCACCAGCCCGCCGAAGGACCAGCCGAGCAGCGCGTAGGGTCCCCGCGGCCGTACCGAGCGGATCTGCGTGACGGGTGCCCGTCCGCGTCGGCTGCGATCCGGCCGTCCGCGTCGGCCGTGACCCCGCCGGGCTCGACGGTGCGCACGCCGTTCGGCCACGCGCGGCCGTCGGTGGTCAGCAGGACCCGGACTCCGGCGTCGCGCACCATGCCGTGCCGTCGCTCCCGCGGGTACGCGGGGTCGACCGGGACGTACGCCGCGCCCGCCCGCCGGACGGCGAGCAGCGCGACGACGAGGTCCGCGTCCCGGGGCAGGACGACGCCGACCCGGTCGCCGGGGGTGACGCCCAGCCCGGTCAGCGCGGCCGCCGTCGCGGCGGTGCGCCGGTCGAGTTCGGCGAAGGTCAGGTGGCTGCCATGGTCGTGGACGGCGGTCCCGGACGGGTCGTTCGCCACGGCCTGCCGGAAGCGCGTCAGAAGGTCGACGGGCGTGGGCGGGCCGTACGCCGCGGCCGGGGAGACGGCCGGCTCGGGGCTGTGGGGACCTACGGGAACGCCGGTCACGCGGCCTGCTCCTCGCGTGCGGCGGGGGCCACGGTGGGCCAGCAGGCGTCGAGCCCGACCGGGTCGCCCATGGCGACGACGATGCGCCGGTCGCCCCGGAAGGGGTCGCGGCCGTGCGTGGCCAGGATGTTGTCGACGAGCAGGACGTCGCCGGGCTGCCAGGTCCGGCGCATCGTCGCGGCCTCGTAGGCTGCGTTGATCGTCTCGATGTCCTCGCGGCTCAGGGGCTTCCCGTCGGCGAGGGCGGTCTCGAACGGCAGGCTGTCCGGGCCGAACTCGTCGAGCAGCGCCTCCCGGAGATCCTCGTCCAGCGACCACGAGTTCCAGAAGGCCATATGGTTGAACCAGACTTCCTCGCCCGTCCCGGGGTGCCGGATGACGCCGGGCCGCAGCTGCCGGGTGCGCAGTGCGCCGGAGGCGTCCCATACGCAGGAGACGAGGTTGTCCGCACAGTATTTCTCGACGTCCTCGCGGTTCTCGGTGCCGAACGCCGTGCGCCAGTCGAGCGAGATGTGTTGCGAGTAGGTGCGGGACAGCACCCAGCCGGCGGCGCGCATCCGGGCGACCAGGTCGGCGGGGAGGCGGCGCAGCACCTCGCGGCAGTCGGCGACCGGTGTGGCCCCGCCCTCCTCGGGGGCCGTCAGGCAGGCGAACAGCAGCAGACCGGGAAAGGTGAGGGTGTAGCTGTTCTCGTTGTGCATGCGGATCGGCTGGTTCGGCGGCAGGTCGGTCGAGGAGCAGACGTCGTTGCCGTAGCTGCTGCGCGGGGTGGCCTTCTCGCGGTAGGGCGTGCGCGGCGGGACGAGGACGTCCCGTACCCGCGCGAAGTCGTCGACGTCGTGCACGGGCAGGCCGCGGAGGTAGAGCGCGCCGTGCCGGTGCAGTGCCGCGCGCAGTTCGGTGTGGACCGAGGCGAGCCAGGCGCACGCCTCGGCGGCGTCCGCGAAGTGCGGGACCCGGGTCGTGGCCGGTTTTCCGGCCTCGATGGTCCAGGAGAGAGATTCCCTCATCGTGGTGCGTGTCCCGTCGTGTGGTCGCTGACGGACTTCCTCGAATGCCACCGGGTCCCGAGCGTCACCCCATCCGGTGTCACCCCCACCGTTCGGGCCGTGGTGCACGACGGTCGGGTTTCGGCGCAGGAGCATGGGGATTTCCTCGTGCTTCCGGAACGGGGGTGGATTCCTTTTCCGGCCGGCGTACCGTCTTTCCGGCCGCCGCACCGTCGGATTCGGGCGTCGCACCGTCGGACTCGGCCGGCGCGCCGTCGGACTCGGGCGTCGGACCGGAGCACCGCACGCGGTCGCCGGATGCGGAGACCGGTTGTGTTTCACGGGCCGACGGCATTCACGCTGTCATCCGAAAAGCGTGCTCACCAAGGGTGTTCGGGGCTGGTGTTCACGCCTGTCGCATAAATGAGGGGGGCGAAAAGGGGCGATCGCGGTCACAAGGAGCGCCCGGCCGGGCCCGCCGTCTCCCCTCGTGCCGGCAGGTCGCGGCGGGTGCGGAGGGGCGAGCACAGCAGGATCAGCGCGGTCAGCGGGATGCCCGCGGTCATCGGCCACAGCGTCGGGCGCACCCCGAGCCAGGTGCCCAGCCCGCCGGCGAGCAGCGCGCCCAGCGGCAGGGTCCCGTAGTTGAGAACGACGAGCAGGCGGAGACCCTGCCGAGCACCCCGGCCGGGCAGGAGGCCTGGTGGAAGCCCGCCTTGATGACGTTGCCGGCCACGACGCCGACCGAGGCGCACGCGTAGCCCGCGGCGAAGAAGGCCAGCCCGGCGTCCCGGGTGGTGAGCTCCATGAGCGGAGCGAGCGCCGGCACGCCGAGCTCGAACGCCAGCAGCGCCCGTGCGGTCCCGAAGCGGGCCACTCCCCCGCGCACCACAAGTGCTCCCAGGACACCGCCCGCCCCGCCGATCGCCACCAGTACCCCCACTCCCGTCCCGCTCATGCCGACGTCGCGTACCAGGAAGACCACGAGCAGCGTCTGGCATCCGCCCAAGAACAGGTTCGAGGCGGCTCCGAAGAGGGTGAGGCTCCGCAGGTAGGGGTCGCGCGCCACCAGCCGCACGCCCTCGCCGACCTCCTTGAAGAGGGCGCCCCGCGCCCGTACCACCACGGGTGCCGGCGGCTCGCGGTGCCGGATCCGGGACACGCACACGAACGACACGAGGAAGGTCGCCGCGGTGGTCGGCATGCTGTCGACCACGCCGAGGACCTGGGCGATCAGCCCGCCGGCGGCGGTGCCGGCGAGCTGCGCCGCCGAGGCGCTGCCGTGCAGCTTCGCGTTGCCCTCGGCCTGGTCCGCCGCGCCGACGATGCCGGGAAGGTAAGCGGTGTACGCGGTCTGGAAGAAGACCGCGGCGGTGCCGGCGAGCAGGGCGGCCGGCAGCAGCCCGCCCACGTCGAGCGCGCCGAACCGGTGGGCCGGCGGGACGGCCGCGAACACCGCGCAGGAGACGGCGTCGCCGGTCAGCATGACCGCCCTGCGCGGCAGCCGGTCCACCCGGACCCCGGCCGGCAGGCCGATGACGAGCCAGGGCACCCAGGTCGCGGCGGTGAGCAGGCTCACCTCGAGGTGCCGGCGTGCAGGGCGGAGACGGCGACCGGCGGCAGCAGCACGCCGGTGACCGCGGCACCGGACTTCCCCGTGGTCTCGGCGTACCACAATTGCCGGAAATCCCGGTTCCGGCCCAGGAGCCCGTCACGTCCGGACCGGCCCGCCGGCCACTTCCCGTCGGCCTTCCCGCTGTTGTCCGCCACCCCTTCTCCGCGGCTCTCCCGCTCCCTCACCGCCATGGGGACGACTCCGTCTGCTCGCTGTTGACCGGTTGTTGACCGGTCGCCTCTAGGCTGACCGCGATCGGTGGACATCTCGAATACCGCAGGGGGGTCATGAATACCTCGCACTCACTCGGTGAAATGGATCTGAGCCGGGAAGCTCTGGACGTTTTCGCATTCGCGGCGGACCGGACCGTATTCGGCATCGCGGATCTCGCGGAGGCGGGCCTCGACCCCGACGACGCGGAGCGGGCCGTCAAGGAACTCCTGGGCCTGCGGCTGCTGTGCCACCCCCAGGGGGTGCCGGACCGCCTCACCGTCGTGCCCCCGACGGTGGCCGCCAACCGGCTGCTGCGTCCGATGGAACGCCGGATCCAGCACCAGCAGGAGGAGATCGAGCGGTTCCGGTGGATGTTCGACGCGTTACTCCCCGCCTACGAGTCGCGCCGCGCGCGCAACTCCGCGACCGCGCCCGTGGAACTGGTCACCGACCCGCACGTGGTCCAGGAGATCATCGAGGAGCTGACCCTCACCTGTCGCGAGGAGGTCCTCACCGCGCAGCCCGGCGGCGGGCGTTGCCCCGAGACGCTGGGGGCGGCGCAGGAGCGGGACCGCCGCATGCTCGCGCGCGGCGTCGCCATGCGCACGCTGTACCAGCACCCCGCCCGCTACCACCAGCCGACGATCGCCCATGTGCAGCACGTGACGAGGCTGGGGGCGGAGGTGCGCACCCAGTCCGAGGGCTTCTGCCGCATGCTGATCTTCGACCAGCAGACGGCGGTGCTCGGTGTACCGGACGACCCGCGAGCGGCCCTGCTCGTACGCGAGCCCCATCTCATCCACAGCATGCGGGGCTTCTTCGACTGGGCCTGGCGCGGCGCCTCGCCCTTCCCGCTCGCCTTCGACACCGCGTCGGCCGTCCGCATCTCGGGCGAGATCCAGGAAGCGATCGTCGCCATGCTGGCCGAGGGGCTGGAGGACAAGTCCATCGCGCGGCGGCTGGGCATGTCGGTACGCAGTTGCCAGCGCCACGTCGCCGAGGTCATGAAGGCGCTCGGCGCCAAGAGCCGCTTCCAGGCCGGATTCCTCATCGGGCGGTCGCGCGACGACACCGCGGGCGGGGCGCTGCCCGGGGACGAGTGCCGCGTGCTCGCGAGCGCCGGCCCGCCGGACGCCCGGCGCCGGGGATGACGGCGGGGAGCCGTCCGCCCCGGGCGCCCGGCCCTCAGCCGGACCGGCGGGCGGGAACGGGCACGGGTGCCCCGGGGTCGGCCACGGCCGGCTCCGCGACGAGGCGGCCGAGGTCCGCGGCGTGGCGGTCGGCCTGCTCGGGCGAGTAGGCGGCCGGATTGGCCTCCACGCACACGGTCGTCCCCTCGCCCGGCGACCCCACGTCGAAGAACAGGCTGAGGTCCGGGACGGGACCGGTGACCAGCGTGCGCACCGAGCCCCCGGCCGTGCCGAAGCGCAGGTCGCGGTCGAGGTTCACGACGTTGACCAACGGTCCGACGCCGAACGGGACCGCCGGACCCGCGACGGCGGTCAGGGCGCGCCGGAACTCCTCGTAGCGGTACCGGTGGTGACGCATCGCCTGCCTGATCCGGCCGTCCGCCCGCAGACAGACGTCCCTCACCGAGGCGTCCGGCTCCACGGCCACCCGCACGGGCAGGATGTTCGCCGGCGGCGCGACCACGCCGCGCGGCACACGGGTGGGCCGCCCGTCCACGGAACAGCCGAAGGTCACCTCGTCCGCCCCGGTGACCTGCCGCAGGTACCGGGCGGTGGCCGCGATCAGGAAGTGCGCCGGGGGGATTCCCAGCCGCTCGCTCTGCTCCCCGACCGCGGCGACCGCGGACGCCGGCAGCCGATGACGGGCGTGCAGGGCCGCGGACGCGGGCGACGTCTCCGCGTGGAGCCGTCCCGCGGCCGGCCGGGCCGCCGCCTCCGCCGCCCAGAACTCCCGGTCCGAACGGTATGTGCGGCCGGCCGCGTACGCCCGGTCGTGCTCGATCGGGGCCGTGACGGGCTCGAAGGGATGCGGTTCCGCCGCGCTCCCGCTCAGCAGCGCGTTGTAGAGAGCGGCCGTCCCGCGGGCCAGGGCGGCCTGGCCGTATCCGTCCGCCACGATGTGGTGGACCCGGCGGTACCAGAGGTGGCGGTCGGACGGCACCTTGATCAGGGCGGCACCGAGCAGCGGGCCGGTGGTGAGGTCGACCGTCCGGGCCGGATCGGCACGCATCCAGGCCACCGCCCGCCCGTCCGGGTCCGGGCTCCCGGTCATGTCGAGGACCTCGAACTCCCACGCGGCGGGCCGCAGTTCCTGCACCGGCGTCCCGTCGGGATCCGTCACGAACCGTGCGCCCAGCGACCCGGCCTCGTCCACGGCGGTGCGTGCCGCCCGCTCCAGCAGCGCCGCGTCGAGGCGCTGGTGATCTCGTAGGAGTCGCCCACGTTGTAGGGCGTGCGCCGGCCGGTTCCAGGATCTGGGAGATCCGGATCTCCAGTGGACCGGCTGTCAAAGGGACTCGCACGTTCCGATCCAGACGCCTCGGGACCGTCGTCCCTTCACCCTGGCACCCGTCTCGACCTGCGCACAGACCCCACCGGGGGTGGTGTTCCCGCCTGTCGAGCATCCGAGGGGCACGCTCGGGGCCGCGGGTCCGCCACACCGCGCGGCGACGGACGCCCGCGTCCGACCGTCGGACGACCGGTGTGCGCGGCCGGCGCTCGGCGTCCGTGCGTCATGCCCCGCCCGCCGGCGGCAGAAGTCCGCTTCCCGGACGGAGAGTTCTCCGACCAGGGTGGCGAGGCGGGCACCGCCGGTTCTGTTCCGCATGCCGAGCGCCGCCCTCGGTGCGATCTCGCGGCCGGACGGGCCGGTGTACGGGATCTCGCCGTCTTCGCTCTCGCCAGGACGGACCACGGCCCCTGACGGGCGAGGTACGGGCCCAAGAGAGGCCGCGCGGCGCACAGCACCAGCGTGCGCCGGCGAACCGGCACCAGCACAGTCCCTGCGGTCGCGGTGTCACGGCCGCTTCAGCCCGCCGTGCTCGTCCAGCCGCTCGGACTCCCTCCCGGAGCGCTCTTCGCCGCCCCCCCGTTGCCCCGCACAACGCCAGGTCGCGCCGGATGCCGGCCCGCCGGTTGCCTGCCGAAGGCGCGGCCGCGTCGGCGTTCCCGAGCGGGCCGGTGGTGACGATCCGGTACGTGACCACACCCGGTTCCGCCACGATTGTGTGAATCCGCAGGCATGACGGGAGTACGGGAACGTTTCCTCTGGGTAGCCACGGCAAGGTCCCCGTTTGGGGTCTGAGAGGTACGGGTTCCTGCCGTGGACGGGAGCCGGGAGAAGGGGCGAAACGATGAGAATCTGGGCACGCGTGGCAGCCTGTACGGCATCCGCAGCCGCTGTGATCAGCGGCCTCGGCGTCAGCACGACGACAGCCCATGCGGCCGCCGGAAGCCACCCTCCGGCGGCGGCCGCCGCTCCGGCGCGGCCACTGGACAATGAGCCCGCGCCGAGCTGCTCCGACAACAACAACACGGTCCCCTGCTGGGAGTACCAAACCTGGTACTGGACTTACGACAACTGCAACAAGGCGGGCACCAACGCCGTAAACGCGGACCGGGGCAAGTTCGACAACCACGTGTGCGTCCTCACAGGCAACGGCGTAGGCGTGGGGCTGTGGCTGCACAAGCTCCACGACTGACCGCACCACACGAACGGAATTGCGGACAGCCTCGTACGCGGAATCGTCTACGACCAAGGCCGGGATCACGGCCCCTGGGAGGCGGTCAATCCCACCACAAGTCCCAGCGGTGGGCACTGGTGATCTGCTCGGCATAGGCAGCCGGCGTGTACGGCGCGCTGCCCTGCCGGATGTTGTCGGGCGGAAGGCGAAGTGCTCGGCCGCGACCAGGAGCGCCTCACGCTCATACGCCGGTGGTGAAGCGACGCTGAGCTGCAGGGTGTCAAAGCCGACCGCGGACGACACGGGCGCTGAACCGGTGGCGCTGGTGTATCTGTGGCCGGTCGGCCGTCTTCCGGGGTTCGTGCTCGGCATGATCCTGGCCAGGATCCCTCTGCGATCCGACGGGCGCGTCCTTCGCCCGGTCGGCAGCCTGCCCGCACTTTCACCTGTTCTCGGCGCCCTTGCCGCGGGCCGCGCGCTGCTTCCCTCACCGTTCCACCTCGCCGCCGTCACGGTGCTGCCGCTCGCGCTCCTTCCGGTGTCGGTGGCGGCCACGGACGTCACCGACCGTTCCCCGTACCTGCGCTCTCCGGTCATGGTGCGGCTCGGCGAGCTCTCCTACGCCATCCGCCTCACACACTTCACCGTGCTCCTGACAGTCGACCACTACCTCGGCCGCGCCCTGGGCATCCCGGCTCGCACCGCCATGGCACTCGCCATCACCTTGCTCCTCTCCTGGTTGCTCTCCACCTTCGTGGAACGTCCCTGCATGCGCCGTTTCGCCACTGCGGTTAAAGGTTGATCCGCACGGCGAAGCCCGGTCTTTCCCAGGCCCGGCGGCGCTCTCTTGGCGAAAGATCCGTTCGCTGAACGAATGGCCGGGAACGGCCCTAGGTCGGCCACGAACCCGATGGGAGCATGAGCATGCCAAGCACGGGTCGGTCGGTTCAATGACCTCAGGGGGAATCATGCGGATGCCTTCCCGTATACGTACGGCCTCGGTCGCCCTCGCCGTCGCCGCGGCCGGCCTCACGTTCACCACCCTCGGGACCGGATCCGCCCACGCGGCGAGCTGCCCCTCGAACGGCCAGGTGCTCGGGGCCATCCAGAGCATCAAGGCGGGCTCGCAGACCATCGGGCAGTTCTACCTCGGATGGAACTGCGGCGGCGCCTACACCGAGGTCAACCTGTGGAACACCAACTACGTCAACAACTGGAGCTTCGGCCAGGTCGTGGTGAGATCCAGCTCCAACTACGCCGTGAACCAGAACAAACCGGTGCTGAACAACGGCACGTATTGGTTCGACGCCGGGTACATTCCGGTGACCGGCGTGTCGAACACCCGCGAATACAAGGGCACCTGGAACTTCACCGCCAACGGACACTCGTGCTCCGGCCAGACCTCGACATGGAACTTCTCCTACGGCGGCGTGAGCACCACCGACAACAACCCGTACTCGAGCTGCAGTTGACGCTCCCGGCACCTCGGGAAGACGAGCGGCCCCAGAAGGGGCTCGCCGGTCGGGCCCCCTCCGGGAGCCGGAGCGTCGTCGTGCACGGACGGTGCGCGTCGTCCCCCTCGTACGCGACGACGATCTCCCGGGCGCCCGCCGGCACGGTCGCCGTGCGCAGGCTCGCCAGGCCGACCCCGTCCACGAGGACCGTGCCGAGGGACTGCCCACCGGCCGTGAACGTCACGCTGCCGCGCGGCGGCGGACCGCCGGGCACCGCCCGGGCGATCCGGACGGTCAGGGTGACCGGCGGACCGTCGGCCGCGGCTCGCGGGCCGTCGTTCCCGGCGCGGTAGGAGCGGGCGCCCGCCGGATGGGCGGCCGGCGTGCCGTCGCGCCCGAGGCGGAAGCCGCTGCACACGCCGTACGTGGTGCGTGGCTGGTAGCCCTTCGCCGGTACGAGGACGGCGGCCAGTTCGCGGGGCGGCCGGGGCGCCGGGTCCGGCAGTCCTTCGAGGCCGAGGAGGTCGCTGTCGGCACCGGCCGCGCTCAGCACCACCGGGAACCCGCCCACGACGAGCGTCCCCGTGCCGCGTCCGCTCAGGAACCGGTCGCAGGACGCGTCGTAGTCCACCGTGCCGTCCGGGCGGACGGTGTACGAGAAGTCGGCCGCCACGCCGGGACCGGCGAGGAAGACGTACCCGGCGGCCGGCAGCGGTGACGGTCTCCGTACGGGAGCGGGTGGTGACGCTCGGCGGCGCGGCCGCCCCGGAGGACGCGGCGGCCGCCGTCCGGGGCGCCTGGCGGGGTGGACGGGGGTGTGCGGGCGCCTTCCTGTGCGGCCCGCTGCCGTTCACGCGCGCCGCACGCGAGGCCTGCCGCGCGCCGGGGTGCCGGCACGCGCCATCGCGTACGAGGTCGTCGAACCCCGGCCTGCGGCCGGCCCTCGCGCCCGTGCTGTCGCCGTACGGGCCTGAGTACCCGTACTCAGGCCCGGGCCCTGCGGAATCGGCAGACTGTGCCGCATGAGCGGAGCGACGAAGCACACGGTGACGGGAGAGGCGAGGCGCGCCAGACCGTCGATCGGACAGGAGGTCGGGCTCAGCCTGGCACTGCTGCTCCTGGACCTGTTGGTGATGGCCTGGCTCTTCTACGGCTACGGGATCACCGCGTGGGCGGACGGTTACGCCACTCCCGGCTCGCGGGAGGCGCCGGGGGTCGCGCGCCAGGCGGTGTGGGTCCTGGCCGGTGGCGCGGTGGTCACGGGCGGCGGTCTCCTCGCGCTCCGGCGTCCCGTCGCCGGCGCGTTTCAGCTCCTCGTCCTGGGCACCGCGGCCGCGTTCTTCGCCGACCTCGCGTCCCGCTGACCCTCACGATGCCCGCCGGGGCGGTGGAGCGGCGTCCGCCGCCGGTTCGTACCCCGGCAGGGTGGCCGGGCGTCGGCCCGGCGAACCGGTCGCCGTGACCCGGCGGATGCGCGGGAGGTCACGCCCGGACCATGACGTGCTGACGACCGTTCCCCACCGCCCCGGTCCTTCGATCGGGGCCCCGACGCGACCGCGGTCGCCGGCCGTGGAGATCGGCAGGGACCTCGTCGCGCCGCCCGTACCGGTCATCTCCCGTGAATGGCGCAGTGGTTGGTCGGCAGGGGTCCACGCGCCGGCATCAGGAAGCTTCCGCTCGGCTCTTGACCGCCTTCGGGGACCCCTCCGAAACTTGGAGAGGTCTCCAAGTTTCCGGAAGGGCGTGAGGCGTGTGCAACCGGTCGAAAAGGGGCTGCGAGAGCGGCAGAAGGCCCAGCGGCGCACCCGGATCCTCGACGCCACGCGCGAACTCCTGCGGGAGAACCCGGAATCGATGATCAGCGCCGAGCGGATCGCCCGGCGGGCGGGGGTCGCCCCGGCCACCGTCTACAACCTGATCGGGCCGCGCGACAAGATCTGGGAGGCGCTCGCCGCCGGCTTCATGGACCGGCTCGAGCGCCGCCTGGCGGCGTCGGCGCGGGGAGCCTCCGGTGGAGCCGTCGACCCGCGGCAGGTCGTGGAGGCGACCGTCCGGCTGTTCGTGGGCGACCCGGTCGTCTCGCGCCGCATGGTGCGCGAGTGGGAGGCGAGCGGCCTCGTCTTCCGTCGCGGCCCGCTCATCCGGCTCCGCCAGGCGATGGCGGACGCGCGGGACCGGGGTCTCCTGCGCACCGACGTCGACACGGACGCGCTGGCCGCCGCCGTCGCCACCTCGTCGGTGGGCGCTCTGCACCAGTGGGTCGCCGGCCTGATCGACGACGACCGGTTCTTCGCGCGCGCCGTGTTCGCGCTGGACGTCGCGCTCGCCGCGGCGGCCGCGGCACCCCACCGCGACCGGTTCCTGGAACCGCTGCGCGTCGGGGGCACGGCGTGACGGCCGGTGCCCGGCCGCGTCCCCGGAGTTTCGTGGGCGGCGGCGGGGTCCGGCTCGCCGCGGACGTGTGGGGCGAGGCGTCCGCGCCGCCTCTCGTCCTGCTCCACGGCGGCGGCCAGACGCGGCACGCCTGGCGCCGGGCCGGCCCCCGACTGGCCGCTCTGGGGTGGCGGGTCGTCGCCCCGGACCTGCGCGGGCACGGCACCAGCGGATGGTCGCCCGACGGCGACTACGGCCTCGGCCTGTTCGCCGAGGACGTCCGGGCGCTCGTCACCGCACTCGGCGACCGGCCGGTGCTCGTCGGGGCCTCGCTCGGCGGCCTGAGTTCGCTGCTCGCCGCCGGGGAGGCGCCCCGGGCGGACGTACGCGCTCTGGTGCTCGTCGACGTCGCCCACCGGCCCGACCCGCGCGGCGCGCGCCGGATCGCCGAGTTCATGCGCGGCCGGCCGGACGGCTTCGCCGGCCTCGGGGAGGCGGCCGCGGCGGTCTCCGCCCACTTGCCGCACCGCCCGCGCCCGGACGACCCCGAGGGCATGCGGAAGAACCTGCGGCGCCACGGCGACCGCTGGTTCTGGCACTGGGACCCCCGGATGCCGGAGAGCTTCGAGGGCCGGATGGACCCGCCCGGCTTGGCCGACCGCCTCCTCGCGGCCGCGCGCCGGTCCGGCGTACCGATCCTGCTCGTCCGCGGCGGGCTGAGCGACGTGGTGCGCGCGGATATCGCCGAGCAGTTCTGCGACGCGGTTCCCCGGGCCCGGCGCGTCGATGTCGCCGGCGCGGGGCACATGGTGGCCGGCGACCGGAACGAGCACTTCGTCGACGCGATCGTCCCGTTCCTGGCGGAGGTCGCGGAAGGGGGCGCGTGAGGGCGGGGCCGTCAGTCGCCGGAGCGTCTCCACCCGGGCGGGATGGCGCGGAGCCGACTGATCCGGCACGATCGGAACGCACGGCTTCGTACGCTTCCCCTCCGGTTTCCCCGGAGCCGGCACCACCGCGCCGGTCCTCTGTTCAGAAGGGCGGCGAACGAACCTCCTTCACTCCCCCGCTCACTCCGCCGTGACCGGCTGCGGAACCGCCCTGGTCCGGCCGACTTCGACGCGGCCGATTCCGGACCGCAGGCCTGGAAGGCACACGGAGCCGCAGGGCATCGCCGCGGGGTCACCGTCCTGGGCGCGGTCTTCAACGGCGCCGCCGCCGTCACGTACCTGATCGGCCACGAATACCCCACGTCCCAGGCGGACATGAGGGGAATACCCCGCAAGTACGTACCGGTCCTGGGCCTGTTGCCGGCGGCGGGCACGGTCGGGCTGCTGGCGGGGCTCGCCGTGCCGCTGCTGGGGACCCTCGCCGCATCCGGTCTCGTGCTGTACTTCATTGGCGCGATCATCGCCCACCTGCGGGTGGGTTCGCGCGACATCGTGGGCGGGATCGTGTTCCTGGTCACCGCTGCGGCCGCCCTCGTCCTGGGGCTCGCGTACCACGGCGCCGTATGAGCGGGCCGGGTCCGGTCGTCGGGGGCCGGCCGCCGCGGATACCCTTGCGCGGGGGCTCCGACCCGCGGCGACCGCGCACATCGCGGGCCGGCCCCTGCGGGCCGCCGCGCCGGGAAGCAGTCAGAGCGGGGGCCCGTATCCATGCAGCGCACCACCTCCACCGACCGGACCGGTCACGGGCGGTGGCCGGACGACGAGGTGGGGCTCGCGGTGCTCCTGCGGGCCTGGCGGGCGCGGGTGGGGCTCCGGCAGGGGCTGGGCCGGCCGCTGCCGCAGGTGGACGTCGCCGCGCGGATCGGCATGAGCGAGCGCTGGTACCGGGACCTCGAACGCGGCGCCACCCCGCGCATGGACGCCCGGACGCTCGCCGCCCTGTCGGACGCCCTCCGCCTCTGCGCGGACGAGCGGGCGGCCCTCTTCCTCCACGCCGCCGGCGGCGAGCTCTTCCCCGCCGTGTCGCCCGCGGACGCCGACCTGGCACCACTGCGGCGCCTGCTCGGCCGGCGGCCGGAATGCCCCGCCTACCTGACCGACAACGCGTGGAACGTCCTCGCCCACAACGAGGCCATGGCCGAGTGGTTCCCGTGGGTCCGGCGCCCCGGGGCGAACCTCATCCGCTGGGGGCTGCTCTCCCCCGAGGCCCGCGAGCGACTGGCCGACTGGCCGCGGCACGGGCGGGCGTACCTCGCGATGCTGCGCTACGCCATGGCCCAGTACCCGGCCCACCCCGAGCTCGCGGAACTGCTGCGCACGGCCCTCGCCGACCCCGTGTGCCGGCGGATCTGGGACGACGGTCCGGTCGTCGTCGCCCGCCGCGACGGCCACGTGTTCCGCCTGAGCGGCGTCCCCCGCTTCGCGCCGCGCACGGTCGACGTCGTCGCCCGGGTGCTGCACCCGTCCGGCTGGCCGGGATTCCGGCTCACCTTTCTCGAACCGGCGGCGGAGGGCGGGCGTCGGTCGTCGGACGGTTGGCCGTCGGACCGAAGGGGCCTCAGGATGCGCCCCGTCTGAACCGTCCTGCCCCACACGCCGTTTCCGTGGACGGGGACTCTACGCACGGCCGCCCCGCCGCACAGGGTCCGCCGGGCCGGTGGACCCGAAGGCCGTCGCCAGCTCGTCGAGCAGGAGCGGCGCGGAGGGGTGGAGGCCGCGGCGAGGTGCGATCGTGTAGATCCCGCGGGTCGGGGGGTCGAGCAGGTCCACCGTGGTCACGTCGGTGCGCAGGGCGCGTGCCAGCAGGCCGGGGATCAGGGCGATGGCGTGGCCGGTCGCGACAAGGGCCAGCTTTCCCGGCAGATCGGCGGCGGTGAGGCCGACGCGGGCGTCGAATCCGGCGCGGTCGGCATACCGGCGCAGGAGCGCGGCCGAGCCGTCGTTGTCCTCGACCCAGGTCTCGCCCGCCAACTCCCCCAGGTGCACCGGGCCGTTCGCGGCCAGTGGGTGGTCCACGGGCAGGGCCACGGCCATGGCGTCGAGTCCGAGGAAATGGCGCGCGACGCGCGGGTCGCGCGGCAGCCCGGGCGGTGCGTCGGTGACGACGGCGACGTCGAGCTCACCGCCGGCCACGCGCTGGTGCAGCGCAGCGGTGAGGCCCGGGAGCAGGTTCCACCGGAGGGTTCCGGTCCGCCGCAGCAGAGACCGGACGGCCTCGGGGACGATCCCGGCGGCGAGCGACGGGGTCGCGCCGATGGCCAGTGGCCGGGCGGGTGCCCCGTCAACGGCATCCCGCGCGGCGCGGACAGCGCGTTCGGCCTCGTGGAGCGTGGCCTGGGCGTGGTGGCGGAACGCCTCGCCGGCCGGCGTCGGCCGCACTCCTCGCGCGTGGCGTTCCACAAGCGGCACGCCGAGGTGCCGCTCCAGTCCGGCGATCTGCCGGGAGACGGCCGACTGCGTGTGGTGCAGTTCGGCCGCCGCCGCCGACAGCGATCCCAGCCGGCATACCGTCACGAACGTCCGCCACACCGTCAGGTCCATGGCGCCCAGTATGCCCGGCCGGTATGCGCGTCCCGCAGGGCTGCCCTGACGGATCTGCGCTTGTGGCAGACGGCGGGCCGCACCACTGTGGCGGGTATGACCACACCGCACACGATCGCCGTCCTCGGCCTGGGCCGCATGGGCGACGCGATCGCGACACGACTGACCGCCGGGGACTGGAACGTCGTCGGCTGGACCCGATCCGGGCGCACGTCAAGCGCCGTCCGGACGACCGGTGATCCGCGCAACGCCGTGGCGGACGCCAACGTGGTGCTGTTGGCGCTGTTCGACGGCCCGGCCTGCCGGGACGTCCTCGACCGGGTCCGGGACGCGCTGCGGACGGACGCGATCGTGGTGAACACCGCCACCATCGCCCCCGCAGAAGCCGCCCGGACGGCCCGTTGGCTCGGCCCGTCCTACGTCCACGCGCCCGTCCTCGGCTCGGTGCCGGCCGCCTCGTCCGGCACCCTGGAGATCCTCGCCGCCGCCGACGAGGAGGCGTTCGACCGGGTGCGCCCGGTCCTGGAGGCCCTGGGTACGGTACGACGGATCGGCGCCTCCTCCACCGCGGCCACCGCCGCCGCGCTCAAGCTGATCGCCAACAACAGCCTCGCCGGCGCCGTCCTCGCGCTGCGGGACGCGCTACAGCAGGCCGACGCCCTCGGCCTGCCCCGGGACCAGGTCCTGGACGTGCTCGAACTCGGGCAGCTCGGCGGACTCGTGGCCCGTAAGCGCCCCTTCCTCACCACCATCCCGGGCGCGGGTGCGGAGGCGGCGGCCCACTTCACGATCGGCGCCCTGGCCAAGGACATGGAGCTGTTGGCCACCACGTCGGGCCTGCCCCTGCGCAGCGCGGCCGGCCTGGCCGACTCCCCCGCCGGCCCGGAGGCCGACATCGCCGTCGCGGCCACCGCGCCCGCCGTGGACGACGCGGTCCTCGCACCGCTGCGCGCCTACGTCCGCGGGCACGCCACCGGCGACCCCGCCCATTTCAGCGCGGCGTTCCTGCCCACCGCACGCGTCGAGGGGATCCGGGACGGCGCGTTCGTCTCGTGGAACCTGTCCGAGTACCGCGCCCTCTTCCCCGGCCGCCCGGCCCCGGACGAACCGGCCCGCTCCCGCCGTGTCGAGGCCGTCGACGTCCACGGCACGGTCGCGACGGCCACGATGACGCTCCGGCACGGCACGGACACCTTCACCGACGTCTTCCTGCTGGTACGCGTCGCCGACGGCTGGCGGATCGCAGGCAAGGCGTACCACCGGCGGCGGTCCTGAGGGTCGCGCCCGGCAGGGTCAGCCGCGGGGCGCGGAGCCCGGACCCGGGTCCCGGAAGGCGTCGCGGTGGCGGGCGGGGCTGAGGCCGCGGACCCGTTTGAAGGCGGCGCTGAGCGCGAAGGCGCTGCCGTAGCCGACCTGCCGGGCGACGGACGCCAGGGTGGCGTCGGAGGAGGCGAGGAGGTCGGCGGCGAGGGAGAGCCGCCAGCCGGTGAGGTACGCCATCGGCGGCTCGCCCACCAGCTCGGTGAAGCGGCGGGCGAGGACCGCCCGGGAGACGCCGACCTCGGCGGCGAGCGCGGCGACCGTCCACGGCCGGGCAGGATCGGCGTGCAGCAGTCCGAGGGCGGGGCCCGCCACCGGGTCGCCGTGGGCGCGGTACCAGGCCGGGGCGGCGGCGCCCTCCCGGGTGAGCCAGGCGCGCAACGCGCCGATCAGGACGAGGTCGAGCAGCCGGTCCAGGACGGCGGCCTGCCCGGGTTCGTCGCGGCCCATCTCCTCCTCCAGGAGCGGCAGCAGGGGCGAGTGCCAGGCGCCGGCGGTCAGATGCAGCACGTGCGGCAGGGTGTGCAGCAGGCGGCGGCCGACCTCGCCGGGCAGCTGGTAGGTGCCGCTGACGAGGACGTGCGCCGCGTCGGGGCGCTCGCCCCAGGTCCGTACGCCGCGGTGGAGTTCCGCGCACAGTGCGGTCCCGGCCGGGTCGGTCGCCAGCTGTCCCGGGTGGATGATCGCTCGCGGTGCGGTCGAGGGGTGGTCGGCGACGGTGTACGGCTCGGGGCCGCGCACGACGGCCAGGTCGCCGGGGCGCAGCCGCACGGGCGGCCGCCGGTCGTGCGTGATCCAGCCCTCGCCGCGGAACATGGTCAGGACGGTCAGCGGCGCCTCGTCCCGGACGCGGATCGCCCACGGCGGGTCGAACACCGAGCGCAGCAGGAAGGCGCCGTGGGCCCGGGTGCCGGCCAGGAGCGCGCCGAGCGCGTCCCCGCCGGCCGGTGCGGGGTCCGCGGGACGCTCGCGTATGCGGCCGAGGTCCTCGGCCATGGCCGCGGGCGGGCCCGGCGGGTTGACTTGCGGCATGGCACTGCGAACGGGGGTTGTGGGAATGTCGGTTGTACGCATGGCGGTCCTGTTCGGGGCGGTGGTGACCACCGGGCTCGGCGCCGGACTGTTCTACTCCTATGCCTGCTCCGTGATGCCGGGGCTGGCCCGCGCCGACGACCGGACGTTCGTCGACGCGATGCAACGGATCAACGTGGCCATTCTCAACGGCTGGTTCATGCTCTCCTTCCTGGGCTCACTGGCGCTGGTCGTGCTGGCCGGCGTGCTGGAGTGGCGCGGTGGCGGCCGCACGGTGCTGCTGTGGATCGGGGCGGCCGCCGCCTTCCAGCTCGCCGTGCTGGTGATCACGGGCACGGTCAACGTACCGCTCAACAACAGGCTGGCGGCGGCCGGTTCCCCGGAGCACATCAGCGACTTCGCCGCCGTCCGCGGCGCCTTCGAGTCCGTCTGGGTCCGGTGGAACCTGGTCCGCGCCCTGGCCTCCACCGCCTCCTTCGCCTGTGTCTCCTGGGCCCTCGTGCTCGCCGCCCGTACTCCGGCCGCCGACTGATGCTCCACGCGGACCTGGCCTGGGCCGCGGTCGCCGCCGCGCTCGGGGCGGCGGCCTGGCTGCTCACCTGGCTCCTGAGCCGGGTCACCGCCGCCCCGGCGGCTCCGGGCGGCGAGGCGTCCCCGGGGGCGGACGACGGGGCGTAGCGGGGCGGACGCGTCGGCCGTCGCGGCGGGGTGCTCGCAGGGGGTGCTCGCGGCGGGGGCGTTGTCAGTGGGTCGGGGTACGGTCCTTCATACGAGCCCGAACAGCGGGTGTCCAACGGGGAGATCAGCCATGTCCGGCACCGGGAGCAGTACGTACGAGGGGTTCACGGCCGAGGAGCGGGCCGCGATGAAGGACCACGCCCGGGAGGTCAAGACCGCGGCGCGGCGCGCCTCGCGGGCGGACAAGGCGGCGGAGGCGGAGCGCGAGGTCCTCGCCAGGATCGCCGATATGGGGGAGTCGGACCGGGGCATGGCCGAGCGCGTCCACGCCGTCGTCACGGCCAGTGCCCCGGAGCTCGCGCCGAAGCTCTGGTACGGGATGCCCGCCTACGCCCGGGACGGCAGGATCGTCTGCTTCTTCCAGAGCGCGGAGAAGTTCAAGGCGCGGTACGCGACGCTCGGGTTCAGTGACCAGGCGCGGCTGGACGACGGCCCGATGTGGGCGGCCGGATTCGCCCTGACCGGGGTGACGGCCGAGGTGGAGGAGCGTATAGCGGAGCTCGTGAAGCGGGCGGTGGGCTGACGCGCGCCCCGGCCGCCTCGGCCTGTCCCGGCCTCTCCCCGCTGCCCCGGCCCGCCTCATACGGACGGCAGCGGGCCCGGCCCCACCGGAGCCGGGGCCGCCCTGCCTCAGTGGCCGCTCTCCCTCAGGGCGATGCCCTGAAGGTTGTAGACCAGGCCCTCGTTGGACTCGGCGAGGGAGTGGTGCAGCACCTGCACGTGGACGTCCAGCGGTGTCCCGGGCTCGATGCTGTGGCCGGTCGCCGGGGACTCGATGACGATGTGTCCGTCCTCGCTGCCGTCCTTCACCACCGTGTACCAGTGGTCGGTGACCGCCGGGTTGAACCGGCTGCCGGCCGGCAGCCCGTCGAAGGAGAGCCGCCACTGCTGGACGCGGTTCTCGCTGGCGGCGAGGGTGAAGGTGTACGACCAGACGTAACCCGTCGCCTCGGGAGGCCAGCTCTGCTCGAACCCGTTCTTCGTCTTGATGGTGACGTCGATCTTCGGCGGGCTCACCTTGGTCGTCACGCTCCCGGCCTTGTCCGGTGAGGTGTTGACGACGTCCGGCGTCTCGATCTTCGAGGTGCTGGTGATGTCACCGGTGAAGCCGCGCTCGACCGTGCCGGTGACGCGGATGACGGCCGCGCCGCCCCGCGGCAGGTTCAGAGGCTGGACGAAGTCGCCGCCGGAGATGGTGCCTTCGCCGGCCGTGGCGCCTCCGGAGAGCCGGGGCGGCTCGAACACCGGTCCGGTGAGCCGCGGGGTGAGGGTGCCGGTGAGCCGGGCGGCCGGCACGGCGTCCGGGCCCTTGTTCTCGACCGTCATCGTGTAGGAGATCTGCTTGCCGGCGTCGGCCGTGGCCGGTCCCCGCATGCCCAGGGGGACTTCGGCGGACGGCGGTGCCGTGACCGTCGTGGTGACGGAGTCGGAGTAGCGCGTCGCGATGTTGGCGCGCGTCTCCGAGGTGACGGTCGCGTCGCAGGTGAAGCTGCCGCCGCTGCCGCCGGCGACGGTGCCGTTCAGCGGGATGACGGCCGTGCCGCCCACCGGGAGGCGCAGCGGCTGGGTGAACGTCCCGTCCGTGATGGTCGCGGTGCCCGCCGTGGCGCCGCCGCCGAGTTCGAGCGGTCCGAAGGCGGGGCCGGTCACCTCGGTCGGGAGCTTGCCGGTGACCTTCGCGTCCGGGACGGCGTTGGGGCCCTTGTTCTCGACCGTGATCCGGTAGCCGATCGGCGAGCCGGCCCGTACCGTCTGCGGTCCGCTCATCGCGAGCGGGAACTCGGCGGGGAGCGTCACTTCGAGGTCGCGGACCTCGTAGTTGTTGGTGAGCGCGCCGGTGGCGGCCGACAGGCCGAGCTTCAGCGTGGCCGGGAGCGCGGCCTGCCCCGGGGCGTTCCGCAGGTCGTAACCGTCGATCAGGCGCTGCCAGTTGTTGTCCTTGCGGACGGAGACGGTCACCTTGCGGTCGATGACCGAGAGCAGGATGCGGGTGGGGTTCTCCCGGCCGAGGCTCAGCGACGGCAGGGCCGCGCCGACGAGGTAGCGGTAGCCGTCGTACCCGTCGCCCGAGCCGCGCAGCACGGCGTTGTCCGGGCGCGTTCCCGGCCCGGTGTCGCCGGCCTGGCTCGGGTTGGAGAACGAGCCGTGCTGGTCGACCCCGATGCCGACGTAGCCGTGGGAGACACCGGGCCGCCGGTCGGGCTGCCCCTTGCGGTAGCAGGCGTAGCCGAGGGCCCCGCCGGGGCCGCCCACGCCGGTCTCGTGCGCGCCGTCGATGAGGAAGAACGACATTCCGTCGGCCGGGTCGGCACCGCCGTACGCGGCGAGGTCGAACTGCACCGAGATGCCGTCGGTGCTGGGGAAGGCGACGTTCAGCAGGGCGGTCCCCGCCTTGAACGTCTGCGCCGGCGTGAGGCTGAGCCAGCCCTGGCCGGTCATCCGCGCGGAGCCGTACAGCTTCCAGTCGGGCGGGGTGGCGGAGCCGGCGAAGGACTGCTTGTAGGGGAATAACGACATCCCGGTACCTCCGTGGCGAGGGAGCGCGTGCGGACGGATTGCGGACGTGCGGGCGGATTGCGGACGCGCTGACGTCCGTGACGTCGCGAACGTACGGGTGCGCCCGGTGCGCCCGCACCGGCGGCATCCCGCCACCTGTGCGGGAACCGGCCCGTCCGGGCGCGGGGGCGCCCTTGCGGCGCACCGGGCCGCCGCGGTGGCCCGGAGGTGCGCCCGGCGCACCCGGAATATGCCTCTGACCATGGCCGGAACCGGGTCCGTAACCGTTTCTGCTGCCGGGCGTCCGAAGTGTCATTGGCCTGCTTTGACGCATCGCGGGCGGCCCGCTCCCCCCGTCGGCGGGGCCGTGCCCGTCCGGTTGGAGGACCGGTTCCCGCCGGAGGCGGCGGCGGGCGGTGGTCGGACCACGGCGAGGCGGTGGCCGAGCGCCGGACGGCGTTCCGCGCCGGCGGCCCGCTCGACCGGATCGTCGACGCCCCCCCCTCCGGCCCGGCCCCCGGCCGCAGTCTGCCGGGCCCCCACGTGGTGGGCGCGGTCACGCACCCATGCGACCTCGCCCGCGCGGTCGGCCTGGACGAGCGGCTCGACGCGGAGACCGTGCGCGGGGCTCTTGGACCACTCCGCCCGGATCCACCGGGCTCTCCCGGAGAGTCCCCTCACGTCCGGCTCCGGTGACACGGGGTGCCGACGGAGCCGGCGGACGGATCCGCGCAAGGCCGGCTCCCGCGCCTGACGGGCCGCGAGCCGTAGGGCCCGAGGCGGGCGCAGTGAGCCCGGTCTCACTCGGGCGGCGGCTCTTTCCTATGAAACGAGTTGCATAGATGATCCAGGGCATGGCGCTCGAGCACGCGATCCTCGTTTCCCTGCTGGAGAAGCCGGGCTCCGGCTATGAGCTGGCCCGGCGGTTCGAGCGGTCCATCGGCTACTTCTGGACCGCCACCCACCAGCAGATCTACCGGGTCCTGAAGCGGATGGTGGGCGACGGCTGGATCGACGTCCGGGAGGTGCCCCAGCAGGGCCGGCCGGACAAGAAGGAGTACTCGGTGGCGGCCCCGGGCCGCGAGGCGCTCGCCCGCTGGCTGCGGGAGCCGGTCGAGCCGGAGGGCCTCCGGCACGACCTGGCGGTGAAGATCCGGGGCGCGGCCTTCGGGGACCCGGCCGAGCTGGTCGACGAGGTCGAGCGGCACCGCCGGGTCCACGCCGAGCGGCTCGCCCACTACCTCGCGGGCGAGCGGCGCGACTTCACCGGCCCCGAGGCGCCTCCCGCGCTCGACACCGGCCAGGAGCTCCAGCACGCCGTCCTGCGCGGCGGGATCGCCTACGAGCGGATGACGCTCGCCTGGCTGGACGACGTCCTCACCACCCTGCACCGCCTCGCCGCCCCGCACCGCATCGGCTCCGCGCCCCGGTGAGCGCGCCCGGCGCCCGTCAGCCCCCCGACCCTTCATTCCCCGAGCCGGAAAGGCGTACCTCCATGGCCATGGCCGACCCGCTGCTGTTCAACCCGCGCACCTACGACCCCACGCACTTCGACCCCGAGACCCGCCGGCTGCTGCGCGCCACCGTCGACTGGTTCGAGGAGCGCGGCAAGCGCAAGCTGATCGAGGACTACCGCTCCCGCGCCTGGCTCGCGGACTTCCTCGCGTTCGCCGCGAAGGAGGGGCTGTTCGCGACGTTCCTCACCCCGGCCGAGGCGGCCGAGGGCAACGGGGACAAGCGCTGGGACACCGCCCGGATCGCCGCGCTCAACGAAATCCTCGGCTTCTACGGGCTCGACTACTGGTACGCGTGGCAGGTCACCATCCTGGGCCTCGGCCCGGTGTGGCAGAGCGAGAACGCCGCCGCCCGCACCCGCGCCGCGGAACTCCTGGCGGACGGCGAGGTGTTCGCGTTCGGCCTGTCCGAGAAGACGCACGGCGCCGACATCTACTCCACCGACATGCTGCTGACCCACGACGGCCACGGCGGCTTCCGCGCCACCGGCTCCAAGTACTACATCGGCAACGGCAACGCCGCGGGCCTCGTCTCCGTCTTCGGCCGCCGGACCGACGTCGAGGGCCCCGACGGCTACGTCTTCTTCGCCGCGGACAGCCGGCACCCGGCGTACCACCTGGTGAAGAACGTCGTCGACTCCTCGAAGTTCGTCAGCGAGTTCCGGCTGGAGGACTACCCGGTCCGTGCCGAGGACGTGCTGCACACCGGCCGCGCCGCCTTCGACGCGGCGCTGAACACGGTCAACGTCGGCAAGTTCAACCTGTGCACCGCCTCGATCGGCATCTGCGAGCACGCGATGTACGAGGCCGTCACCCACGCCCACAACCGCATCCTGTACGGCCGCCCGGTCACCGCCTTCCCGCACGTGCGCCGCGAGCTGACCGACGCCTACGTCCGGCTGGTCGGGATGAAGCTGTTCAGCGACCGCGCGGTCGACTACTTCCGCTCGGCCGGTCCCGACGACCGCCGCTACCTCCTCTTCAACCCCATGACGAAGATGAAGGTGACCACGGAGGGCGAGAAGGTCGTCGACCTGATGTGGGACGTCATCGCGGCCAAGGGCTTCGAGAAGGACAACTACTTCGCGCAGGCCGCCGTCGAGATCCGTAGCCTGCCGAAGCTGGAGGGCACGGTCCACGTCAACCTGGCGCTGATCCTCAAGTTCCTCCGCAACCACCTGCTGGAGCCGGCCGGGTACGAGCCCGTGCCCACCCGTCTCGACGCGGCCGACGACGCGTTCCTCTTCCGCCAGGGCCCGGCCCGCGGCCTCGGCTCCATCCGTTTCCACGACTGGCGGACCGCCTTCGACGCGTACGCCCACCTGCCCAACGTCGCCCGCTTCCGCGAGCAGGCGGACGCCCTGTGCGCGTTCGTCACCACCGCGGCGCCGGACGAGGAGCAGAGCCGTGACCTCGATCTGCTGCTGTCCGTGGGCCAGTTGTTCGCCCTCGTCGTGCACGGCCAGCTGATCCTGGAGCAGGCGCGCCTGACGGGGCTGGACGAGGACGTGCTCGACGAGCTGTGCGCGGTGCTCGTCCGGGACTTCTCGGCGCACGCGGTCGAGTTGCACGGCAAGGACTCGGCCACCGAGGCGCAGCAGGGGTGGGCGCTTGGCGCAGTGCGCCGCCCGGTCGTCGATGAGGGGCGCTCGGCGCGGGTGTGGGAGCGGGTTGAGGCACTGTCGGGCGCTTACGAGATGGCGCCGTAAGCGGGCGGCTCTCGTCGAGGGGGGGTGCCCCAGTCCCTCCCCCAGAGGGGGCACCCCCATTCACCGTTTCTTGCGGGGGCTGCGCCCCCGCACCCCCGAAGCGCCGGACGGGCTGGATTGTGCCTGAGCTGGCACTTTCAGCCCGTCCGGCGTTTGAGGACGAGCGGCGAAGCCGCGATCACGGGGGTCTGGGGGCGCAGCCCCCAGGAAACGGCGAAGGGGCGGGACTGGGGACCGAGCCCTCAGCCACCCACCGGCGTCCACCGGATCCGTGTGCTGCACAGCGACACCACGCCCGCCGCCACCGCCACGGCGGCAAAGCCCCAGGCCAAGCCACTCGCGTTGGCGATGAAGCCGATGAGGGGCGGCCCGGCGAGCAGGCCCGTGGTGCCCATCGCGGCGACCAGAGTGAGGGAGTCGGAGCCCTGCCGGGCCGCCGCCGCGTAGACGCAGGGGGTGACGGCCGCGATGCCCAGTCCGACGCAGGCGAACCCGGCGAGGGCCGCCGCCACGCCGCCGCTCAACAGGGCGAAGGCGAGTCCGGCGGCGGCGAGGGCGCTGCCGAGGAGGACGACGCGGCCGTCGCCCCAGCGGTCGCGCCAGCCGTCGGCGAAGAGGCGGGCCACGACCATCATCCCGGAGACGACGGCGATGCCCAGAGGGGCGAGCCCGGCGGACGCGTCGGCGACGTCCTTCATGTAGAGGGTGGACCAGTCGTTCATGGCGCCTTCGGTGACGGTGCCGAAGGCCATGGCGCAGCACATCCAGAGGGTGATGCGGGACGGCAGGGCCCACCGTCCGCCGGTTCGCTTCTCCTCCTCGGCCTCCTGTACCCGCGGCCGCTCCTCCGTGAGGAGTCCGGGCCGAGCGGAGACGTTCAGCAGGACGAGCAGGGCGGCGGCCACGCCGAAGTGTGCCGCGACCGACGAGGTCACCGCGGTCATGCCGGAGGCCAGGAGCGCGGCGAGCAGGGAGCCGCCGCTGAACGTGGCGTGCAGTCTGGCCATGGCGGTGCGTTCGTAGCGGGCTTCGAGGGCGGCGCCCTGGGCGTTCATGGCGACGTTCAGGCAGCCCACGCAGACGCCGTCCGCCCCCAGGACCAGCAGCGCCACCGGGTAGTTCGGTGCGGCGGCCAGGGCCGGGAGGAGCAGGGCCAGGGCGAGTTGCGAGAGCAGGGCGAGCCGCCGGGAGCCCAGGCGCTTCATCAGCAGCGCCACCAGGGGGAACGACACCGCCGCGCCGATGCCCGCGGCCATCAGCAGGACGCCGACCTCGGCCGTGGACAGGCCGAGGTCCGTCTTGAGGGCCGGGATCCGCGCGGCCCAGGTGGCGTACTGGAAGCCCAGGGAGCAGAACAGCGCGACGATCGCCAACTGGGCGCGCTGGAAGGGGTCGTGGGGTCGGAACACGTACATCAGCTCGCTTCGTGGTGCACGGGCGGGCCGTGCGGCACCGTCCCGCCCGGTCGGGGGTCCTCTGGGTCGTCGGCGGACACCGGCCGGGACATGTAGACGGCGTGCGGACCGTAGCCGTCGGGCAGGGGCACGTCCGGGTGCGCGGCGAATCCGCGGGCCGACCAGAACGCCTCGCTGCCGCCGACGGCGACGAGCGAGATCCGTTCGTCCCCACGCGCCCGGGCGGTGCGCGTGAGGTGCCGCAGCAGGTGCCGGGCCAGCCCCCTGCGGCGCAGGTGGGGGGCGACGACGATGTCGTGCAGGTGCAGGTTGGCCGCCGGGCCCGCCGGGCCCGCCGGGTCCGCCGGGTCCCCCGGTGCTTCCGGCCGGGTCAGGTCCGGGCAGCGGAAGTCCGGGTAGGGCAGGGCCAGCAGATAGCCGGCCGGCCGGGAGTCGACGTCCAGGACGAAGCAGGTGCCCGGGGAGGCGTCCGCGCGGGACCGCAGCGCGGCGCGCCCCTCGGAGAGGCCGAGCGCGGTGTAGGCGCCGGCCTCCAGTGCCACGACGGCGTCCCAGTCGCGTTCGGCGATGCCGCGGACGCGGATGCCGCCGCTCACCGGGCCCACTCCGCTCCGTCGTCCGCGGTGCCGGCGCAGGTGTACGGCAGCGGGGCGATCCCGTTGAACCCCTGGGTCATGTAGCTGGTGGCGTAGGCGCCGCAGGACAGCACCCAGACCGGGTCGCCCGAGGCGAGGTCGCCCGGCACCTCGACGGGCGCGTGCCCGGGGGTGTGGGCGTCGTCGCTGTCGCAGGTGGGTCCGGCGAGGACCGCGCGGACGTACGCGGTGTCGTGGTGCCCGGGGAACACCAGCCGGTACTGGAGCGCGTCCATCTCGTACAGGCCGTTGAACTTGCCGACGCTCAGGTACAGCCAGTGCTGCCGGCCGCCGTCCGGGCGGGGGCGTTCGGCGAGGCGGACGACGTGGGCGCGGACGGCGCCGTGGTCGGCGACGAGGTGGCGTCCGGGTTCCACGACGAAGTCCAGCGGCGCGCCGTGGATCCGCCGCAGCGCGGCCGTGCCCTCGCGGATGGCCGCGAAGATGGCGTCGAGCGGCGGGTCGAGGGGCATGCCCCGCAGGTCGAGGTAGCCGAGGGCGGGCAGGCCGCCGCCGAGGTTGACGTGGTCGAGGGTGATCCCGCGCCCGCGCAGGACGGCGAGCACGTCGCCGAGGGACGTCAGCGCGTCGCGCCACGCCTCGGCCGTCATCTGCTGGGAGCCGACGTGCACGGAGAGGCCGGACGGGGTCAGGCCGAGCTCGCGGGCGCGTTCCAGGACGCGGACGGCCTGACCGGGCGGGCAGCCGAACTTGTGGGTGAGGCCCCACAGCGCGCCGTCCCCGCTGGTCGCCACACGGCAGAAGACGCGGGCGCCAGGGGCGTGCCGGGCGAGGGCCTCCACGTCCTCCAGGCTGTCGGACGCGAAGTCGCGGATGCCGAGCCGGTGGGCGTGGGCGATGTCCCGGTCGGACTTGACGGTGTTCCCGTAGTGCATCCGGCCGGCCGGTACGCCCGCGCGCAGCGCCTGTTCCATCTCCAGCGGGCTCGCGGCGTCGACGCCGGCGCCCGCGCGGGCGAGGGCGGCGAGCACCTCGTCGACCGGGCACGCCTTCATGGCGAACCGTACGTCCACGCCGGGGAGTTGACGGCGGAGTTCGTCGTGGCGGGCGCGGATGCCGTCCAGGTCGAAGACGATCCGGTCCTCGTCGGCGGTGGCGAGCGCGGCGAAGAGGGGGGTGGCGGCGGGGCTGTCGCACAGAGTCGTCGTGGCGCTCATCGGGGCCGTCCCGACGGGGTGCGGACGACGGGGGTGGTGCGGGCGGCGCGGACCAGGGCCTCCCATGCCTCGGTGAGCAGGGCGAAGTCCTCGATGTCGCGTCGCGCCTCGTCGAGGAGTCGCTCGCGGCGGCCGGCCAGGAGGTCGGCGAACTCGGCGTACCGTCCGCCGAGCCGGCGGTAGGCGGCGTCGAGGGCGTCGAGCCGCCGGACGTTCCCGGCCCGGTCGAGGCCGGCGCTCTCCCGGGCGAGCGCGGCGACGACGGAGGCCCGGACCCGTCCGCGGCCGTCGAGCAGCGCGTCGCCGGCCTCGGCCATGCGGGCGTAGACGGCGTTGAAGTAGAGCATGGACAGCAGGAACTTGGCGTAGCGCAGCTGGTAGGCCGTGAAGCCGGTGCCGGTGCGGCGCTCGCCGGTGTAGTAGTTGACGATGTGGCGGTTGTGCAGGACGCCGGGGAGTCCGGCGTCGTGGACGAGGTGGATGAGGAAGTAGTCGCTGCCGATGGTGTCGGTGGCGGGCGGCAGCGGTACGCGTTCGTGGACGTCGTGGAAGGCGATGTTGCACATGTCCACGCGCATCGGGTCGACGAGGGTGAGCAGGGAGCGGTCGCCGCGGAAGGGTTCCGTGCCGGCGCCGCGGAAGGACTCGGCGACGAGGTCGCGCTTCTGCTCGTCGGTCCAGTCCTCGGGTGCCCAGAGGCTGACCACGTCGTGGTAGACGGCGGGGTCGAGGGCCTCGATCTCGCCGATGTCGACGGAGAGTTCGCCGATGAAGGAGGCGCCGACCATGGCCACCCGGCGGTCCAGCTGCTCCGGGGCGAGGGCCGTCGCGGTGACGTCGGCGCCGGCGTCCGCGGCGCGCCGGCCCAGCGACGTCAGCTCGTGGTGGATCGGGTACACCGGCTCGCCGTCGAGCGTCTGGTACCGGCTGTCGGAGTCCCTGCGGTGGACGGATTCGCAGCCGAGCGCGGCGGCGATGAGGAAGGCGCGGTTGGTGCAGGCGCCGTAGGAGAGACGGTCCGGGAGCATCAGGTCGAGCAGCAGCTCGGGCTTGGGCCCGCCGGCGTCCGTGATCACCCGCCGGAGGAAGTCCCGCTGCGCGGCTTCGTCGAGGTGGTGTGCCGTGATCCGGGGGTGCGCGGGCAGCCGGCGGACTGCGGCGGCGTGGGCGGCGGCGTCGGCGGGCGCGCAGGAGTCGAGGACGAGCAGGTGCACCTCGACGTCGAAGTGCTCGACGGCGTGGGCGGCTTCGCGGGCGACGGCCGCGATCGTCTCGGCGCAGGGCCTGTTGGTGGGCAGGGTCAGACAGATTCCGCGCATATCTCTTCCTCGGTGGCCCGGCCGTTCTCGGCGGTCGTGGCGGCCCCGGCGGTCGTCACGGGGGCGGCGTCGGCGGATTCGCCGGCGGACGCGCCGTGCCAGGTCCGCAGGCCCAGCAGCTTGGCGCCCAGGTCGGTGAGTTCGGCCCGCCCGTAGCGCAGGGACTCGTGCCGGACGGCGTCGCCGAGGAGGGTGGCGTTCCAGTCCGGGGTGGAGAGGTCGCGCCAGGAGGCGATCCGGGAGGCACGCAGGGCCCGGTGGTTCTCCAGCGCGGGCATCATGGACAGGTACTGGACGGCGCGCACCCCGTCCTCGGAGGTGTTGGGCGCCACTCCGTGGGCCAGCAGGCCGTTCCAGATGAGCAGGTCACCGGCGCGCAGTTCGGGTCGGACGACGGGCATGTCGTCGCGGTCGATGCGGGGCCGGATGGGGTCCCGGTCGTCGGGCTGGAGGGCCTTCCAGCGGTCGAACCGGCGGAAGAGTTCGGGGCAGCACTGGAAGCCGCCGACATCGGGCCGGGTGTCGTCGAGGGCGATGATGCCCTGGACGCGCTGCGGGAGGATGCCCTGGGAGGTGTCGACGTCCCAGTGGAGCTCGATGTCGAAGCCGCGTTCGCGGCGCTCGATCAGGGAGCGGGAGCGGTTGCGGACGTTGGGCGGGTTGAGGTTGAGCCGGTCCAGGGTCACCCACAGCTCTTCGCAGTCCCACACGTCGGCGAAGGCGTCGTAGACGCGCCGGGTCTGCCGGCTGTCCCAGATGAGCTGGTGGTGGTAGGCCTCGACGAAGCCGTAGACGTGCAGTTCCCGGTCCAGGTCGGAGCGCCACTCGCGGTCCTGGTACCAGGTGTCCGGCCGGTCGGGGTCCATACCCTGGAAGTCCCAGGCGAAGTCGAGGAGGCGCCGGGCGGCGGCCGCGGGGATCGCCTCGCGGACGACGACGTAGCCGTAGGTCTGCCAGAAGGCGAAGTCCTCCTCGGACAGCACTCTGAGGGGCCGTCTCTTCTGAAGGTCTCTCAGTTGGGTGCGCGCGAGGTAGGTTTCGCCGTCCGCGCTGAAGTAGGGGAGGTCGGTGACGGCTCGGTGGAGGTAAGGGTCAGCGGTCGGCATGCGGTACTCCGGATCCTTTCTGTCGCCCCCCGGATCTGGGAACGCCAACGGTGCACGGTGGGCGCGAGGGGCGCCGGCGCATGCCGGGGCCGCCTTCGCGCAGGGGTGGGTCACGGTCCGGCCGGTGGGTCCGGAACGCGGGACGGCCGGGGCCGTCCGTCGAAGAGTCTGGGGCGGGAGCCGGGTCGCGGCTCGTCACGCCTCCGGGAACGGCGCCCGTCTCGGGCCGTGGTCCCGGGCGCCGCCGGGGGGCCGGTGAGTCCGTGTCGGTTCTTCCGGGCCGCGCGCCTCACGCGTCCCACTCTGTATGTGCACCCGATCAAGGTGGACTAGACCAACTCCGAATGTCAACATCCGAATTGAGATCATTTCACACGCTCATGATCCATTCGCCCGCTCTGCGCGGGCGCGCGCGAGACCCCGTCAGCCCGCGAACGAACCCCGCAAACCCGGACGTTGCCCATCGAAGTGATGCCGCACACCCTCTTGACACATGCGGTTAACCTAAGCGCACCCTTGTTGGTCTATACCAAAGCCAGCGAGAGTGTCGCCGCCGCTCCGCCGACGCCTTCGCCGGCCGCTCCCCCACCGAAAGGCACCGGCCGATGTCCTCCAGTCAGCACAGCACCACGTTGCGGCGACTCGCCCTCTCCGTCCTGCAGCCGGGTTTCGTGGGCACCGAGGCGCCGGACTGGGTGCTGCGGGACATCGGTGACGGGCTGGCATCCGTCGTCCTCTTCTCGCGCAACATCGTCTCCCCCGAGCAGGTCGCCCGGCTCACCGGGCGGCTGCGGGCGGAGAACCCCGATCTGGTCGTCGCGATCGACGAGGAGGCCGGGGACGTGACCCGGATCGAGTCCGGGACGGGTTCCACCCGGCCGGGCAACCTCGCCCTCGGCACGGTCGACGACACCGGACTGACCGAGGCCGTCGCCGCCGACCTGGGCCGCCAGTTGCGCGCCGCCGGGGTGAGCCTGGACTACGCGCCCAGCGCGGACGTCAACTCCAACCCGGACAACCCGATCATCGGCGTCCGGTCCTTCGGCTCCGGCCCCGAGGTCGTCTCCCGGCACACCGCCGCGTGGATCCGCGGGCTCCAGTCGTCCGGCGTGGCGGCCTGCGCCAAGCACTTCCCCGGCCACGGCGACGTCGCCGTCGACTCCCACCACGACCTGCCGGTCTACGGCGCAGGCCGCGAGGAGATCGCCGCGCAGGCGCTGCCCCCGTTCCGGGCCGCCGTGGACGCGGGCGTCCGCGCCGTCATGAGCGGCCACCTGCTGGTGCCCGCGTACGACCCCGGCCTGCCCGCCACGCTGAGCCGGCGGATCCTGATCGACCTGCTCCGCGGGGAGCTCGGCTTCGACGGCCTGATCGTGAGCGACGCCATCGAGATGGGCGCGGTCTCCGGCCCCCACGGCATCGGCGGGGCCGCGGTGAAGGCGGTGGCCGCCGGCGTCGACGCCGTCTGCGTCGGCGGCGAGAGCGCCGAGGAGTCCACCGCCCGCCTCCTGACGGACGCCCTCGTGGACGCGGTGGTCCGCGGCGACCTCGCCGAGGAGCGGCTCGCGGAGGCGGCCGGCCGGGTGCGGTCGTTCGCGGACTGGTCGACGGGGCTGCGCCGGGCCGCCTCCGCCGGCGCGGCCGACGGCGGCATCGGGTTCGTCGCCGCCCGCCGCGCGCTCCGGCTGACCGGGGCCGTGGACGCCGCGCTGCCGCTGGCCGCGCCGCCCCATGTGGTGGAGCTGGTCCCCGCCACGAACCTGGCCATCGGCAAGGAGACCCCGTGGGGCGTCGCCGGCCCGCTGAGCGAGCGGCTGCCCGGGACGACCTCCGTCCGGCTGTGCCCGCAGGACCTGGGCGCGCCCGACGCCGCGCTGGAGACGCGCGCGCTGGGGGCGGCGGTGGGCCGGCCGCTGGTCGTCGTCACCCGGGACGCCCCGCGCCACGCGTGGATGAGCCGGGCTCTCGCGGACCTCACCACGGCGCGTCCCGACGCGATCGTCGTCGAGATGGGGCTGCCGGGGGCCGCGGCGCCGGGGGCGGTGCAGATCTTCACCCATGGCGCGAGCACGGCGTCAGGGGTGGCCGCGGCGGAGGTCCTGGCGGGCGGGCGCTGAGCTCCCCCAGAGGGGCACCCCCCCCATCGCCGATTCGTCCAGGGCCGCGCCCCGGACTGCCGGCCTCGCGGCCGCGCCGCGAGGTCCTCAGACGCCGGACGGGCCGGAACGCAGCCCGCCCAGCCGCTCCGCCACCTCCCCCGCGCCGGACGGCGGGACACGCAGCGCGACATGGTGGTCGGGCCGCACCAGCAGCAGGTCCGGCGCCGCCGGTTCCTCCTGGACGCGGACCAACGCGCCGAATTTCCCGGCCAGTTCGCGCAGCACCGGGCCGTCCGGGCCGCGCAGGGTGAACCACGGGCCGCCCTCGCCGCGCCGCACCCCGCCCGCGCGCTCGCCCGCGTCGGGGCCGCCCCACGCCAGCGAGCTCCACGGGTAGCCGACGCGCAGCGTCGTGGTGTCCTCGGTGACGGCGGCCTCCGTGCCCACGCCCGCCCTGCGCACGCCCTCGCGTACCGCGCCGAGGCGCTCGTCGGTCAGCCGCAGGGTCCACGCGGCGACCGGCAGGCGCTCCTCCTCGTAGGTGTCGAGCAGTTGCTCCGCCGCCTCGCCGCGGTGCACCAGCGCCAGCTTCCAGCCGAGGTTGAAGGCGTCCTGGACGCCGGTGTTCATGCCCAGTCCCCCGGCGATGGAGTGGACGTGCGCGGCGTCGCCGGCGAGGAAGACGCGGCCGACGCGGAACCGGTCGGCCATGCGGACGCTGATGCGGTAGACCGAGGTCCACCGCACGTCGGTCAGGCGGACGTGCGGCACGCGGGCGTGGCGGTCGAAGGTCCGCTGGAAGGACTCCTCGGAGGGCGGCAGCACCGCGCCGTCGGCGTCGCGCTCGGGCGCGGCCTGGAGCTGCCAGTGGTCGCTGCCGCGGAAGGGGCAGAGCATGATGCCGCCGTCCTCGTCGAACCACTGGTGCCAGTAGGCCGGGTCGAGCCCGTCGGCCCGTACGTCGCCGATCACCATGCACTCCTCGGCCTCGGTGGCGCCCTCGAAGGAGAGGCCGAGGAGCTTGCGGACGGACCCGCGCCCGCCGTCGCAGCCGACGAGCCGGTCGGCCCGGATCCGCCGGCCGTCGGCGAGGTCGGCGGTCACCCCGTCCTCGTCCTGGAGCAACCCGGTGAGCTCACTTCCCAGTTCGACCTCGACGCCGAGCCGGGCCAGGCGCCCGCGGAGGATCTCCTCGGTCCGCCACTGCGGGATGAGCAGCCCGCTCGCGTACGGAGTGTCGGCCGTCGGGGCGTTGTCGCCGAAGCTCACGTAGTCGCTGACGGGGACGCCGCCGCGGTATTTGCGCAGGGTGATGCGATCGATGCCGGAGGCGGCGGCCTCCTCGCCCACCCCCAGGTCCTCGAAGATCTCCCTGCTGCGCTGGTTGAGCCCCTTGCCGCGGGACTCCCGGTGGAACGCCGACGCCTTCTCGACGACGCGGACGGCCACTCCGGCGCGCGCCAGCACGATGGCGAGCGTCAGCCCCGTGGGCCCGGCGCCGACGATCAGGACCGAGGTGTCCGACGGGGCGGTGGTGCGGGTCATGGTGGTTCCTTCCCCCGGTGAGCGCTGAGGCGGCGCTCGCCGTCCGGCGCGCGCCGCCCCGCCATGAAAGCTCACCGACCCCCGAAAAAGCAACTCGGTAATGATTGATTCTTGGTAAAATAAATCGGGAGAGGTGGCGTACCAGGGCGTCAGCGGCTGGAGAGCGTGGTCGGGCGTTCGGGCCGGTTTTCGGTCTCGGCGGCCGGCGCCGGACGGCCTGAAGTCGCCGTTCCGACCGTTAGGTATACCTGGACGGCGCCGGCCCAGACGAGGGCCGAGCCGAAGAGGTGGAGGATGACGGCCAGGGCGGGCAGACCGCTCAGGGACTGCATCAGGCCGATGCCTCCCTGGGCCACGACGGTGATGAGCAGGAGCACGGTCTTCTGCCGGGCCAGGGCGTGGCCGCGCTTCGGCAGGACGGACAGCAGGTAGATCAGCAGGCCCAGGACGGCGGCGCCCAGCAGGCCGTGCAGAGTGGTGACGAACCTCCAGTTCAGCGGCATGCGGGAGACGTCGGACGAGTCGCCGGCGTGCGGGCCGGTGCCCGTGGCGAGGGTGCCCACCAGGATGAGGAGGCCGTTGGCGGCGAGCAGGGCGACGGTGGCGGGGCGGACGGCCGGCGGCATCGGCACCGCCGGTCTCGCCTCCTCGCCGTGCCGCCGGACCCGGTGCCAGGTGACCACCGCGGCCGTGAGCAGCAGCATCGCGGCGAGGAAGTGCGCGGCGACGATGTACGGGCTGAGCTTCATCTTGACGGTGAGGCCGCCGACCAGCGCGTTCAGGACGACGATCCAGAACTGCGCCCAGCCGCCGCGCAGTACGGAGGGCATCGGGGTGCGCTGGAGCCGCGCCGCGACGATGACCCAGCCCACGACGGCGCAGAGCACCCCGGTGAGCAGGCGGTTGCCGAACTCGATGGCACCGTGCATCCCCATCTCCGCGGTCGGGGCGAGGGTGCTGTCCGTACAGGCCGGCCAGTCCGTACAGCCCAGACCGGAGCCGGTGACGCGGACGACGCCACCGGTGACGACGATGCCGATACTGGCCACGACCGAAAGGAGCGTTGCCCATCGGACACTGCGGGGCGCGAGCGTATAGCGGTCGGCGAGCCAGGAGAGAGGTGTGCGCACGATGATCCCTTTCGTGCTCCGTGATACCTGGGCGCCAGCGTACGCGCGGGGTGGTGGCAAGGGTGCCGTTCCGGACAAGGCCGGCGGGGCCCACCGTCACCCGGGCGTCCGAGAGCCTCAGGTTCGGTGCCCGGTGGCCCGTGGGCGGGTGCGCGCGGCCCGGCGGCGGGGAGCGCACGGAGAGGCCCGAGAGGCGTTCGGCGAGCGCGTCGCGCAACTGCGGCCGTTCCGCGATCGGTTTCCCCAGCAGGGACCTCAGCGCGGCGCCCTGCGGCGAGAAGCCCATCATCAGCGCGGTCTGCGCCCGGGTGCGCTCGATGGCCGGGCCCGCCACCGGCGCCCGCGACCGGCTGCGCGCGGGGGTCGACGCACGGCGGTTCCCAGGAGTGGGCGCCGCCCTGGAGGACTTCATGTCCGTCGGCTTCGAGGCGCGGTTCCGGTTCGGGGTCGGGCAGATCCTCCGCGCCGCCGCGCTGCCGGCGGCGCCCGGGGGGCTGCCGGGTCAGGGCAGGGGCATCAGCCGGTAGAAGACCGTCGCGACGAGCCGGCGGGCGAAGGCGGCGTCGAGCGGTCCGGGGCGGAAGAGGACGCGGTAGATCATCGGCGCCACCAGATGGTCCATCACGGTCTCCACGTCCGGTACGTGCTCGCCGCGCTCCGCCGCGCGGCCGAGGATCAGCTCGACCTGGTCGTGCGCGAAACCGGAGCACTGGCCGGCGTGGGAGCCGTCCGGGTCGCCGGCGAGGGCGTCGCGGATGTACGAGCGGCCGGGCGGGGACGACATCTCCTCCAGGAAGGCGACGGCCCAGTGCTCCAGGTCGGCCCGCAGGTCGCCGTGGTCCGCCGGGGGCGCCTCCGGGCGCAGGCGTTCCACCGCGACGTCGGAGAGCAGCTCTTGGAGGTCACCCCAGCGGCGGTACACGGTCGAGGGGGTCACCCCGGCCCGGGCCGCGACGAGCGGCACGGTCAGGGCGGCCCCCTCGGCCTGGAGTTCGCGTACGGCCCGGTGGACGGATTCCTGGACGCGGGCACTGCGGCCGCCGGGGCGTACGGCGGGTCTGGGGCTCATGGCCCCATCTTAACGCGACTTCATTGCGAAACGAGCCGGGCGGCGGCGCGGTCCGGCGCCAGGCCAGGCCTGCCCGGCACGGCCTCCGTCCGCTCCAGGGCGTGACCGACCCCGAGGAGGGTCGCCTCGCCGAACGGCCGCCCGATGAGCTGCATGCCGACCGGCAGCCCCGCCCCGTCGAGCCCGACCGGGAGGGAGAGGGCCGGCAGACCGGTGATGTTCGCCGGTGCGCACAGCCGTACATAGGCGTCGGCGACGGTCTCGGTGCCGCCGTCGGGCCACCGCACGGTCTCCGTGTCCCGGGGGACGGCGGTGAGCGGGACGGTCGGCGCGGCGACGACGTCCACGTCGTCGAAGAGGCGCGCCCACTCCTGCCGCATGAGGGTGCGGGCGCGCTGGGCGCGCAGGTAGTCGCCGGCCGGGACGAGCCGCCCGGCCTCCAGCAGCGGGTGGACGTCGGCGCCGTACAGCTCGGGGGACGAGCGGAGGGTCTCCTCGTGCACCGCGCTCGCCTCGGACACCATCAGCCCCCACTGCGTGGCCTTGACGTGCTCGGCGAGGGGGATCTCGACGTCGACGAGGCGCGCCCCGAGGTCCCGCAGCCGCTCGATCACCGCGCGGACCGCCTCCTCCACGGCGGGGTCCACCCGGTCGAAGTAGTGGTTGCCCGGGACGCCGACGCGCAGGGCGGCGAAGTCGGGCCGCCACTCCGCCGTCTGACGTCCCGTCAGGGCCGCCAGGACGAGACCGGCGTCCCGGCTGGTACGGGTCAGGGTGCCGACGTGGTCCAGCGACCAGGAGAGCGGGACCACCCCGTCGACGGGGACGAGCCCGTACGTGGGCTTGAGTCCGACGACGCCGTTCAGCGCGGCGGGGACGCGGACGGAGCCGCCGGTGTCCGTTCCCAGGGCGAAGGTGGCCGCGCCGGCGGCGACGGCCACCGCCGAGCCGCCGCTGGAACCGCCCGCCACCCGGTCCGGCGCCCAGGCGTTGCGGGTCTGCGGGGTGGTCAGCCCGTAGGCGAACTCGTGCGTGTGGGCCTTGCCCAGCAGCACCGCTCCGGCCTCCGCCAGGCGCGCGGCGACGGTGCTGTCCCGGAGCGCCGTGTGGTGCTCGCGGACCCGGGAGCCCGCCCTGGTGGGCACGCCGGCCACGTCGATGAGGTCCTTGAGCGCCATCGGCACGCCGTGCAGCGGCCCGCGCCGCCGCCCTGCGGCGAGTTCGGCCTCCGCGCGGGCGGCGGCTCGGCGCGCGGTGTCGGCGAGGACCTCGGCGTAGGCGTTCAGGTCCGGCTCGACGGCCTCGATCCGGGCGAGGACGGAGTCGGTGAGCTCCACCGGCGAGAGGTCCCCGGCCGCGACGGCTTCGGCCGCTTCGGCGAGCGTCAGCTCATACGGCCGCATCGGCGCGCTCTCCTTCCAGGGGGCGGGCTTGCGGGGAGCGGCCGGCGGTGTCCGGCCGGTACTCCGCCGCGGGCCGGACGCCGTCGAGGTCGAGTCCGCGCAGGGTGCCGAGGACGGACAGGACGTGGTCGGCCGTGGCCGCCACGGCGGCGGTCCGGCCGACCGTCTCGGGCGGGCCCGGGTCCGGTGTGGTCATGACGTGCCTCCACCTTCCATGCAAATGCAGAATCTTTGCGTTAGCGGCACCCTAGGCCCTAGGCTCCGCTTAACGCAAAGATTCTGCATTTACCGCCGGAGAGGACCCGTGCCCATGCTCCGCCCCGATCCCTCCCCCGAGCCGTCCCCTCAAGCGGCCGTCCGCACGTCGTGGCAGGTCGGCGACGTCCGCGTCCACCGTGTCGACGAGATCGCCCTCCCGCCGGAGACCGGTGCGTGGCTGCTGCCGGACGCCACCCGGGACGTCGTGGCCGAAGTGCCGTGGCTGTGGCCGGACTTCACCACGTCCGACCACGCTCCGCTGCTCGCCAGCCACACCTTCGCCTTCGAGGCGGGGGGCATGCGCGTGCTCGTCGACACCGGCATCGGCAACGGCAAGACCCGCGCCAACCCGGCGTGGCACCACCTGGACACCGGCTACCTCGACCGGCTCACGGCGGCCGGCTTCCCGCCCGAATCCGTCGACCTGGTCGTCCTGACCCATCTGCACACCGACCACGTCGGCTGGAACACCCGTGCCGCCGGCGACGGTTCGTGGGTGCCCACCTTCCCCAACGCCCGATACGTCACCTCACGTACGGAGTGGGACCACTGGGCCGGGCAGGCCGACACCATGGAGGAGAGCCGCCGGCAGATGTTCCGCGACTCCGTCGACCCGGTCCGGGACGCCGGGCTCCTCGACCTCGTCGACGTCCACGACGGCCCCGCCCACCTCGCCCCCGGCCTCCGGCTGCTCCCGACGCCCGGGCACACCCCGGGTCACATCGCCGTCGAACTCCGCGCCGCCGGAGGGTCGGCCGTCATCACCGGCGACTGCGTCCACCACCCCGTCCAGCTGGCCCGCCCCTGGATCACCAGCTGTGTGGACACCGATCCCGCCCGGGCCGTCCGCACCCGCCGCGGCCTCCTCGCCTCCCTCGCCGGCACGGACACGCTCCTGCTGGGCACGCACTTCCCGCCGCCGACGGCGGGCCGCGTCACCGCCGAGGGGGACGGTTTCCGGCTCGTGCCGGTGTCCTGAGACCGGCCGCGGCGAGCCCGCCCGGGGCTCAGGACTGCGGCACCGCCTGGATGTCGAGCTCCACCCGGATCGTCGCGCCGATCATCGCGATGCCGCGCTGCATCATGGACTTCCAGTTCAGCGTGAAGTCCTCGCGGTGGAGTTCGGTCACGGCCGAGCAGGCGGCGCGGGTCTCGCCCATGATGCCGGTGCCGATGCCCAGGTAGCGGGTGTCGAGGGCGACGTTGCGGCTGACGCCGTGCAGGTTCAGTACGCCTTGGACGGACCAGCGGGGGCCGCCGCGGTGGACGAAGCGGTCGCTGGTGAACTGCATGTACGGGTACTGGGCGACGCCCAGGAACTCGGCCGAGCGCAGGTGCTCGTCCCGCTGCCGGACGCCGGTGTCGATGCTGGCCGTCTCGATCACCACGTCCAGGCGCGACTCCTCCATGCGTTCGCCGATCCACAGGGTCCCCTCGAACCCGTTGAAGCGACCGTGCACATGGGCGAGGCCGATGTGGCGGGCGGCGAAGCGCACGGCGGTGTGGTCAGGGTCGATGCGCCAGGCGCCCGGCGTGGGCAGGACCGGCGCGGGGGCCGGCTCCATCGCGACCGGCTCGACGGTGGCGTGGGCGCCGGCGGCGCAGCTGAAGGGGCGGCGGACCGGACGGAACCCCTCGCACGTCACCGCGAGTACGTAGTCGCCCGGCGCCAGGGTGGCCGTGAACCGGCCGTGCGGGTCCGTCTGACCGGTCAGCACCTCCCGGCCGGACGCGTCGCGGACCGATATGTCCGCGCGGTACAGCGGCAGTTGCACGGGGTCCAGCACCTGGCAGTCCAGCCCTCCCGCGCCCTCCGGGAGCCGGACACCCCCCTGCCCCGACGAACCCTTCCAACGGCGCAACAGCACGAGAGCCATCCCCGCCACACCTTTCCCCTCAACACGACAACCGCCCCAACACCACCACACCAAGCCACACCAGCGCAAAACGACCTATCGGGCACCATCAGTACCATCGGTAACAGTGGCGGTCATCACGCCCATGAGGTGTCATCAGGTGCAGCAAGCCCCATCAGACCCGCTCACCGGAAACCGGCCGGCCCGGCCGGCATGACGCCCCACGTCCCCGCACCCCCATCAGTCCACAGTGGACAGCACCTTGAGCAGGGCCTCGATCACCCGTTCCTGGACGTCCCGGCGCAGCGACGGGTACATGGGCAGCGAGAAGATCTCCTCCGCGCACTCCTCCGTGACGGGGAGGTGGGCGTCGGCGGCGGGGGTGCCGGCGAAACCTTTCATGGTGTGGACGGGCCAGCGGTAGCTGACGTTCAGCTCGATGTCGTGGGCGCGCAGGCGCTCCAGGATGAGGTCGCGCCGGGGGTGGCGGGCGACGTAGAGGTAGTAGACGTGGTCGTTCCCGGGAGCGATGTGGGGCAGGGTGAGCGAGGTGTCCTTCAGGGCCTCCTGGTAGCGGTCGGCGACGGCGCGCCGGGCGGCGATGTAGTCGTCGAGCCGGCGCAGCTTCCGGCGCAGGATCTCGGCCTGCACCTCGTCGAGCCGGCTGTTGTGGGCGGGAAGGGTCTCGACGAAGTAGCGCTCCTCCATGCCGTAGTAGCGCAGGCGCCGCAGCGCGCGGTCGACGTCCGCGCGGCCGGTGAGGACGGCCCCTCCGTCGCCGTAGGCGCCGAGCACCTTGGTCGGATAGAAGGAGTAGGCGGCGGCGTCCCCGAACGTTCCGGCGGAGGTGCCGTTCCGGCGGGCGCCGTGGGCCTGGGCGCAGTCCTCCACGACCGCCAGTCCATGGGCGCGGGCGACCTCCCCGATCTCCTCCATGGCGGCGCACTGGCCGTACAGGTGGACCGGGACGACGCAGCGGGTACGCGGGGTCACGGCGGCGGCCAGGGCCGCCGGGTCCATGAGGAAGGTCGCCGGGTCGATGTCGACGAACCGCACGTCCGCGCCGGTGCCGGCGATGGCGACGACGGTGGGCGCGGCCGTGTTGGACACGGTGATCACCTCGTCGCCGGGGCCGATGCCGAGGGCCTGGAGGGCGAGCTTCACCGCGTTCGTCCCGTTGTCGACGCCGACGCAGTGGGCGATGCCGTGGTAGGCGGCGAACTCGGTCTCGAAGTCCCGCACGCTGGGCCCCAGCACCAGGCGTCCGGAGGAGAACACCGTGTCCACGGCGTCGAGGATCTCCGCGCGTTCGGCCTCGTACTCATCGCCGTAGGCCCATACCAGCACGCTCATGCACATCCCACCTCGGGTCGAAGACGAACAATCGGATGAAGCAGTGGGGCCGATGGACTACCGCTCCGGGGCGAGGACTTCACCCGTCGCGGCGTCGCGCACGGTGAGGGCCTCCATCGGGCAGGTGTCGGCGGCGTCGGTCACGCTGGGATCGGGGTCGACGATCTCCTCGACCGGCCGGGCCCTGCCGTTGTCCAGGCGCATGTGCCGGGAGGCGGTCCCCAGGCACAGGCCGGTGCCGGCGCAGACGTTCCGGTCCACCTCGATGCGCCACCGGCCTGCGGTGGCGGCCGGTCCGGGGGCCACTTCTGGGGGCAGGGGCCGGTCCTGTGGTGGGGCGTCGGGCGCGGTGCGGGGCTCGGGCATTCTCTTCTCCTCGGGGCGGGCGGCGGGATGGTGGTGCGGGCTCGGGACCGATGAGCCGGACCGCGGCTCGGGGACGCGGCGCGAGGCCGCGGTCCGACGCCGTGGTTCAGGGCCGCGGTCCAACGTCGTGGCTCGTGGCCGTGGTGCAGGGTCGTGGCTCAAGGCCGTGGTGCGGGGTCCGGCGCGTCGACGGTGTGCCGGTACAGGGCGTCCACGGTGCGTTCCAGCGCCTGGTCCAGCGTCAGGCGCGGCTGCCAGCCGGTGACGCCGCGGAACGCGGACGCGTCGATCTCGACGCTGTGGAAGTCGGCCAGTTCGGCGTACTCGGGCGGGTCGACGGTGAGGACGGGGACGGGCGGCCGGCCGGTGCGGTCCGCGACGAGGTCGGCGATCCGGCGGAAGACGGCGCCCAGCGGTTCGCCGTGGCCGCTGCCGATCAGCCAGTGCCGGCCGACCAGTTCGTGCCCGTGGTCGAGGGCCGCCGCGAAGGCCCGGGCGACGTCGTCGACGTGCAGCAGGTCGCGGAGGACGGAGCCGTCGTGCCACATGGTGATGGGCTCGCCGGCCAGGGCCCGTTTGGTCATGGCCGCGACGACGCCCTTGGAGGTGGTGCGGCCGGGCGCGCAGCCGATGACGGTGGGCAGGCGCAGGGTGATCCCGTGGACGTCGCCGGCCCGGGTCGCCTGCTCCAGCAGCCGTTGCGCGGCGAGTTTCTGCCGGTCGTAGGCGCCCTGCGGCTCGTCGGGCTCGGAGCCGTCGATGAGCGGGGCGGCGGACAGGCCGACCTGGCTGGCCGCCCCGGCGTAGATCACGGTGGCCGGGCGGCCGCCGGGGCCCGGGCGGAGGACGTCCGTGAGGTGCCGCATGGTGCCGACGTTGACGCGCTCGGCGACCGGGTCCGCGCCCCGCCAGTTGATGTCGCCGGACAGGTCGGCCAGCAGGTGGACGACGACGTCGGAGCCGTCGACCGCGGCCGCGAGGGCCGCCGGGTCGGTGGCGTCGGCGATGCGCAGTTCGACGTCCTTGGCGTCGGCGACGGCGGCCGGCGGGCGGTGGCCCCGGGTGACGAGGCGCAGCCGGACCGGCCGCCGGACGAACTCGGCCGCGACGGCGGAGCCGATGAACCCCGAGGCGCCGAGCACGGTCACCAGCGGGCGCTTGTCGTCCGGGGCGTTCACGCGCCGCTCCCTTCCCGGCTCTCGCCCGGGTACCCGCCGTAGAGGGCGGCCTCGATCTCCAGCGACTTCCGGTAGTCCGGCAGCATGCCCCGCTCGGCGGACTCGTCCAGGGTGAGGGCGACTCGGTCGCGTTCGGACAGGATGGCGTCCTCGGTGGGGACGGGGAGGTTCAGCGCCGGGTCGTGGACGGAGACGGCCTGTTCGTGGGCGGCGGTGTAGGGGACGGAGAGGAGGTACGTCATGACCGTGTCCTCCAGGGCGACGAAGGCGTGGCCGAGCCCGACGGGCAGGTAGACGGCGCTGGGGTGTTCGGCGGTGAGCACCACCGACTCCCACACCCCGAAGGTGGGGGACCCGACGCGTATGTCCACCACGATGTCCAGCGCCCTGCCCTGGGAGCAGTGGACGTACTTGGCCCCTCCCGGCGGGGTCGTGGTGTAGTGGACGCCCCGGACGACCCCGCGGCGCGAACGGCTGTGGTTGGTCTGCCGGATGGGGAACAGGCCGTGCCCGGTGGCCTTGACGAAGGGCTCCTCCTGGAAGGGCGAGGCGAGGTGGCCGCGCTCGTCGGGGAAGTTGTCCGGGACGCAGTGAAAGGCGCCGGCGATCCTCAGTTCACGTACGTCCATGAAGGGGCCTTTCGGTAGGGGTGGGTGCCGTGGGGGAGCCGACGGCGGCCGTGGGGGCCGGGGCCGCGGAGCGTGCCGGCGCCCGGGCGGCGGGCGGTCCGGTGCCGCGTCGCGGTGCGGTGCGCGCCGGTGCGTACGCGCGGGCGGCGGGCCCGCGTCTCGTCGGTCACCGGCGGTCACCTCCACGGTCCGGCCCGGCGGCGGTCGTCGACGGAACCGGGAGAACGGAATGGGGAGAACGGGAACGGGGAGAACGGAAGGGAGAGAACCGACGGCGGGAAGGCGCTCCGTGGCCGGTTCTCGGTGAACCGGTGCCGGGGCAGGGGGACGGGGACTCCCCGCCGCCCGGTCACCGAAACGATGCGCCCGCGGGGCCGTTCAAGGAAAGCGGCGTTCGAGCCCGGGGGCTCGTCCGGCCGCCGCGTGCCTCGCTCCCGGACGGGGTTCCGTGCCCGACCCCGCCTGCGGCGGACGGGCCGGGGGCGGTACGGTGACCTGCCGAAAGATCCGGTGCGGGCCGGGGCGGCCGGTGTTCAACCGCGCAGTCACCACGGTTGAACGGCCACCGGTGCGACGGCGGCAGCCGGGACCGTGCGCCGTCGCGGGGCGCTTCCGGCATCGGCCTTCCCCACCGGCACCCGCGACAAGCACAACCAACGTGCCGAGCGGCCGAAAAGCAAGACCCGGAACCGGCCTTCGGCCTCCGCTTCGCCTGTGGACCCGCCGTGCTCCGGAGACGCCCGAGGCGGGGCTGGGGCGGCGCGGGAAGCGGCCGTATCCGGACGTCCGCGGGCGCGTTCCGCCGTGCCATGCTGGCCTTCGGGAGGGAGCGGGGGGCCTCCGGCGGCGTCGGCCGCGGGCCGGACGCCGCGCGGGCCGGGGCCGCTTCCCGTCGCCGTCCGGGAACCAGCGCGCTCCTCCGGCCGACTTCCTCGGGGCGGTGTCCTTCCCCGACGAGGCCGGGAGCTCCAGGAGTTCGGCCCGGGCCGGGGGGCCACCGCGCGATCGTCCGACCACCGGGGCGCGGGCCGCGCCGGTGGCGGGGCACGGGTGCGAGCGCCCTCGACACCCGGAACCGGTCAACGGCGGCCTCACGGCCTCGGAGGGGAAACGATGCGGCACGGTACGGAGGAACTGCCGGAGGGCACGCGGCGCCCGGCCGAGGACGAACGGCCCCGGTGGGTGCTGGTCGGCATCGCCGGAGTGCTGTCGTTCGTGGCCATGCTCGACATGAACATCGTCAACGTCTCACTGGCCGATATCGCGCACGACCTCCGGGTCTCCCCCTCCATGGCGCAGTGGACGGTACTCGGCTACCAACTGGCCGTCGTGGCACTGCTGTTGCCCGCCGGGCGCTGGCTGGACCTGAGCGGCGGCGGGACGGGCACGGGGCTGCGGCCGGCGGTCCTGACGGCCACGTCCGGGTTCGCCCTGTGCGGCCTGCTCTCCGCGGCGTCGCCCTGGATGCCGATGCTGGCCACGGCGCGCGTGCTCCAAGGGGCGTTCGCGGCCGTGCTGTTCGTCCTCATGCCCGTCCTGGCGGCCCGGTCCGTACCGCCGCACCTGCGCGGCCGGGCCATGAGCGTCCCGGCGACCCTGGGCCCCCTCGGCGCCGTCACCGGGCCGGCCGTGGGCGGTGTCCTGCTCGACGCCTTCGGGTGGCGCGCGGTGTTCCTCGTCAAACTGCCGTTCTGCCTCGCGGCCCTGCTGGTGGCGCGCCGCGCGCTGCCCGCCCGGGGGCGCCTCGTCGCGCCGGACCGCCGGCTGCTGGCCGACGCCGCGCTCGTCGGCAGCGCGATCACCGCGCTGCTGCTGGCCCTGACCCTCGCCCCGTCCTCCCCCGCCTGGCTCCTGCTGGCGCTCGCCGGACTGCCGCCCGCGGTGCGGTGGCTGCGCGGGCCGGGCGCCCGGCCGGTGGTGGACGTGGTCCGTGCCTCGGGTACGCAGGGCGTCTACGGGGCGGTGTTCGCGCTCGCCTGCGGTTTCGGCGCCATGCACTACGTCGTGGCCCTGCGGTTGCAGGACGACAGCGGGCTGTCGGCGACGGCCACGGGCCTGACCGTCCTCGCGTTCCCGCTCGCCATGGGCGTGGCCGGGCCCTTGGGCGGACGCCTCGCCGACCGGTACGGGCACCGTCCGACCGCCGTCGCCGGTGCCGCCCTCACCACCCTCGGCCTCTTCCTGCTCACCCTTCTCGGCGACCACGACTGGTCCACCGGCGACATCGTCTGGCGGCTCGCCATAGCCGGCGCCGGCATGGGCCTGTACGGCGGGCCCACGCAGGCCCTGGTGATGAACGCGGCGCCCCCGAGGGCCGCCGGAACGGCCGGCTCCGCCGTCCAGCTCTCCCGCAACCTCGGCTTCACCTTCGGCCCCGCCCTGGCCTCCGCCACCTGGGGCCTCACCGACTCCCCCACGGGCGCCCGCTACGCCCTCGCCGTCGCCGCGACGGCGGCCGCGGCCGCGTGCGCGCTGCTGGTCGTACGGCGCAGCACGGCGGGCGAGGCGGAGGGCGCGCCGGCGCCCGCGCCGCCGGTGGGCCGCTGAGTCGCGGGCCGGTGCGGGAAGCGGCCGGGCGGTACCGCTCCGCACCAGGCCGACGTGGCGGACCGACGGACACCGCCCGACGCCCGGCACCGGAGCGCGGGTCGTCCCGTCCCCGCGCCTCCGCTCGGACCCGCGGGCCGGTACGGAAGCTGCCGGACCTGACGCCGAGCGCGCCCCGGACCGACGCGGCGGGACCCACGCGCGCTCGACCATGAGCCCGGAACCGCCCGTCATCCGCCCCGCTCCCCACCACGCCTACGGCAGCCGCCGAACCGTGTGCCCCGGTGCCGAAGCCACCGGATCCACACCGGCCGAGGCCCCGGGCCGTCAGGCAGGACCCGCTGGTCCGATCAGGCGTGCCGGGCCGCCGTCACCACACCGCCGGGCGTCACTCGTAGTGCACCACGGCCTCCAGCGCCGCCGCGCGTACGTCCCCGTCCTCGTGCCGTCGCAGCTCGCGCAGCAGGACGCGCCACTCCTCGGGCCAGACCAGCCGCCGGCCCTGGGCGGCCACCAGAGCGACGGCCAGCAGCCCGCCCGGCACGCCGTCGTCGGCGGCCGCGTGCCGCGCCGCGGCCAGGACGACCGCGGGATCCGGCGGCGTCGCGCCGACCAACTGGCGCTCCAGGTAGTCGGCCGTGCGGCAGGCGAGCCCGGGGCGGCCCCGGAGCGCGTCGGCCAGCGCGGACAACCGGGCCCGGAGGACGGCGAGTTCCTGCTCCGGGAGGATCAGGGCGCGCAGCAGGCCGGCACGGTCCTCGGCGACCGACGGTTCGTCCGCCAGTTGGTCGGCCAACGCCTCGAGGACGGGGACGGTGCCGGGGTCGACGCGGTGGGGCAGCCTCAGCAACAGCCAGTGCAGGCGTTGGGCGGCCGGGCGGTCGCGATCCGGACAGGCGTCGTACTCGGCTCTCCGGACGGCGGTGAGCAGGTCGGCGATCGTGTCGTGGAGCAGGCTGCCCGGTGCGGCGCCTCCGACGGGGTGGGGCGCTCCGGAGATGGCCAGGGTCCCGAGCGCCTGGGCCGCCTCGCGCCAGCCGACGCGAATATCGAGGTCGGTGACGGTGCGGCCGAGAACGGTGGCGGCCTCCGGGGCGTACGGGGCCCAGTCCGCGAGGCGGCCGAGTGCCGCCTCGCGGACCTCGGGGTCCGTCGAGGAGCACACCTCGGCGACCAGCCGGGCGTATCGGGGCCGGTGTTCCGCGGGCAGGTGCCAGGGGGCGGGCGTCAGGAGCGCCCGCTGGACGCGCGGCAGCCCGCGGCTCGCGTCGTCGAGCACGGCCCGCAGCTCTGGGGCGCCCACCAGAGGGGCCGCCGAGGCGACGACCGCGGCCCGGACGTCGGGGTGCTGGTCCGGTATCCGGTAGGCCGCGGCGAGCAGTGCCGCGGCGCGGGGCGCCGGGAGCAGGCGGGCCGCGAGCCGGACGGCTTGCTTGCGGCTGGTCACCTTGGCGCCCGGCCGCCGGAGGAGCACGTCCTCCAGCCGGCGGGCCAGCTCGGACGGCGCGACGGACCGTGCGGCGTGCCCGGCCGCGTACACGGCCACCCGGGCGCGGTCGCCGCCCGCGTGGCCGAGCAGGGTGCCGAGCGCCTCGGCGGGCCGGCCGGCGCGGGGCAGCGCGGCCAGCGCGGCCTCCGCCAGGAGCACGTCGGACGCGGCCAGTTGGTCGAGTGCCAACCCGCGACCGGCCGGCAGTCCGGCGACCGCGTGCAGGACGGCGGCGCGCTCGGGCAGCGGCCGGGCCACGTCCGTGACGACCGCGCGCACCACCCGGACGACCGCCTCCTGCTGGCGGGGCAGCAGCCGGTCGCCGTGGCGCGATCCGGGCAGGGGGCGGTCGGCGCCCGCGGGCAGGAACCGCCCGTACGGCGGGCGGTCGCCGAGGAGGGTGTCGAGCAGGTCCGTCCGGCGCGTGGCGAGGACCTCCAGGACGGGCGGGAGGGCGGCGGCGGAGGGCTCGCGTGCCAGGACGCGGGCGACGCGTTCGTCGCGCGTCGCGGGCGGCTCCAGCCACAGCCGGACCGCCGTCCGGAACGCCTCGTCGTCACCGGTGCCGAGGGCGTCCTCCAGCATGCGCTGCAGCGCGGGCATCCGGTGCGCCCGCCGTCCGAGGGCGGCGGTGAACGCGAACAGCAGCCGGTGGTCGGCCTTTTCGTGGGCGGCTTCCAGCCAGGGGCGCAGCACCTCGAAGAGCCGGTGCTCCTGCCCTCGTCGCAGGGTGCGGTGCAGCGGTCCGAAGTCCCGGTCCCCCATGTGCCCGGTGATGCGTTCCAGGGCGTGCAGCGCCCAGTGCGGGAGGGCCGGTTGGGCGCCCGCGCCCGTGCCGTGTGCGACGAGCAGGCCGGCGGCGAGCCGGCGCAGGGCGCCCCGGGTGGCGGCCGAAGCGTCCCGGGCGCCGAGGGCGTCCAGCAGGATCCGGTCGAGCGGGCCGGTGTCCTCGGCGGCGAGCAGGGCGGGGCGCAGGTCGGCGAGGGCGTCGAGGGCCGCGGCGCGCACGGGGTCGCGCTCGTTGCGCAGCCGCCGCGTCATGAGCTCCAGCACCTCCGCCACCGCGGCCCGTCCCCCGTCGCGTCCCGCGCAGGCGACCAGCAGCGGCCAGACGGCGGCGCGGTCGAGCGCGTCGGGGCGGTCGAGCGCGGCGAGCAGGTGGGGCCTCGCCTCGTCGAAGGGGCCGTGCGCGCGGGTGTCCAGCAGGTCGAGCCAGAACATCTGCTCGGCGTCGGGCTCGGCGAGGGAGCTGCGGACCTCGGCCCAGCGGCGCTCGCGCGGAAGGAGGGCGAGGTCGCCGAAGGGCACCCGGCCGGGCTCGTCGGCCGCCGTCACCTCGTCGAGGAACGCGGCACGGCGGCTCGGCGGCACCGCCTTGACCAGGGCCGTCAGATGCGGAGCGCTCCTCAGCCAGTGACGGCCCAGCAGGGGGAGGGACGGCGGGTCGGCCCGTACCAGCGCGCGGAACACCCCGGGCGGCAGGCCGGGTTCGTGACGCGGACGGTCCCGCTCGGGGGCGAGGAGCCAGCGGACGAAGCGTTCGGCGTCCGCGGCGACGAGGGCGCCCGCGGACCGGCGGAGGCAGTGGGGCAGGGTGCCGGGGCCGTGGCGCTCTAGAAGGGAGAGCACCCGCTCCGGGTGGGTGGCCGTGGTGACGGCCACGGCGCCGGCGTGCCGCTGCCACCAGTCGGCGTGCCCGGCGCCCGGGGGCCGCTCGGCGAGGTCCCGTCCGGCCTGGTCGAGGAAGGGGCCGGGGTGGCGGCGGGCCAGGCGCGCCGGTGCCGTGACGGCGTGCGCGAGGCCGGGCAGCGCGGCGGCCACGAACGACGGCGAGCAGCCGGGGAGCAGCCGGGCCGCTTCCGCGTCGTCCCCTTGTTCGCGGAGGCGGGTCACCAACCGTTCGGTGAGGCGCGGGCGGTCTCCCGCCCACAGAAAGCGGGCGATGCGGTCGCGGGTCGCGGCGGACGCGTCCTCGTACGCCGTCTCGATCGCGGCGTCCGGCAGCGGGAGGGCCCGGGCGCCCCGCAGCGCGTAGCCGGCGACGACGGGGTCGGGGTCGGCGAGGCGCGCCGCGAGGAAGTGCTCCTGCCGGCCGACCAGGGCGGCCAGGGCCGCGAGCCGGCGTTCGTGGTCGCCGCGGCCGTCGAGGTCGTCCAGTACGGCGATGAGCGTGCCCCGCTCGGCCAGGTCGGGCACGCTCAGGGCCAGCCGCCGCAGCCGGTGGTGGTGCGGGAGGGGGTCGAGAGCGGCGAGCAGCGTGTCGGCGGTGGGGACCATGACGGGAGTGTGCCTGGTCAGAGCAGCTTTCGGCCAATGCATTACGGACGGCTGAGGGGCGGGGGCCGGCCCCCCACGGCGGTCGTCACGTTCCTCGGTGGTCCCGGGAACCGCCCGGCCCCCCGTGAGCGTCATCCGGTCGCAGGCGTAACCTTCGTACCGGGATGAAACGGTGGACGCCGTTCCGCCCGGATCCCTGTCCGACCATGTTCCGGCCGCGTTCCGACCACGGAAAACCCGCGGAAAACCCTGGAACCCACAGGGAACCGTGATGTTTTCGCGACGAAACGGCACAAATCCCTGGGACTCCATCCCATAGGGTCGAGCAGTGATCGAACGTCGTAAAGGGGCACATGCCCGGAAAGCCGCCGCTCCCGCCGGTCTCCGCCGGCTGCTGGGCACTCGTCAGGGAACCGCGCGCCGCCTCGGGCGGTGGTTGCGGCCGGCGTACCCGCGCCCGGGGCGGTCGGGCTGGCGGCGCTGGGTCCCCTCGTGGCGGCAGACCCTGGGGCTGATATTCAGCTGTGTCGGCGCCGTCACCGGCCTCCTGGCGATCATGTACGCGCGCACGGAGATACCCGCCGACCTCAACGCCTTCGCCACCCAGCAGGACAACGTCTACTACTGGGCCGACGGCACCGAGATGGCGCGCACCGGCGAGGTCAACCGGCAGGACCTGCCCCTCGACAAGGTCCCCGAGAAGGTGCGCTGGGCCGCGCTGGCCGCCGAGAACGAGACGTTCTACTCCGACAGCGGCGTCTCCCCCAGCGGCATGCTCCGCGCCGTCACCAAGATGATCACCGGCGGCAGCACCCAGGGCGGCTCCACCATCACGCAGCAGTACGTGAAGAACGCCTACCTGAACCAGGAGCAGACGTTCTCGCGCAAGCTCAGCGAGATGTTCATCGCCATCAAGCTCGACCGCAAGCTGTCCAAGGACGAGATCCTGGAGCAGTACCTCAACACCAGCTGGTACGGGCGGGGCACGTACGGCATCGCGCGGGCCGCCCACGCGTACTACGACAAGGACGTCTCGGAGCTGAACGCGAGCGAGGGCGCCTTCCTCGCCTCGCTGCTCAAGGGGGCGGCGCTCTACGACCCCGCCGCGAGCGCCAAGAACCACGCGCGCGCGGTCGAGCGCTGGAACTGGGTCCTGGACCGGATGGTCGCCATCGGCAAGCTCTCCAAGAAGGAACGGGCCTCGTACACCCGCTTCCCCGAGCCCGTCGCCCCGCCGCACCCCACCGGGCTGGCGGGCCAGACCGGTTATCTGGTGGAGACCGCGCGGGCGTACGCGACCGCGCACAGCGACGTCTCCGACCAGGACTTCGCCCGCGGCGGCTACCAGATCCACACCACCTTCGACCGGCGGCGCGTCGAGGCGCTGGCCAAGGCCGTGAGCAAGGCCCGCGCCACGCTCGGCCCGGACCCGGACCACCCCGACCGCGACCTGCGCATCGGCGCCGCCTCGGTGACCACCGACGGGCGCGTCACCGCCCTCTACGGCGGCGAGGGCTATCTGAAACAGGGCTTCAACGACGCCAACTCCTCGGTGGTGCCCGCCGGGAGCGCGTTCACCCCGTTCGTCTACGCGGCGGCGCTGCGCGACGGCGTCCAGCGGGAGCGCGGCAAGCCGCGCACCCCCGTCACCCCGGCGACGCTGTACGACGGCGACGACAAGATCTCGCTGCTGACGCCGGAGGGCCCGTACTGGGACCGCTCGGGGAAGATCGTCAAGGCCGAGAACGACAACGGGAAGTCCTGGGGCAAGGTCACGTTGAAGAACGCGGTCGCCCAGTCGGTCAACACCTCGATGATGCAGCTGGGCATGGACGTCGGCCTGGACCGGGTCGGCAAGGTCGGCGTGGAGACCGGGCTGCTGGAGAGCAGCCTCGGCGAGAAGCTGCCGTCGTTCTCGCTCGGCACCTCGACGCCCAGCGCCATCCGCATGGCCGACGCCTACGCCACCTTCGCGGCCGAGGGCCGGCACACCGACCCGTATTCGGTGAGCGGTCTCCGCCGGAACGGGACGGACGTTCCCGTGGAGCGGCCCAAGCCGCGGCAGGCGCTGCCGGTGCCCGTGGCCAAGGCGGTGGACGACGCGCTGCGGGAGGCCGTCCGGCACGGCACGGCGCTCGCGGCGAAGGCCGCCGGGCCCGGCACGGCGGGCAAGACGGGCACGGCGCAGGACGCCAAGTCGGCCTGGTTCGTGGGGTACCGGGGCGGCCTGTCCACCGCGGTGTCGCTCGCCCGCATCGACCCGAAGAGCCAGGAGCTGCTGCCCCTGGACGGCAGCGGGGACGGCGCGGACAAGGGCGACAAGAGCAAGGGCAAGGGGAACGCCAAGGGCGGCAAGGGCCCGTCCCCCGCCTCCGTCCCGCTGGGCATCTGGACGCGGTACATGACCGGCCGCCCGTGAGCTTGTTCTTTAACCTCCTGTGCGACATCCCGTGAGTTCCCCTGAGCGCCACTGAGTCGCTGACTTCGTGGCCGGGGCTTTCTCACCGTGGGTT
>NZ_JBIRQH010000023.1:0-110736 GCF_044333095.1 Streptomyces sp. NPDC021100
GCGCCTCCTATTGAATTCCGCCTTTCGGCGGAATTCCGCTGGAATTCCCCTTCGGGGAATTCGGGGTGGTTTAGGATAACCCCCTTCGGGGGTTATTTTGGGGCGGTATGAATTCCCTGTCGGGAATTCGAGGTGGTGGGTTTTAGCGGTGGTTTCTGAAATGTTTTCAGGGATTCCCCTTTCGGGGAATTGACGGGATGTCACGGGATGGTGGGTGACGGGGGTGTCCGCCGTTGGCGGACACGGGTTCGGGGGTGGGTTGGAGTGGGGTCCGGGGGGTGGCCCCTTCGGGGCCGGACGGGGTGGGGTGTATCAGTACGGGGGTGTGGCTAGGGTCTGGGCTGAGGGCCGGTATGCCTTGGTGGGGACGGGTAGTGACGGGGTGTGGGGCGGGCCCCTGCCGGGGCCCGGGGACGGGTGGCACGGATACCCGGAGGACGGAACGGGGAGGACGGGGGCGCGGGATCCTTCGGGACCCGCACAACAGACAACACAGAAGGGATACTGGACACATTCCCGGTCGGACTCCCGGACGCCCTGACGGACACCTGACACCCTGTCGCAGCCGTGCACACACAATCCGCACCTGTATTTCCCCGAAGGGGAAATACCACCCCACCCAAAGAATAACCCCAGAGGCACCACAATAAACCCCGAAACCCACCCGGACCCGACACCGGCCCCCCACCCAGACCCCGACGAAACCCCCAACCAAAATACCGTCAAACTGACGGTAAGTCAGCACATATTCAAAAGCAGACAACGAGCCCAAACAAACAGCCCGGAAAAGAAATAGGGGCCCTATCTGGCCCCTATCCAATCGCCGAGAAATCACATTCCCCAACAGCTATCACACCGTCAGGGAACTGGTGATTTCCTGGGGTTAGCTCACGCACTCGTGTGAGCAAGTAGTGCAGAGGCCGGTCTCTTCTGCTTGCTCGTCAGTCAATGGTGCGTCGCACTTCTCGCAGCGGCCCGCAGGCCATGTGAAGCCCATCTCCGCAAGGCACCACGTGATGTGGTCAATGAAGTCCGCACCGCTCGCGTCCTGATCCGCGAGGCCCGCCAGTACGACGCGGGTAGCCGCCATGGGGTTGGGCACACGCGAGTGGCGCGCCGCAGCATCGGCGAGGGTGATGAGGGCACGGGCAAGGGCGTCGATCGTCGTATGGGCGAGGCTGACGGCCGGACCTGTCCGGTTTGGGGGCGGGCCCGCCGTACGAAGCGTGCTCTGTGCGGTGTTCACGGAGTCTCCAGGGCGCTCGCTCGGCGTGGCGGGGCGCCCCCGCCACGGTGGACGGGGCGAGAGAGGGTCTTCTCTCGCCCCGGGGTGCCTACTTCGAGAGGTCGAGCCGTACGGGCATCAGAAGGTGGCGATAGCCGTCACCCTTGATCGCGTCTCCGGCGGTGAGCAGCACCGGCTTGGTGATCTGGCAGTCCTGGGCAGGCTGCAGGTGGAGGGTGACCGTGTCGCTGTTGAACGTCCCGAGCGCGTCGAGCAGGAGGGCAGGGTTCAGGGCGAGGAGGCAGCCGCGGAGGTGCCCGGGCTCGCCGTGCCGGTGCGTTGCCGGGATCTCCATGCCGCGGACGCGGTCCTGGTCGGCCGGGTCGCCGATCCGCGGGGCGAGGGTGAGCGTGCCGTCGTCGCCCCAGTGGAGAACGAGGGGGCAGCCCGTGAAGCCCTTGGCCTTGATGAGGGCTGCGGCCTTCTTCACTGCCCGCACGAGGACGGCGCGGTCGGCGTTGAGGGAGGTCTCGGCCTCGGTGGGGATCAAGGTCTCGTACCCCGGCAGCCGGCCTTCGAGCGGCCGCATGGTGACCGTGGCGCTGCCCACCGCCAGGGTGGCGCGGGCGACTGCGGACGGGGTCTCTTCGATGATGCCGATGCCCACGGGCCCGTCGACGGTCTTCAGGCGCTTGGCGAGCCGTCGGAGTGTGTCACCGGGCATGAGCGTGGTGAGCGGCCTCTCCGGCGGCTGTGCGGTGGCCTGAGCGGGGACTTCGGCGACAGCGAGGCGGTACCTGTCGGTGGCCGACAGGGCCAGTGTCGTGCCGTCCAGCGTCACCTGGACGCCGGTGAGCGCCGGGAGGGTGTCGTCCCGGCCCGCGCAGGGCAGCACGCGCTCCAGCTGGGCCAGCAGGGTGCGGGCGTCGACCGTCACGATCGCGGGGACTGGCTCCGGCGGCAGGACGAACGCCTGCAGGTCGTGCGTGGTGACCGGTACGGCCATGTCCGGGGTCGACAGCAGGTCGCCCGCGAGGGAGACCTGGATACGGGCAGCGGCCGTCTTGGTCTCCCCGGCGGCAACCGCTGCGATCGCTTTCCGGAGTTCTGCGAAGTCCAGGAGCGACCGGCCCTTCGCGACCGGGGTGTCGGCGGGCAGCGTGACTTCGGTGGCAGTCCAGAAGTCGAACGTGCTCAGGGTGACGTGGTTACGGGTGGATTCCACCAGCACGCCTTCCTGAATGCCGGAGTTCGGTCCCACCGGCACGCCGAATTCGGCGATGTTCATGGCGGCGGTGAGTTCCGCGTGCGGCGCCGTGAAATGCGCGGTTGGCTTTTCGCTCTTGGTGGTCTTTTCGTTGTCGACCTTGGTTGCGACCTGAGACATGGGTGTCCCCTTCGGTGGTGTGCGTGCTTCCGGTGCCGGAGGTCTGCCACGAACCTTCCAACAAGACAAATCTACCGCACTTCAGTCACGAAGGGTGGGTGAAACGCCATTCCCGTACGGGGAATTCCTCTGCTCAGGGCGGGCACGCCGACGCGCCGGGCAGGCGCATCCCGCCCTGCCCGGCGCGTTGCGCTGCGGCGTCTACGGCCTCAGTGCCACTCCGGGCGAGTCCTCGGTCGGCAGGGGCTGAGCAGGGCAAGAGGCCAAGACCCTCTTCATCGCCTCGTTCTCAGCCGGAGTGACCCACAGCCGGTACTGCCGCTTCACGGCGATCTGCCGGGCGACGTACGAGCAGTCGAACGCCTTCCGCGGGGGGAGCCACTCGGAGGCGTCCCGGTCGCCCTTGGCCTGGTTCGTCGGGCCATCCACAGCGAGGAGGTTGAGCGGGTCATTGGCCATCGCCTCGCGCTGGTCCTGCGTCAGCTGCTGCGCCCCGGTCCGCCACCCGTCCGACAGCGCGACAAGATGGTCGATCTGCACCGCGGACGACTGCCTCCCGCGCTGAAAGCGGATCACCTTGCCGGTATACGGATCGTCCAACGTCCCCGACGCGATGACGCACTTCGACCCCGCCTGGAGCACCGGGTTCCTCAGATCCCGGTGCAGGATGTCGTTGCGGGTGTCGCAGTGATTATGGGAACCCGGAGCGCTTGTGTCGTCGGACCACGGCGGGCCGAAATCCCGGACCCGGTCGTAGCCGGCCTTCGAGGCGGCCCGCTTCACCGGCAGGCCCGTCAGGGCCGACATCGCCGTCCCTGGCTTGGCAGCGGCGTCGATGGCGGCCGCCTTGGCGTCGCCGGCGAACGGACCGTCGTGCGCACCGGAGCAGCCGGCCAGGGCGCCCAGGAGCAGTGAGGTGGCGAGAGCCGCGCGGGGGCGGGACTGGACGGCCCGGCCTGGCCGTCGGCGAAATGCTGAGATCACGTGCCTGCTCTACCCCTGCCTGGGCATGGACAAGGTCGAGGTCACCCGTAAGGGGTTCCTCGGCGTCCGTACGAGAGCTCCTTTACGAGGGGTTCCAGCGGACCCAGCGCGCGCCGGAATCGTCCTCGCTGCGGGCGTCCCACTCTTCGGGGTCGGCCTTGCCCGATCGCACCTCGTCTACCACCTGGTCGATCCACGACTCGAAGCCGGCCACCACATCGGCGCAGGCCTGCCGGGCCTGATGGGCCGTCAACGCTGCGGGGAGCACCGCCGTGTCGGTATCAAGGTCGTAGCGGATTCCGTGAGGTGCCAGGTGATCCCGGATGTGGAGGAGCCATCCGTCGGTGACGCCGCCGTAGTCCCAGATCTCGTCCACGCCCAGGACGCAGGAACCCGTCCGGCGGTCTCCTTCCCGGTCGATCAGCGCTTCGTAGATGCGGTCGCTGTTCCCGTGAATGCCCAGGTCATCAGCACTCATCGTGATGATGTCGTTCATATGCGGCATTCTGACGACGCTCGTCTCCTGCTCGGGGGACGCCACGCTCGGCCTGCTTCTCGCCGGGCCGTTGCGGCAGGTTGGAACGACGCGCCAGGTCACGGTCTACGAGGCCAGACGGGTTCCGTCTGCTGCAGCGGGCCCGGGAATCTGCCGAGACCATCTTCATGACCACTGTTCAGGAAGCACCGGTGCCCTGCGAGTCTCGGAAGACGAGGCAGGCTTCACCGGAGATCGCGGCGGGTACTTCGACGTCCACGACCCCCGGATCCTCAACCGCTTCATCAGAGATCTGCAGCGCTCCGCGCAAAGCCTCACGCGCCTGGTGGACATGCAGATCGACTGGGACTGCGGACCAGCCCCGGACGACCGCACCGACGTCCGCACAAGGAGGCTCGAACGGCAACAGATGCGCATGCTCAAGCAGGTGTAGGTCTAGCCGCTCGCCAGCCGCTCCTTGCTGAACAGCTCCCCGGCGTTCCAGCGGACCACAGGAGGTCAGCAAGGGGCTCGCGGCCGTTGCTCCGGCTGCGACCTGTTACCGCACCGGGCCGAGGTCTTCGACAGAGCGCACCCCGTTGCTGAGGGTGCTCCAGGTCGACCCCTTGGTCTCCCCCTTCACCCGGATCGTCTCGGGCGCCTCCACATTGGAGCCCCAGTTGATTCTGATCCTGTGCGCCTTCCTACAGCGGTTCGAGTAGTAGAAGTTCGTCACCGCGAACCCGGGGGTCCAGCTCCAGGCGAAGCAGCCGTCCACGCCGCGCCGTGTCCGCCCGTCAGCCGACGCAGGGGTGGCTGACGCCGTGGCGGACACAAGGAGCAGCGCGGCCAGGGGCGCGGCCCATCGGGCAGAGATGCGCATCGGTCCTCCAGAGATCGGATCATCTGGAGAACGCCGCACTGTCGGGTAGGTGACGGGCTGCGGGGAGTTCGAAAAGGCTGAGGTCAGGCTCGAGTCGGGGCGATGAACCGGCGGCAGGCGACCATTAGCCCGAAGGCTCCTGCCGCTCCGAGCAGGGTGCCGCATGCTGTGGCCACCTTGATGGCGGTGTGCGACAGCTCCAGACCGTGGGCGAGCTGGACGGACCCCGTCAGCACGGCCGCCCACACTGCCATGCAGCCGACGAACAGCAGCGCCGTGCGAAGGCCGACGTGGGTGGGGCCCAGCCGGGTATTGACGTGGGCGCAGTGGGCGGCGAGTGCCGCCTCCGGGCTTCCGTCGGGGCTGTGCGAGACGTGCCCGCACGAGCAGCGGGCGGCGTAGCGGGCCGTCCCGGCAGCGGCTGATGTGTCTTCGCTGATGACGATCTCGGGTACATGGTGACCGTCGTCGATGGCGTACCGCTCCAGCACGGATTCCCCCTTGGTCTACGGCCAGCAGCGCGGTGGTCTTCCGCATTCTCACCCATCGGCCACGGTGGTGGGGCGTCGTCCGTCCGCGGCTGGCGAATTTACGGCGTAAAGACGTCGAGGACGCCGGAACGGGTACGCGGCCCGGCTGCCGTGGCCTTATGGGCGTTACACACGCCAGCGGGTCTCGTTGGCGAGAGCATGGGGGAGCTCGTCTCAGCGCGAGCGACGACGAACTCGAGGTCTCCAGAGGGCGAGGTCATGGCGATGTTCGCCTCGACTGGCATGGTGTTCCAGCCCGTTGTCCGCAGTGCCGGCTCGTTCCAGGAGGCGGTGAGTGCCGAGCAGGTACAGCAGATGTGCGCGCGGGCGCTGGGCCCGGGCACTCGGGTCCTTTCGGCTGTAGAGCTGGACGGCGGTACCACCAGCACCTTCCGCGTGACCGTGGCCAGCGCGGACCGGCCGGTGATCCTGCGGGTTGCGCCGTGTCCGGCGAGGCAGGCCCGTTCCGAGCGGGAGCTGATGCGGCGTGAGTTCGCGGCCCTGCCCTGGCTGAGCCGGATCTCCCCGATGATGCCGCGGGTGCTCGCAGTGGACTGGTCGCACGAGGTGATCGGCCGGGACTTCATGCTGCAGAGCTTGCTGGACGGCGTCCCTGCACGGGACCGCCTCCGGGAGTACCCCCGTTCTGTGTGGTCGGAGTTCTTCCGGCAGCTGGGCGAGATCACCAGGGAGCTGCACGGGGTGCACGGCCCGCACTTCGGACCCGTTGGCGGACCTGCCTACGTCACGTGGGGCCAGACGGTGATCGCGCTCCTGGAGGACCTCATCGCCGACCTCGACGGCGTCGGTCTGGATGTCTCGGATCTGCACAGGGCCGTCGGTGCGGCCGTCGCCGAGCGCGACGTCCTGGACGACATCACGGAACCGCGTCTACTTTCCGGCGGCCTGTGGACCGGCAACATCATGCTCGGCGCTGCCCCGGTGCCCGCCATCACCGGAGTGCTCGGCCTGGACCGCGTCGTCTGGGGAGATCCGGCGGCGGACCGGCCGATCCATCTGGCCCGGCGGTCCGAGGAGCGGCAGGCGTTCTGGGAGGGGTACGGAGCCCTCGACCGCTCCCCCGCTGCGGCTTGGCGGTCGCGGATCTATGAAGTGTGGCACCTGGGGGCCATCCGCCTGGAGCGGCACCGTCTCGGCGATGCTGCCGGAGTCCGGGACACCTACGTCGCGGCCGCGGCGCTGGGCGACCTGGCCTGAACGACTGCCCGGGCGGGCTGCCTCCTCCGTCCAGTTCCTCATCCCGAACTGGACACGATCTCCAGCGCCCGTTCGGCCACCTGCTCGGGTGTCAGCTCGGTGGTGTCGACGACCGCGGACTTGCGGGGAAGCCAGCTGGTGTACGCCTCGGTGTAGGCGGGGAGCTTGCGCTGCCGGAACGCGCGTACCTGCTCGCTGCGCTCTGCGTCGTCGGGGAATTCCATGCTGCGTTCGATGCGCCGGGACACGGTGGCGGTGTCCGCGTGCAGGAGCAGGTGGTGGAGGCGGATGCCGGCGGCCTGGACGCGGTCGAAGATTTCATGGGCGTAGGCCTGGTTGAGAAGGGTCATGGGGGCGATGACGGGGCGTTCTTGGTTGTAGGCGTGGAGCTGGATGGCCGTGGCTGCGGTCAGGGAGCGCCACGGCGGCAGGTCCTGGAAGTCCCGTTCCCGCCCGGGGAGGATCCGGCGGAGCATGGAGCCGACCTCCTCAGGGTCGTAGATCAGGCTCCCGTCCACGGCCTGGTGCAGGAGGCGGGCCGTCGTGGTCTTGCCCCCGCCGAAGGGTCCGTTGATCCACACAATCACGGTTCATGTTCCTTGGGCTGGTGATGGTGGGTCACGTCGGCGTTGATGGCTGCCGACGGACGAGCTGCTTGTGCAACGCGCGGTTGATGGAGGGGTTTCTGCCGGGGGTGTACGGCGGGATCGGGGTGTACCCCTCGGCGGCGTAGAGCGCGAGCGCGCTGCGGTTGTCTCTGCCGGTCTCGAGGAGCATGGCGGTGGCGCCGACGTCGAGGGCGTGGTGTTCCAGGTAGCGGAGGATGGCCCGGCCGACTCCGTGCCCACGCGCCTCGGGGAGGACGTACATGCGCTTGATCTCCGCGGTGCGGGCGTCGTAGCGCCGGCAGCCCCCGCAGGCTATGGCGTCGCCGTCCCGGTAGGCGACGACGAAGGTCCCGTGCGGCGGATCGAATTCAGCGGCCGGAGTATCGGTGAAGTGGTCGGCGAATCCGTAGAGGGCGAGCTGCTCGCTGTGCAGGTCCTCGAGCAGGGCGCGGGCGCAGGGGTGGGTGTAGGGGCAGGGCAGCAGCGAAAGGGCCGGTGGTTGGGTGTGGGAGGTCATGGTGCTGAGAGTGCCGCATCGATGGCTTCGCGCGTAGTGGGCGGCAGACGGCGGGCTTCGGCGACCCGCAGCTTGCGCAGCATGGCCCGGCATCGGGGCGAGGGCACACCGGCTACGAGCGGGGTGAGCGCGTCCAGGATGGACGCGCATGCTTCACGGTCCCGGGCGATCAGGTGGGCCTGGGCGAGGTGGATGCCGTGCAGGAAGGCGGAGCGCTGGTACCCGGAGGCGTTCAGCGCCAGAGGGGAGAGGAGTTCGGCGGCCCGTGTCACGAGCTTGGGCGCGTGGGCGGGGTGGGTGGCGGCGAGGAGGACGTTGGCGTGGCCGTTCTCGGCGTCGCACTGACGGGGGGTGAAGTAGTAGATGTCGGCGGGGACGGACCCGTCAGGCGCGTGGTCGAGGAGGGATCGCGTGGTGTCCGCGGCGTGATGGTGGGCGTAGAGGTCGCCGGCGGCGGCGTAGGCGGTGGCCAGGCGGCCGTGGGCCCTGGCGCGCACGGCGAGCCCGCAGTGCTGGGCGGCTTCGGTGGCGGCGGTGGCCAGGCGGATGGCGTGGGCGGGGCTTCCGTGGGCGGCGCACTGGTAGGCGAGCATGCCCAGGTTGTTGGCGACGATGTCGTGGGCGTCGCAGGCGCGGGCCAGGCGCAGGGCGATCAGGTGGAAGCGTTGGGCGGGGCCGGGGGCGTTGGCGTCGAAGGCCATCCAGCCGTGGAGTTGGGCGAGGCCTGCGGCGGCGCGCAGGAGGCGGTGGCCGATCGTGTCGGTGTAGCGGGCGTGGCGGATGAGTTCGAGGACGTCGGCCAGGTGGTGACGGACCCATCGCTGGGCGACGGCGGTGCCGCCGGATTTGTCGTCGAGGCGGCGCAGCGCAGCGAGGTTGGCCTCGATGTGGTCGGTCATGGGAGGCACGACCCGTTCTCCGTGGACCGGGCGCGGGAGGTGTCCGGCCAGGGGGAGGCGGGCGGCGTCGAGTGCGGCGGTCAGTACGACGTGGGCGGCAGCGGGCTGGACGGCGCTGTACCGGGGGCCGCGTTCGGTCCATTGGGTGGCGGTTCCCAGGACGGTGGGCAGGGTGAGGGGGCCGGAGAGTTCATCGCAGGCCGTGTCGTCGGGGGTGGCGAGGTCGGTGTCCAGGGCATGTGGCCACAGGCGTTGGGGGGTGTAGAGGGTGCCGGTGGCGCGGGTGAGGACGGCGGCGGCGGCGCGGCGGACGGCCAGGTGCTGAGGGGTGCGGCCCTGCCGGACCCACGAGTAGGCGGTGGTGCGGTGGAGGGCGATGCGGTGGCCGTCGACGGCGAGGAGGTGGTTGATCTCGCGGACCAGATCGCACGGCTCCCAGTCTGCATGCGCCAGGGCGGCGGCCAGTTCCTGGTTGGGCTGGGTTGCAGGCACGGCGACCTCCGCTGAGCACGGTCGGCTCACGCGAGTAGCGTGCATCACCGCCACGTCGTGGCCTAGGCGTGCACCGCCCGCTGCTGCCCGCAGCCGTGCGGCCGCGGCGGACACGGGTCCACCGGAACGCTGCGGCCTTCGTCTCCGGGCCGACGGTGCAGGAGCAGCATCACGCTGAAGGGCCGTGTTCTACGGCCGTTTCACGGCTTTCACAGTCAGGCGCCGAGGTCCTCGGAGTTCACGCCATCGCGGCCCCCATGGGGACTTCGCCGGCGGTGTGCTGGTGCTTGTCCGCGGCGGAGGGCCCGTCGCTGACAGGTGTACCGGGAGGCCGACGATGGCGTTATCTCTGCCCGGAGCGGAACCGACTGCGGCCGGAGACCTGGGGGGTCCTTCGGCGTGGGAGCGGCTGACCGCCAAGGCCGGCAAGGCGGAGGTTCTGCGGGGGGATGCGTACCTGCGGGAGGTGTGGGCCGAGCTGTCGATGGCCGGCGGCACGGAGGGGGCGTACCGCTTCGCGGAGCAAGTGGGGCTGCTGTGGGTGCGCCCGGATTGCTTCGCTGCGGGGAAGGCGCGGGCGGTCCTGGCCGCGGTGCGGGCGGCCGGGTTCCGCGCGGTGGGCACGGAGGTCGTGCGTCTGGACTGGCGGGGCGTGCGGAGTCTGTGGGCGTACGAGCTGGCGAGGGCGACGCGGGAGCGGCTGTGGCTGCTGGACGCGGTGGCCGGTCTCGGGCCCAGCCTGCTGGTGCTGTATGCCGACGACCGGCCGGGCGAGAAGGGCGTGGCCCGGCGCCTGACGTCGTTGAAGGGCTCGAACGACCCGCTCGCCCGGTCGGCGGGCTCGCTGCGGGAGGTGACGGGCAGTCCGAACCGGGCGCTGACGATGGTGCACACCGCCAATGACGGTGCCGACGTGGTGCGGGAAATGGGGGTCCTGTGCTCCCCCGCTGCCCGCCGGCGGTTGATCCCCGCCGTGATGCGACGTCTGGAGAGCGGGCGCTGCGCGCTGACCCGGGCGAGGCGGACGGTGGAGGAGGAGCTGCCGGCGCTCGGCGTGCCGTCGGCGGTGGAGCCGGTGCATACGGTGGAGCCGCTGTTCGAGGGGTCGCTGGAGCAGCGGTGGCGGGCGGTCTGGGGTGCGGCGGCGACGTGGCCGCTGCTGGCCACCCGCCCGGCTGCGCCGTGGTGGAGCGCGTCGTGAACGGCCGCGGGCGGTCAGTCGCCGGTGTTGCGGGCGGAGGCTGCGGTGGTCACCCAGCGTTCGAGGGTGGCCTTGGCCGCGCCGGAGTCCACGGCCTGGGCAGCCTCGGTGAGCCCGTGGGCCAGGAGACGGTGCAGGTCACCGTCGAGTCCGCGGTGAGCGGCGATCGCGGCCGCGGCGTTGATGAGGACCGCGTCACGGACGGGGCCGCGCTCGCCGTCGAGGAAGCGGTGGATGGCGGCCGCGTTGAACGTGGCGTCGCCTCCGCGCAGGTCGCCGGGCTGGGAGCGGGGCAGCCCCAGGTCGGTGGTGTCGAGGAGCTGTTCGCGCACTTCCTTGCGGGAGACGGTCCAGATGCGCGTGGGGGCGGCGGTGGAGATCTCGTCGAGCCCGTCCTCGCCGCGCACGACGAGGGCCGAGCAGCCGCGCTGCGCGAGCACCTGGGCCAGGACGGGAGCGAGTCGGGGGTTGGCGCAGCCCACGCATCCGGCCCGGGGGCGGGCGGGGTTGACCAGCGGGGCGACGTAGTTGAAGGCCGTGGGTACGCCGAGGCTGCGGCGTACGGGGGCGGCGTACTTCAGGCCGGTGTGGAAGCGGGGGGCGAACAGGTAGCCGATGCCGGCTTCGGTGACGCAGCGCAGGACGGCCTCGGGCGGGAGGTCCAGGGGGATGCCGAGGGCCTCGAGGACGTCGGCCGAGCCCGACTTGGAGCTGACGGAGCGTCCGCCGTGCTTGGCGACGGGGATGCCGGCGCCGGCGACGGTGATGGCGGCCATCGTGGAGATGTTGACGGTGTGAGCCTGGTCCCCGCCGGTACCGACCACGTCGACGGTGTCCAGGTCCAGGAGCAGGGGGCTGGCGTCGGCGAGGAGGGCGTCGGCCAGTCCGGCGATCTCCTCGGCGCTCTCGCCTTTGGCGCGCAGTGCGATGAGGAATCCGGCGAGGGACGCCTCGGGTGCGCGGTCGGTGATGACCTGCCGCATGACCCACGCGGTGTCCTCGGCCGTCAGGTCTTCACGGCACAGCAGTCGTTCGGTGAGGGAGTTCCAGCTGGGGGAGGTCATCGCGGTCTCCAGGCGGCAGCGGGCGGCCAGAACGCTGGGCGCGCGGGGGCTGGTTCGCCGGCCGCGCGGGGCCTCAGCGTGGGCGTCAGCCTACTGGCCACGGACGGTGATCGGGGGGCGAACGGATGGGTGCGCGGCGGCCCGGGGGCGCATGAACACGGTGCCAGCGCGCAGGCGCTGGCGGGCCTTCTGGCCGGTCTGACCGGTGGAGCCGCTCCTCGGGTGGGGAAGGGTGACGCGGGTCAGGTGGTCGTGGTGGGCGGGTCCCGGCGCTACGCCGGGCCGCCGCTCCTGGCGGCGCTGGCGGCGTTGCGGTGCGCGGTGGACGACGTGCGCCTGGTCGTCCCCGGCTCCACTGCGGTGCTCGGCGGGCCGGTTCTTCTGCACTGCCACGCCCGTTGCGCTGGTGAGGAGGACCTGAACGCGGCGCTCGCGGCCGAGGGGTGGGAGCAGTCCGTCGCCGAGCTCGGCCGCCGGTGCCGCGCCGGGGCTGCGGGCCGGGTCGTGACCGTGCTGAGCCCCGGCATGGGCGGACATCCGCAGCCCGAGACGCTCCTGGCCGCGCTCACCAGGACGCGCCGCCGCCTGCCGGAGGGGTGCGGGCTGGTCGTCGACGGCAACCTCGGCGGCGGCGCGGCCGGCCTCGAACGCCTGGACGCCCTGCGCCCGGAGGTGGTCCTGCTCAGCTGCCGCGAGGCCCACGCCCTGGCCGGCTTCCACAGTCCGACCGAACTCGCCGACCGCCTGGGCGCGGTGGTCGTGGTCAAGGGACCCAGTGACCACATCGGTGCCCCCGGCCGTGCGGTCGTGATCCGTGACGGGCCGGGCACGGCGGAGCTGACGAAATCCGGCACCGGCGACGTCCTGGCCGGCGCTGTCGGCGCCTTGCTCGCCCGTGGCCTACCGGCCCCGGCGGCTGCGGAGGCCGGCTGCCACCTGATGCAGGCCGCCGCCCTTGCCTCCCGCACCCGGCACGGCCCCGGCTTCCTCGCCGGTGAGCTGGCCGACGACCTCTCACGCCTGCTGATGACCCCCGAAGGAGACGCCCCGTCATGACGACCACCGTTGACAGCCTCGAGCCCGCCGACGTCGCCCGGGTGCACCGCGCGTACGGGCAGGAGCACCGCCGACTGCACCCGGCGGTGTGGCGGGAGCTGCAGCACTCCGGCCTGGCCGGCGCCTGCCTGCCCGCCTCGCTCGGCGGCACGCCGCTGCCTGTCCCCGGTCTGCTGGCCGCCATCACCGAGCTCGCGGCCGCGGATGCTTCCGCCGGCTGGGTCGCGGCCATCACCGGGCCCGCCGGCCTGTTCGCCGCCCTGCTCCCGCACGACGCCGCTCGTGCCCTGCTGTCCGCCGCGGCAGCGGGACAGGTGCCGTTCCTGGGCGGCTCCTCCCATCCGGCGGGGATCGCCGAGGCCGCGCCGGGCGGCGGGTACCAGCTGTCGGGCCGGTGGCCGCTGGTCACCGGCGCCCGTCGCCTCCACCTGTGCTTCCTCGCCGCCCGGCTCGGCGCCGACGGCGAGGTGAGGTGGTGCGCCGTGCCGCGCGAGGCGGTGGAGGTCGAGGACGACTGGCGGGCCCACGGGCTGCAGGCCACCGACAGCGTCACCGTGCACACCCGGCGCCTCCACGTTCCGGCCGAGCACCTGGTCGACCTCACCACGAACGCCCCCACCGAGGGGGACGATCCGCTGTCGGCCTTCCCCCGCTACGGGCTGATGGCCGCCGCACTGGCCGCGGCCGCTGTCGGCGCGGCCCACGCCGCCGTCGACCGCTTCGCCCAGGTCGCCGGACGGCACCGCCCCCGCGGTGCCGCCGGGGTGCTGGGCCAGCAAGGTCACGTGCACGAGGCCGCCGCCCGGGCCCAGGGCCGCCTCGAGTCCGCCGACACCTACCTCACCCACACTGCCACCCAGGCGTGGGAGGCCGCCCACCACGGGCGCGTGGACGGGCGGTTGCGGGCAGCGCTGCGGCTGGCTGCCTGCGAGGCCGCGGACGCCGCCCGCGTCTGCGCCCACCGCCTGTTCCAGGCCTCCGGATCAGCCGGGGTATACGAGGCCGGTGGCCTCGCGGCCCCGATGCGCGACCTCGACGTCATGGCGCAGCACGCCCTCCTGGGCCCGGCGGCCGCGCAGCGTGCCGGCCGCTACCTGCTCACCGGCGACTGTCCCAAGGACCTGTGATGCTGCGCGCCTTCGATGCCCATGTCACCGCCGACCCCACGCGCTGCGCCGTCGTCTCCGCCACTGGAGAGCGCGTCAGCCGCGAGGAGCTGCTGACCGCCGCCGTGCTGCTGGCCAACCGCCTCTATGCCCGCGGCACTGTGCCGGGCCGGAGCGTCGCCCTGCACACCCCGGGGGCGGGCCCGCTCTTCCACGCCGCCGATCTGGCCGCGCTTCTGGCCGGGGCCGTGCCCGTCAGCCTGCCGGAGCACGCCACCGCCGCCGAGCTGGACGCGATCCTGGCGGTGATGCGGCCGGCGTGCGTGCTGGATGCGGCCGCGGACGAGCGGATCGCCGCAGCCGCCGACCGGGCCGGGGCCGCCTACTGGCCGCAGACCACCTGGCCGGCCGACGCCCGCTACGGCGGACACGACCTGACGGCCCGTACGGTCAGCAGGCTGCCCGAACCGAGCGGCGCGTGCGTGGTGGCCACCTCCGGCAGCACCGGGACCCCGAAACTCGTCCTGCTGGGCCGCCGGGCGCTGGCCGAGGGCATCGGTGCCTGGTGCTCGCTGTGGCCAGCCGCCGCCCGCAACCCCGTCTCGACCATCGCCTGCCTGCCGGTCTCCCACATCGCCCAGCGCATCATGGGCCACTACCTGATGTGCCTGTACGGCACCACCATCCACACCACCACGCCCGGCCGGTTCGCCGAGACCGTCGCCGCAGTACGGCCGTCGGTCCTGCTGGGCGTACCGCACACGCTGTCGGCGCTCGTGGACGCCGCGGAGCGCGAGGGCGCGGTGCGCGGAGCCCTTCGCGAGGTGGCCCTGGTCGTCAACGGGGCCGCGGCCCTGCCGCCGGAAGTGGCCGCGCGCTTCCAGGCCCTGGGCGTGCCCGTCGCGGGCGCCTACGGGATGACGGAGACATCCGTCCCGGCGTGGCATCACCTGCCCGAGGACGGCAGCGGCGTGCTCGGCGAACCGGTGCCGGGCGTCGAGGCCCGGGTCGATACGGGCGGGGAGCTGCTGCTGCGCAGCCCCTACGTGGCCCGCTACGTCACCGCCTGGCCCCGAACCCGCCCCGTCGTCGCGCCTGATGGGTGGGTGCACACCGGTGACCGGGCCACGCGGCTGCCCGGCGGGGGCGTGCGGCTGGAGGGGCGGATCGCGGCGACCCTCAAGACCAGCCGGGGCCGGCTCATCGTCCCCGAGCCGGTCGAGGCGTATCTGGCCGCGCAGCCGGGCGTGGCCGCCGCCTGCCTGATCGGGCACGGCCAGCCGTCGGCCACCGCGATGGTCAGCATCCCGGAGGCGGCCACCTGGGCTCCCGAGCGCCTCACGGCCGCGGAACGGGCCCTGCTCAACATCCTTCGCACCGCCCGCCGCACGGGCCGACTGCCGTGGACGGACATCGGTGCCATCCGCATCGTCGGCGACTCCTGGCCCGCGCTCGGCCTGCTCACCCCGACCGGCAAAGTCCGCCGCTCGGCGATCGCCGACCACTACACCGCCCGTCTCGAGCCCGAGGAGAGTCCCGCATGAGCGATCGCGTCGTTGCCGTCGACCTCGGCGGCGTCACCTTCGACTACGACTTCCACCGCGCCATCAACCACTGGGCCCGCTCCGCGAGCGCCGATCCCGCCACGCTGGTGCAGCGCTTCCGGATCGACGCCCCGTTCGACCTCTTCGAGCGCGGTCGCATCACCCCGGACGGCTACTTCGCCCACCTGCGCGCCCTGCTCGGCGTCGAACTGAGCGACGAGAAGCTGGCCGAGGGCTGGAACAGCATCTACGGCACGGCCCACCACGACCTGATCGCCGTACTCCGGGGCCTTAACCGCGAGCGGCTGCTGCCGGTCGCGATGTCCAACACCAACACCGTGCACGCCGGACGCTGGCGCGAGCTCTACCGCGACCAGCTGGAGGTCTTCGCCGCGGTGCACTGCTCGTACGAGATGGGCACCGCGAAACCCGAAGCGGCCTTCTTCGCCGCCATCGCCCGGGCCCACCAGGTGCCCCTGGACCGCCTAGTGGTGCTCGACGACCAGCCGGCCGTCATCACCGCCGCCCGCGCCCTGGGCCTGCCCTCGCACCACTACCGCACCGCCGCCGGTGCCGCCGGCTTCCTCACCTCGCTGTCCGCCTGACCCTTCTGGAGGCTCTGCCATGCACGTTCTGATCACCGGCGCGGCCGGGTTCATCGGCCGCAACCTGCTGCGCCGCCTGACCGCCGCCGGCCACACCGTCACCGGCACCGACAACTTCTCCGTCCCCCCGTTCGGCCCCGTCCCCGAACCGATCGACCACCGCGACGTCCGCGACCTGACCCCCGGCGACCTCGCCGACGCCGACGCCGTGGTGCACATGGCCGCCCTGAAATCCGTGCCCGGCAGCTTCGACGACGCCGCCCAGGCCCTGCACAACACCGCCGTCGACGACCACATGCTGCGCACCTTCGCCGCCACAGCCGGGCGCAGGCGGCTACTGATGGCCAGCTCCTGCGAGGTCTACGGCAACCAGCCCGTCCCCTGCGCCGAGCACCACACCGCCGCCCCGCGCTCGCCCTACGCCGTCGCCAAGGCCGCCGCCGAGATGCACGCGGTCGTCCACCGCGGCCTGAAGCCCGCCCTGGACATCACCTGCCTGCGCCTGCACAACACCTACGGCGCCGACGAGGGAGCCGACGCCGTCATCCCCCGCTTCATCGACACCGCCCTGCGCGGCGAGCCCCTCCCCCTGGAGGGAGACGGCAGCCAGGCCCGCGACTTCAGCCACATCGACGACCTCGTCACCATGCTCGAACGGGTTCTGACCGACCCCGAGCGGCCGCCGGTCGTCCTCAACCTCGGCTCCGGCCACGCCACCACGATCGCCACGGTGGCCCGGCACGTGCTCACCGCCGCCGGCCTCGACCCTGCAGACCCCGACGCCACCGTCCCGGCTGCGGCCCGGCCGAACGAGATCCGCTCCTTCACCGCCGACATGAGCCGCTACACCGCCCGCTACGGGCCCGTACCCACCCGCCGGCTCGCCGACGGCATCACCACCGTCTACCAGGCCCGCGCGGCCCTGCTGTCCGCCACCCGATGACCTGCACCCTCACGGCACGGTGGGGGGTGATGGCGCTGGGCACCCACCACTTCGGCGCCGACGTCACCCCCCGCCAGGCCGCCGCGCTCCTGGACGCCTTCACCGCGGCCGGCGGACGACTCATCGACACCGCCCCCACGTACGGAGAGCAGGACGGCGCCTTCCACGCCGAACGCGTGATCGGCAGCTACCTCGCGGCCACCGGTGCGCCGCTGGCTGTGGCCACGAAGGCCGGCCTCGACCCCACCGGGCAGCCGTGCCTTCGCCCCGAGACCCTGTACGACCAGGCCCACGTCTCCCGCGACCGGCTCCGGCGCGACCACCTGGATCTCTTTCTCCTCCACCGCGACGACCGGACTATCCCCGTCAGCGAGGTGGCCGACGTCCTGCACCTCCTCCTCGACGAAGGAACGGTTCACGCCGCGGGCGTCTCCAACTGGACCCCGCCCCGCATCCTGGCCCTCAACCACGCCCTGGCAACGCGCGGGCCGCACCGGCTGACCGTGACCAGCCCTCTGTGGAGCCTGGCCCGCCGCACCCGCTACGCCACCGACCCCGAACTCGTCGAAGCCGACGCCCACCACCTGGAACTCGCCCGCCGGCAGCGCCTGGTGGTCATGCCGTTCCGCACCAGCGCCCTCGGCTTCTTCACCGACGCCTTCACCGTCGGCGGCCTGCGACATGCCGACTACGTGCGCGCCGCCTACGCGACCAAGGGAAACCTCGAGCGCCGCAGGCGGGCCCAGCACCTGGCGGCCGAGCTCGGCGTCACCGCCCACCACATCGCCTTGGCCTACCTTCGGGCATTCGACCTGCCCGTCATCCCTGTCATCGGTGCCACCTGTCCCCAGCAGATCCATGCCGCCGCCCGCGCCTGCGTCCTGCATCTGACGGTCGAGCAGCGGTACTACCTCACCAGCGCAGCGGAGTACCCGTACGCCAGCCGAGGGTGAGCACACAACCTGCTTGCCACAGGGCCAGTTATGAGGGCATGGCACGTAAGAAATCGAAGGACAGTGCGGAACGACGTGCGGCTGGAGAGGCTGCTCGTCGCGCAGCGGCAGCCAAGCGAACCGGTCCACGGCCGATCCGGCCTCGCCGTGAACGTCAGCGGTCCTTGGTAGAGCTGAAACCGCCCGGGGCGTACTACAAGGACTGGTTCGCTCCGGGCCAACGATGGCTGGACGAAGGCCCGGAGAAGATGCTGGCCGAAGTCACCCAGAAGTACGGGGCCGACTCTGCAGAGGTATCCATCATCCGCACGGCTGCTTCCTTCGGTCATCTCTACGGTGAGGTGCCTTCGGAGGCCGCCTGTCACCTGGACCATGTGATGCGGGCTTCCGGATACGTGAGGGAGCTCGCTGAGGCGATGGGCGTGCCGGAGATCGAAGCGCTGACGTCCCTTCACTCCCTGCATGCCCAGGGAATGCTCCTGGTCGACGACGACGGTTCCATCTGGATGACGGTCCCGCCCGGCGCCCCTCGCTCAGTCCCGGGCGGAGGGTGGGCCTTCGTGGAGAAGAAGTTTGACGCCAGCGACATCCTGGTCTGAGACCCGGCCCAGGCCACTGCCCAGTCGGCCCCACCCTTCCTCGCACGAGGGGCCGCGTCACGGTGAACGCGACCCCGACAGCGGTCATATGTCCGCGCCCAAGGCTGTTCCCGCACTTCCCGTCACGCCCGCTGCCCGTCCGGCAAAGGGTGAGCCCCGAGCAGTCGGGAAAACCGGTGGGGGATAAGGCCGACGGAGTTGGCCGGATAGGGGAACATCCAGGACTGGCGCCGGCAATGGTCACGGAAGTCGTGCCCGAGCTCGTCCAGCTCGCCCACCACCCCAGCAAGCCGGAAGTCGAAGATGCTCGAGGCGGCACCGCTACGGCTCAGGCGCAGCGTCTCCTCCTCCCGGCGCACCGTCCACTGCGCGTGGCCGACCTTCACCCGCCACGAGCCGACCTCATCGGCGCAGACCTCGACGCCCTTGTAGACCAGGCGCTCCAGCCACACCGCGACCAGCTCCTCAACATGACGGTGCAGAGCGGGACCTTCCAGCGGGGCGGCGTGCAGGGTGCGCTTGGCGACGGCCGGGACTCCGGCAGCCAGCACTCCGGGCGGCAGGGAGCGGACGACGACCGCGCGGGCAGCCACCTGCGTTCCCGCGCCGATCCGCACGCCCGGCATCACCGCCACGTCGTAGGCCAGCCAGACGCCGTCCTCGACCGTGATGCCCGCGAACCGCCCGACGTGGCCGTCGCGCGCCGCGTGGCCGCTGTGGTAGCCGTGCGTCCACAGCGCGACCCGCATGCTCATCCCCACCCGGTCCCCGATGACCACCGGCTCGGTCGCATTGATGATCACCTCCGGGGCGATCTGGCACTGCGAGCCGATCCCGACGGTGGAACGCTCCTCCATACTCGCGCCGCACCCGACGCGCAGATGCGAGCCCAGGTAGGTCTGTTCACCGACGGCCAGCGACCGGCAGGTCACCTCCGCACCCCGGTCCACCACACAGGCCGTATCCAGGCGCAGCAGGTCCGAGGCCAGGACTCGCGACCCTGCTCCCAGCCGGGCACGGGCCGCGATCTCCACCCGGGCCGCCCGGACATCACAGTCCGCTTCGATCAGCGCACCGTCGCCGAGGACCAGGTCGTCCGCGACGATGACCGCGCCGGGCTCGATGCGCACCCCCGCGCCCAGCTCCATCCGGCCCACGTGGCACTCGACGCCGGGGAACCTGTCCGCCGGCGTCACGAGTCCGCTCCGGGGGCGGGTCGGCGGGCAACCAGGAGCTGGGCCACGGTCTCGTCGATGAATCGACCAGACGGTTCCAGAGCCGACAGCTGCCGACGCAGTTCCGCCTCGAACGCTTCCCGGTCCTCCCCCAGGACGTCCGGGGAGGAGAACGCCTTCGTGAACTGCCGCCCCACCACCTCGTCCAAGGTCAGGGTGACGGTGTGCGGCACGTCGGTGCTCGTCAGCATGCAGAAGGCCGAGCAGCGCAGTACCGAGGCATGGTCCTCGGCCAGCCGGGCGCCGTAGCCGCGCCCCGCGGCGCGCGGATTGCCGACGAGGTACTTCCTGCGGACGGCCTCGACCGCGGCATGCCAGTGCGGCCGTTCGCACCCAGGGGCCCGGCGGGAGAGCACCGCCATGAACCCTCCGGGCAGCACCAGGTCGCCGAGCACCCCACACACGCGTTCCCGCTGCATCCAGTGGAACGCATCCGCGATCACCACAGCACGCAGCGGGGGCACGTCGGGAAGACGCTCAGCGGCCCCGGTGTGCCAGGTGATGCGCTCCCCCACCCCGGCCTCGGCGGCGGCCCGCTTCGCGGCCACGAGCATCTCCGGGCTCGGGTCGACCGCCACGACCTCCAGCCCGCGCCGCGCCAGTTCGACCGCGACGGTGCCCGGCCCCGTGCCCAAGTCCATCACCGGGCCGCTACCGCCCTCGACGTCCTGGAGCAGCTCCACCACGCGGTCCACCAGCGCCGGCGGGTACCCCCAGCGGTAGCGCCGGTACTCCTGCGCGGCGCCGGCAAACAGCCTCCTCGGCTCTTCTATCGGCGGCCCGGCCTGGTTCATGTATGCGCCCATTGCCCCTCCCATGTGTCGGCGAGGCGTCCACCATCCAGGCGCGCGCGACGGCGTACCGCGGCCTTCACAGGCTTCACGAGATCACTGCGAGTTCGGGCCCGTGCGGCCGCCGTACCGTACAGCCGTGACCACTACCACCGCCCCCAGGGTGCTCGCGGTAGCAGCCCACGCCGACGACGAGATCCTCGGAGCCGGAGGCGCCCTGGCCGAACACTCCGCCCACGGCGCCGACTTGTGCTTCCTCATCCTGAGCACCAGCGCACTCAGCCGCCCGGACAGCGAGCACGCCGCCGTCAATGACCACCGCCGCCGGTGCGCCCAGGCCGCCGCCGAACGCTACGGAGCCACGCTCGTCATTGCGGATCTACCGGACAACGGCTTCGACACCGTCGCGCAGCTGACCATCACCCAGCACATCGAGGCGGTCATCCGCGAGTTCGCCCCGACGCTCGTGTACACCCACTCCACCGCCGACCTCAGCCGTGACCACCAGCTCGTCGCCCAGGCCACCGCGGCCGCCACCCGACCCCAGCCCGGCGCGTCAGTCCGTACCGTCCTGGCGTACGAGGTCCGGTCCGCCACCGACTGGGGAATCGGCACGCCGTTCCGGCCCTCCTGGTTCCAGGAGCTGAGTCCCGTCGCGGTTGAGCAGAAGCTGTCCACGCTCACCGACGTCTACGGCTCCGAGATGCGGCCGTGGCCTCACACCCGGTCAGAGCCCGCAATCCGCGCGCTGCTCACCCACCGCGGCGCTCAGTGCGGTGCGCACGCCGCCGAGGCATTCGAAGTCCTGCGTCACATGCCCTGACCGCTCGCCGCCGGTCCCCGGGCGATGCCCTCGGCGCCGACGGACGGCTGGAACCATGCCTCGGCTCCGCCGCTGAGGGCGTGGCGCAGTTTGATCTGGCACGACGGGCTGAGGTCCGGCAACTCCGATGGCGCGAACCAGCGGACCTCGAGCGACTCGTCGTCGTTCACCCGGGCCTCGCCGGCTACAGGGGTGCACAGGAAGGTGTGCACGAGGAACTGGACGCGATCCCCGTTGCCGAGGGTGCGCTCCTCCGTCACCGTCACGGCGGCAAGGCGGTGCACCTGGACGTGGACGCCTGTCTCTTCCGCGACTTCGCGCACGACGCCGTCGGCCGGCTGCTCCCCGACTTCCAGGATGCCGCTCAGCAGCCGCCAGGCGCCGGTGTCGGCGCACCGTTGCAGCAGGATCCGTTCCTGCTCGTCCACCACCACGGCGGTGACCCCGGACAGCCACAGAAGGTGATCGCTGCCGAGCGCGGCACGCAGGCGCTGGATGAACTCTGGCACGGCCATGGCTCCACGGTAAGGAACACAGGGTGTCGCTGTGGCGCGAACCAGCAGATCCCCCGCACTGCTCTCGCGCGACCGGCCGGAGGTGGCCCCCAGCGCGATGGGGTGCAGGCTCAGGGCCGGTCAGTCGTCGTTGGCCATCTCGGCGCGGAGCCTGGACTCCGCCTTCGCCGCAGCATCGCGCAGGGCCGGATCGTCGCTCGTGGCGTGGGCTTCTATAAGGATCAGGAGGGCTTGCGCGAAGTTCCAGGACAGGGTGACTTTGCGGTCCGCGGCCAGGAAGGCTGCTGCTCGTTCTCCGGGCGAGCCGGGGATCAGGGTGCTGACGCCGCCCTGGCCGAGCAGGCGGGGGGACGCGGGGGGAGTTTGAGGCGTGGTCACCACCGAAGTGTCCCGTACGCCCCTGCTGCGTGATCCCGCGGCCCCGCCCTGTCCCGCTCGTCCGCCGGCGGCCGCTCGTCCTACCAGACGTCGTCCGATGCGGTATCAGGTGCGTCGGCCTCGACCGGCTGCGGCAGCGTGTGCTCGCCGTGAGCGAGCTGGGCCTGCGCGAGGTGGCCGAGGAGGCCCAGCACGGCGACCGAGCCGAGGCCGAGGAACCATCCGCATGCTGCCCCGATCGGGTCGTCAACGCCGAAGCTGCGTGGCACTCGGTTGTGTGTGATCACTGGCGTACCGCCGCGTGCTGGAGTTCACGGCCGTCGGCGACGGCCAGGCCGAGGAGCATCCGGCACCAGCGGGCCCGTTGCTGGATCCAGGCGTGTGCGGCGCTGGCGTCGGTCTGCGGGTCGGGGCACGGCTCGTGGTCGAGCTGGTGGCGGATGATCCGCAGGCCGTAGCCGGTGAGGCCCGGGCTTCTGGGGTCCGGGCGGCGTGAGCGGTGCTCGGCTTCGGCCGGCGGCAACAGCAGCGCGACGTGTCCGGACAACATGCGGGCGGTCAGCGCGAGGGCCTCGGGCACGAGATCGGCTCCCTGCGGAACGGGGTCCAGGGCTGTGGCGATGGTCTGCTGGATGCCCTCGACGTCGAGGGGGGCGCTGCCTTCCGGGTCGTCGGTGCGGGCACTGTAGTACTGCCGGGCGCGGGCGTGGGTCGCGGTGGGCATGAATTCCAGGCCTTCCTGTAGCGGAGCACGGTCGGCTCACGCGAGTAGCGTGGGTCAACACCACCTCCTGGACTAGGAGTTCACCGCCCGCTGCTGCCCGCAGCCGTGCGGGCAGCAGCGGACACGGGATCCCCATGGATGACGAGAGCTTCGGCCAGGCGTTACGCCGCTTGCGCGGCAACCTCTCCCAGCGGGCGCTGGCCCGGCTGGCCCACTGCGGCAAGAGCTACATCGGTGATCTGGAGACCGGCCGCCGTCATCCGTCGCCGGAGATGGCCGCGTTGCTGGACCGCGTCCTGGACGCCGACGGGTACTTGATCCACCGGGCGATGGCTACGGCTACGGCCGATGTGCTGGAGCGGGCCGCCGCGTTGCAGCGGGGGCTGGGCGAGCATCTGGCCGCCGGCCCGATGTCGGATGCGGGCGTCGAGGACTGGGAGTACACGGTGGCCCGGCATGGCCAGGCGACCCGGTACCAATCCGAGCGCCGGCTGCTGGGCGAGCTGGTCGACGACTTCGCTGCTCTGCAGCCCCTTCTTTCCCCGCGGCGGCGTCACTCGCCTTCGGTGCGGCGGCGTCTGACGGTCGTGGCTGCCCGCCTGTCCGGGCTGATGGCGTTGACGTTGCTCAAAGCCGGTGAGCCGACGGCCCGTGCGTGGTGGCGTACCGGCCGGCAGTTCGCAGGCGCCGCGGACGACCGGTCCACGTTGTCGTGGATCTACGCGCAGGAGGCGTACCAGCAGTACTACAGCGGTGATCTGTACGGGGCGGTGGAGCTCGGGAACAGGGCTCGGATGCTGGCGGGGGGTCTGCCGTGCGTGGGACCGGCCCTGGCCGCTCCTCTCCAGGCCCGGGCGTACGCCGCTCTTCACCAGGCCGACGAGACCGCCGCGGCCCTGGCCGAGGCCCAGTCGGCCCTTGACCGGCTCGATCCCGCCGAGCGGGCCGCCTCCGCCTTCGGGTACTCCGAGAGCCAGCTGCGCTTCCACGGCGGCAACGCCTGGACACATCTCGGCGAGACCGGGCGGGCGCGCGAGGAGCATGCGCGGGCCCTGGAGCTGTACCCCGCGTCCGAGCTCACCGACCGCGCGTTCGTCGGGCTCGACCAGGCGGTGTGCCTGGCCTCGGACGGCGACACCGCGGCCGCGGCCGCGCACGCCGTCGCCACCCTCACCGCTCTGCCCGACGCACACCGCGGTGCCCTGATCGTCTACCGCGCGCGGGAGCTCGCCGCTACCGTGCCCCGGACACGGCAGACGCTGCCGGAGGTTCGGGAGCTGCACGAGGTGCTGGCACTGCCGGCAGGAGGGGACGGCGAAGATGCGGATCGACCAGGCAACGGAACATGACGCGGAGGCCATCGCGCGCTTGATCGGTGAGATCGAGGCGTACTACGGGGGCCCGGACTCCCCTGCGGACCCCGCCGAGATCCGCGAGCGGCTGTTCGGCAGACGACCTGTTGCGACGGTGCTGCTGGCCCGTGACGGCGACCGCGTCCTGGGCATGGCCTCCTTCAGTCTCCTGTGGCCGGCCGCCAGCGCCGATGCCTCGCTGTACCTCAAGGAGCTCTTCGTCAGAGAGCCCGCCCGGCGCCAGGGCGTCGCCACCGCCCTCATGGAACACGTCCGGGACGCAGCATCGGCAGCCGGATGCGCCCGCGTCGAGTGGACCGCCGACCGGGACAACCCCACTGCTGCCGCGTTCTACACAGCCCTCGGCGCCCAGCCCCACAACGGCAAGACCTTCTACCGGCTCGAGCAGGATCTCTAGGAGAACAAAGTGGATCAGGCGCGGCCCGCAGCTGAGACACCCGCAGGCCCCCATGATGGTGGGCAAAGGCCCCACACAGATCAGGCAGGAATACCCTGCCCCTATCCAGGCCTCGCCCCGTTCCACCCTGACCAGGCGCAGTGGTTCTTCGGCCGGGAAGAACTGCTCACACGGCTGATCAACCACATGGACAAGCAACAGCGCTCCGGTGGTCTCATGGCGGTAGTTGGCCCACGAGGTGTGGGCAAGTCATCGTTGCTGGCCGCCGGCCTGCTTCCCGCACTCGCCGCCGGTGCCATCCCCGGCGCAGATCACACACCGCATCTACTCTTCTCCCCGTCCGAACACCCGATGAAAGCGCTGGCCGCCCACCTGGGGTCCCTGGCGCACGTGGCGCCCGACAGTCTGGCCGAGGCACTGGCGCGAGACCCGGAGGGTGGCGCGGAGATCCTGCGAGAGACGGTCCCACCACGGACCAGTGGCGACGCCACTCATGCCAGCCTGGTCCTCGTGGTCGACCAGCTCGAAGAGCTCTTCACGCTGTGCTGGGACGAGCAGGAGCGCCACGACTTCCTCGGTTCGCTCTGTGCCTTGGCGAAGCAAGGACCTGACGGGTATCCGCCTGTCGCGCTGGTCGTCTGCGGGCTGTCGTCCAAGTACTTTGCCCGCTGCTACGACTACCCCGCATTTGGGCGGCCATTGCGCCATCTCGTGGGGGTTGAGCCGATGTCGGACGCCCAGCTGCGAGAGGCCATCACGCTGCCAGCCCGGGCAGTGGGTCTGCAGGTCGAAAGCGGTCTGACCGAACTGCTGCTCCGGGACCTCGCGGGTGTGTCCCAGGCTTCACGTCTACCGCTACTAGCGCACGCGCTGCGGCAGACGTGGATGCAACAGCAGGGCCAGCAAATGACGGTGGCGGCCTACCAGGCCAGCGGCGGCATCCAAGGTGCGGTCGCAGCCACGGCCGAGAGTGTATTCACTCAGCTGGACCCGCCAGAACAGATGATCGCTAGGAGGCTCCTCCTGCAGCTGATCAGAGTCGGAGGAGACATCCAGCCCACTCGGCGGCACGTGGACATCACCGCGCTTGTCGGCAGGAACTGCGACACTGCCTCTGCTGTGAAAGTCCTCGACGCTTTCACTCAGGCCTACGTCTTCAGCGAAGACAAAGAGCGCGTGGAGATCGCACACGAGGCGTTGCTGTGGACCTGGCCACGCCTTCGAGAATGGCTCTCCGACGACCGGCTCGGCAACCGGTTCCGCCAGCACATTGAGGACGCCGCCGCCACCTGGCGGGGCCTTGACCGCGCCCCCCATGCCCTGTTCCGGGGCACGGCACTCGCGGCGGCCAGAAGCTGGCCCGGCCGTCACGACCTCAGTCCCCTCGCGACCGAGTTCCTCGACGCATCGGCCCGACGCAAGCACCACACCACCAAGCTCTTGATGTTCCCCGCCCTAGCCCTGATCACGGGCGCCCTGCTCACTGCCAGCCTGCTCCTGCTGATGCGGGCACTTCCCGCCGCACACGGGTGGTGGTCACTGGGCATCTTCTTTGTGCTGTGGGCTGTTCTGGCAGTGGGATGGCTTCTCATCACACGCAGCTACCGCGCCGGAATTGATCCGCCCCCGAAGGCCCAAAGTCGCATCCCCGTCTCCCGATCGAACGCTTTTCTTGATGGACTACTGGCTCCGTGGACCTACCAATTCTCCTCTGGAGCGGCTCCACCCAGCTCTCGAGCCTCGATCCGCCAGGCCGCCAGCGCCCCCTCCATCGAGCAGAGCCGACGTAATGTCGAGGAGGCGCTGAGCAAGAAGTACGGCCTGCTCGGCGCGCCACCCCAAGTGGTGTCCGCACGGTCCGATTCTGCCCGCGGCGGCCAGTCCGGAGACAGCGAGGGGGGCGAGCGGTGACCGCCACGACACCGCCCGAGGAGCCCGGCACCACAGCCGACGCCAGCGACCATGGTGGGCCCGCTCAGCCGCCGTCTCTGCGCTCGGCTCTGCCGGGAGCCGACCAGGCGGCGGTGTGGGAACGCGTGGTCCCAGGCGCTGGCGACCGCGTGCTGCAGCTCGTGGAAAAGGACTTCGAGCGCGAAACTGAGAAGCACCGGCAGTGGTGTCTCGACCGTGCTCACGAGCGTCGCATGGACCTGGCCAACCTGGCGCTGCGCGCGACCGGCATGGTCGTCGGCAGCGGGGGTGTAGCCGGTTACCTCTGGGTCGCCAAGTACTTCGTCGATCACGGCGCCGCAATACCTGCAGCGGGCATGCTCGGCGGCGGTGTCGCTGCGCTCGCAGCAGCGTTCCTCGGCAACTCAAAACGGAACCCTCGTGCCTGAACCTCGGCTCCCCCGAGTCCAGCTGATCAGCCTCGTCATCGCTGTATCGGCCCTTCACCGGTGGGCCCGAGTCGGGGGCCGTCGTACGGTCGATGTGCCGCACTGACAGGACGGCGGCTGGGCGGCCCCTTGTCCACTTCGCACGTCGCACGGGGCCGCCCCCAGCCTGATCAGATCCGGTTTGATCCGGTTGCCGCAGGCCGACGGACGGCGCGAGGCAATAGCCGCTGGAGGAGCGCCGCGGTCTCCGCCTCCATGTCCACGCCTCCGCCCAGCTCGTCGTTGATCCTCGTGAGGCGCGCGGCGGCCTTGCGCAGCGCGGCGATGTCTCCGGCGGCGTGGTGGGCGAGGAAGACGGCGCGGTGCAGCATCTCCGCCTCCTCGGCCGCGAGCAGCCCCTGGTGAGCGGCCCACAGGGCCCCGGTGTGGTCGGCGGCCTCACGGCGGCGGGTGGACAGCTCGCAGGCGACGTCCACGATCGCGGAGGTCATCTCCTGGACGTCCGGCTCGGCCCAGGCGTAGCGCTGGGGGTCGACGGCTGAGACGGGGCGTCCGCGGACGAGGGCCAGGGCGCGGCGCAGGGCGAGGTCGCCGTCCTCGGTGGTGTCGGCGAGTCCGGTGCGGGCGTGGCGCTGGAAGTCGGCCCAGTCGCAGGTGATGTGGGGGCCGAGGCGGTAACGGTGGTCAGCTTCGTCCTGAACGAGCGGGAGGTACGGCGTGCCGTCGGGGTCGGTGCCGAGCCAGGAGCGCAGGCGGCTGATGGCGGAGTTGCGCCGTCTTTTGTCCCCTCGCTGGCCGGGCCAGAGGGCGTCGTCGAGGGCGTGGTGGTCGCCGCCGGGGTGGAGGGCGAGGTAGGCCGCGACTTCGGTGGAGGGGCGCTTGCGGTTGGAGTCGACGCGGCCGGCGGCTCCTTCGACGGTGACAGGGCCGAGCAGCAGGATGCGCGGGCCGACCGGTGCGGGTGGGGTGGTCTCGTCCGGCGCGGCGGTCTTGTCGAGAGTGACCGGGGCCTGGTCGGGCTCGGGGGCCGGTGTGGGAATTCGGGCGTGGACAGTTGCTGGTGGGGTGGTGGCCAGGGCTTGGGTGGCGAGCGGGAGGGCGACGTCGGCGGGGCCGGCGGCAGGCGGTTGCAGCTCTTGTACGGGGTCGTCGTTGTCGGCGAGGACGTCGGCGAGCGAGGGTCCGCTCCCCGGTTCCGGCTCCTCGGTCCCGGCCGGATCCGGTGCCCGGAGGCCGGTGTGCTCAGTGGAGGGTGCGTGTAGTTCGGGCTCTGGCTCTTCTTCCTCGGCTTCGGGGTCGAGCCAGCTAGGGGCGGGGGCGTCGGTGTCGGATGCGGCGAGGTTGAGCAGGTCGATGGCGTCGGCGTAGTGCTCGTCGCTGAGGCCTTGCAGCCGGACCGGGAGGGCGGAGCCGGGCAGGGCGATGGTGGTGTCGGGGCCGGAGCAGGTGAGGGTCCAGGCGTCGGCCGGCAGGGGTGCGGTTGCGGGGGCGGCGGTGATGACGGCGCTGGAGGTGCGCGGCCGCTCGGCGAGGGCGGCGAAGAGCTGGTTGACGGTGTCTTCGTGGGCAGCGTCGTCCGGCAGTTCGTCGGCGAGCACGATGTGCGGGGTCCAGGCGCCGCCCGCGTCGTCGCGCAGGCGTGCGGCCCGCAGGGTGTCGGCGCTGATGGCCTGGAGGGTGCGGCGCTGGTCGGTGGCGTGGGCGGTGAGTTCCGCTGTGGCGGCGGCCAGGTCGTTGCGCGCGACGCGTTCGGGGACGGCGGTCTCCAGGCCCGGGGCGGTGTCGCCGAGCGCCGTGATCTCCAGGTGTCCCGGCAGGCTGGTCGTGGCGAGCTCGACGGCGATGGCCTGCAGGACGTGCCGGGCTGCTTCCGGGTCGCCGGCCAGGTGGAGGACGCCGATGGCCTCGAGGTCGACCAGGACCAGGTGGCCCTGGGGATCCCAGCCGATCGATACCAGTGCTGGGTAGGGGGCGTCGGCGGCCTTGAGGGTTTCGGTGTCGGCCAGGTGGGGGCTGCTGGCCGAGCAGGTCCACAGGTCGCGCCGTCCCGCAGTCGCGGTGAAGGGCTTGATGGGTTCGGTGTCCTGGGCGAGGTGGAGCTCGAGCCGGCTGTCGTGCAGGACTGCGGCTTCGAGGACGGGGAGGTCGCTGCCGGCGGCGGCGAGGTTGAGGGCGAGGGTGCGCAGGGCCGAGTCGAGCAGGTCGAAGCCGGTGACGTGCTGGACGCTGCGCAGGCTCTGCTCGGTGGCGGCGGATGTGCCCTGGGGCATGGGGATGCGGCGGCCGGGCCGGCGGCGGCGTTGCTGGAGGATGCGACGGGTGGTCAGGGTGCCGACGAGGGCGGCGGCGAGGACTCCGGCTCCCGCCCAGACGGCGGCCGGCGCCAGGGTCGCCCTGGCCGCGGAGGTGTGGCTGGAAGGCCCGTTCGCGGTACCGGTGCCCGGGGCCGGGGCCGTCTGGCCGCTGGAATGGCTCGGAGCTGGCGTCGGTGTCGGTGCGGGGGCGGCGGGTTTGTCGTTGGCTGTGGGCGGGTGGCTGGGCGGGGTGCTGTTGGTGCCCTGGCCCGGGGCGGTGCCGGTGGTGTCGGCGGGGGGTGTGGTGGTGTGCGGCAGGTTGAGTTCGAGCCCCGGGAGGATGAGGTCGGGGTCGGTGAGGTGGCTGCCGTCCGGCTGGGCCTTGCCCTTGTTGGCCTCGTAGATGGCTGGCCATTGCGTCGGATCACCGCCGTGCTGGTCGGCGATGGACCAGAGGCTGTCGCCCTCGTGCACGGTGACCGTCTCGGGCTGCCCGGCCGGCCGCTGGGCGTCCTTGTCCTGCGGGCGCTCCGGACGCTGCGACTCGGTGGTGCGGTGCTCCGGCTCCGGCGCGTGCGTGGAAGCAGTGGCGCTGACGGGGGTGGCGGTGTGCGGGGTGCTGGGGGCGGCCGAGGGGATGCGGGCGTCCGCGGGCAGGTTGATGGCCTTGCCCTGGGGCAGGTACCCGTCGCCGTTGGCGAGTTCGGGAATGCCGGGGTTGAGAGCGGCGATGTCCTTCCAGCGCTGTCCGGAGCCGAGGTACTGCTCGGCCAGGCCCCACGGGGATTCGGTCGGCGAAGTGACGGTGTGCTGGGGCCATGCGGTCTCCGGCGCCGTCGTGCTGGACGACGGGGAGGGTGTCACGGCCGGGCTGCTCTCCCCCGTGGTGTACGTGGCGGTGGCGGCGATGGCCGTGCTGGAGGCGGTGGCGGCCGAGGCGGCGGTCGGGGCCAGGAGCACGATGCCGCTGACCAGGAATCCGGCGAGGGACTGCATGCCGCCGAGTCCCTTGATCCGGGGAGCGGAGCGGCGCCGCAGCACGGCGATGATCTCCAGCCCTGCGGACAGGGCGAACGATGCCCATCCGGCCCATCCGATGCAGGTCACGACGGTCAGGAAGAGGCTTCCGTCGTCCGGCTGCAGCAGTACGTCGAGGCCGCCGGTGAGGGAGGTGGGCTGGTGGCCGAAGCGCAGCAGCAGGTAGGGGGTAGCGCCGACGAGGGCGGCGAGAACGGTGAGGCCGAGTAGTGCTCGGAGCAGGGCTCCGAGGGTGCGCACGGGGCCGGGGGTGCGGTGGGCCATCGTGGGCTCAGCCTCCTGCCGCGGTCTGGAGATGGGCGGTTGCGGTGCCGGTCACGTCGATCGTGCTCTTGCCGACCAGCGAGGCGAAGTAGGTGCGGTAGGTGTCGTGGACGGTCACCGAGAGGGTCTTCCCGCCGTCGGTGACGCTCACGTTCCCAGAAACGCCCTGGGCGGCGAGGTAGTCCTGGGCAGCGGTCACGGCGGCGTCCGGGTCCACGGTGATGGCCGTGCCCTGGATGGCCTGGCCGGCGTCGAGCTGCTGGCCAGCCGTACGGGCGGCCTCCTGCGCCAGGCTCGTGGCCCGGTTGGCCTTGTTCAGGGCCCCGCCGCCGTCGACGAGGAGGCCCATGATGATGAGGATGGCCACGGCGGCGAGGGCGAAGAAGAGCGACATCGAGCCGCGGTCCCGAAGGTCTGACGCGGCGCTCCAGCGAGAGCGGGTGAGGGCGCGGAGGATGTTCACGGGCGGGCCCTGAAGGTGTCGATTGGGCTGGTCCACGTTGACTTGAGGGTCTTGCTGCCAGGCACGCCGGGCACCGCGATATCGGACAGGAGTGCGGTGCAGGCGATGGTGACCGTGACGGTGCCGGCCTGGCCGACCTCGAGCCCGTAGTCGGCGGTGTTCACGGTGACGCTGGAGCTGCGGCAGGAAATGCCGTCTCCGTCGAGGCTGCGCGCGGCCGCGCTTTGTGCCTGCTCCTGGGCGCTGGAGGCGTCGCGTTCGAGCGAGGCGGCGCGGGCGGCGGCGTGGGCTGCGCTGTCGACCGCACCGTCGGCGTCGATGACGCGGCCGAAGGCGATGAGCAGTCCGATGAGCAGGATGAGGACGGGGGCGAGCACGGCGGTCTCGATCGCGTAGCTGCCGCGGTCCCGCTCCCGGCCGAGCCGGCGGGTCAGGCGGGCGGCGGTCACGGGTTGGACCACCGTTCGACGGGCGCGTCAGCGTGCTGGCGGACCGTGAGTTCCAGGCCGGGGACGAGGGTGGCGACATGGCCGGTGACCGTGATGCGGATCTGCTCGGCGCTGCTGCCGTCGGAGGAGACGAGGTGCCCGCGGACGGAGTTGCCGAAGCGGTTGAGGAACTGCTCGGCCTGGGTGACGCCGTCGGCGGGGGTGGCGCCGGTCTGGCGGCCGGCGTCCACGCCGTGGCGGGCGGCGGACTGGGCGACACGGCGCGCGTGGAAGTACAAGCCAGCCTGAACCGCGGTGAACGTCAGCAGCAACGCGACGACGGCGAGCACGGCGAGTTCGATACTGCCCGACCCCCGGTCGCCGCGGCGGGCCAGGGCTGCTCGTATGCGGTGCCATCGTGCGCGCATCCGGCGTCCTCCTCTCATGCGTGGTCCTCGTCCGTGGGTGTCGTCAGCCGCCGTTGATGATTCCGATCTTCTCCAGCGCCTTGGTCTTGATCGCGACGACCACCAGGCCGGCCACGATGAGCAGGGCCCCGGTGATGACGGCGAGTTCGGTGGAGGACTGGCCGGCGTCGCGGGCGGCCTTCAGCTGCTCCCAGCGGGCGCGCAGCAGGGTGGTCAGGGTCTGGATGTCCATGCCGGGGTGCTCCTGGTCTGGGGGGTTAGCTGGCGAGGATGGAGTTGACGACGGGGATGATCACGAAGGTCAGCATGAGGATGACGCCGAAGGTCACCGGCAGGACCATCGCCGCTGACGCCGCGTTCGCCTCGGCCTTCGCATCGGAGAGGATCGCGATGCGCAGCTGCCGGGCCTGGGCTTGCAGGGTCGCGTAGACGGCGGCGCCCTCACCGGCCAGGGCCAGGGTGTCGGCGGGCCGGGTCAGCTCGGGGATGTCGAGCTCCTCCCCCAGCTGCTTGAGCGCGTCCCACGGCGTGATGCCGGAAAGTTCGGCCTGGTCGAAGACCTGCCGCATGCGCACGAAGATCCAGCCGTCGCCGACGTCGGCGGTCTTCGTCAAGGCCTGGGCCGCCCCGGAGTTGGCGATGCGGGCGAGGGCGACGCGCTCGAGGTAGGACGCGGCCGCGTGCCGCACGATCAGGCGCGCCGCGGCGGCCTCCTTGCGGACCTCCTGCCCAGGCCACATCCAGAACAAGGCGCCCATCGCCAGGGAGCCGCCGGCCGGGAAGGTGATCGGCAGGGGGGTTCCGGCGAGGACGAGGACGGCTTGCAGCAGTTGCGGGGCGAGCAGTCCGTAGAGGGCGAATAGCAGGCGCTGGCCGAGGTGTTCGGCGGGTGAGCGGCGCAGCAGGGCGAGGTCTTTGTAGGGGAGGCGGATGCGGGTGCCGGTGTGGGCGAGGACGCGGGCGCCGAGGCGTTCGGGCAGCGAGCCGGTGGTGGCCGGGCCGGGCGCGAGGGGGTTGTTCGGGTAGTTGGCGGCGTCCAGGCGGAACAGGGCCTGGTGGAGGTCGGGGGGTGCCGGGCGGGCGGCGCGGACGGCGAGTCCGATGAGGGTGCCGGCGGCGGCCGCGGGCAGGACGGCCTGCAGGGGGATCACCGGGTGCCTCCGGCGGTGAGATGGGTGGGCAGCGGGTCGAGCAGGCGCGGGTCCGGCTTGGTGCGGGCGATACGGCGCAGCCACGACAGCGTCCAGCCGAAAGCGCCGCCGAGGACGGCGAGGACGATCTGGCCGAAGGGGCTGGCGTACCAGCCGGACCAGGCGTCGTTGAGCATGCAGCCGACGACGACCACGCAGATGACGATCGAGACGATGCGGGCGGACTTGCGGACCTTGGCGCGGTCGGCTTCGACGTCGCGGGCGTCGGCGGCCTGCTGGTGGATCGTGGTGGCGAGGGCCTCGAGCGCGTCGGCGAGGCCGGGGCCCTTGTAGACGGCGTGGCTCTGCAGGAGCAGCACGACGTGGTCGCTGACGCCATCGGCGAGTTCGTCGGCGAACAGCGCGAAGGCAAAGCTCGCGTCCATGCCGGCTTTCAGGCGCTGGGCGAGGGCCTGGACGGACGGGGCGATGGGCGCGGGGGCGGCCTTGGCAGAGGCGCGGATGGTCTGGACGAGGCTGATGCCGGCCGTGTGGACGCCGGAGAGGTGGTTGAGCCACTGGGCCAGCGCCTCGAGGCGCTCGATGCGGACCTTGGCGGCGGCGCCCGGGTTGAGGATGAAGGGCAGGCCGATCACGGCGGCGCCGGCGAGCAGCCCGTGGACGGGCCATCCGGTGTAGGCCCACACCAGCAGGGTGACGATTCCGGCGCCGGCGAGGAGGTGGCGCCAGCGGCGCTGCCACTCCCCGGGGAGGTCGGCCTTGGCTTGGCGGAACCGGGCCAGGGCGCGCGAGGGCGGCTTGAGGGGGTCGGGGACGCGGCCGCGGCCTTCGCGTACGGCAGCGACGGTGGCGAGCACGGCCAGGGCGGCGCAGACGGCGGCGGCCAGAGCGAGTTGGGCGGTGGTCACCGCAGCCTCCTGGTGCGGGACCGGGCCGGGAACGGGGGGCGCGTGGTCATGGTCAGGGCCTCGCTGTCGTCAGGGGCGGCCCCCAGTGGGCATGCGGCTGGTGGGTGAGCCAGGCCCGCTGGAAGCCGGCCTTGGTCTCGAGGTCCTCGATGAAGCTCGGCATCTGCTGCCAGACGGCCCGGCGCTCGGTCGCGGTGGGCGCGAACAGGGTGCTGGTGGTGGGCATGCCGCCTTCGCCGACGACGTCATGGACCTCGTAGATGTGGGAGACGAAGCGGTGCTTGCGGCCTCCTTGGCCCGTCTCGTCGAGGTAGGTGAGGTAGACGACGACGTCGATGCTGGAGGCGATCAGGTGGTTGGCGCTGTCGACCGCCATACCGGCTTCCGTGCACAGCTGCACCAGACGGGAGATGATCGCGTGCGGGCGACGGACGTGGAGGGTGCACATCGATCCGGAGCCGCCCGCGGACATCGCGTGCAGCATGGGCACGACCTCTTTGGAGCGGACCTCGCCCACGATCACCCGGGTTGCGTTGTAGCGCAGGGCGGTGACGAACATGTCGGCGATGCTGATCTCGCCCTCAAGGGAACCGTCGCGGCCGCGTTCGCCATTGGACTGACGGGCCTCGAAGGCGAAGGTGAGCGGGCCAGGACGGCCGTTGCGAGCGGGCTCGTCGAGGTAGAGCTCACGGTCGGACTCGAGGGTGACCACGCGCTCCTCCGGAGGGATCTCCCGTCCGAGCCCACGCAGAAGGGTGGTCTTACCCGATCCCATGTCGCCGACGACAAGCACGTTCATGCGGGCCCTGACGCAGGCGATGAGGAAGTGGGCGATCACGGGGTTCAGCGCGCCCCAGTCGACCAGCTCCTTGATGCCGTCATCGCGGATCCGGTGCTTACGGATGACGACCGAGGGGCGGCTGGTCAGCAGACTGGCCGTGACGCGGGAGCCGTCGGGCATCCGGAAGCCCACCATCGGGGAAGCCTGGGTGAGGGCACGTTCGCCGTGGCCGGAGAGCTGCGCCATGCGGTTGACCCAGGTGATCAGTTCCTCGTGGGAGTCGGCGACGCGCTCGATCGTGCGGCGGGGCCGGTCGTAGTACTCGACGTGGGCGCGGAGTCCGTCGACGCTCAGGTCCTCGACGCCGTCTTCATCAAGCAGGGCCTGAAGGCGCCCGCCCCGGTACATGGCGTTGAACACCGCGGTGCCGATCGCGGCTTCCTGATCGGCGCTCAACGGGGCATTCCCCTGGGCGTACTTGGCCGACCACTCGGCGACGGTCTGGGTGGTCAGGGAGCGAGCCAGGGCGCGCCGGTCGCTCTCTTCGAGCATGCGGTTGGGGTCGTGCCGGCTGAGCAGGGTGGAGACCTCGGCCTGCAGGGCCTCGATCACCTCCCAGCCGACCGGGAGTTCGCCGGGCAGGCCGGCCAGCTTCGGCACGGCGGTGGGGCTCGTCTGCCCCGACTGTGCCGAAGGCGGTGCAGGGGCCGGGGCCGGGACGGCGGGCTGTTGCTGGGTGAGGCGGCCAGTGAGCAGGTTGGCGATGTCGTCGCGGCCCAGGGCAGTCGGAGCTCCTGGGGTGGTGGGGCGCTGGTGGGTGTCAGCCACGGCTGCCTCCTCTCGCGTTCGTCAGGCGCTGGAGCACGCCGGCCAGGTTGGCGTCCGGCGCGGAGCGGTTGAGGTAGATGCTGCGGCGCTGGGCGAGGGCGTCGAGCTGGTCGGTGGCCGAGCGGGCGTGGCGCAGCAGGGGGCTGCGGGCGTAGCCGCGGGGCGGGCGTCCTCCGGTGGTGAGGTAGCCAGCGGTCTCGGCGTCCCAGGGCAGGGCTGCCAGGACGGGGGTGTGGAGAGCGGTGGCGACCTGGGTGGGGCGGTACGGGCCGTCTTCGATGAGCAGCAGTCCGAGGGCGTCGGATCCGGTGCCGTGCTCGTCGAGTTCGGTGCGCAGGGGCTCGATCAGGTGGCGGGCCAGGGTCAGGGACTGGTCGTTGGCGCGCACGGTGAGCAGGACGAAGTCGGCGGCGTGCAGGAGGGGGGCGGGGGTGAGGGTGGGGTGAAGCCGGCCGGCTTCCAGGGCCAGGCGGCCTACGTCGACGAAAACATCGTGCCCGGCGTCGGCCGCCAGGACCTTGAGGACTTCGGCCAGGGCGGGCCAGGTGCGGGTCAGGGCGGGGGCCTGGGCGGGGTCGGTCAGGCCCGGCAAGAGCTTGCGGTGCCCCGCATCGTCGATGCCCCACAAGTGGTGGGCGAAGGCATTGGCCAGCTCCGACCGGCCGATCCGTTCAGCGGCGGCGAGGTGATAGAGGCCGTACCCGGCGGTGACGGCGCCTTGGAGGAAGCCGGCCCGGATGGTGCCGCCGGCGGGGTCGCACTCTGCCAGGAGTGAGGGCCGCCGGGAGGCGAGGGTCAGAGCGAGTGCGGAAGCGGTGGTGCCGCAGGACTTGGCGGAGACGAGCGCGGTGACGGGCATGGTCAGTGGCTCCGGGGCTCGCGGACCAGGGCGATGCGTCCCATGGCGGCACGGGTGGCCAGGAGGGGCCCGTCGGTGGTGGCGACCGCGAGGTTGACCACGACCGTTCCGGAGGCGTCCGGGCGGGAGACGTCGACGACGGTGCCGCTGATCGTGGACGGCTGCGCGTCGTCCGCGCCGCCCTTCTTCGCGCCCTGGTCGTCGCCCTGCGCCGGGGTGGTGACGGCGAGGACCTTATCGCCGGGGGCGAGGCTGCCGGCCGGGGCCTGGCCGCGCTTGACCTGGACGCCGACCTGCTGGAGGTTGTCGCCCAGGCCGGACCCGGCGGCCAGCTGTGAGGAGGTCAGCAGGCCGCCCTTGCGCAGGTCGACGGACGGCCGCTTGCCGAGCACGGACTGCTTCTCGCTCGCGGACACCGGGGTGAGGGCGGCGTCGGTGGACACCTCGGCCACCGTCAGGTCGGCGTCGGTCAGGGGCTGCCCTGCGGGGACGTCCCGGGCGACGGCCAGGACCCTGCTGCGGTTGCTGGCCGAGGTGACGGCGGCCGCTGCGCCCAGGGCGCACAGGACGGCGAGGACGATGCACAGGGCGGCGACCGACCAGCGCCGCTCGCGCTTGGCGGGTACCGCGGTGGTGATGGGAACTTCGGGACGGGCCGGGGTCTGCGGGTGCGGCACCGTCGGAGCGGCGGGGGTTTCCATAGCGGTGAAGGAGCCTCTCGAGTTGGTGCTGTGGGGCGACGTCCTTTGCGGAGCAGGTCAGTTGAGGACCTGGACCTCGGCGACCGTGATGTCCACGGCGCTGTCGCGGGTCTGGATGATCTGGCCGTTCTGGCCGCCGCCCGCCCAGTCGATCGTCCAGGTCGACGTCGCGGTCACGTGATAGGTGCCGGACGACTTGCTCGTGGAGGGCTGCCGGTAGCGGTATCCGCAGTCAGGGGACTCCCGCTTGCCGTACTCCGCCCTGTAGGGGGTGCCGGCGCTGGTGCAGGTGACGGTTCCTCCGTCGCCGAGATCCCACACGATCTTCGAAACCCGGGCGGTGGCCGTGACAGTGATGCCGCCGGCGGATGCGCTCGCGGTGTTCGGTCCGTAGGTCTCGGCAGACTTCTCGTCCCACATCCACACCGGCATCCCCACCACGCCTTTGCCGCCGGGCTTCGGGGTGATGCCGATGTCCGCGCCGCGCAGCGTCATCTTGTCCACGGCCTGCTGCGCGAGCTGGGCCGGATCCACAGCCGGGCCGCCTGGCGGGTTCTGCGCGAAATGAAGGCCGCCCATCAACTCACGGCCGATGCCCGGGCAAGTGACGTTGTACAACGCCCCCTTGTCCCCGGGCTTCCAGTTGGCCGGAAGGCCCGTCGCCAGTTTCCATTCCGGCCCGTCCGGTGCCGGTGGCGGATCCAGGGCCTGCCAGTAGCAGTGATCAGCGCCATTGAAAGTGCCCATTGTGGGGCTCGAGCACGGGACGGGCTTGTCGTCGATCACGCATTCCTGCTTGCCCTCCGTATTTCCGGACGGCGTGCTTGCATGACCAGGTTTGTCAGAGGATGGTCTGCCCGGTGATTCGGCATGAACATCGCAGTTCAGCTTGGTTGGCGGGCAGACCACTCCGCCTCCCGGTGAATCGTCGGCGGCTGCTGATTCAGCCAGCAGCCCGGCAAGCGCCAGCGCGAGCGTGACGACCGCTGCGCCACGGCGCGCAGTCAGCAAGTCCGCTCCCGGTCGATCACGTACGTGTAGAACTTCCAGTCACCGGTCTTGGAGCGCTCTGCCGTTGAGGTGACGACGTGCCGGCGTGACCCCTTGTACGGGATCACCTCGCCCGTCTTCACCCGCACCTCGTCGTACCTGCTGGAGTCAGCGCAATCCGTTACCACCGCTTTCAGCGGATCGGAGGCGGTGTCGATCGCCGTGACCTTCGGTGACCGCGAGACCTGGCCCTTCATCTCCGTCCCCTGTTGCTGCTGGTAGAAGAGCGTCACTTTGATGTCGGAGAGGGCCTTGTGCGCCGCGTACTTGTCCAACTCCGGATCGAGCTTGGCCGTGGCATACGTACGGGCTTCCGCGTCCGTCATCGCCCGGTACACCTCCAGCACTTTGGCCTTCTCCTGGGCCTGCGGATCAGTGCTCGGGGTGGGGGCAGCTGACGGTGCCTTCTGTTCGGTGGTATGGCCAGCGCTCGAGCCGCAGCCGGAGACCGTGACCACCGCGCCAGCCGAAAGCAGCAGCGCCGTGAGGCGAAAGAGATTTCGGCGGCGTAGGTGCGCCGATGTCCTTGCCGATCGCGATGGTTGTGCCACTACGCCCTCCCGTACGCCATGCGCCAACCCGCCGCAGGCTGCGGCATGCTGACTCTCTGTGGAGCTGTTGGTGCGTGCACTGCCACAAACGGCAGGTGAGGCCCCATACGTTACGCAGATATCTGTCACAGACACAGACTGTTGTGGCTGATCAGATACACAACTCGGTCCGCAAACTGTCACAATTCGGCACGACTGGATCACGTACCCCGGACGTCGTGAGGCCGGATCGGATCGAAAAGCCGTCCGATTCAGGTTCGGGCCGTGGACGTTTCCCATTCCCACTCCTCCAGCCGGGCACGCAGCTCGGCACATGCCTCGATGGCTTCGTGTTCTTCGCGCAGGTGCTGCAGCCAGCCGACCTCTGCCGCGGACGGCGAGGAGCGGCGTCGGGGCTGCGGTGTGAACCCCCGTGCCTGGGCCCGGTAGACCTCGAGGGGCGAGAAGTCCTCTCCCCAGGCGGCCTCCACCGACAGGGACCGGAGGTGGAGCTCTTCCGGTTCACGGAGTTGGGGCCGGTAGTCCGGTCGCGGCTGCTCTTGCTGCCGTTGCTTCCGGCGGGCCTTGCGGATATCGGTGATGCGACGCCGCAGTTCAGGGCGAAGGCTCTGTGCGTAGCGCTGCCAGATGGGTGTCTGACGCTCTTCGCGCTCGCGGAGCATCGTGGCATGGCGGGCACCGGTGTCGTCGACCTGGTCGTCGATCAGGTGCTGGTTGCTGTTGGGCTCGAGGTCGCCCTGGCGCTGGCGGCGGGCGAGTTCGTGGCGGACGTAGGCGGCCGGGTCCCGGAGGAAGCCGGGTACGCCCCAGGTGAGGAGTTCGGCGGCGAGGCCGTGCGTCGTCCAGCTGGCGGTGATGAGGGGGCGCAGGGCGTAGGCGAGGCGGCGGGCACAGCTGCGGTGGAGCCACCAGACCTCGCGCTGCAGCTGTTGGGCGATGGTGATGGCGCGGGCGCACTCGGCTGGGGAGATGCGGGGGCCGTTGGTGGATGTGCGGGGGGAGGTCTTCGGGCACGCCGCGCGCTGGCGCGGGGTGTTTTTCTTCCCCCCCTCTACCTGTACGTCACGGTGGTCCTGCGGGACCACAACAGAAGGGGTGCACGCAGTGCGCTGCCGCGGGATCTTCGTCTTGGCCTTGCGGCGGGTCTCCTCGATGGCGGCCCGGCGGCCGGCTGGGGTGACCCCGATGATGCGGGCTGTGTATCCGTGTCCGGTGCGTCGGCGGCCCAGGGCTTCGTCCCAGACGGGCGGGGCGACTGCGGCGAAGAGCGTGGCCGTCGGCTGGTAGCCGTCCCCGGGCTTCCATGAGGTGCTGAGCCGGGTGCGGAGCGCGTTGGCCTTCGATCCGTGCTCGACGTACGCGAGCAGTCCGAGCTCGCGAAGGTACCGGGCGTGGTTGAGCACGGCGCGCTCCTTGAGGCCGAGCTCGGTGGCCGTGGCCTTGGTGCGGAGCGGGAAGTGGCCGGCGCTGCTGCGCTTCATCCGGGCGGCGAACACCTCGGCCAGGCGCAGCGTCGTGCGCCCCGCTTTCGGGTGGAAGCCCGCTCCGACCATGAAGTGGACGGCGGCGAGGAACTGGTCGGAGCGGCGCAGCTGCCGGGAGGCGGTGGTGGCCAGCTCGTGGTCGTCGCGGTCACGGATGAGCGTGAACGTGCGACCAAGTGCTGTCGGGTCCGGTTCGGTTCCGGACACGTCGGGGCGTGCGGCCGGGTCGATATGGCGGCACGCCAAAACGTCATGCATGATTGGACCTGCCTTCCGGTGTGGATACGGGAAAGCACGAAGCCCCACTTCGGGTGCTTCAGTTCGGTAGCGATCCGAATGAATGTCCGATGATTCGGTCGGACACTTCGCCTGACCAGGGCTTAGGACCCCTGGAGACGGCGGTGGCAGGTGGCCAGCTGGCCCGGTGGGGACCGGGCGCGGTGGCCGGGGCAGCGAGTGCGGGCCTTGGGGAAGGACCGCGGAGGCGCTGCCTCTTCGTGGGTTACGTCATGAGGTCCCCCTCACGGGGGCCGGAGGCGCGCCCGCATGCGTTCTGGCATGCGAAAGTCCACCAGGTGGCCGGAGTCTGACACGGCGTCTTCCTGGCGGCGCTTGTAGAGCCCCAAAGCCTGGGGCGGGTACGCTGCACCGCAGCGAGGCCTCGTTTTCCTCTTTTGCTCGGTCTCGCAGTGTGCGGGACCTTTTCCTGAGCGTCTTCTCGCACTGGCCGGCCCCGGCAGCTCCACAGGTGGGGAACCTGAGTTGCTCGGGGCCATTGCCATGTCCGAGAGCCCCGTCTTCTGCCTTTCGGAGGCGGAGATCGGTGCGGGACACACACTAGACCCCTGGGTGCGGATCGCGGCACACCCCTTCACGGGGCCCTCCCCCGTGTCGGCCAACCGGCCTTGATGGTGCGTCGGTTCACCGGATCGGAGGTCCGGTCCATCTCCGGTTGACGTTTGGTTAGGTGGCATATCCGTGCTCCTGCTGGCTTTCGTTGCCGGCTGCGTGGTTGAGGAATGTCCGTGTGGATTGGCTGGTTGAGGGGCTTTCGAGTAGCTCCTCTATGGAGCCGCGGCCGCCGGTCTGATGGGCCCACGCCCGCAGCAGCTCCGTGATGATGGGGCGCGCGACGAGGCGGAATTCCTCGGGGCATGACTCCCGGCTGGCCAGCCGGTCGAGGCGGCCGGTATGGACGCGCGTGGCCAGTAGTTCCGTGATCAGGGGCGAGAACATCCGGTGCAGCGGGATGTCGTCGAGTGCCGCGCAGGCGTGCGGGGCTTCCCTTGCGGCGGGTGCGGGCCTGGTGCGCTGGGTGAAGCGGCGCAGGAACACGGGCGATCTCCTTCGGGTGACAGCGGGTCAGGCGGCGGCGACAGATGTGCGCAGCCAGGCGTCGGTGGGGGTGGCCGGGCCGAGGACGGGCGTGAAGATGGGGGCGAAGGGGCCGTCCGCGCGGAGGTCTTCCAGGGTGGTGACGCCGGCGCGGACGGCGGTGGTGGCGAGGGCGGGGTTGGCTGCCGCGAGGCTGCGCAGGTCGGCGATCCGGCGTTCCAGGCGGGCGCGGCCGGCGCCGGTGAGGACGAGCAGCAGGCGGGGGAAGGCGGGGTAGCGGCTGCGCCATGCCGGGGTGCCGGTGGTGCGGCGGGGGGTGCGGTTGCCGCTGCGGGGTGCCGTGCTGGGCGTGTAGTCGTGGAACGCAGCGTAGGCGTGGAGTTTCTGCGCGAGGCGGGCGACGGTCATCTGGCAGCGGTCGACCTCGGCGAAGAAGGTCAGCAGGGTTCGCTGACGCTGGCGTTCGTCGGTGTGTACGTAGCTGATGACGGCGTCGGGGATCAGGGTCAGGTCCTCGCCGGGGCGGTCGTCGTCGCGGTAGTAGTGCGCGATCTCCGGTGACCAGTCGAGTGGGCCGCATTCGTGGCCGGCCCGGCGGGCCCATTCGACGAAGGCCAGGCCGGTCTCCACGGTGGCCAGCGTGTGCTCCTGGAGGGGGCCCGCTGCTGCCTGGGGGCTCATGCGGTACGGGCGCGCGGGCAGCAGTCCGGTGGCTTCGACGGCTTCGGCGCCGGCCGGGGTGAGCCACCACAGCAGGTCGCTCTGTCCGTGGGCGCGGCGGCCGACGACGCCGGCGAGCCCGGCCCGGCGGACCTGGTGGAGCTGTCGGCGCAGGTACTCCGAGGTGGTGTGGTGCGGGGTGAGCAGACGGTGCAGCTGCCGGGTGGAGACCAGTCGGTGCTGGTAGAGGACATCCATGGCCTGCTGTCCGAGCAGGCCGACCCCCAGGGAGGGGGACGGGGCGTAGGGCATGGCGGGCTCCGCGGGCGTCAGTCGATGACGGTGGTCGGGTCGGCGTCGGCCGGTCCGGGACCGGGCCGGCCGGTGAAGAAGGCGCGGATGTCGTCGTCCAGGACCTCGAGGTTGGCGACGATCTCGCCGACGGTGCGCCGCTGGAGGTTGGCGTCGATCGCCGCGTCGAGGTCGGGGATGCCGTCGGGGTTGTTGTAGTGGGCGAAGATCTCCTCGACCGGCAGGCCGCGGACACGGAAGGGCTTGGTGCGCTGGCCGTCGAGCGCGATGGACATCACGTAGTGGTACTTGGGCAGTTCGGTGATGACCTCGGGGGTGACGTGGTCGTTCCAGCGGCGGGCGACGAACGCGGCCTCGTCGTAGTCGGCAGCACACGTCGACAACATCGACTGGTTTTGCAGCAGCGCCTGCCTGGTGACGGCGCTGAGCCGCAGCGCCATCTGCGTCATGCCGACGAAGCGGACTTCGTACTTGCGCAGCTGTTCCGAGATGGCCGCCACGAACCCCCGGGAGGAGGAGTCCACCGCCGTCAGCTCATCTCCCCAGGCCCAGAACGTCTTGCGCTTCTCGCGGGGGGTGTCCTGGCGGGACAGCCCGGCACGGTGCAGGTCGTGGATGAGCAGGCAGGCGACCAGCGCGTCGGCCTCCGAGCCGGACGGGCAGATGAAGACGATGCGTCCGGTGTCCATGGCCGTGCGGACGTCGTAGCTGGAGCGCGGGCTGCCGAAGTATGCGCTCAGGCTCAGCGACGTCTCCAGGCGGTCGATCACGTAAGTGACCGTGGGCACGGCGTCCTTGGGGAGTGCGGGGAAGGTGGTGACCCAGTAGTCCCGCATCTTCCGCGGCAGCAGCGGCAGCAGCGCTTCGCGCCAGGTGTCGTCGGTCAGCCAGGTCCGCACCTGGAAGAGGGTCGGCTGGAGATCGGGACGGCCGGCCTTCACCGCGCGCAGGGCCAGGAAGGCGAGGGCCTGCGCGGCGCGGGCCAGGATCGTGCGGGCCCGGGGGGCGTGGTCGCCCCAGTCCTGGGCGGCGGCGATGCCGTCGACCACCGACCGGACGATGTCCTGGATCTGGGTGGCGTCCCGGCCCTCCATCGACAGCGGGTTCCAGGAGGCGACGCGCTGCTCCAGCGTGGGGGTGGCGAGGTTGATCTCCCAGACCCGGTCCATGACCCCGGCGTGGGCCAGGTACGGCTTGGCGCGGACCCACGCTTCGCCGTGCGGGTCCAGGAACCAGCAGCCGTATCCCGCGTGGGCGAGCGCGATGGCCTGTACGAGGGCTTCCTCGGTTTTGCCGTGCCCGGCCTTGCCCAGCTGCAGGCCGAACAAGAAGTCCTTGACCCTGGCGGCGCCGATCCGCTCCCGGCCGTCGGGGTAGACCACGGCGCCGAGCGGCACGAGGTCCGCCTGCCCCGTGTAAACGGGCAGGTTCGCCGGCGCGGGCGGCACCAGGCCGCCGCACCGGACGATGGACGGCGAGGAGCACCGCGCGGTGGGCGGCTTGAGCAGCCAGGCGAGCTCGGGCACGGTCAGCCACTGCCGCTTGCGCGGATTGAACTCCCCCGTGGCGAAGCGCCGGTCGAAGGACTCAACAGCGCGGCGCGAGCGCGGCCGGCGAGGCTGGAGGTAGTTCTCACCGCTCGTCATGGCCATCACCGCCAGCAGCTGGTGCATGCGCGCCAGCGCGGCCTGCGGGTGCGAGGCCACGGTCCGCAGCAGGATCTGGACGCCGAAGACCACACCGGAGCCGGGTTCGAACTTCCCTACCTGGTCACGGAGATCGGTCATGCGCGGCAGGCGGTCGCCGCGCCACGCCCCGGAGCCGCCCTTCGAGCCGCCGCTCCACGCAGAGGCCATCGACTCCCACACGCCGCTCCCCCCGGAGCCGCTCCCCATGACACCGGTGAGCCGCTCGCCGTAGGCGGAGGGACCGCGGCGGCGGGCTGTGGCCAGCAGTCGGCGTCGCCGCCGCGCGAGGCGGCGTTCGCTGACCGGCACCAGGTCGATGCACACGTCCGCGCGTTCCCCGGCTTCGGCGCGCACGCTGGAGAAGGCGGTGGCCAGCTGCTGGAGCGGGTCCGGGTTCAGGCTCAGCTTCTCCAGCGGCTTGTAGTCGGGCAGCCCCAGCACCAGCTCCACCCGTTCCACGTACGCCCCGCCGCTCCGACTCCCCCCGCTGCCCGGGGACTTGGCGAGGATGACCGGCGCCGTCACCGCTGCTCCCCGCGCTGGTCCGGGATGACGAAGCGGACCGGCTGGAGCTGCGAGGCGCTGGACGACGCCGAGCGGACCTCGACCTCCGCGTGGCTGGGCATGCGCAGCACCGCGGCCGCGGTGTCCGGCCCTTCCAGGTAGCAGCGCATCTGCCCGTTCTCGGCGGAGTACCGCAGGCGGGCGGCCGCTCCCCGCGCGGGGACGTGCGGGGCGGCGTAGCGCACCCGGCCCAGATGCTGGGCAGAGCGGCTGATCTCCCCCAGGCCGGGGTCGAACGTGCTCGTGGGTACGAGCTCCACGCGTGTCCGGCGACCGAGGGCGTGCTGGACGCGGCGGCCGCGCTGCAAGGCCATCACGAGCGCGGTTCCGCCGACCACCAGGACGACACCGGCGAGGTACGGGGCGGCGTGGGCGATCCAGTGGGCGGTCTCGAGGATGTGGGACGGGTCGGTCATGGAAGGAACCTCCAGTGAGGGAGCCGCTTTCACCCCGACCAAGTCCGGCGGCCCAGCCCGTCCAGACACCCACCCATCACGCTTTGCCTCTTCTTTGCGAACTTGCCAGGCTCCTCAGGAGATTCCTCCCTCTTCAAGCGCTTTGTTCGCAACGCTGAAGAGCGCCCCGGGGCCCGGCTCTACGGGAGTCCGGCTTCCGCGACACCGTGTCAGTGTCCGGGCGCATCATGTCCCGGGAGCCGGAGACGGCGGGGAAGGGGACCGGTGCAGTTCACTGCGGAGCACGCCGAGTGGGGGCGGGTGGACATCACCCTGGACGATCTGGGCTGCGGCCGGTCGTGGGAGGAGATCCACCGGGTACGCAGCGTGGAACTGGCCTGCCCGGAGTGCAGAGGCCAAGTCCGCGCCCGGGTGTCCAAGCTGGGCACCCGGCACCTCTACCACCGCACGAAACCGCCATCGTGCGCGCTGGCGAATGAATCGCTGGAACACCACCTGCTCAAGCTGGAGCTGGTGACCTGCGCCCGCGATGCGGGCTTCCGCGCCGAGCTGGAGGTCGCCGCGCCCACCGGGGAATGGCGGGCGGACGTGATGGTCTTCCGCTCGGACGGCACCTGGCTGATGGCACTGGAGGCCCAGCTGTCGCCCATCACCGTGGAGGAGATCGCGGCGCGCACCGGTCTGTACGAGCGAGACGGTGCGACCGTGTGCTGGTTCGGTCTCCGGCCGCGCCCGTGGGTGGGCACCGTGCCGACGCTCCTGGTCCAGGCCCCGGAAGAGCAAGAGCAGGTGTGGACGGTGACGGCCGGCCTGGCGCGCTTCCGTGACTGGCCGGTGAGCTGGTCGTCAGCTGGGGCGACGCTGCGCGAGGCGGTGGCGTGGATGCTGACGGGCCGAATAGTGCCGCACGCACCCGTCGCCAGCAGCCGGCGCGTCACCAATGAGGGCGAGTGGGGCGAGTGGGCGGACGGCTGGACCCGGTTCTGGAACGACGCGTGGCGCCTGTGGTGGACGGCCCCCGCCTACGCAGCCCGCGACGCCGAGTGCGCCCGGGAGCAGGCGGAGGCCCGGCGCCGGCGGGAGGCGGAGGAGAAGGCCGCGGCGCAGCAGCAGGCGGCCACGGCGCGGGAAAAAGCCCAGAAGAAGGCTGCCAAGGACCGCGCGTACAAGGTGTTCTGGGGCCGCACGGGCCTGGATCGGCAGGCGTGGCGGTACTTCCGGGCCATGGCCGAGATGTACTTCGACCTCGACCTGGTCTTCGGCGCCCCGGACGCGCGGTACGGCGACGGCAGGCCGGTGTACGAGCGCGGCGGACCCGACGGCGAGGACTGGACGCTGGTCGGCGTGGCCTGCCCGGACCCGCGCCGGCTGCGGGCCTGGGCGGAGGAACTGGCCCTGCTGGTCCCCTCCCACGCCGACCTCGACGACCTCGCAGGCCGGGCGTGGGCACCGTTCCAGGTCTACGTCCTCGACCCGTACACCGGCGAGATGGACCACGAGCGCATACTGCCGGCGCCCGTCACCCCGTAGCCCGGTCGCGGCGCCAGGGACGTGCGCCCCGCAGCCAGCCGGGCTGCGTGCCGCAGCCCCGGGGCGGACACCGGGTCGGTGGAGGCAGATACAGTTAAGGGGTGTCCGCAGCCAGCTCCAATGGCTGCGGACACCCCTCGTTTCACGCCCGTGCGTCAGCGGTCGGCGGCTTCCCGCACGGGCGAGGGTCAGGCGCGCGCTCGCAGGTGGCGGATCTGGGCGCACGGCCCGGTGGTGGCGCAGCGCGATTCCCAGGTGATGACCGGGTTGTTCACGCCGTACTCCTTGTTGGCGACCTGCTGCGCGACCTCGGCGAAGCGGGGGTCGACGGGACGGCACCGGTCGACGTGGCTGCGGACGTGCAGCCGGGCGTTGCGGGCGCTCCAGCGGCGGTCTTGCGGGCCGCGGTTGGGCATGCCGGCCTCGTGGTCAATGTCCGGGGTGGGGTGGCAGCGCTCGCAGTGGAAGCCCACCATCGGCGTCTTCTCACCGTCGGTGTCGTCCTTGAGGTACTCGTACACGGTGACCTTGCCGCCCAGGGGGTGGTCGAACTCGGTGACGATCCCTTCCCCACCCGGGTTCCAGGTGTTGGCGGGGATGTAGTCGTCCCAGCCCGTCCCGTGCGGCCAGAACGCGTACATCACACCCTGGTCGGGGTCGAGCACGGCGGTGCCGTCGGTGTTGGCGGCGCGGTACTCCTCGATCTGGCGGACAGAGCCGATGTAGATGACCGAGTGCTCCTCGGACTCCAGGAACGCCAGCCCGTACCCCTCGGGGCGGCGGTGCTCCTCCCGGATGAACTCCTGCATCGTCTCGAACTGCGGGTGCTCGGGGGTGAGGAAGCCGGTGAAGGGAATCCGGTACCGGTCGGCGCCGGTGACGTAGGTGGGGTTGTTCTCGCTGACGGTGTGCACGGCCATGGTGCTGCAACTCCTTCGCTTCATGGGTGGTTCGGCGGGGATGGCTCCGGGCTTCTTCTGCTACCGGCTGGCGGACTGGCCCAGGCCAAGGGTCTCGGCGGCGATCCGACGGCGGCGCGCGTGGGCCTGGTCGAGGGCGGTGTGCAGCTGCTCGGCGACGTCGTCGGGGCTGATGGTCAGCGGCTCGACCGGCGGGTGACCGCTGGTCAGGATCTGCTCGTACGCGGCCCGCCGGGTCTCGGTGTCCTGATTGAAGGGCACCTTCACGGCGTCGGCTGCGCGGTCCTTCCACATGTCGATGGCGATCCCGGCGTCATCGACGGCCACGACGTAGGCGTGGTGCGCGGCCAGCCAGTTGGCCGCATTGCTCAGTGCCTCCCAGCGCGTCTCGACCAGGTGGAGGGCGCGGTCCCGCTCCTCGCGGGCGACCTGCTCCTCCATCAGCCGGGGGCGAAGGGTGTTGTAGTCGCGCAGGGTGTCCATCAGGGCCAGCAGGCGGCTGTGCTCGACGCCCGGGCTCGCGTCCGGGTGCTCGTCGATGAAGCGGTGCACGGCGTCCATGAACTGTCGGGGCTCGTTGCCGTCCAGGTTCAGGCCGGTGAAGCCTTCCAGAGTCACGGGGCTGATCTGCATGGTGCTCTCCTTCGCGGGACGGCGGTCGGGGTCGATACCCCGGGACCGCAGGTCGGCGTAGACCGTGGGCCGACTGACGCGTGCGGCCTCGGCGAGTGCGGAGATGTTGGTCTCTCCGGCGTCCCAGGCAGTGGCGATCAGTTCGGCCCGGCGGCCGGGGGCGGACCAATGGCGCAGTGCGGCCATCGCTTCGGCTCGTGTCGTGCTCACACCCCGAGAGTGCTGTAAAACTGCTTTACATGGCAAGTCACTTGACACTGATCGGCCGGATTCCGCCCTCCGGGTGGCCGGAGTCTGGGTGACAACACGACTGCGAACTCGACCCTGGTGACAAAAAGTCCGAGCAGATGGTGACAACTACCGCTGCGAACTCGACCGCGACGACCAGGCCAGAGCACCATCGGCATACCCGTGCTGAGGTGCAGGGGCTGGTGCAAGCATTGGGCTATGAGCGACAGCGACGCCAGGACCATGATCAAAGAGCTGACCGAGGAAATCGCCTTGGCCACGAGCGGCCTCGGCGGCGCGATGATGGGGATCGCTGACTCGTACATGGAACTCGCTTACGGCGCAGGCCGGGGTTACGGGGTTCACTCCCAGTACCGGGAGAACAACCTCAACACCGGCAAACCGGTATCCGACCTGGCCCACGAACTTGCGGCCTGGGCTGCCGAGATCAACGCGAAATCTGCTGCTCTCGACGCCAAGCGCGAGATGCTCAAGCGTCTAAAGGCCGCCACCGGGCTGGCCTGAGTCTGCGCGGTCCAACTTCGGTGGCACGCCGTCCACCTTCGCTGTCACAGATCATCTGTCTGTCTACGGCGCAACCCGCCGGGCCGCCAACAAAACTCCGTGTCCAGCAATCTTGGCCACCTCCACCACCCGGCCTGGGCGCGGCGCGTGGACCAGCAATCCGTCGCCCAGATAGAGAGCGACGTGTTCGGGCCGCGCGGCGCTGCCTTCGGTGAAGACCAGGTCGCCGGCCTGCAGTGCATCCAGGGGTGCAGGGCGGCCCTCGTTGACCTGGTCGTAGGTCGTGCGGGAGAGCTGGATGCCCGCGACGCCGTAGGCGCGCTGCATCAGGGATGAGCAGTCGCAGTGGTCGGCGGGGCTGGGACCGTGGGGGTTGGTGCAGCTGCCGCCCCACTGGTACGGGGTGCCGAGCTGGCCAAGTGCCCACCGGATCGCGGCACGTGCGGCCGGGGGCGCGGTGATGGGGATCTGGTAGCCCGCCGGGAGCGACCCCGCAGGAATGGTCCCGTAGCCGGCCCCATCCGGCTGGCCAGGGCACACCCGGCCTCCGGTGGCACCGGCCATCCCGGGAACGGCGGGGGCTGCGCCGAGGGTGGGGGCGATGGCCTGCTGGAGAGCGGTGGCCAGCCGCTCGTGCTGGGCGTACGCATCCGGCGTCGCGGAGGCCTGGACCGTCTGCGCGGCCACGGTGAGCGGCATCTTCTCCCAACCGTCCACGGCCTGCAGGGCCTTGTAGAACTTCGTGGAGCTGTAGACGGGGTCGAGTATCTGCTCGCGGCTCCCCCAGCCCTGGGACGGGCGCTGCTGGAACAAGCCGATGCTGTCGCGGTCGCCGTAGGTGAGGTTGCGCAGGCCGGACTCCTGCAGGGCGGTGGCGAGCGCGATGACCTGGCCGCGAGCGGGAATCTTCAGCTGGATGCCGGTGGCGATGATCACCCGTGCGTTGGGGATCTGCTCCTTGGGATCCGGCAGCCCTTCGACGTTCACCTCGCTCTTCGCTCCCGCCAGGATCGCGTGGACCTGCTGGGCCACGGCGCTGGTGTCGACGTCCGTGCCGCCCGCAGGGGCGGCGCAGCGGTTCTTGAGGCGGGTCGCCGCTTCGGCCTGGTTCTGCCCCAGGCCTGCGACGTGCACGGCGACGGCGGCCATGAACAGGATGCTCAGCAGGGTCAGGGCGGCGAAGCCGATCAGAACCTTCTTCATGGGCCGGTCCTGGGCGGGGTGCGGCGGGGGTGGCGCGCCAGACGCTGACGCAGTTGCTGCTGGCGTGGTGAGGCCGCGGGCTGGATCGGCATGTGGTGGCGCGGGGAGGGCCGTTGGCCGGCGGCACGGCGCGGGGCTGCCACGGGGCGGGGCGGGTGTGCAGGCTGTGGTGGGTGTGCGGGCCTGGGGGGATAGGCGGGCCTCGGTGGAACCGTGGGCCGGGGCGGCACGGCGCCGGGCCGTGGGCCGGGGCGGCCGGGTGCGGCGCTGGCGGGGCGCCGGTTTTGCGGGGCGGGCCGGGGCCTGCCGGCGGGTCGGGCCGGCGGGCGGGTGCGGCCGCCCCGGCGGCCGGTGCTGAGGCGGGACATCAGCGCGGTGGCGCCGACGGTCTGGGGCATCGCGTAGCCGAGGGCGGCCAGCGGGTTGCCCGCGGCGATGGCGGTGGTGGCCAGCGCCCCGCGGACCAGACCGCGGGCGGCGGCGCGACCGACCCGGGGGCGTTGGGTGACGGGGTCGGAGCTCGGGGTGAAAGGCGAGCCGTTGGTGCCGCCGATGCGGCCGGCCGACATCTTGCCGCGGAAGTTGCCGGCGATCTGCTTGGACCTGGCCGTGATCTGCTTGCGCTTCTTCACCGCCGCGATGCACACGATGTCCACCGCCAGGAACCGCAGGGTCAACTCGCGTCCCCAGTCGGTCTGTACGGGGTCGAGGACGGCCTGGATGACGACGATGAAGACGGCCAGGGCGATGACGGACCACAGCATCTGGCCGAGGGACCGCAGGACCGAGGCCGCCCAGTCCCACAGGAATCCGCGCCCGGCACCCGGGATGGTGCCGGCGACCAGGGCGGCCTCGCCGCGGATGGCATCCCAGGCGATGCGCACCTGCGCGACGAGGAAGCTGCCGGCGAGGGCGGCGATGAGCACGCTGACGATGACGGCGGCGACCAGGAGGAAGAAGGCGCCGCCCACCTTGTCGAGGGAGGCCTTCTTGGCGGCGTCCACGTTGCCGGGGACGCACTTGTCCTCAAAGGCGTCCATCGGCGGGTCGCCGAAGTGGTCAACTGCCCAGCGGCTGCCGAAGTCGATCATCCAGTCGTTGACGGTCCCGGTGGCCCCGGACAAGTCGAGGTAGTCGTAGGCAAGATGCCCGAGCTTCTTGAGCTTGGACACGCGGGAGGAGAGCGCGCGGTCGTAGGCGAGCTGCCGGAGTTTGGTGTCGGAGTATTCCTGGGCGCACTTGCCTTTGAAGACGCGGCCGTACTGCAGGAGCATCGCCGGCTGGACCACGAAAGAATTGACGATGGCGTTGGTCAGCGGCCGGGCCAGCTCGGCCGGGCTGGCCTCGGTCGAGTGGCTCTGAGGGTTGACGGGGTCGGCGCCCAGGATGACGGCGGCGACCTCCAGGGACAGGCCACGGGCCGCCGCGATGGCGCCGTCGTGCTCCCCCATCAGGGCCTGCGGCGGGGACGCCAGGAGTGTCGTGGTGAGGGCGGCCAGGAGCAGGGAGAGGGCGGCGTCGCCCCAGCCCTTGGCCCGGTCGCCGAAGAAGATCCGGGCGGTGCAGATCAGTGCGCACACCGCGAGAGCGAGGGCGGGCAGGCCGAGTTCGAGGATGACGCGGTTGTGCAGAGAGTTCGCGACGGCGAGGGCCGGAGTGAGCAGGAGCTTGGCGAGGCCGAAGGACAGTGCCCAGAGGATGAGCCAGCAGCAGAACGCGATCAGCCATTTGGTGATCATGAAGAGGAGCTCGGTGATCAGGTTCTCAAGGCCCAGGTCCCAGTCGAGCCAGCCGCCAGTATCGGATTTCACGGTGTAGGCCGAGATGGGCAGGTTGTTGGCGTCGGTCACGTTGAAGACGCCGAGGACCCCGCCTTCGTTGGGCAGCAGCTTGCGCAGCCGCTCCGTCTCCTGCTGGAGCATCACCTCCCGCGCGGACTTCGACAGCTGCTCATTCTGCTGGCGCAGGAACTCCTCGAGCTGCTTGGTCTCCTCCGCAGAGGGCGGTCGCTGCCCGGGCTTCGGCACGGGCAGCGGGGCGTTCGGCGACGGCGATGCCGACGGGGAGGGGCTCGCGGACGGGGAATGCGACGGCGCGGGCGACGGGGTGGGGTCGGCCTGGGCCGGCAGAGAGGTCAGCACCGTCAGGACGGTCGCCGCGAGGGCAGCGAACACCATAGCCAGGCGCAGCCGGGACCATCCCAGCAGCCGCAGCCGTCCCCACCACCGTCTGAGGGCGCTCATGCCGCGGTCCGGTAGTCGTCTGGAGTGGTGTGGATCGCGGCCATCACCGCAGCGTCGGCCGGGATGAGAACCCGCATCAGGCCGATCCGGCCGGCCAGATCCCGGTACAGGCACTCCCCCGCCCGGGCCGCCTTCTCTTCCTCCGGCATGTCCGCATCGATCGGGGACAGACCGGTGGTGACCAGCTCCAGCAGGTCCGCATCACTCGCATCCACGCCGAGGAAGTCCAGGGCGCGTTCGGCCAGCGAGCGCGTGGTCTGGCGGAAGGCCATGCGGTGCGGGATCAGACCGCGGACGATGACGCCCTTCTCGGTCTCCGCCGGGCCGATGTCGTCAGGATCGTGGGAGGCCACGTACGCCGCGGCGTTGTGCTTGCGGCCGTCGCGCAGCAGCTCCAGGAGCAGCTCCAGGCCCTCGTCGGAACTCGTAAGCCACCAGCACTCGTCGAAGACCGCGACGCCGAACTCTTCCCTGGAGGCCATGACGGTCTCGCGGGCAACGGCGGCGATGAGGTACATCAGCGCCCTGCCCAGGACCTTTTCGAATTCCATCCGCTCGATGCGGTGGTCACTGGCCAACTCGGTCTTCTTCGGCAAGGCCAGGGCGTTCACAGCGAAGACGACGCTGTCCGCGCGGTGGGTGTCGACGACGGGCAGCGTCTCGTCGAAGACGACGGCGGCCAGGTCCTTGCGGGCAACGGCCTGCAGCTTGCGGGCCAAGGTCCGCGACGCCGGGTCCCCTCCCCCGCGCCTGGTGAGCTCGTCGATCAGGGCGCGCATGGAGGGAGCGGGCGCTTCGAGGACCGCCTGGACTGCCTCGGACAGGGCAACGCCCTCCAGGTCCATCGGCCTAACGCCCAGGAGCAGGGTCAGGAAGGACTCGCAGAAGCGCGCGGCCACCTTCGGGCTGCGGTCCACGTACAGCCGCAGCGGGTCCAGGGAGACCTCGGCGGCCTGGTCGATGCGGATGACCTGCGTCGTGCCCGGGCAGGCCCGGGCGAACCGCACCCACTCTTCTTGCTTCGTCCGGTCGACGATCACCGCGCGGCCACGGGAGCGGACCTTGCCCAGCAGATGACCGCGGGCCAGCACGTTGTACACGGCTGCCTTGAGGGCCACCGACTTTCCCGCGCCCAGCTCGCCGACGAACGCCATGGACCCGTTGGCGTTCTCCCGCGGGCCCCGCGTCGGGTCGATGAGGACGGGGCGCACTCCCCCGCTAGCGAGTTGGAAGCCGAACAGGGCGCCACGCTCGTCGCCCAGCTGCGAGCCGCACCAGGGCATGGCCATCGCGAAGTCGCGGGCGAGCAGGTACTGCGCATAGCCGGTCAGCACGCGGGGGGTGCGGGAGCCGGGAAGCATCGCGTGCCACAGGTTGGTCTGCTCCCCGACTGGGCGGGCGAAGGTGTAGTCGGTGCTGCCGAAGTCGGAGACGAGCGCGGCTGCACGGTCGCCTGCCTCGTCGGCGCTGGTGCCCCACACCGCGAGGGTGACCATGGCGCGGACTTCCACCTCGCGCGCGGAGGCCGTAAGCCTCTGCCGGTACTCGTCGTTGTCCTCCTGGTGCTGGACGGTGGAGGCCGGCGGCCCAGCCGGGTCGCCTTCGTACTCAGCGGCCTGGGCCTTCAAGTGCCGTGCCCGCTTGCGGGACTTCGCCTCCGCCTTGGCGCCGGGCGTGATCACCAGGCGGGCGGACCAGTCGACCGGGTAGGCGAGGTCATCGAGCTGCTGCAGGTACGCGGCCCCCGGCAGCGCGAAGGCTTCCGGCATCTCGGACAGAGCGAGCAGAGCCTGGTAGGAGTCGCCCCACTCGCTGGAGACCTGCACGTAGCGGCGTGCGAACGGGTTGCCGGGCGCGGTGCGCCGCTGCCCGAAGTCCGTTCCGCCTTCGGCGAGAAGCACCTCGCCCAGGGCCGCGACGGTGCGGCCGCGGCCGCGCACCGGCGCTTCGGTGCCGTCCGGCAGGAACGGCTCGGCCAGTCCCCGGCGGGCGCTGTGCCCGTAGATCCACAGGATCTCGGCCTCGGTGGCGGGCCGCATGGACACCCCGGAGGGCCACTGCGCCTGCATGCGCGCGGCCTGCTCGGTGCGCTGCGCGACTTCGGCCGCGGTGACGGGGGCGGGCATCAGGCCCAGCTGCAGGGCCACTTCCGCCTTGGCCGAGCGGAACGCGCCAAGCAGAGCGTCCTTGTGGGAGAGCGCCGGCAACGGCACGGCGAGCCAGTCGGTGCGCCCGGTGAGCTCCATCTCCTCCAGCTGGTCGAGCACGGCGTGGCCGAGCTGCTCGTACCGCGGGGAGCGCTGCAGATCGACGTCGGCCACCATGGCCCGCACCACGGCGACCGGGTCGACCTGCGGGCACAGGCTCAACAGCATCGGCTCGCCGGTCAGGGACTTCACCAGCGCCTCGAGCGCCTTGAGCCGGCGGCGCTTGGCGGCACTGGGTGCGTGCGAGTAGTTGGTTGCCGCGACCCGCCACACGGCCCAGCAGGTGCCGTGGGTGGTGAAGACGATGTTGTTGGAGACGTGGCGGATCGGCAGGCGCATTAGGACTCCTGTGCTGAACGGGACGGAGCGCGGCGGGCGAGCAGGGCCTGCACCCCCGAGGCCACCGGCACGCCGGACCGCGGCTCCGGGCGCGTCGGCTGCGGGACGGCCGGGGCGGGCCGGGCGGGGGCTCGGCGCGGCTGCGCAGCTGGGGCGGCGTCGTCCGCGGGCGGAGGAACGGCGGCCTGTGGGGCGGGGGTTCGCGCGGTGGGCTCGCCGAGGGTGACGACGACGCCGGTGCTGCGGGGGCTGACCGGGCGCCAGGGCCTGCCGTGCAGGCGTCCCCAGCGCGGGCCGGCCAGCATCATCACCACGCTGGCCGCGGCCGCGGCCGGGTTGCGGCCGTCGACGTGCAGGCGTCGCAGGGCGAAGGCGAGGCCGAACGGGACGGTCACCAGGACCACGAGGTCGACCAGGCCGTGCCCGCCCCAGAGCGGCCTGGTCAGGACGAGGGCGACAACTCCGGCGACCAGGGCGCCGAGTTGGGTGAGGGTGTAGGGGCCGAACGGCAGGCGAAAGCTCCGGCCCATGCCGCCCGGCACGGTGCCGACGACGACGGGGGTGCGGCGGGCCTTGGTGTAGCAGCGGCCGATGAGGTCACCGTCGGCGTCGTCGAGGACGGCAGTCATTGGTCACCGCGCCGGACGGTGGTGCCGCCGTCGTAGTGAGTGATGTCCTCAGACGTCTTGTCTTTCAGCGCCGCCATGTTGGCGGACAGGCCCCACACCACAGCGGCGAAGATGACCGCCATGATCGTGGGACCGGGCGCCTTGGTGCGCACGCCGACGACCAGGACGAAGAAGCCGCACAGGACAGGGATGCCGATGTTGAAGATCAGGCCCTTCAGGTCGGTGCCGAAGCCGCTGAGGGTGCCGATCCAGCCGGCGGCCAGGGTGACGGAGGCGGTGTGCATGAGTGCTCCCGGGGGTCAGTGCGTGGAGACGGGGCTGGGGGAGGCTGCGGCCGGGGTGGGGGCGCCGTCGAGGGAGGCGATCTCCCAGCGGCCGGCGCGGGCCGAGAGGGTCAGGGCGTAGGTGAGAGGAGTGCGCACTCCGTCCGCTCCGGCGGCACGGACGGTGGCGAGCAGCCGGAGCCGGGTGCCGTCCTCGGGAACGGTGGTGGCCTGCTCGGCGCTCACGCTCATCTCGCCTTCGACGGCCAGCTGGTCCACCGTGATGGCGCTGTAGGGCGCGGGCATGACGGGGCTGAGCCTGGTGCCGGGGGCGAGATAGCGGTCCAGTTCGCCGGAGCCGGTCAGGTAGGCGTTCAGGAACTCGGCGACGGCCTTGGTGCGGGGGTCCGCGGGAAGCGCGGGCCGCATCGGTCCATAGACCAGCTTGGGCGCCTGAATCCGGTCGACCGGGGCGACTTCGGCGGGCAGGGCCAGCGCGACGTATCCGGTCGCTCCGCCCGTCTGCGCGGCAGCGGCGACCGGGACCTGGAAGTACCGGACCGACTCCTTCTTCGCCTGCTGGCCGTTCGCGGGGCGTGCGGTCGACGTCGGCGTCGGGGCAGGGCCGTTGGGCGTGAGGCGGGCCGCCACCGTCACCGACCACACGTCAGCCTCGGTCTGCCGCAGCCGCACCACCGTCAGCTGCGCGGCCTTCTGCCGACCCGGCTCCCCTTCCAGACGGACGTCGGTGGCGGCCGGGTAGTAGGCGGCCAGCTTGTCCTGGTCCCCCTCCCCCGCTTCGACGAACGCGGCGACGAAGAGGGTGGCGAACCCGGCCGCGCCCTGGCTGCCCGTCGTGGCCGGGGCGGCCGGGGCCGTCTGCGGACGGACAGAGCCGGCAGTCGACGGGACGGATACGTACGCGGCCAGCCCCAGGAGAGGACCGGCGATCAGCAGGCCCCAGGCGGTCCAGCGCATCAGCACGGTGGTGTTGGCGCGGGCCCCGGTCGACCAGCCCCCGATCCCGACGTCCTCGTTTGCCGCGCTGTCGACCGCCCACTCCTCCACGGCATGCTCTGTCCCAGGAGTCTTGGCAGCGGTGCGCCGCTTGATCAGCCCCTTCATGACGCACCCCCGAGCGGCGCCGGGCGCAGGGAGTGGCCGGCCAGCTCGGCGATGCGCGTGCGCAGGTCCTCCTCAGGCCGCTGCTCGAGCACCCGCAGGGAGGCCAGGACGCCCTCGGCGTCGTTGGCCAGGAAGCGGCGCAGCTGGTCGTGGACGCCGCGGTCGAAGGGCGTGGCGACCAGCGCGGCGCCGAGGGCGACCAGCAGCCGCTGCGCGCTGGTGACGCGCTCCTCGTCCCGGTCCAGCCGGGCCGACGTGGTGGTGGGCAAGGATCTCTCCTCGATTCGCATCCGGGGCAATGACGGTCGTGCGGTGGGAACGCGGGGTCAGGACGCCGGGCGCAGGGCGGTGCGGAGCCGGCTGACGGCGCGGCTGCGGCGGCGCTGCCACGCCCCGGCGGTCGTGCCGGCGCGGGCGGCCGCGTCGGAGTCCGGGAGGGGACAGGTGCGGTAGTGCCAGGCGATGGCCCGCCCGTCGGCGATGCTCAGCTCGCCCTCCTCCATGGCGGTCAGGACGAGCTCGAGGAGTTCGAGGCGCGCGGCGGATGCGGTCACCTCGTCCAGCGCGTCGGCCTCGTCCAGGCCGGCGGCGGCCGCGGCGGCGCGCACCTCGCGGGCGTGGGCCAGCGTGGCGGGACCGGGTGCCGGGTCGGCCAGGTGGTCGGCGGCCGCCAGGTCCTCGCCGGCCGGCTCGTGGTCGGCGGCCAGGTCTCGGCACACCCGGCTCAGGGTGTCCAGCGCCAGGTTGGCGGCGGGCCGGCCGGGCCGGTGGTGGATGCGGCCGGAGCGCGCGGTCTCGTACAGCGCGGCGATGACGAGGTGGCCGACCGCTTCGAAGGTGCGGCCGCCGAAGGGCCGGACCTGACCGCGGGTCATGCGCACGGCGGCCGGGATCATCGCCTGCACGACGATGCGTGCGGCGAGGGTGGCCGATCGGTCATGGCCGGCGGCGCGGACGAGCAGAGCGCGAAGGACCGCGTCGGCCAACGCGTCGGACCGTCGGTCACTGGCCGGGCGCAGGGCGGCGAGGAGCTGCTCGGGGCCGAGGGCGCTGACCCAGGAATCGGTCACGGCTGCGATGTCGTCGGCCAGGTGATCGGCCATCAGCCAGTCGGCCACGGCGGCCCGTACGCGGGTGTCCGAGCACAGCGCCGCCCAGTCGGCATCCAGGTGGCCGAAGATCCCGGCGGCGGCGCGGGCGGGTCGTGACAGGTTGAGCACGGCACAGGCTCCTCTCGGATCTCGTGCCGTGAACTCTCCTCACGAGGGCATGCCCAAAGGCTTGCCCTCAGCGCGAAAGGAGCAGGCCACAGGCTTGCCCATTTCTGTATGGGGCTGGCGGGCAAGCCGCCCTGGGCGCTGGGCAAGCCCGCCATTTGGGTGGGCAAGAGGTGGGCAAGCCCGTACAGAGGGGTGGGCAAGAGGTGGGCAAGCCCGTACAGAGGGGTGGGCAAGCCCCTGACGCTGCGCGGTGGGTGGCCGATAGCGGGCCGGGCAAGCCGCCTCTCGTCGTGACCGGTGGCCGATGGCCGACGAATCGGCCGTGGCCGGTGGCCGATCGGGGGGCTATCGGCCACCGGCCACCATCGGATCGATGACCGGTCACCCTGGCCGACCGGTCATCGGCCACCGGTCATCGGTCACGGTGCCCGATCGGTCATCGGTCACCGGCCATCCGTATCGGCCATCGGCCAGGGCTGCTCGCCGGGCGTGACCGGCGCGCCCAACATGACGGTGGCCGATGCCTCTGGAGGCATCGGCCACGTGGTGCAGTGTCCGGTCAGGAGCGGTCGCCGACGGAGCGCAGCCGGGGGCGCGGCTGCTGCCGCTGTTCTTCGTCCCGGAGTTCCTTCGCTCGCGTCAGTACCCGTTGGCCGGTCCGCGGAGAGACATCGAGTCGGCGGGCGACCTCTGCACCGGTCAGCTTCTCCCCGGCGTCCTCGGCCTCGGCCACCCAGCCCGCCACCATGACGATCCGCTCCTTCTCGGGGTCGGCGTCGGCCTCCTGGGTCTGCTGCTCGGGAACGCGGGCCGTCGCCGCCCCCGTGTCGGTGACGGAGGCCGGCCACTCCCCCGGCGGCGCCTCTGGTGCCCTGGCCGTGACCGACTCCGGCGACGGCGACACGTCGGCCATCGGCTGCTCCGGCCACCGGTCACGCGCATCGTGACCGGTGGCCGATCCGGCGGGCACCGTGGCCGGGCCGCTGTGCGGCTGCGGAGGGGTGACCGGTTCGGCCAGCCAGTCGGAGAGGGGAGCCGTCGGCCGAGGGAAGCCTTCATGGCCGATGGGCACTGCCGGATCGGTCATGGCCGCACCGGATGGCGACTCGACGGGATCGGTCATCGCTACGTGGCCGGTCACTTCGGCCACGGGATCGTCGGCCACCGGGTCGGCCACCGGATCGGTCATGGCCGGCGCATCAGTCGGCCACTCCCCCGGCCGCGCATGTTCAGCATCGGGTGCGTCCGTGGCTTCCGTCATGGCGTCAGCACCCGTGTCCTGTCGGCTCCTCTCGGACCGCTCGTCGGTCGGCCGTCCGGACTCGGAGGGGGCGCCGGGTTGCCCGAGTTCGAGCCCGGCCGCCAGGAGCACCTCCGGCGCGGTCTCGGAGAGGGGGATCCCGTAGCGGGCCAGTCGGAGAGGCAGCAGCATGTCCACGGGCGCCGTCTTGCGCCAGTCGTCCCCGTAGTCGCGATGCAGCATCGCCTCGTAGACCAGGCGGTGCTGCTCCAGCCGGACGGCGTCCTTGTAGGAGCGGATCTCCCAGAGCTTCATGGACCGCCACAGCTTGAACGTGGGCAGAGGCGACAGCATCCAGCGGGAGCGGCGGACCCCCTCCATGTGGCGGTCGGCGGTGATGTCGGCGATCCGCCCGATGGCGTGTCTGCCGGCCTCGATGGGGCCTACGAAGAGGAGCGGGATTGCCGCGTGCATCGCCACGCCGAGCGGATCGCCCCACGAGGCCGCCGCGTTGAAGACGATCGTGGCCACGGTCAGCAGCCAGGCGACCTGCCTCAGCAGGGGGAGCGGGATGCGGAGCCAGGTCAGCAGCAGGTCGAGTGACAGCAGAACGCAGATGCCGGCGTCGATGCCGATCGGGAAGATCGCGGAGAAGCGTCCGAAGCCGTGTTCCTGTGCGAGCTGCCGTACGGCGCTGTAGGACCCGGCGAAGCCGATCGCAGAGATGACGATCACCCCGAGAACGACCACCGCGATGAGAACGCGGTGTGCCCGGGTGAGTGTTGGTACCTGCTGCCCCGCGGTCACGTGCTGCTGCCTCTCCTGCATCAGAGCCTTCGAACTGATCGGCAATCACACTCTCACGCCTCAGTCCCTGTTCACTCACCTTCACGTCATGCCCACTGACGATCGTCAGCTAAAAGTGATCAGCGAAGGCCGTGCGCGGCAGGTACGACCGGCCCGAGACCGGGTCCGGAATTTACGGCGTAAAGATTCAGGCCCTGGACCGTCGTGGTCCAGGGCCTGACTTCCTCCGCGTCTTTACGGCGTAAAGATGCGTCAGCGGTAGAGCTTCATCTGCCGCCCGTTCTTCGTGTACGCCTCGGCGGCCGCGCTCTTTGGGGCATAGAGGGTGACCGGCTGCCCTGCCGTGTAGGCCTCCGGGACCTTCACGTCGTCGCGGACGGTGAACTTGAGGACGCTGTCGCCGTACGCCTTCCGGATCTGCTGCTCGACATCCCAGTACACCTTGCCCTGCTTCTTGTTGGACACGCCGTCGCCGATGACCACCCAGTCGACCTTGTCGCGCATACCGGTGTGGGCGTAGGCCTGGTGCACCTCGTAGAGCTTGTCCTCGAGCTGGGTGAGTCCGCGCGCTTCCTTCTCCTGCGACTTCACGCACCCGACGATCTCGTCCCCGGCGATCAGCGCTCCTATCGTCGCCAGCTTCACGTCACCGGGGCAGTCCAGGAGGACTGCGTCGAACCGGCCGCGGAGCTGGCCGATGATCTTGTACAGCCACAGCTCCCGGGCGGTCGTTCCGGCCAGCATGAACTCGAGTTTGTCGAGCTTCTCGGATTCGGGGACGATCCAGAGGTTCGGGATGGGGTCGCCGGTCTTGCTGTTGAGTGCCGGGACCACCGCCTCCGCCAGCGTGCAGAGCTCGTCCAGGACGTCGTAGAGCGTCGGCAGAGCCGGGTTGCTGTCCGGGTCGTCGTAGCCGAGCACGTGCGACATGTCGCGCTGCTTGTCCAGGCCGATGACGCACACCTTTTTGCCCCGCATGGCCGCTGCGTAAGCGACGGCGGCGGCGAAGGTGGACTTCCCGGAGCCTGCGGAGCCATTGGCCACGGTCAGGACACGGGTCTTCAGCCCGGTGTCCGGCGGGAGCGCGGCAGAGGGGGCGGTGGATCGGGTCACGAGAAATCTCCGGGTTACGCCGTGAGGGCGGGCTCTTCGGCTTCGCTGGTCGGCTGATAGCCGGCGTGGGCGGTCAGCCATTCCAGGTAGGTCTGTGCGTGCTGGAGGTCGTCCTCGCCGTTGAGTGTCATGTGGAGCTCGCAGTGCGCCAGCGCCAGGGCGAGTGCAGCCTTCCGCTGACGGTCATTGTCGTCAGCAGAGTCCAGCGATTCCAGGTGCAGCGCCGACGCGCCCACTCCGGCTTCGGTCAGCCAGTGCGACGCCAGGGCCATCGCTTCATCCGGGTCGGCCGGTTCCTGCATCGCCGCGAGCAGGATCAGGCTCGGGTCGGCGTCGGCGGCTTCGACGGCCAATGCGCAGGCGCTGCGGCGCTGGCCCTCCTCGGCATTCGACGGGGACGAATTGGCCCCGCCCTGCTTCGGAACCTTGTTCTTGGCCTTCTTCTTGCTGGCCTTCTTCTTCGCCTTGGGGTCCTTGGCTCGCTCTTGGACCAGCGCCTGGACGGCCTTCCACTCCTTCAGCTGGCGCTCGTGGTCGTCGCTCTTGCCGAGGTCCCGGGCGAGCTCGATCGTCATGCCCTCGACGCCGTCTTCGAGTGCCTGGCGGATGTCGGGGTGGAGGTTGCGCAGACGGCGCCGGAGGGAAACCCAGGCCGGAGACCGGCCCAGCTGCTTGGCGACGGCGTCGTAGGTGTCCAGCTCCTGCTTGAGCTCCTCGATGGTCTCGAGCTCTTCGAAGGGCTTGAGCGGCTCGCGCTGCAGGTTCTCCGTCGCCGCGGCGACGATGATGTCCTTGCGGGTCGTGGCCCGGGTGTTCACCAGGACCGGCAGCTTCTCCAGGCCGGCCTTGCGGGCTGCCGCGAGCCGCCGGTTTCCGCCGATGACGACGAAGCGGACGTCGCCTACGCGCTCAGCACACTCCGGGAAGGCGGCACGGAAGGTCTCGGCCGGAATCACGGCGACGCTCTGCAGCACACCTGACGTGGCGTAGGTCTCCGCCAGCCCTTCGAGCCCTTCGAGCTCATGACGGGCATTGCGGGGGTTCAGCGAGAGCTCGCCGAGACTGACCTCGGAGCCGCCCATCGCTCCGGCCTTCCGAGCGCGCTCCTCCTCCTGCCGGCGTCGCCGCGCCGCAATGTCGTTACCGTCGTTCTGTGCACCGGGCATTCGCCGCTCCCGAGACATGCTGGTGATCGAGTGTCGACATGGAGCTTAACGAGCCCTGGTCGCCCTCATCCGCACCCCCTGGTCTTTACGCCGTAAAGATGGGCGATCCGTCTGCTGTCGCGCGTATGTGGTGGAGGGTCAACCGGCGGTGCCGTGCACGGGAAGGGGTCCCCGCTGGTGACCTGCGCATTTGCGCCCGAACAGGGGACACTGTGGCGAGCCGTCAGACGCCGTGGGGCTTGGCATCGGCTACTGATGGACCGTGACACAGGTTGACTTCGAGATGGCTCTGGCGCGGAAACTGCAGGACCGTCTGCGCGACGCGGATGACACCGAGGCCCGGGACATCCACCGGGCGATTGCGCTGGTGCGCTGCATGTGGCAAGACCTGGGCGAGCGGGACTTCGCGCTCTTCATGCGGTGCGCGGTCGAAGGGTGCCGCCGCCGCCAGCAACACACCTCGTGGCCCCTCGGGTACGACGCCTACCTTGCCGGCTCCTTGCGGAGCACATTCGGCGAGGAGCTCGATGACGAGGTGTCATGGGCGTTCCTCATCGTTCAGGTGGCCTGCCAGACGCTGCACGCGAGCGGCGAGGAGTTCGTGGACTTCTTCCTGCGCAGCGTCGCGGACGCCGCGGACGAGCCGCTCCCGGCGGCCCCCACGGCGTAGCCCGTGGGAATGGGGTCGATCTTTACGCCGTAAAGACGGCGTCGCACCGGGCCGTGCTCGTGCGGTGGGTGCCTTCCCGGGTCAGGTGCCGGTGGCCCACGAGCGCAGCCGGGCGGCGATGGCCTGGACGTCGATTTCCTTGCGGCTTGCCGTGGTGACGAGGTCCACGATGTCGGCGGGTTTGGCGTCCACGGTCCGGCCGTTGACCTCGAGGAAGGCCCGTGCGGCGGCCCAGGCGAAGTTCATGTTGCTGTGCTCGAGCGGTTCGAGCAGGGCCAGGATCTGAAGCAGGGCGCCGGCCTGGAGCCAATGCGACCCATAGACGTCGCGTCCCAGGCGGTGCGCCTGGGTGCGTGCGACCGCGGCGTCGAGCGCTCCGATGTCCCAGCACTGGGGGTCGCCGGGGAGCGTTTCGGCGATTTGGAGAAGCTCTTCGAAGGTGAGGTGGCGCGTCGTCATGCTGCGCGGCGGCTCGCGGCGCGCAGGTCGCGGCTGCTCATGGGGGAGTCCGGCCCCGGGGTCACCGTGTGGGTGGCGCGGTCGATGTGTGCGAAGGCGCTCGCCAGTTCCGTTGCGGAGTGACGGGCGTTGGCCAGGGCGCGGGGGAACGGGTCCTCGGCGGCGTCCAGGGCGGCATCGCGGACGAACTCGGCCGGGCTCTTGCCGGCGGCCTCCGCGGCGCGCAGCAGTTGCTCGCGTTCCTGCGGCCCGAAGCCGATCGCAAGGTCCTCGTTCTGGTCCATGGTCCGACGGTAGCAGTGGTGCTTCGGGCGTGGGGCTTTTGCCGGGGTGCTGATCGTGCCGTGGTAGGTGTTCGGGGCTGTATGGCCGGGATTGTCGTCCCGGCCATACAGATAACGACCGTTGGGACTTTTGGGCGCGGTCAGTGTTCTCTGGGCATCCAGGCACGGATTTCGAGGTGGGTGATCACCGCGTCGGGGTGGATGCGTCCGTTCTCGACGAGCCAGGTCCGTACCGCGGCGGTGACGTCGCCGCCGGCGGCGTCGACCCAGGTTTTGAACTCCCGGGCGTCGAAGCCTTCTTCCCCGCTGCCCGGGCCGCCGACGTTGTCGCCGTAGGCGCGTTCCTCGGTGCCGTCGCGCCGTTGGACCACGTTGCGGCGGACACCGGGGGAGTCGGCCAGCAGGCCGGCGTCGTGGATGAAGTCCCGCTTGCGGCATCGCGCGGTGAAACCGATCTTGCCGCCGTTGGCGGCCGCCTCTTCCACCACTGGCCGCAGGCGCGAGGCCCCGCTCGCGATGTGCTGCTTGCCGGCCACAGCACGCGAGGACGTCCACACCTTCCTGCGCTCGTGGTCCACGGTCACGGTCTTCTCGGCCCGCACGACGTCGCGCCTGCGGACCCGGACCCGCTTTCCCTCCTTGGTCGTCCGCGGCTTCACGTACTGTCCGGCCAGGGCCTTGAGGCTGGCGACGTCACGCGGACCGCCGGCCTGGACCTCCTGCACCACCATGGTGAGCGCTTCGGTGTACGCCTTGCCTTGCCCGGGGCCGCGGGTGAAGAACCGGCTGACGATCGAGGAGTTGCGGCCGAGGATGTCGGCCACCTGGGCCCTGGAGAAGCCCTCGCCGATCAGGACATCGGTCAGGCGCGCCGCCTCGCCTCGCTGTTGCCTGCGCTTACGGGGAGCCATCAACTCCGCCCCTTCACCTGGTGGTCAGTGCTCTTGGCGATACACCCGACATCCAGCCGGTCCGCCAGGTCGCGCAGCGCGTGGCGCACGGCCTCGACGGTTGCGGTATCGAGCTGGGCCCTGCCGGTACGGGTCCACTCCTGCCACTGGTCACCGATGCTGCGCAGCAGCGCGGTGACCGCGGTGGTGGGAACGTACAGCTGGCCGCCGTGCCGGATCAGCGGCAGGTGCTGCTCGTCGCCTTCGTCCATCAGCTCTCTCCCGCTTCGAGGGCCTGGCGGCCCAGCCGCTGGAGGTCGTAGTACTCCTCCCAGGCGGTGGGCGCCTTCTGGGGCCAGGGCAGGCGGCCCTTGACCAGCCAGTCACCGGGCTGACCGCCGTAGGGCCAGTTCACGTCGGCGGTGGTGGCGATGGAGTCCGTGCGGAAGCCCACGATGCTCCCGGCCGGCAGGTGCAGGGCACCGGCCATCTGAGCCTTGCCGGTGGCCGGGTCGGTGGCGCTGATGGGGGCGGACAGCAGTGCGGCCCGGGCCATGGACCACACCCCGGCCGACCACTCCGGGTGCGCGAACGGGTCGCGGGAGAAGCCCGCGTTGCGCTGCCAGTGGACGTGGGTATCGCTGAGGCCGGTGATCCGGGCGCCCTCGGGGACCGCCCCGTCGGGGACCTGCCCGCTGCGGTCCAGCTCGACCGATCCCGTGGTGGGCTTCGGCCGCTGGGCGAACGTTCCGATCCCGTACAGCAGGATCGCGCGGACCGCGCGGGAGGCCAGGCGGGCCGCAGTGCGCTGCTGCTCCTCACCGTGGTGGGCGGACAGAGCCCGCAGGTTGGCCCAGGCCTCCTTGAGCTTGTTCGCCCAGCCCTTGAGCGGGTCGCCCTTCTGCCACAGCAGGCCGTCGAGGATCTCGATCGTCCAGGGCGCGACGGGGTTGCGCAGCGCGAGATTGACCTCCGGGCCGCCGGCCCAGGTGACAAAAGTGCGGCCCCCCTCATTCGGGTAGTGCCAGGAGCGCTCGCCCGAGTCGGGCGCTGGCAGCAGGCCGACATGCTCCCACCCGGTGGGGACGGTCACGCGCACCTGCCAGTGGGACGGCGCGAACAGCGCGTCGGCCTGCTCCTTCTGCGACATGGCTGCGAACCGCTGCCCGGTGATGCGCTGCGGCGCGCCGACACCCGACTGCCACGTGTGCTTGGCGTACGCAAAAGTGCGGTCGAGCTCGGTCCACCGCGGCAGTTCCTCGGCGATGCGGGGCGGGGCGATGAGCTCGGTGCGGCCCTGGCCGGCGGTGGCGTGCAGCAGGCCCCGGATCTCCTCGCTCATCACGGGGTAGCCGTCCGCCCAGCGGGACCCGGCCTTAGCGGGGATGGTGCGCGACCACAGGTCGCGGCCGGTCTGCGAGGGGGAGCCCATGATGACGACGTCGTTCCAGTGCTGCCGGAGCGCTTTCCACAGCAGGACGAAGGCGTCCCGGACGGTGGCCGGGTCGGCGCCGTCGGTGTCGAACCATTCGCCGACGGAACGGATTTCGACGTGCTGGTCCCGTCCGCGCTGCCACCGGCCAACGGGGTTGCGCTCGTGGATGAGGTGGCCGGCCAGGCGGTCGCGGCCGCGGGAGGATTCGACCTTCCAGCCGTCCGGCAGCGGGCCGGTCAGCCACTCCGCGACCGCGTCCCGGAGGAAGGGGTGCCGGTCGGCGTTGCAGTGCCACGGGTCGCCGGCGGTGATGTAGATCCGCTCGACGCCCTCGGGGACGGTGGCGTAGACCGCGGTGAGGATCTCCGCGACGCTCGCCTGCCCGAGGTCCAGCCTCACCGACTCGTTGCGGTAGACCAGCACGCCGGTTGCCGCGTCGAGGAAGGCCATCTGCCGGGCCTGCTGCGTGAAGTTCGGCCGGGTGGACAGCAGGTTCGGCGTCACAGCGAACCAGCGGTCGCCGTCCGGCCCGGCTGGGATGGACGGCAGCTGACGCTCCGTCTCCTCGGCCTGGGGCAGGGGAGCGGCGGCGGGGGAGGGGACGACGCCTTCGTCGTGGTCGGCAACGGGCTCCGTCGGCTGCTCTGCGCCGACGGGCGGGGCAGGCTCAGCAGGCTGCTCGAGGAGCGGGGCAGCGGGAACAGCCTCACTGGCCGTCTGCGGCGCTTTCCGGTCACCGACCGCGGAGTTGGCCAGGTTCTGCGTTCCAGGGCGCGTGAGGGGCCGCTCCGAGTCCTGGCGGGGCACGGGAATGGCGGTCTCGTCCACCTCTGCCGCGATAGCGGCCGGGGACTGTACCCCCGGCTCGGGCTGAGCGGCGGTCGGCTGCTGCGGCCCGAGCTCGGGGACCAGGGCGACGACGTCGGCGACGCTCACCCCGGCGGCCGGGGCGATCTTCGCGGCGGTCGCCTTGGCGTACGCGCCGAGCGTCTGGATCTTGCTGTCCCGGTCCGCCGTCTGCTTGGCCAGCGCGGCCTGCAGCTTCCTGAGCGCGGCCTCATCCTTCTTGATCTTGTCCCGCACCTGGCGCAGCTCGCCGAGGGCGGCGTTGTAGGCCTTGGCGTCCATGGTGGCCTTCCCTTCTGATCGCGTCGGTGCGCTGGTCACGACGTACTGGCCATGTCGGCGAACATCGAATAGTGCAAAAGCGCGGCGGCCGTGATCGTCGTCACTGGCCCGTTGCGATGTTTGGCGATGATCAGGTCGGCCTCGCCGCTCCGCGGTGATTCCTTGTCGTAGGCGTCCTCGCGGTGCAGCAGGATGACCAGGTCCGCGTCCTGCTCGATGCTGCCGCTCTCTCGAAGATCGGCGATCATCGGCTTCTTGTCCGCGCGCTGCTCCGGACCGCGGTTGAGCTGCGAGAGCACCACCACCGGGAGCCCCAGTTCCTTGGCCATGAGCTTGAGCGAGCGCGACATCTCGGAGACCTCGACCTGCCGGTTCTCGGCTTTGCGGCCGCTGGTCATCAGCTGAAGGTAGTCGATGACCACGAGGTCCAGGCCGCCGCGCTGCTGCAGGCGCCGACACTTGGCCTTGATCTCCAGGGCCGTCGTGTTGGGCGTGACGTCCAGGTACAGCGGGGCATCGGCGACGCGCGGCACCGCCCTGGCGATGCGCTGCCAGTCCTCCGGGCTGGGGTCGCCGCTGGTCAGGTGGTGCAGCCCGACCCGGGCCTCGGCCGCGGTCAGCCGGTTCATGATCTCCGCCTCGCCCATCTCCAGGGAGAAGAGCGCAGCCGGACGGCCGTGCTTGATGGCGCAGGCACGGGCAAAGTCCAGCGCGAGCACGGACTTGCCCATCGCAGGTCTGGCAGCGACGACGATCATCTGGCCCGGGTGCAGGCCGTTGGTGAGGGCGTCGAGGTCGCTCAGCCCGGTCGGTACGCCCTTGGCGGCCCCGTGCTTCTGCAGGTACTCCAGGCGATCGATGTAGTCGGCGTACCGGTCGCCCACCCGCACGGTGGCGGATTCCTCGCGCATCTGGAGAGCGTGGTGGAGCTCGGCTCCGGCGGCGTCGCAGATCTCGTCCGCGTCGCCGTCGCCGGCATAGCCCATCTCCACGATCCGGGTGCCGGCCTCCACCAGGCGGCGCAGCTTGGCCCGGTCGGCGACGATCTGCGCGTAATGCTCGGCGTTCGCGGCGGTGGGCACGGCCTGCACGAGGGTGTGCAGGTACGCCGCGCCGCCCACGCGGTTGATCTCACCGCGCTTGGTCAGCCCGGCCGCGACCGTGATCGGGTCGGCCGGCTCACCCTGGCCGTACAGGTCGAGGATCGCACCGAAGACCAGCTGGTGAGCGGGCAGGTACAGATCGTCGACCGAAAGGATCTCGACGACGTCGCCGATCTTGTCCTTGCTCAGCAGCATGCTGCCGAGGACACACTGCTCGGCGTCCCGGTCCTGCGGCGGAACGCGCCGGAAGGTCTCGGGCAGACCGTCATCGTCGTGACCCGGTGGTGCGGACGGGCTGGGTACGGTGGTGCTCATCGGTCTCCATTTCCAGGCGTGGGATCGGGGATCGGCGGGTCGCCCCTCTCAGGGGCGACCCGCGCCGCGTTTCCGATGCATCACGCCTCCGCACCGGCATCACCGCGCTGCAGAGCCTGAAGCTGGTTCAGGGCCTCCGCGCGCTTCTCCTCGAACTCGACGTCGGCAGCGTGCTGAGCAGCAGCTCGTCTGGCCTTCGTCCGGGCCTGCTTGCGTCCCCGCTGCCCACCGGGGACGCCCCCGACGATGCTGCGCCGGATCGTCGCCAGGGCGGCCTCCGTCGCGGGGCAGGGCCCCGAAGGTGCTGTCCCGTCGTTACGGTGCTCACCGGCGTCGTCCAGGGGGGGCACCGACTTGCAGGGCACGCAGGTGGCGGCCTCGCGGGCCGGATGGACCGGGCAGGGATCCACGACGGCACCCGAGGACTGCCCGTGAGCAGCGCGACGGTAGCGCGGCAGGTCCTCGATCCGGGACCGCAGGGTGCCCGTGTAGCTGTACTTGATGCCGCCGGGGTTGCGGGTCAGCTGCTCGACGAGCTCCTTGCCGAGGGACCAGCCCTGGTCAGCGATGACCTCGGCCAGCAGCGGAGCGATGTCCTTGGAGCTCTTGCGCCCGCACTGCCACGGGCCCGGCAGGTCGGACAGGAAGTCGCGGGCGGCCTCGACCGCCGCGGGGTCGAGCTCCCGAGGCGCAGCGTCCGCCTCCCCCTCCCTCTGGGCCGGAAGCGACCCGGTCGGGTTTGAGGGGGAAGAGGGGGAGGAGGTATCCACCTCCTCCTTGGGGGGTGTGGGGGGTGACGACTTACCGCTTCCCGGAACCGGGGAAGCGGTCTGACCTGCGGGAACGCGTCGCTTCCCGCTTCCCGGAACGCCGGATCCCCGAACCCCGGATCCGGCGTTCCGGGAAGCGGTCTGACCTGCGGTTTTGTCGATGCCCGATTCGTCCCGATCCGCTGTTCCGGGAAGCGGTGAGGAAGGGGTCTCAGCGTGGGGGAAGTGGGGGTCCTCCCGGGGCTCCCACGGCTCACAGGACTGGAGGAACTCGGGGTGGTAGGCCGGCTGCCGGTAGACCTCGTAGCGGACCTTCCCGAACCGGCCGGGCGTACCGCCGGTGACCACGCGGTGGATGAACTTCGCCTCGCGCAGCCGGTTGATCGACTCGTAGACGGCGTTCTTGCCCACGAGCTCGTTGGCGTTCTTCGCCGAGCGGACGCCCTCCGCCTGCAGGTCCTTCCAGAGGTCCAGCGGGGTGAAGGGGCGCCCCTCCTCCAGCCGGAAGAGCGCGTGGAGGAGCACCACGTAGTCGAGACTGTGCGTCAGGCCCGAGCCGTAGACCATGTGGCGCAGCACGGTGGTGGCGGGGGCCGGCTCCGGGCCCCGGACGATCGTGGCGTTCTCGTCGACGTCGGCACCGCGGACGTCGGCCTGCGTGGTCCCCATCAGCAGCCCCCCGGGATGAGGCGGGCGGCCGGAGCAGGCCCTTCGGCGGGCGTGATGCCCGAGCGCGATGGGCGTGGGGTGATCCGTCGAACTGCTGTAGCGCAGACAGGATCTGACGGAGTATGGCTGTTCGGGGGAGCGATGCGATTGTGCAGGTTTGGCACTTACGGTCCCTAAATGTAGGGAGCCGTGGATCAGCTGATGAACGTGACGCGGACCACCTGGCCAGGCCCCGTGCTGGAGCTCGCTAGCGATCCTTGTCTATTCTGTTGGGTAGGTGACCGACGGGCCCTGGTGGTCCAGGCACCCAGCGCGGTCACCGCGCTGACCACGACTCCACGTGCTTGCAGGCTGGGGGAGTCGCTTCGACGGCCGTTCCTGGTAGGACAGGGGCGGCCGTCACCCTTTACGGGGGAAGATCAAAGGTCATGGGCTGCATTCTTCCTCGGTTGGGGCTACACACGCCGGGACGCGCCTGGAGATCAGGCTTTGATCGGCGTGGGCGCCTGGGCGCTGGGGGCGCGGGGCACGTCGTACCCCACTTCGAACAGTTCAGCGGACACCCTGGAGTCGTTGACTTCCACGACCTGACCAGACGGTGACGTCGTCGTCCGGGTGATCCGCAGCACGGGTACACCCTTCGACAGCTTGAGGGTTTGGGACTCGTCCGGCGTCGGCATTCGGGAGGAGACGGACTCGGACCAGCTCAGCGGGAGGTGGCCCATCTCCTCCAGCCGGTCGTAGATCCCGCCCGGCCCGGTGTCCGGCTCGGCGAGCCGGGTGCCTCGAGCGAGCTCTGCGGGGAGGTAGCTGGTGGATATCTGCAGGGGTTCCCGGGTGTCCGGGTCGCCCATCACGCGGTCCCGTATGAGGACTTCGGAGCCGACGCTGAGGTCCATGGCGCCAGCGAGGTCGATGGGCACCGTTCCCCACGCGACAGTCGGGGGCTTGACGGGCACCCACGACTGGGCGGCCTGGTCGAAGTAGTAGCCGATTTCGTCTCGGAAGACCTGCCGTGACCTGGTGATCCGTCGCTTGTCTGGACGCTCGCGCACGATCGTCCCCCTCCGTCGGATGGCTTCGACCATGCCCTCTTGCTTCAGCAGGTCGATGGCGCTGCGCACGGTCTGGTAGCTGGCTCCGTACGTCTTTTGAAGCTCTGTCAGCAGCGGCAGCTTGTCGCCCGGGGCATACCGGCCTTCGCTGATCTGCATGCGCAGGTCAGCGGCGATGTCACGGTACGAGACAGGCATCAGGGCCGCCTTTCAGGAGCTGTCGACACGCCCAGCATATAGCTAGCCATATTGACGAGTCACCTCCGACATGGTGTCATGAATACCGATAGCTATAACTGGGCGTCACCGTCCATCGACGGAGTGTGCCGAATCTTCTCATGCTCGCTGTGAGGGCACCTTCATGCCCAAAACGGCCCCCGGGGCGGAATCCCGGGAGCCGTCGAACAGGCCGTCCGAGTGAAGTGGAGAACGACCCGTGAACGGCATCTTCGCAGGTAGTCCCCCGGTCGCGCAGGGCTCTGGGCTGACCGATGTGCTGGTCGAGTTGCACAAGCTGACCGGTGTGAAGCCGGGGGAGTGGCTGATCCCGGAGAACGAATCGGCGGACGACCGGGCGCAGCGCCTGGAGTTCCTGGCCGACGTGATGCTCGGCGTGGCCGAGGGCGACATGGAGAAGGGGCGCCACGTCGCTCGACTGCACTGCCAGGTCCTCGCCCCGAAGCGTCGTCAGCCGCTCGCCAACGACAAGGTGTTCGGCCCCGACGCCGAGGCGGCCCAGCCCATCGTGAAGCGCATGGTCGCGGGCCAGCTGCCGTCCCCGGACGCTTCCTCCGTGCCCGACGCGCGCGTGCTGGCGGGGGTCGGCGCGTCATGACCACCGAGACCGCACCGGGCACCGCGACTGGTGCCTCCGACCTCCGGATCCCCGTCATCACGTGGGCCATAGCGGGCCTGGTCGCCTTCGGGATCGCCTGGGTCCTGGGTCTTCAGGCCCAGTGGTGGCAGCGCGTGCTGCTCGCACTGCCGGTCGCCGCTCTGGCCGCGGCGGACTGCCACGGCACCGACGCCGTGACCGAGGTCCGCCTGGCGCTGGCCAGCGCGCTGCGCGACCTGGGCGGCGCCCAGGTCCCCCTTGCCGTGGCCGGCGGGGCCTGGCAACTGGGCCTGACGGCCACCGCCGTCCACCGCATCGTCATCGCCGTGGTGATCTCCCTGGTCGCCGCCCTCTACCACTACGCCCTGCACACCGCCGTCCCCGCAGGAGGTGACACGTGAGCATCACCGAATTCCGGCAGGCCCGCCGCGAGGACGAAGCGGCCGCCGCGGAGCAGAGCCGCAGGGACCGGGAGCTGGACGCCGAACTGGTCCTGAAGCAGCAGAAGGCCGCCTTCGACGAGCAGCTGCGCATTAAGCAGCTGGACCAGGAGGAGAAGGACGCCGAGGCCGAGCGCCGGCGGAAGGACAAGGACCAGGAGGCCGCCGCCCGGCTGCAGCGCGAGGAGGCGGAGGCCGCCCGCAAGTCGAAGGAGAAGAAGGACCGCCAGCGAGAGAAGGAGCGGCAGGCGAAGGAGAAGCGGCAGCGCTGGATGGCGCGCATGAACGCCGCTCCTAGCTGGCTCGCGCAGCACCTGGACCTCGCGGCCGCCCTCGCGGTGATGGCGTGCAGCATCGTGCCCGCGCTGCTCTCGCAGGCGTCGTCCCTGTCGGGTACGGGGCTGATGGCCGAGGGCTGGACGGGCTGGCTGCTGGTCTTCCTGCTGCCGGTCATGCTCGAGTGCAGCGCCTGGGCGGCCACGGCCGGCGAGGCGAAGGCGATGAAGCAGCAGCGCAACCCGTGGCCGTACCGGGTCGCGATCTACGGGTTTGCCGGGCTGGCCGCCGCGATCAACTACTCCAACGGGCACAACGTCGGCGGCGACCAGCACGGGATGGTGCTCGGCTCGGTCCTGGGGGCGTCGTCGGTCATCCCGGTCATGGTCTGGCAGCTGGTCCAGCTCGGCCGGCACCGCGAGTACCGGCAGGCGATGAAGGAGGCGCGCCAGACCCGCAAGGACGTGCAGACGACGCGGGAAGAGCGGCAGAGGCATCTGAAGGAGGTCTGGGAGACGGCGGTCCGGCTCCGCGCGATCGCCGGGCACGACCAGCTGTCCGAGGAGGATGCCTGGCAGGCCGCCTACGGCGTCCACGAGGGCGCGGGGGAGGTGCTGTCGGATGATCTGCTGCGGCTGCTGTCGGCCGACATGCTCGGCCTGCGGGTGCGTGCCGAGGAGCGTCTGGCGGTCGTCTGGGAGGAGCTGACGGAGGCTCGGGCGTGGCGCCTGGCGGCATCCGGCCAGGGCTCCGCCGATGCGCCGGGGACGGCTCCCGGTGAGTCCGCGAATGGTTCCGCGGGGGCGCCCGCAACCCCCTCCACGCAGGTTCCGCAAGAGGTCGCGACGGGCTTGCTGGACGCTTCCGGAAGGCCCCTGTTCCGGAGGGTATCTCCGCAGATCAACCCGTCCGTCCCCCCGCCCGTACGTACGAACGATGTCGGGCCTGCGCGGAAGGACAAGAAGGGTTCCGCCGGCACGCGAAAGCCCGGTGCAGTCAAGGGAGTTCGCAGGCTCTCGCCGGGTGCGAGGAAGGCCGCAGCGGCCACCGCGCGGACGGCCAGCGCGGACGAGAACGCGGACATCGAGCAGTGGATCCGCGGACAGCTCCAGCAGGGCCGCGAGCCCAAGGCCAAGGACGTCGGCGCGGAGACCCAGCGGCGCCGCCAGGAGGTCCTCGGCAACTCCAAGAAGACGGCGCCCGAGCCGGGCAAGACCTGGTGCTACGACCGGATCGCCGCGGCGAAGAAGCCCGCTGCCCGTCCGCCCGACCCTGAACTGCGGAGCGCGTGATGCCCAGACCGAACGAACGCTTCAACGACCCGGACGGCCAGCGGTTCAACTTACCGACCTGGCCCTGGACATGCGGCCCGGACCCGGCGGTGATGGCCACCTACCGGCAGCTACGTGAACGGGGTCTGCGGCCCGGCGGGCAGCCGGTGGCCGGCCAGCTCGGATGGCGCACCCGGCGCGGCGACCGTTTCGCCTTCCTCTACCGCGTCGGCCTGGCGCAGCCGGTCCGGCCGATGACCCCGGCCCGCTGGAAGGCGATACGTGCAGCCTTACGGGCCCGCCGGATCTGCCCCGACTGCAAGACCGAGAAGCCGTACGAGATCCCTAGGCGATTAGGGACCTGCAACGACTGCGCCCCGGTGGCGCGGTCGCCGTAAGACCGCCACTCGCACCACCGAACGACGCGAGACGGGGCAGCCGGCCTCTACCGCCAAGCAGAAACCCCGGCCCCCCGTCCCGCGCCACCCCCAGAGCGGAGGCATGGCCAGCATGACCGAGACCCACGTCCACAGCGAAATCGCCGCCGTCGGCGGCCTGGACCGGCGCCTGGTGTGGGACGCCGCCGACCTCGTCGTCCGGACCCAGTACGCCTCCCGGTCCATGCTGCAGCGCAAGCTCCGCATCACCTGGGACGAGACGGCCCACGTCCTGGAGGCGCTCGAGGACCTGGACGTCGTCGGCCCGGACCAGGGCACCGAACGCCGCGCGGTCCGCATCCGGCTTGTCGAGGACCTGGAGCGGGTCTACGAGGTCCTGTACGGCGCCGAGCACCCGCCCGCCACCGTGATCGACCTCCCCGTCGCCCGCACTGTCGCACCCCCGCAGGACGACCCGAACGAAGTACCCGTCAACCTCACCAAGGCCGCCGCCCGACCCGACGGGCCGGCCCCGGGGCCGGTCGTGGAGGGCACGGTCATCCCCGCGGGCACCTGGGCGCTGCCCGAGGACCCCGAGGGTGATGCGCCCTGGTTCAACCCGGTGCTGCGCACCCCGGAGGGCCGCAAGGCCTTCGCGAAGTACCTCGGCCGCCAGGCCCGCCGCCGGATGCGCCGGTGGAGCAAGCGCCAGCGCACCGTGCACGGCGTCGTCCCCCGCGTCCTGCGCGGCGAGCGGCGGATCCGCGCCTGGGCGATCGGTGTCGAAGGCGCCAAGGCCGCAGCCGACCGCCGGCTCGCCCAGGCCACGGTCAAGGAGTCCGACGCCGCCGCTCGGCGGGCCACCTTCGCGGTCCTGGACCGCAAGACCAAGCGCGCGGCCGCCGAGCGGCTGCAACAGGAGGCCGGCAAGAGCGTGCTGGTCGCCAAAGCGACCAAGGCGTCCGCCAAGAAGATCGTGATGACCCGGTTTTGCCTGGCCTACGGCCCGATGGCCGCCGGGGACGTCGCCGCCTACGGCTGCGCCGACACCTGGGGATTCGCCGGCGCCCTGCTGCTCAACCTCGCCGTCGTCTCCTGGGCAGGGCGCGATGTGGTGCCCACCGAGGAGCAGCTGGAGAAGCTCGAGGCGATCGAGGCCGGCAACCGCCAGGAATTCCAGTACGCCATGACGCCCCGGATGTTCGAGGCGATGCTGCGCCAGGCCCTGACCGAAGACCTCGGCGTGAACCTGTCCGGCCTGCAGGTACGCCCGCACGAATTCGGCTTCGAGGCCTACGTCTGGCTGGACCGCATGACGCCGAAGAAGATCGCGGACCAGCTCGATCTGCTGGAGTCGTGCATGCCGGGCGTGCGGACCTCCTCCGTCCTGCTGCGACAGTCGGCCAAGAGCCGCAACCACTGCATCCTCGTCGTCCCGGGCTCCGACCCGTGGAAGGCGGTCCCCGAACTGCCCTACCGAGCGCCGAAGTCGTTGGCCACGCGGGACCTGGCCACTGCGCAGGTGGCGGCCAGCATGGGGGGCGACCCGCTGGGCCTGCCCATGTGCCGCACGAGCTTCAACGTCGTCGGGAAGTCGCGCAGCGGGAAGTCCACTCTGCTGCGGGCCATCGTCGATGTGCTCACCGCGACGGATGACCAGATCGTGATCGGAATCGATCTCGGGTCGGCAGGCAGCGGATTCGGCGGGCTGCGCCGGGGGATGCACATGGTCGTCACCGACCCGTATCTCGCTGCGGATGTCCTGGACTGGGCGCTGGCGGTCGGCCAGGGGCGTCCGGCCCTCTTCGACGAACTCGGCATGGGCCAGAACTGGGTGACCTCCCGTAAGCGGCCCGGAGTGAAGCTCATCGTCGACGAGTTCCCGGCCCTGGTCAAAGCCTCCGACAAGTACCCGAGGGAGGACGAGGACGGCAAGAAAATCCCGCTTGACCTGGACGGGAAACTGCAGGAGATCTTCGTGACCTGCGCCAAGGGCGACGTCACCCTCGGCATTGCCGGGCAGGGCATGACCAAGGCACTGATCAAGAACAACACCTGGCTCAACGAGCTCCCGGTCCAGGTCATGGCGGCCTGCGATGTCGACGACATCAAACTGGTGCTGCCCGCCGGGGCGATGGACGAGGGCTGGCGCCCCAACCGGCTGCTGCCCGCCATGGGCGACGAAATCAACGACGCAGGCGTGGCCTACGTGCTCGCCGGTGGCGCACACAGCGAGCCCATCCCCTACCGGGCCTGCATCGTCCCCGACGAGGAGTACGCACGCCGCGGCGACGAGCGCGGCCAGGACCTCACCGTGATGGACGCGGAGTCCGAGGAATTCGCCTCCACCACCCTGGCCCAGCTGATGGCCCGGGCCGCCGAGATGGCGCCCCGGCGCCGCGCCACCGGAGCCCCGACGCTGATCGGCCTGATCCGCGACGTCTTCAAGTCCTGCGGCGACCCCGCCGGCATGACCCGCGAACAGCTCGCCGAAGCCCTCGGCCGCGTCGATGAGAACTGGGAGCTCGGCCGGTTCGAGGGCGACGACGACCAGGCGCGCACCGAGGCCCGCGTCAACGCCCTGGCCGTCGCGATCGACGCCGTCCTCGCCCCGGCCGGCCAGAGCTGGAAGTTGGAGAAGGTCGCCAAGAACGGGCCGCGCGGGTACCGCCTGCGCGACCTGAAGACGATCACGGGGGAGATGCCCAAGGCCCCCTGAACAGGCCGGAACCAGCACGGAACCGCAGGTCAGGGGCCTGGAACCAGCCCGGAACCCGGCTGGAACCGCCCCACGGCGCCGGAACCGGTTCCAGCCCTGGGCCCCGGTTCCGGCCCGGTTCCAGGCCCCTGACCTGCGGGTTCCTCCGGGTTCCACCCCGATTCCCGCCCGAGATGCCGCAAGGAGTCCGAGATGAGCACCGACCCCCTCCGGCCGCCCGAACCGGCCGCCGGCTACCACCGGATCACCTCCGAGCGCCGCTTCCGCTACCTCCAGCAGGACCCCGAGCACACCGTGCGCGTCACCTGGCAGGCCCTGCCCGTCACCTGCCCGGTCTGCGCCACCGACACCGGCCTGACCCTCACCTACGAGCAGGGCGTGGACCAGATGGTCCACGTGCTGTGCCCGCAGGGCCACGCCTGGCCCGAACCGCTCGTCGACACCGGCCACTTCACCACCTACTCGCGTCTCGAGTACTGGCTCGACCCCCACCCGGACATGCTCTGGATCATCGACGAAGGCTTCGGCCAGGAACCGCCGCCGCCCGTCGACTACGCCGCCGACCTCGCCGCCGCGGCCAAAGACGTCCGGCGCCGCACCAAGGCCCGCATCAAGGGCGCCATCCGCCGGCCGGTCCGGCGCGCGAAGAAGAAGGCCCTCAACCTCGCCTTCACCCCCGTCGCCGCCGCGCTGCGCGGAGCCTGGGCGCAGCAGGCCGGGGGAGTGGCGGACACCGAGCCGAAGGCGCCGGGAAGGCGCCGGGGCAAGAAGGCGGCGGAGAAGGGGCCCAAGGTCCCGTCGTACGCCAAGTACCGCAAGGCGTACGGCATCCCGGCGCCCGCGAAGGGGCCGCGGTGCCTGGTCTGCCGGGACACCGGCCGCATCACGGCCCCCGGCGTCAGCATCCCCTGCACCGAATGCCGCCCGGCCACCGAGGCCCTCGCCGCCGCCGAGCGCCGCGCCGAGCGGGCCCGTGCCGGCAAGGGCCCGCGGCGGTCCTAGCCGGGTGCCGGTCAGGCGCGCGAATTTTCGAATAATGCATACTCTTGAAATGCATTCTCTGAGTCTGCATTATGGAGGTGTCGGTCCGGCCCGCCGGACCCGCAGAACAAGCCCCCCGGGGTGGCCGCCAGGTCGCCAACCACACAGTCGGCCACCCCGGGGCCCTTCCACCCGCTTTGACCGACCAGCGAAGGAGCAGCCATGAGCCAGCCCATCCCCGCCCCCCGCACCGCGTCGCCGGTACCCGCCGCCTCCCGCGCCCTCGCCGCCCGCCGTCTCGCCGTGCGCGTCCTGGACCGCATCGCGCGGTACAGCGACCCCGTCCTCGCCGCACTCTTCGGCGTGACGATCGGTCTCCAGGCCACGCACACCGGACCGGCCTGGATCGCCGACATGAGCGACGGAACCCTCCTGCTCGTCGGCTTCGCCACCCTCGGCGTCTTCCACCTCGTCCAGACGGTCACGGGCGTCCTCACCGGGCTCATCACCCCAGCCTGCGACCACAACGTCGTGACTGACATCCAGGGCATCGCCGACCTGCGCGCGGACATCGAGAACGGCGCCGCCCTGGAAGACCTGCTCGACGACCTCCGTCGCGGCAACGCGGTCAACGAACTGAGCGACACCGTCTCCGCTCTCTCCCACGCCTACGCCGAGGACTCGGACGACGAGGCGGAGATCCAGAACCTGAGGGCTGCCGACCTGCACCTGCGCAAGGCCGCCACGTACCTCAACTACCCCAGCGAGCTCGACGCTCTCGAAGCGGGCGGCGAGTACCGCATCTCCCGGCCGTAGGGAATGCCCCCGGGGGCGGCGGCCAGGTCGCCAAACTCAGCCCGCCGCCCCCGGGCCTCCCAATCCGCTCCACCGGAGCAGAGGGCCGGGGCCATCCTCCCTCATCACCGCCAGGAGCACGCCCATGCCCGCCCGACCCGACGACGCCTCCCGCCAGAAACTGCGCGCCGACCTCAAAGCCGCGATAGCCGAGCGCGACGCCCGGCTCGCCCTCGCCGAGCAGATCAAGTCGGAAGCCGAGAGCGCGTTCTGGCAGTCCCTCGCCCGCCTCAAGACCGCCTACCACGGCGCTCAGGCCGACATCGCCGCCGACACCACCTACAGCCGCGATCACATCGCCAAGCAGATCAAGAAGCACGCCGCCAGGGCCAACGCCCCGGTCGGCAAGACGGGCAAGCCCCGCCTTCACCCTTCGCCCCCGCAGGGCAAGCCGATGGGCAAGCCCCGCTCGGTACCCATGTCCCAGGACCCCAACAGCCCCGAACGGACAACGCGATGAGCTACCGCCGCTACACCGACCAGGCCGAACAGATCCTTGAATCCGCGCGGATGATCCTCAACGAGGACAAGCCCACCGACTACAACCTGGGCCGCGCGAACGCCGCCATCAGCATGGCCGCCGTCTACGCCTACCTGGCCCGTACCGCCGCTCACGCCAAGGACGGCCTTCCGCGCAACGTGCCGCTCGGCTTGGGTCCCGTCCCGAAGGTCGGCTGGTGGCCGGAGGACGACACCGACAACTGACCTTCCGCTTAACCGAACCCGGGGGAGCGGACGCCAGGTCGCCCTCCCAGCCGTCCGCCCCTGGGCTCCACCTCCCGATCCGAGCAGGACAGGCAGGCCTCGCCATGACCCCAGCCGCGAACACCGACCTCCTCCCACGGACCTTCTGGTCGGCCACTGCCCTCGCGGCCGCCGTCGACGAAGCCTTCGCCGAGGCGCTCGCCGAAGAACTCGCCACCGCACTCCGCGGCACCACCCCGGCCCCGATCCTGCTGCCCGACACCGACACCCTGATCGCCCAGGCCGGCATCGCCCTCGGGCCCTGCCCGCCCGATCCCCGCACCCCTTCACGCACCGGACAGCTCCTGCGCGTGGGAGGAAGCCTTGCCGGACGCGCCACCTGGTGGCTGCTGAAGAACGCTGCCCTCCTCACCGGAGTCCTGCTCGTGCAGACCGTACGGGTGGTCTGGCACATCGCCGTCCAGCCCCCGGCGCAGCCTCCCGCCCCGGCCCTCCTGCCCCCGGGCCGCCGCGTCGCGCCGGCCGAGTTCCTCGAAGCGACCTCGACACACATCCAAGAACACGGCTGGACCCAGCACTTCCTGCGCACCGAGCACGGCGAATGCATCCTCGGCGCCGAAAAATCGCTGATCCGCTCCGGCACCGGCACCCGCAAGACCGCCGCCGCAGCCAACGCCTACCTGCTCGCGGTCACCGGCGCACGCAGCGTCTCCGCCTGGAACGACCAGCTCAGCCGCACCGAAGAGCAGGTCCACGCAGCCCTCCTGGCCGCCGCAGCCCGCGCCCGCGACAGCCGCTGACCCCTGCCACCCGCTCCCCAAGAGGAAGGACAAACCGCTGTGATCACCGTCTCCGCCGACAGCATCCGTACGACCGACCGCCATCTGGTGACGCACGCGCAGACCATCGCGCCCCAGGCCGCCGCCCTGGTGAACTCCCGCTTCGGCGCCCTGCCCCACGTCTGCCTCATCCTCACCGCAGAGCCCCGGCGGATGGCCCAGCTCGCCTGCCAGGCCGAGTTCGACCTCGTCACCGGCGTCCACGCGGTCGACAAGTTCCAGGAGGAGCGCCGCACCCGCCGCAACGCCCGCGACGCCTCCGGCGTGACCGTGCTGGCCGGCTCCGGCGCCCTGGTCGTCATCAACACCCGCATGGCCCGGACCGCCGACGACATCACCGTCACCACCGTCCACGAGCTGGTCCACACCCACCAGCTCAACAGCCCCGCCGCCCGAGAGCAGCACATGGCCTACCTGCGCCACGAACTCGGCGTCGGCAAACTGCCGCGCCGCGACGTGCGCGCGTACGAGGCGCTCATCGACCGCCGTGAGACCCAGGCCCGCAAGGCCGAGGCGCTGGCCTCTCAGATCGGCCTCTGACCACCTGAAGGGAAAGACGCCATGCGTATCCGACTCCCCTGGATGAGCCGCGCGGACCGTGCCCACTGGCGGTCCGCCCGAACCCTCGACGACCTCGGCCAGCTGGTCGCCCTGTGGCTGGAGGGCACCATCACCTCGCAGACCGGCTACCAGCCCGGCTACGGCCCGGACGAGGAGACCACCGAGCTCATCCCCGTGCTGGCCGCAGCCAACAGGGCCGGGTTCGTCACCGACTGCTCGCAGCCCGGCTGCGACGAGACCGTGGACGGCCGCCGCTGGCAGCAGCGCGCCGCCGTCAGCGGGCTCATCACCGACACCGCGCTGCTGACCGACCTCGTCCAAGCAGCCGAACAGGCCGGACTGATCACCATCCTGCACGGCATCCGGCCCGGGGCACACCGGCACAGTGTCATCGTCACCACCTGCGACGGCGAACCCATCACCGGCTTCGGCGGCCACCTCAGCCGCACGGACCTGAAGACCATCTGGCCCGACATCAGTCGGTCGGCGTTCTCGGAGGTCACCCAGGCAACACAGCTGACCCTCATCGAACCCGCCTACGGGCCCGACGACCAGCTGTGGAAGACCCTGCACCAGGTCGTCACCGTCCGCGACCACGATGCGCCGTGCCTGCTCGCCCGCCTCGACGAGCTCACCCGGCGGCTCAACGCCGCGGAGGCGCTCTTCCCCGGCATCACCCACCTCACGCCGGGTGAGACCACGCACCTCCTCGTCTACGAGGCCTCCCACGACGGCCGTCGCCTGGGCCTCTACACCAACCGGCACGCCGCCCGCGACCACGGCGAGCGCCTGGTCTACCGCGAGGGCACCACGCCGTCCGCCACCACCTCGGTCGACTGGATCCCCGACGACGGCAGCCCGACGGCCGCCGAGGAACTGTCCGTCTTCGGCCCCGGCACCGAGGACGAGGACGCCACCGGGTACGTCGTCACCCCGCTGATCCTGCTCCCCACCCACGCCCACGAAGAAGAAGGGGAAGCGCGATGACCGGCCGCATCTGGACGGTCGAGGTCCCCGCACGGCACCGGAGCAAGCCCCTCACCGGCTGGCACGTGTTCACCGGCACCGCCGACAACGGCGAGAAAGCGCTGTCCGCGGCCCGCCGCGCCTACGAGATCGCCCTGCTCCACCAGGCCGCCGGCCACGACATCCCCGCGGGGCACCGCTTCGGGGACTGGACCGCCCGAGGCCTGCGCGCCGACTGGGACCTGGACTGGACCCACGCCACCAAGCTGCCGTTCCACAGCTTCTAGATCCGCCCCGGGACGGCCGCCAAGGCCTCAGAAACCGTCGGCCGTCCCGGGCCCCTCGACCCCGCACCACGCGAGAAGGAGAGACCCCCATCATGCACACCCCCGCCATCCGGCTGAACCCCACGGCCGGCGCCCCCGCCCTCCGCAGACTCCTCGCCAGCCACCGCCCGTTCCTGCGCTCCAGGTTCCTTTGCACGAGCTGCCACATCACCTGGCGCGGCGAGGAATCCGACTGCCGGCAGTGCGGCATGCCGGCCACCTCCCGGAGCTACCGCCACCGCTCACTGCTGCAGAGCCTGCTCGACGACGTCGGCGCCAGCCTGCATCCCCGCCAGGAGGCCGTGTCATGACCGACCTGGCCTTCCTGGAGCGTGAAATCGGCGGCCAGGCGCTCGGTGTCTTCCTCACCGCCGCCGTCCGCTCCGCCATGGACCTCGACCACATGCCCGAGCACCGGGCCTACCAGTGGGTCACCGACCGGGCCGACGCCGGAGACCCCCTGATCATCGCCGCTCCCGGCCAGGTCTGGACACGACGCGCAGACACCGACCCCGAAGAGGCCCCGATCCGCAGGCTGTTCATCAACGAGCGCCTCACCGCACCGGCCGCCGTCTACGTCACGTACCTCGACGTGAACGACAGCGGGAGCGACCTCAACGACGGCGCAGACGTGCCCCCTTCCGCCGTCGGACTCCACGACGCGCGCAAGGGCGACGAGTTCCTCATCGACTTCCTCGACCTGTACGAACTCGAGTCCTGGCGCACCGTCGAGACCCTGCTGCCCACCCCAGCCGAAGCAAAGGCGGACACCCCATGACCCGCCTCGCGCCCTTCCCCACGCTCACCGGCATCGAGCCCTGCCAACGAGACGACGCCGACCCCGACTGGTGGAGCGGCGACAACGCCCAAGACCGGATCGCCGCCCAGCTCCACTGCATGCGCTGCCCCACCCGCGAGGCATGCCTGGCCTGGGCCCTCGACCACCCCCAGGAAGCCGGCGACACCATCTGGGCCGGCACCACGCACAGCCGCCGCAAGGCGCTGCGCCGAGAGTTCGCCGTCACCACCCGCAACGCCAAGGAGACGAAGTGAACGACGCCTACCGCGCCGCCATCGTCACTCTGCTCAAGCAGGGACGTGACCCGCTCGACATCCAGAAGGCAATCCCCGACGTCACCCCGGGGGAGATCGCAGCGGTCGCCGAGGTCGAAGGCCTGACCAAGGCCCACGCCAACCGCAAGGACTCCGCTCCCGCCCCGGACCTCGACCCGCAGCTCGCCAGCGCGCTCGCGGCGCTGTCCTGGGGCGAGAACACCCACACGCCGCGCATCCGCAAACTCGCCGCCCGGACCCGGGACGGGCTGAACGAGCTGATGCGGCTGCAGAAGGACGCGGCCGAGATCGCCCGAGCCCGCGCCGTAGTGGCCACCCACCAAGAGCAGCTCAACCTCGCAGAGGCCAAGCTGCGGCGCCTGCTGACCGCCAGCCCCGCAGACGAAATGGACAAGGCCAAGCGCAACGCGATCCGGCAGTGGGCGCGCAGCAACGGCATGACGGTGGCCCAGGCCGGCACGATCCCCAAGGACGTCATGGAGGCCTGGGAGCGCCGGGACACAGCGGCCAGTCCCAACAGCCGCGGCCAGAACCCGGGCGGAAACGCTGCCCCCGCCTCGCCCGCGCGTGCCCAGGAGGCCCGCGTCTGATGGCCCGGTACGCCGCCACCATCAAGGCCGTCCACGCCGACGGCACCGAATGCACCCACAAGCGCACCTCCACCGGCAAAGCAACCACCGCCGAGTGCACGGGACGCGACGGCTACACCGCCCGGTGCAGCGGAAACGGCTGCACCTGGACCAGCCGCAACACCCAGAAGACCGTCCTGGAAACCCAGCGTGCCCAGCACCTGCGCACCCACCTCAACCCGCCCGCACCCAACCGCCCTGCCTGAACTGCCCCGGGGCGGCCGCCAGGTCGCCAACCTCTCAGCCGGCCGCCCCGGGCCCCAACCGCAACCGAGAGAGGAGCCACGGTCCATGACCGAGACCCTGCACCAGCCGGCCACCGCGCCCGCGGCGGCTGTCCACCCCGCGTACGAACCGGCCCCTTCCATCCCCCGCCTGATCACCGACATCGTCCACGAGGAGTTCTGGCTCCGCTACGCCCAGGCCCGCGGCGACGCCGAGCACTTCGACGACACCTACCTGGCCGGCCGACGCCGCACCGCCCTCCTGCTGCGCGCCGTCATCACCGACCTGTTCGCCCTCGACGCACCGGCCGACCGCCGCCGCGCCGCGGACGCCGCAGCCGCCGCCAACGCAGTACGCCGCGTGGACTGGCAGATGACCCTGCCCGTCGACGCCGCCCGCGCATGGCTGCGCGACCAGTACGAGGAGTGGGAGAACGGCGACGACCGCCACCTGCCCAACTGCCCTGGCGGATGCCGCGGGTCGGGCATCGTCGTCGAGCCGGTGATCTGGCAGGACGACGGAGTCGCGGTCCACGCCGAGCCCGTCGACTGCCTCCGGGGCGAGGAAGCCGACCCGCACGGCCCGGACTGCGCCTGCCGCGGTGCCGGCCGCGTCTTCGACCTCCGAGTCCGCGAGTACTGGCGCTGCGACGCGTACGAGCCGGCCTCCAGCGCCGAATCCGACCCGGAGAAGGCCACCGTCGCCAGCCCTGACCTCTGGGGCATGACCGGCCACCCCTTCTGAGCAGGCGCAACATCGGTGCGGTCCCCGCCGGGATCACAGGCGGGAACCGCACCACATGGCACTGCCGGGCGCCCCCCTGGTGCCGGCGCACGAAGGCCGACGGTGCGCTCCGGCGGCAGGTGCCAATCTCGTCTTTACGCCGTAAAGACGAGATTGGCAGACTTCGTGAATGCAGACTCTTGAAATGCATTCACCGAGTCTGCATTATTGAGAGTGGGGGAGCGCCCGGACCCACGACCGGCCCGGACTGTGCTGTCGCAGGAGATTGGTGCCACGGCCGCGATCACTGACGGTCGGCACCAACTCTCGTGAGGCGAGTACCGAAATTCGATCAAACCAACCCAACTGTCCAAATTAAGAGGTGTCATGACCGAGAACGAGACCTTCGAGACCATCCGCTACACCGCCGACGTCGTCGTCACCACGACCGACGGATACGTCTTGCTCATCGAACGCGGCTGGGACCCGTTCAAGGGCCAGTGGGCACTGCCCGGCGGTCACGTCGACCCAGGCGAGACGAGCCGCGCCGCCGCTGCCCGTGAACTCGCCGAAGAGGCCGGCGTCCACGCAACACCAGAAGAGCTGGACCAGATCGGCACGTTCGACCAGCCCGACCGCGACCCGCGCGGCAGGTACGTCACCGTCGCCTACCACCTGACCGTCATCCCCGGAACGATCGTCGAGGCTGGCGACGATGCGACCAACGCCCAGTGGTGGCCCCTGAGCGACCTGCCGCCGCTCGCGTTCGACCACGCCGACATCCTCAGCAAGGCCGTGGGATCAGCCTCCTGAGACACCACAACGAACCCTTGACCCTGCATCCGGCCCGGGAGGCCTTGATGAAGTGGAAGCAACTGATCGCCAGGCCGCTGTCGGAGGCCATCTACCACGGCGACCTGACCGTCGTGGGCATCGCCGCCGCCGCGGCCGGAGCGGTCTCGTGGCGGGTACTGGAGCTCCCACTCGCGCTGGCCGTCCTGACGGCGGCGACGGTCGCGGTGGCCGCCTTCGGACTGGCCCAGCTGATCCCGCCGCGGCTGTGGGGACGGGGCTGGATCGCCGTCGCAGCCTGGGGCAACTCCCGCAGCAGCGGAGCGCCGGCGGCGCCACGGCCTGTCCCAGTCCTCCCGGCTCCCGCACCGGTCGCCGCTGTGGTGTCGAGGTCGACGGAGCCGAGGCCTCTGAAGCCGTACGAGATTCCGGACTGGGAGTGCCCTGCGTACGAGTGCGGGCTGATGGCGTCGGCCGGAACGCATCGGTGGGACGACCGCGGCCCGTACCAACTGCTCAGCGTCCACACGCTCGAGTGCCCGGCAGGGCACCGCTGGTCGAACAGCACCGACGGCGGCTGACCGAGAGTCCCAGACGAACCAACAGGCCACCTGACAGTAACCGGAGACGAGGAAGCCGTGACCGAGAAGAACGTCCTCGAGCTGTGCCGTACTGCCGCCGGACCCGGCCCAGGCGGGAACAAGCAGGCGCTTGCCGCGGCACCTGAAGGAGCCCTGGTGCATCTCACCGGACTCATCACCGAATCACAGCCGAAACGGGATGGGCGCCGCCTTCTGCTCTCTGACCCGAGCGGCACCATCACGATCCGAGTCCCTCGCGACGCCCGCGTCCGCGACGACCAGAACCCCTACTTCCCGACCATCCACAGCCTCACTCTCGGCCGCGCGATGGCCATGCTCGGGCGCAAGGAACGTGATCACGTTGTCGCCGCCGGGGTCCACCTCCTCAGTGACACCGCGTGACTGACGGCACCCGCTGGCCCGCAGAAGGAGCGAGGGCGCCACGACGGCCGGGCGGCAGCGCTGCGGGGGAGAGGCCCCGGCATCCGGCGAGCCCCTCCTAGCGCCGGTGTCGGCCGCCGTGCTCGGCAGGGTCGGCACCCGCTCGCCACCGACAAACAGGGCCCGATACCCGGCGACATGCCACCCCAGGGCGCAGGCCCGGCCCCGCCCAGACGGAAAACCACGACGAGGCAGAACCCGGAGGGGAACACGATGAACAACATGGTGCTCGTGGAGGACTTCGCCGCGTCCGCGGCAGAACTCCTGCACCGCGCAGCGGAGATCGCTACGCGGGAGCACAAGGACCTCCTGTACGGACTGAGCGGCCGGCCGCTGGACAGCCGCAAGGTCGCCCGCCATCTGTACGCCACCGCGCAGCACCTGCGCGCCGACGGCACCGGCGTCAACCTCGGCGACGCCCTCCAGGCCGTCGCGGACGAGATCGGTACCAGCGACACCTACCGGGCAGCCGTGATGAGCATGGAGCTGCTGATCAGGGCTGCCACCGGAGCCCCGACCGCCTGCTACGAGGCGTGGGCGGAGACGGCCACCACCGACGAGGCCCAAGGGCTTCTGGCCGTCGCCGTCGCCTTCGCCCGCCGGCACATCGGCTAACGCGGCCCCCAGCCCGGGGCGCGCGACGTCCACACCGGGACGCCGCCCGCCCCGGGCCCATTCCCTGCGGCGTGGCCTCACCCCGCCGACACCGACCACCGCACGACGGCCCGGAGCCGATCCCCGGCTCCAGCCAGGGGAGGAAACACGATGCTGACCAATCCGTCGATCCGCTGCCCGCTGTGCTCACGCACCGACCTCGAGGTGTCGCTCGTCCGCTACTCCGGCGGCGGCAAGGACGTCACCAGCTTCACCTGCCACCGCTGCCGCTACACCTGGGAACCTTTCGAGACGCCGCACTTCGGCGCGCCCGACTACGCGACCGCCTACGCCGGCGCCCCCGTCCTGATGGAGGAGGAGCTGGCCCTGGTGCTGCTGGCCGAAGGCATCAAGGCCCGCGCCGAGGCCGCGCTCACCGGCAACGGCCCCCGGATCGACAGCGGCGACCACCGCCTGGTCCTGCTGCGGAAGGCCGCATGGCTGGACCGCGGCGCGCGAGAGGTGGAACTGGGCTGGTTCTGCGGCCGGTACACCGACGACGAGGTCAACAGGGCGAGCACGACGGCGGAGCGCGCGGCGGCCGAGTTCATGACGTTCGACCGCGAGCACGGCGAGGTGCACGTGATCGGCCTGCACGGACCGGATGCGCCCCAGTGGGACACCAACGGCGGGCCGAGGGCGTACATCCGGCAGGAGTACAAGGAGTGGCTCGACTGGGAGCGGGAAGCGGCCGACCGGCGCGAGATGCTGCCGCACCGGGGCGCGGACGGGGAGCTGTACGGCCCGGACGGGCGGGCCCTGTGATGGTGACCGGGCGCGAGGGACACGGAGACGAAGCCGCCGCGGTGCCGGGCGAGCAGGACCGAAGCCGGCTGTTCGAACCGGGATGGGACGACAACCCCACGTGGGAGGGCAGCACGGAGCTGTTCACCGACCTGGGCGAGGCGCAGGCGTTCGCGGCCGGCGCGTACATCGAGGCCCTGTACGGGAACGACGAAGCGGACGGCGAGCTGGCCTGGGTGAAGGAAGGCGAAGAGGACTGGCGGCTGACCGAGGCCGGCCAGCCCACCGGGGTGTCGATCGGCACCCGCGCGGTGCGCGGAACCGTGGCCGCGGTCGCGCTGCGCGCGCAGCTGTCGCTCGCCTCGGAGTTCCGCGTGCCGCTTCCCGACGCGGGCGCCGGCGGGTACGGCGAAGTCGTGGTCAAGCGTCAGCAGGACGGTCCCGGTGACCGATGGGCGGTGACCGACGGCGCCGACACCGGCCTGCGGGCCTGGGTCGACGGCGAAGGCTGGCGTCACGTCACCGACATCGGGCGCGCCGTCGCGTTCCGCCACACTCGGGAGGAGGCGCTGCTCCTGGCCCACCAGGTCGCCGAGATCGAGGCGACTTGCTACGGGGCGGAGATCGACGCGCTCGGCGTGGAGAGCCAGGACGGAGAGTCGCAGTAACGTCGGTGAGCATGCGGGGGGCGCCCGGTTCCGCGAGGACCGGGCGCCCCCCTGTTCAGCGGGGTCGGCGCCAGCGGCGTGGCAGCAGGCTGCGCCAGCTGAATCGCGTGCGTGTGGCAGGGATGCGGGGAACGGGTGCCTGTGGCGGAGCGGTCGGTGGCAGGGCGGGGCGCGGCGGCGTCGGGGGGTGCTCCGTGGCCGCTGGGGTCGTGTGGGTGGGTGGCAGCGCCGGGGGCGTCGGCGGTGCGGGGGGTGTTGCCGGTGCGTCGTCGGTCGGTGCTTCGACGGGGAGCGGGACGGGCGGCGTGCTGCGGAGCTCGTCCTTCTGGCGCTGGGCGTGTTCCCGGGCGAGGCGGCGGCGGTGGGCTTCGCGGCCGTGCTGGGCGCTCTCGAGGGCGGTCATCAGGCGGAAGGCGGGGGCGGGGCGGAATGCGGCGTGCTGGCCGAGGGTGATCAGGGGGAGGGGAATCAGGCCCCACCAGGCGGCGCCGTCGGCCGGGTAGGGGTGGGAGATCTTCCAGTCCTTCGCCCAGGACGCCATCTCGCCGCTCCAGTCCTCGCCTTCGTGGGCGGGGTAGGTGCCGGGATGCCCGCCGTAGGGGATGAGGACGGTGTCCTTGGCGATCCAGCAGACCGCGCCGCCCGCGCTGGTGATCTGCCGCTGGACCGGGGTGGGGCGCACCTTGTGGTGGGTGTCCGGCTTGCCGTTGGGGCGGACCTTGACGGTGCCGGCCGTCAGGTAGTGCACGGCGTCGTCGCGGTCGAAGAACCACCAGTGCGTCGCGCTCTCGCCGTACCGGGTGTGGACGGTCTGCAGGCGGGCATCGACCGTGGAGCGCATCAGCGGGCGGCGCGGCCGTTCGATGATGACCACGTCGTCGGTGCTGCGGACGATGAGGGCCGGGGGCAGTTCCCAGTGCTGCCCGGCGAGTTGGGGGTCGATCTGGAGGCAGACGGTTGCGCTGGGCAGGGCGCGCACCAACTGGTCGCGCAGATCGAGGATGACGGTGAGGTCGGCCTGGACGTCGGCCTGGTGAGGCGCGGGCGCGCCGCACCGGTCGGTGCCGGGGCCGCTGCCGTCGTGGCGGAAGCGGGGCGTGAAGCCGGAGTCAGGGGTGGCCGGGCCGGTGAATATCAGCTTCCCTCCACAGGCACAGCAGCGGTAGCGGCCACCGGCCTTGCCCCGGGGCAGCCGGTCGGCGGCGCCCGGTTCCCGGCGCAGGTCGATGACCCGGCCGCCGTCGCTGGTGTCGATGGCGAGTTCACTCATACGGGGCAGTTTGCTGCGCGTACGCCCGCAGCGTGATCGTTTTGCGGGGATCGTCAGCTGCCCGGGACCTGCGGTGCAGGCCGGGGTACGACGGGCGCGGGCGGGCAAGGACGTGGTGGGGCGGGCCATGGGGGACAGCTCCCTGGGGGACTGGGCGGGTTGGGGGACCGAGCGGTTCTGGTCATGAGCCTGGCGCCCCGGTGTGTGTCCGGCACTTTGTCCGTACCCTTCGACCAGGTGAACTCCGGACAGGCAGGGCTTTGTCCGGGACACGGCCGGACAAAGCCGGGGGGCATGATGGCGGGCCGCAAGGGCCGGGGACGGGCATGGGCTCCGTTACGCGCGCAGACCCCGCAGGCCGCGGAGTTGGCCCAGTTCCTGCGCGACCTGATCGACCTGCACGGCATCACGCTGCGTCAGCTGCAGGAAGCGGTGCCGTACGGGAAGTCGACCATCAGCGACAACCTCAGCGGGAAAGTGCCGCCGAAGGCCTTCGTCGACGCCGTGGTCAAGGCGGTGGTCACCGAGCCGCGCAAGCGGGCCCTGGACCTTGAGCGGGCGCACCGCCTGTGGCAGGCCGCCGACAAGCCTCCCTCCGCCGCACCGCAGAGCCCGGCCTCGCCCGGCGGCGCCCTCGCGGTGATCGAGAAGACCAACGACCGGCTCGCCGTGATGACCGACCGAACCCTGGAACTGCAACAAGAACGCCTCGGCGCACACCAACTGACACTGCTCCTGCTGCGCCTGGTAGCCCGGCTCCAGGAGGATCTCGATGCGCTGACTGCGGCGCCGGCCGCAGCCCAGGAGCAGATCGACACCCTCACCGAGCAACTGCGCATCGCCAGGCAGGAACTGGAGCTGGCCCGCCAGGCCCGCCAGGAGGCTGAGCTCCTCGCCGGCCGGGCCCAGGCCCAGACCACCACCCTCCAGGAGGAACTCGCACAGCTGCGCACCGCGATGCCACCCACCGACATCAACGTCGCAGTCAGCGTGCACAACGCCCCGCTGCCGCCAGAACTGCAGGAGGAGTACTTCCTCGCCGACGTCGACCGGGCGCTGCGTACGGCTGAAGGCTTCCTCAAGGAGGGCGTCCAGCGCCGCGAGCGCATCGCGGACGACCTGCCCGAACCCCAGGGCACCGGACAGCGCAGCCAACTGCAGGTCTGGCAGGACATCGCGCTGCTCACAGGCCGGGGCCTGGGCGGCCTGCTGATGATGGGCGGCGCAATGCTCGACTACGCCCTCACCACCAGCTTCGGCCGCACCTACAGCGGGTTCGGATCCGGCCTCGTCCTCATAGGCGTGATGCTGCTGGTCGACCCCTGGGACCTGTACTTCGACTACTGGCCGATACTGCGAGCGAAGGTACGGCGCGAGAAGGGCGAGTACCGCTGGAGCGTCAACCTCAACAGCATGTACAGCCGCCTCTTCCGCGTGGCCTGGGGCTCAGCTTCGGCCGGCGCGGCGGTGCTGAGCGTGGCGACCGTGTTCTGGTGGACGCCGTGGCTGCTGCTGCTCACCGTGCCTGCGACCCTCTTCTTGTGGCTCAAGACCATCCGCAGCGACAGCATCCCGCTGGTGAACGTGATGCTGCAGCTGACCAAGCAGGTGGCCCGCCTGTTCCCCGGCACGCCGCTCGCCAAGGCGTTTGAGATCGAGCCCTCGCCCGGCACGGCGTCTTCGTCCGCGTCGGCATCCGAACGCTGAGCTGTCCTCCGTTCGCCGCCAGATCGGTTACGGCGGCGAAGGCAGCTACTGTGCGGGCCGGCTGGCGTGCGTGGACCAGCCGCCCTACTGCTACGAGGCCTATCGATCTGATCTGTCGGCCACGGGCTTCCGGTGGGCGTGGCCCGGTCTCCCCGACGAACGGGAGACCGCTGGACACCGGCCTGCCAGCTGGACGCACGTTGCCCTGCCGGACTGGTAACGGCAGGCGGAGGGCGTGTGTTGGTCTGTCGGTCGTCGAAGTGACCGGTTCCGTAGGCGGGTTGGCCGAAGAGTGCCCTTCCCCGTGCTGTGCGGATCTCGTACAGTCTTTGGTGTGCGAAAGTCGCACAGCGTGGAAGGGGGCACCCCGTGGAGCACAACCTGAAGGCCACCAACGACGGCGACTTCGAGCTCACGATCCGCTGGAACAAGCAGGACGACCCCACCGGTGTCCTCTACGGCTGGGTCGCCAAGGGCTACCTCGACAGCTTCCTGCGCGCCCTTCCCGCGCCCGAGACGGGCGGCAACCCGGCCAACGCCGAGGACGGCTACCACTTGGCCATCGGCCTGAACTGGCTCGCCGAACTCACCGGCCGGCGCCTGGAGCTCCTGCTGCTGATCCTGCGCGACCAGTACAAGATGTCGTGGGGCGCCATCGCCAACTCGCTGGAGGTGTCCCGCTCCACCGCCCGCAGCCGTTACCAGAAGGTCGCCCAGCAATACGCCGAGCACGGCCACTGGGTCGACGAGAACGGCCTGCAGACCGGCCCGCCCGCCGAAGCGAAGAAGCTCGTGGCCGACCGCCTCAAGGCCCGGGACAGCGAAGACCGGGCCCGCGAGGCCGCCGTCGCCAAGCTCCAGGCCGGCGACCGGGTCCGCCACCGCAACGACGAGACCAAGACCGGCACCGCGGCACGCACCGCACTCGGCCAATGGCTCATCGACTGGGACGGCGAGGGCGAGATCCTCACCTCGGCCGACGACATCGTCCCCCTCGACTGATCACACCGCCCGCATCCGCACACTCCACAGGAAGGGTCACGCTCATGAGCAAGCGCTTCAGGGGATTCGTCAACCACGGCGAGGTCCGCGGCGGGCAGCACGTCCACATCCACGAGCAGGACGGCACGACCACCACCGTCTCCCACCAGAACGGACAGACCGTCAAGACGGTGGTCGACAAGGACGGCAACGAGACGACCACCTACGCGGACGGCACCACCCACACCCGCCACAGCGACCCCGCCAAGGCGCTCGAGGCCTTCATGAAGGCCGAGAAGAACAAGCGCCGCTGAAACACCCCAGGGCGGCCGCATCGCCGGCAAGCAGAGTCGGCCGCCCCGGGCCTCCGGACATCCACTCAAGACACCAGGAGGTACCCGTCATCATGCCGCACACCGCCGCTTCGACGTTCGCCGCCGTTTTCGCCACCCTCTGGGTCGCACATTTTTTCGGTGACCATTGGGTGCAGACCTCCGCCCAGAGCATGGCGAAGGGGAAGAAGGGCTGGACCGGCCGCCTCGCCGACACCCGCCACGTCCTGACCCTGACCCTCACCAAGGGCCTCCTGCTCGCCCTGGCCGCCGCCGTCCTGGACCTGCGCCTGAGCATCGCCGGCCTCCTCCTGGGCCTTGGCCTGGACGCCGGAAGCCACTGGTGGGCGGACCGCAGGACCACCCTCGCCTGGCTCGCCAAGGTCACCCGCCAGACCGAGTTCTACCGGCTCGGCTCCGACACCCTGCACACCACCACCGAGGACGACGGCATCACCGGCAAACACCTGGGCACCGGCGCCTACGCCCTGGACCAGTCGTTCCACGTCCTGTTCCTCTTCTTCGCAGCCCTGATCATCGCCGCCCTGTGACCCTGCTCCGGAAGGACATCGCGCCGTGAACAGCACCGAGAACATGACCCTCGACGAAGAACTCGCCGCGGCCGCCGCCATCGTCCGCATCGGCCTCGACCGCATCTGCGACGCCGCGACCCGCACCAGCGACCTCGCCCCGCACGCAGCCGCCCTCCGGGCCCTGCACGACCACCGCAACCCGGAGCAGGGCGTCCTCGCCGCCCTCGCCAACGTGCTCGGCACGATCGCCGTCTCCCTCACCGAAGTCGACCACGACAACATCGAGTCCGCCGCCGAGCTGCTCGACGAAGCCCAGGCCTATGCCCAGGACCGCACCGGCGACCGCATCGACCGTGCCCTGGAGAAGATCGCACCGCTCCTGGTCTGCCAGGAGTGCGGTCAGGAGAGGCCGGACGTGCAGGTCATGCCGGATCCGTTCACCGCAGCCCTGTACCCGGAGCGCGACGACCACGAGCAGATGACGATCTGCCACTCCTGCGCCGCCGCCCGCTTCGAAGAGAGCTGACCGGCGCCGCAAAAGGGGAAACGGGAAACACCGCCAACCCCCTGCCGCCGCCCCATCGCGGCCGGAATGGTGGAACCGCACACACGACGAACGAGGAGACCACCGCCATGCGCGACTACAGCGACAGCGCGTTCCCCTGGGTCCACATCGAGACGTTCGGGTTCGACCACGGCGTGCCCGAGACCGTCGTCGGCGCGCTCCTGGTCGACCTCCGCGGCGTCGACTTCGACGACCCCAACCAGCAGGAACACCTCAAGGGCCGCGACGGCAAGGACGCGGACGTCATCGAGCACGTGATGGCCTCCCGCATGGCCTTCACCAAGCTCGAGGAGATCGCGGGCCAGACGAAGGCACTGCTCGACTTCAACGCCCGGAAGAACTTCACCGTCCGGGTACTGATCGGCGACCACGACGGCCGCACCCGTGCCGTGACGATCGGCGACGCCATGACCGAGATCCTCAACGCCCGCGGCATCCCGACCGAGGTGGAGCACCACCACCTCGCCACCGGAGCCCAGAAGTAGAACGCGGCCGGGCCCGCCGTAGGCCCTGACAATCCGCCCAGCACGCCCAGCCCTTCGGGCCCCGCTCCACGGCGGGGCCCACCCCACTTCCGGAGGACTCGTGTCCGCAACGTCCCAGGTCGTCATCACCTCCTACGGCGCCCGCTGGAACGACCCGCCCCGCCACGCGGCGCCCGTCCTGCTGCTCGATGTGTCCAACCGGTTGTGGGATCCCGCCGCGCGCGCTGCCACCCAGGACCTGGTCCCGCTCACCGGACTCGACGCCGCCGTCCGCGCATACGTGCTCTCCGCGCCCGGCGCCACCGAACTCATCGCGGACACCGGCCGCGAAGTCCTCGCCTTATCCGAGCGCCGCACCGGCGACAACCCCGCACACCTGTACGTCCACTGCTGGTACGGCCGCCACCGCGCCGTGGCCGTGGCCGAAGCCGTCGGCACCTGGCTCACCACACGCGGCATCACGGTCCACACCGAACACCGGCACATCGGCCGGCCGCTGGTCCACCGCGATTCCACCGTGGCCGAGACTTGCGTCTTCTGCCGCATCATCGCGGGCACCGAGCCGGCCACCGTCGTACGGGAGTGGGACGACGCGCTCGCCATCATGCCGCGCGGCGGCGTCAACGCCATGCACACCCTGGTCATCCCGCGCCGCCACGTCGACAACGCCGTCGTCGACCCCGCCATCACCGCCCTGACCATGGCACGAGCCGCAGAGCTGGGCGCCGAACTCGACTGCGACCTGAACCTCATCACCAGCGTCGGGCCACTGGCCACACAGACCGTCCCGCACCTTCATATCCATCTCCTCCCGCGCGCGGAGGGCGATGGGCTGCCGCTGCCGTGGACCCCGCAACAGGAAGCCAGCCGGCCACACGGCGCCTGCGCACTGCTCGAGGTCCTGGCCCCGCTGCTCCGGGCCGGCCAGGAGCAGCGATGAGCAGCCCAGACCAAGCACTGCTGCACGAGCTCGGCGCCGTCGAGCGCCTGCAGATCCTCTCCGGCGACTCCGAGGCCAGCACCGCGCTGCGCCGCGAATACCTTCTCCGGCATGCCGCGGCCGCAGACCGCTGCGCGCAGACCTTGCACGACGGCGCCTCGCGGGACCAGGCCGTGGAGGCCGCCCTGCGCCTGCTGGCATTCGACCGCGCCGAGGGGACCGGGCGAGGGCGGCCTGCGAGCGACGACCCGCGCTGGGAGGGCGTGCCGCGCGCGTACGTGCACCAGGAGCACGCCATCGCGGCCCTCGAGGGCCGCCTGACGACCGCGATCGACGAGTGGATGCTCGCGGTCGACCTCGCCTGGGACGACGCCGGATGGATCGACACCGACGTCGACGGCCTCCAGGTCCGGGCGCTGCCCTCCAGCGATATCGCGGCCGAGGCCCTCGGCGGGTGGGTGGGAATCCGCACCCGCGAAGGAACCCGGGCGACGCTGCTGATGACCGTCCTGGACGTCGCGGCCGGCCGCGGCACCGACACCTCCGCCTTCCCCATCACACCCCCGCTCGCCCGGTCGATCGCCACAGCATTGGGCGCAAGGGACGCGTGAAGAGCGGGGGCAGGGGCCGCGCATGGATCGGCGATACCGGCGATCACCAGCCCCCAACCGGGTGAACCCCGCACAGGCCAAGGCACCGGGCCGGCGGGGCCGGTCCTTCAAGACGCCATAGTGGTGGCCGTTGCGGCCGGTGGCAGGCTGCGGATTCCCCCAGGCGTTGCGGCCCCACGGGCGCCGGGAGCGGGGAGCGAAGGAGGCCGGCTTCAAGCCACGCAGACGCAGGACGCATCTGACCACGGGAAGTTCACCCCTCGCTGTACCTGGGCCGCGGTGCGGGGACGAAGGGAGTCTTCCGATGCGACACAACCGGTTCAGCAAGAGGGCCGAAGCCCGCAGGCGCTACACCGGGGAGAGCTATGAGCAGGCCCGGCGCGGTCTGGAGCCCGGCAGGGCCGCGATCCCGGAGCCCGCTTCCGCCCACCAGCGCCTGCTCGAGGCCTACGTCCTGGGCGCGGCGCTCCATTCCCGGTACGACTTCACCGAGTTCGCCCTCGGGATCCGCCGCGTCCGGCCGCACGCCGGGTGGGTGAGTCTGGAAGTGGAGAGCGAAGGGCGGGCCAAGGAACTCCTGCCCATGCTCCTGCCCGTCTACGAGCCTGATGGAGACGTCCACGGTCTGCTCGGCCTGCGCATCCACCGGCGGACCGAACGTGGGATCGAGCTGCGCGAAGTGGGCCGGCAGACGTCGGTATGGCTGACCGGCCTGCCCCCGTCCGCGTGGGACCGTGCCGAGAGGTCCCTCCTGGAGCGAACCAGGGAGTCGGGCTGGATCCCGCTGTGGAAGGGCCCCGCGCGGAGGTCCCCGGAGGAAGCGGCCTTCGCCCAGCAATGGCGCACGGGCCGGTACGCGCAGAACTTCGAGGCCGGTGCATGGCTCGGCAGTGGACTCCTGCGACGACTGCCGCTCTTCCACAACGTCGTCGCCGCGGACCTCGTCACCGGCCACAAGGGAGCACCGTCGATCCGGGGCTACGAAGGGCTGGGCCCGGTGCGCTGGTGCATCGACATCGACCACCGCACCGGCGTCCCCCATCGCAAGGAAGAACTGGTCGCCGCGCTCACCGACACCGAGCTCGGCCTGCCCGTGCGCCGCGCACACCACCTTGACCAGCTCTATCCGCGGACCGCGCACTGGGTGCGGCTGGACGACGAGGCGGCCACGGGCTTGATCGAGTTGCGCTTCACCACCATGGACTACAAGTTCGACGACCCGCGGTACGACGGCCGGTACCGCGACTTGCACGCGGGTATCCGCAGGCGCGTCGCCGCAGTCCTGTCCCGGACCTGATCGTCGGTGGGCCCTTCTCGCTGGCGACGTTGCACGATGGCCGTCAGCTTCCGAGGCGGACCGAACGCCAGCGCCGTTCACGGCTGATCAGCCCGCGCTCCTCCAGCCGGTCCAGGTGGTAGGCGACGGTCCCCGTGCTGGACAGGCCGACCTGGTCGGCGATCTCCCTGATGGTCGGGGCCTCGCCGTGCTCCGCGATCGACTCCCGGATCGTGCACAAGATCGCTACCTGTCGATGGGACAGCACCCACGGCGTCGTCATGCCTCACCTGCCCGGTGCGCCTCGGCGGAGCGGGCCTGGCGGCGCAGCTCCACCTGGCCCGCCGAGGAGCGGCCCGGGCCGGCGGACCAATAGGGGTGGCAGAAGATCCGGACGGACAGGCGAAGCATGCGGCGCCGCAGCGCCGTGGTGGCGTTCGACCTCGGCGTCGCGGCCAGCGCCTGGTAGGTGGTGATCCAGTCTCGCTGGGCCTGCACCAAATCGTGGGGGAAGGTGGCCATGCATCGAATTAGAGCACGTGTTCGAATTTCGTCGCACGTCGAGACACCAGCAAGGTGCGACCTGAAAGCGCGGCCCTCCTCCGGAGGCTTCCGGCGTGCGCGCGGCACGGCCCGCGAGGACGCTCGAGCTATGAGCGAGCACTGGTCCCCGCGCGACTGGCGGGCACGGACGGACACGGCATCCAGCGCGCACCTGCGCCCGTCCCCGCGCTGACCTCCGCCAGGCATGAGGCCGATCTGGAGCGGGACGGTGAGCGTCGGCTTGATCGTGCTGCCTGTGCAGCTGTACCCCGCAACGCGTGCCGAGCACGCGGGGCAGGTCCATGAGGTCGATGCCGTGGACGGCTCCAGAATCCGGCACCGGAGGATCCGCGAATCCGACGGCCAGGAGGTCCCCTACGAGCAGGTCGCGCGGGGAGTCGAGACGGCGGCCGGAACCATCGTCCTCCGCGACGAGGACCTGGCCCGCCTTCCGCTGCCCACCCGCAAAGTCGTGGAGCTCGTCGGCTTCGTCCCCACGGACACCGTGGACCCCGTGATGTACGCGCGGGCCTACTACGTCGAACCTCACGGGCCCGGCGCCGAGCGGCCGTACACCCTGCTCGCCACAGCGCTGACACGTGCGGACCGCGTGGGTGCGGGCAAAGTCGCCATCCGCACGCGCGAGCGCCCCGCGATCCTGCGGCCCTACGGCGGCACCCGTCTTCTGCTGCACACCTTGTACTGGCCGCACGAGCGGGTCGAGCCGCCCGAGCGGGTCGGGTCCGTGGCGCGCCCGGCGGATCCCGAACTGGCGATGGCCGAGGTCCTGGTCGAAGCCCTCGCGCAGCCTGCCCCGCCGGAGCAGCACGACGAATACGCCACCGCACTGAACCGCCTGGTCGAAACGAAGGCTGCCGGCGGGGAACTCGAACCCCCCGCAGAGCCGGCCCCGCCCGTGGACCTGATGGCTGCGCTGGAAGCCTCGATCCAGGCCGCACGGCGCGAGCGTCCCGGCCAGTAGGCGCCGGGGGAGCACGGCCCGGCGAGTCCGTAGTCTTCGGGCCATGCCTGTGGTGCTGATCTTCTTCGCTGCGGCCTACGGGGCCGTCGCCGGACTGCTCGTGCCGCACGCCCGGTACCGGCTGAGCGTCGAGCCGGGGGAGCCTTGGCAGTCGACGGGACCCTGCGGGCACCCGGTCACCGGCTGGCTCGGGCTTCCCCGCTGCGGGGAGTGCGGCGAAGGGTACGGGCAGGGGGCGCTGTGGCCGGTGGCGGTGACCGCGGTGGCGGCCGCGGCGCTCGCGGCGGCGGTGGGGCCCCGGCCGGAGTTGGCGGTCTGGCTCCTGGCGGCCCCGGTCGGAGTGCTGCTGGCCGAGGTCGACCGGTCGGTCCGCCGGCTGCCGGACGTGCTGACCCTGCCGCTGGCGCTCGCTCTGGTTGCCCTGCTGGGCGCGGCGGCATGGACGCCGGGGGCGGGAGGATCGTGGACCGGCGCGCTGCTCGGCGGACTGGCGCTCGGCGGCGGGTACTTCGTGCTGCTCCTGGTCCGGCCGAGCGGCATGGGCTTCGGCGATGTGAAGCTGGCGCTCGGCCTCGGGTGCGCCCTCGGCTGGTACGGGTGGCCGGTGGTGTACCTCGGAGCCCTCGCCAGCCTGGCCCTGGGATCCTTGCACGGGCTGGCGTTGCTGGCGGCCCGGCGCGCGGACCGCCGCAGCATGATCGCGTTCGGGCCCTGGATGCTTACCGGCGCGCTGCTGGGCGTGCTGGCCGGCGCAGCGGCAGGGCTATGAAGCCAGTGTCCGCGCTGACTGCGCCCCAGCGGCGAACCTGCTGGTCTGCGTGGCAGTACGCCCGGCTGGTGGACCGCTCGGCGTGGGGGTGTTGATCTGCGCGGCGCAGGCAATGAGCTTGTCGAATGTCTCGTCGCCCAGGAGACGGCGTGCCTCAGCCATGACCGCGTGGCCCAACTGCGCGTCCACGCTCCCGCCCTTGGGCTGTGACTGACGGGCGGCGGCGTCGAGGATGCTGGTGAACTCCTTGGGGAGCAGGTAGTCCAGCTCGAGCAGCAGCCTGGAAGCCGTCCCCAGCCCGGCCGGCCAGTCCTTGGTCGCGCCGAACTCTGCCCACAGCAACTCCGTCACCGCACGGCGGTACCAGCCGCCGCCTCCATCTGTGTTTCCCATGTGCACTGGCATAGATGCCGGCGTCCTCGGTGCCGAGCGACCACGCGGCAGTCGACGGATCCCCGGCGGGCTACTTGACCGCTTTGGGCCAGTCGGCTGGCCCTCTCACGGCGAATCGGTGCCAGGCCGTGGTGAGCAGCATGAAGAGCACACGCGGCAGGAGCCGGGCGGCGGACCGATGGTTCGGTTCGTACGCTCGGCGTGTGGCGACAAGCGAAGAGAAGCGTGAAGAGCTCCACGAGCTGGTGAACGGTCTTCCTCCCGAGAAGCTGGAGGAGGCCGTCGCCGCTCTGCGGGAAGTCCTCGGACCCGTACTGCCCCGGTCGCTCGGCATGGGGCACTCGGGACGAAGTGACCTCTCCGAGCGAGCCGATGACCTTCTCGGCGAGGACGGGTTCGGCCGGTAGCCGCAGCATCTGGGTGTTCACCCGGAGGAACGCATGGACCGGTGTGTCACTTCATGGGCCGGGACCGCCGCCTCCTACAGTGAGGCCAAGGGCCGGGGGACGGCCCGGAGGCCAGCGGTTCGCCCGGGTGAACAGCGGAGGGCCCCAAGGGTGCGATGCCCAGTCCCGCACCACCATCACGTACTTCATGCCGAGCGGCCCGCCAGCAGGGACGCTGTGCCCGGGCAGCGTGCCGCGAACGGACCCCGCCATGCCGCACACCCGCAACCGCGCACACCTGCGCGCCTGCCAGGATCTGCTGGGCTTCCCCCTCCGCAGCGTCCCCCAGACCCGCACCGGCCAGATCCACCTGGACTCCGGCAGCCCCGCCCAGCAGCGCTTCCAGGCCCTGCTCGTCACCTGCTTGATGAGCACCGAAGCCCATCCGCATCCCTGGGAGCGCCCCGGGGCGACCGCCATGGCGAGCATCACCGGCTATCTGAACTGGATCGCGGTCCACCCCGACCGCCTGGACGTCCACACCAACACCGCCTGCCGGATTGCCGCCCGGATGCTCCCCCTGCTCCACCACCGCACCCACATCTCCGGCATCCCCGGCCTGCGCCTGATCGGTGTCGGCCGCCGCCGGCTGCGCTTGAAGCACCTGCCCACCGGGGCGCGCCTCGACCTCATCGACACGCAGGGAACCAAGGCGCACCCCGACCTCACCCCCATCCTGGATTTCGAGACCTCCTGGCACATCAAGCCCGGAACCCAACCCCTGTGGCAGCTCCCCGAGCTCACCACCGCGGAAGCCGCCCACGCCCACCACTGGGCACCATCGGCCTGCACGCCGCTGCGCGCCGCCTTGATGGCGCGCACCGAGGCTTTCTACCGCCGGCCACTCGACTGCTGGCCCGCCTGGGCGGACGCCGCACCGGGCCAGCCGAACCCCCGCCTGGTGTGGACCGGCGGGGCCGAAGTCCAGGACGTCGCCGACGTCCTGACCACCAGCGTGATCCGCATCCCCGGCGCCGCCTACCAGGCCCGCGGGCGCGACCAGGGCGTGCTGCGTCTCGGTGACGGCGCCATCACGCTGGTCCGGAAAGAACAGGACCTCGAGCAGCTCGCCAAGCTGCTCGGCGTTCCCCACCCCGGTGTGGCGCGTTGACCACCGCGCGGACGGTCGGCTCTCATGGCAGTGGGTTGGAGCACCCGGCCGCGCGACAAGGGCAGGCCCCTGGAACATGCCAGTCGCCGGGCACACCGGTCAGAAGCTTCCGCTCCTCCACGTCGGGGGAGGACAACATCGCGTCGTCGCAGTAGTCATCAGCGCCGCCGTCCAAGGGGCCACTGCGGCGCGGAAACCGTGCGATGAAACACCAGATGACCGACGCCGTACCCCCTCGTGTGCGGTGCACCGGAGAAACCCGGCAGCAGATCCTGGCCACCGCCCTCCCGTCGAGCGCGACCTGTTGCGGAATCCCGGCGGCGCGCCACCGTGGCCAGGCCGAGCTCGAAAGCGCGGTCGCCTTGGCCGCAGCCGGCCTCGGCGGACTCTCACGTCATCCCATCGGCATCAAGCGGGTACACCCCGAACCAGACCGCCTGACCCTCTTCCTGCTGGACGAGCCATACGTGATCCACTCGTGGGCGGAGAGGCTGCTGCCCACAGCGGACCCGACCGCCGGCGAACTCCGTGACCACGCACGTGGCGTCTTCGGCCTCCGCTTCCGCACCACCGCCACCGACGTCCGTCTGTACCGGCCCGGAAAGACCGGCGAGGTGCGCCTGCGGGGGTTCAACCCCCGCTGGTGGCACCGGATCGCCCACGGACTGGCCGGCTACTACGGCGCCGACGCCGTCTTCACTCACAGCGACACCTGGAGCCGCGCCGAGCATGCTGCCGACGCCGCCCACAACGCCATGAACTGGAACCCCTTCTTCGGATCCGCGCTGCTGCGCAGGATCCTGGCCACCACCGGCCCCGGCTCCCTCAACGGAACCGACCTGTGGCAGACCACCCTCGGCGGCCGGCAATGGACGGTGGAGACCACTGACGGGCCCTCCTGCTCCGAGCTGCTGCCCCTGTTCACGCAACCCCCCACCGGGCTGGGCTGGACCGTCACCAAACACTGGTGCCGCTGCGGCGAGGGCGACGACGGCTGCCACATCTACTTCCGGACCACCGACCCCTCCCAGGGCGTCTACTTCGCGAACCGGCGCTGGGGCCGTCTGGAGCTCGACGACCGCACCCGCGCCCACATCGCCGCCCTCAACCGCTCCGCCTTCTCCTTCTGAGACAAGGGCCGCGCCGCCGAGCATGCGGCCGTTCGGGCGACCCGGTGTCCTGCGGCACTGCGCGCCACCGCGCCGCGCACCGCCCGGCATGGTGAGGTGGCCGGTGGCTGGAGGAAGCCCAGGCCGTACGCACGCCGACCCGCTGCGCATGTGCCGGACGGAGCGCGGCTCTGCCTCATCGAACCTTTCCCTTTCGCGCGATCTGTGGCAGTACGACGCGTCCTCTTCTCCGGGTCGGCGGACCGAGGAGCACGTCATGACGGACCGCAGCCGGCTCGCCGACCGAGCCCGCCTTCTCACCCTGTGCACAGGCCTTCAGCACACCCAGTCCCTGGACCTGCTGAAGTGCGTCCCCGCCAGCGCGCCGGTCATCCCCGAGCCGTCCTTGGAACAGCAGGTGTTCGAAGCCGAGTTCCTCAGTGCTATCGGCGGACCCTACGACTGGTACGCCCACCCGCTGGGGATCGCCTCCGCACACTCCACCGCCGACGGCCTGCACCTGTGCCTTGACCCCGTTGCCTTCCCGACCATGCTCGTTGAACAGGTCCTGCCGTTCCTCACCAGCGACGACGAGACCTACGGTCTCGCGGGACTGCGCGTCATCACCGCTGACGGGCATGTTGTCCTCCGCCAGGCCGGTACCGGCGCCGCCATCCACCTCGACAACATCACTCCCGATCAGTTCGCCGCCACTGCCCGGAAATGGCACCAGGAGTGGGGCGTCCCCCACGACGAGGCTCTGTGGCAAGGTCCCTTGGGGCGCCGGCTGCCCCAGGAGGCCGACTTCATCAACGGCCATCGCGTCCACTTCGGCCGCCTTCAGGAAACGGCCTGGATCGGCAGCGGACTCTTGCGGCGGATTGCGATGCTGCACAACGCCACTGACGCATACAGCGTGCACGTACGCCGGAAGCACTCCACGCAGTGGGTGGTCCGCCTGGAACGACGTGGCGTCGGCTGGTGCGATCACGATCAGCTGCGGGACCACCTCCTCGATCCCGACCACGGATTCGGGCTGAGGCTGAAGGGCGCTCACTGCAACGGACGCATCCCCGGGGTCATGTGCACCCTGGACCTGACGGACGCCACGGGCCAGAGACCAGGAACACTCCAGGTGAGGCTGCTGAAGACCGATGCGGTTGACGACCTCGGCGAAGAACGCGGTCACCTCGCCGCAGCTGGCGCTGACCTGCAGTGGCTCGACCGTGTTCTTCCAGGAGCCGCCGACGCTGCGCCGGCGGCCTAGCAGCAAGCGGTGGTTGAGGCTTCCGCCTGCCGGTGATGCCGGGGAAGACTCCGCTGGAGCCAGCCTTGCCCGGCGCCCGCGGCCAGCAACCTCGTGTACCGCGTGCTGAGGTCGCGGTGCTGTGGCGCGGAACGGAAGCGGAAACTGACGCCGCCGCAGCGGTTGCCCACGGGCGCGAGCTCGATCGCGCACTGACGCTCGCGCCCGCCATCGCACTCGCACGGGCGACACTCGCAGTGGCGGTGATCGACCCGGAGTGGCAGGCCCCACACCGGGTGGACGAGGTGCTCCACGAGCGCGTCGTGGTCGGCGGGAACGCCGTGCTCGTAGGAGAGGTCGATCTTCCAGTCCTCGCCGTCGTACCAGTAGCGCAGCCAGTACGCGGAGCACACGGTGTGGAAGAGGCCGATACGGCGCAGCAGGCCGCTGCCGAGCCAGGCGCTGTCCGTGAGCATCCGCTCCCACAGCGGGTGTTCCGCCCGGAGGGCGATCTCCGGTTCGGTGAGAACCGCGCTGTCCCACAACGGTTCCAGCTGATTCTCAGCGCACCAGGACCGATGGTCGGCTACGCAGGCGCGCCACTGGGCCGATGTCGGGCCGGTGAGCGTCGCCGAGGCGCTGCTGCCGACCAGGCCCAGGTGCAGCCCGTCCTCATCGATGCGCAACAGGCGGATTCCTGCGGTACCGCCGACGCTGCCAGGGGCTGGATCCGGGCCGGTGTAGTGGGTGGGCAGGAGCCTCTCCAGACTGTGCGCTGGAAGCATGCGCTCGCGCCCGCCGAGATAGAGATCGAGACGCGCAGTGAGGTGATCGGGGCGAGGGAGGACCGACTGGATCCCCGCTGGGTGAGCGGAGCAGCCGACGATACCGTCGATCCCCTCGAGCAGTGCCGCCTCCAGCAGGGCCTGGTCGTTGCCGGCCGCCGGGACGGGGACTGCTGGACGCGTCCGGCTGAGGAACTGGAGCTGAGCCTGGTGCCCGAGCCCGGTGCACCGGGCTCGGTAGCGGGCCTGCTGGCTGAGCGTGCTGCCGTGACTCATCGCGATTCCCCTTGCTGCGCGTCGTCACCGACCCCGACGCGCCCAGGCGAGACGATGACAGCGGGCTGCGTGGATCCTGCTCGGGCGGGGCTTGGCTCCTTCTCCCCATCGGAGGTCCGCCGGGTCGGGCGGCGAGACAAGGGGAAGGCCTCCCATGAGGCCAAGGCCCCACTATGTGCCCTTCTGTCGCCTTGGGGTTCATGGCTCGCCGACCACGCCACGACAACCTCAAGTAGCAAGATCCCGCGTCGCCGCCGGTTCCTGCGCCGGGGGCTGCGGGGCGGGGGCGGCTGGCTGCCGAAGGTGGGCGACCATCAGGGCGCTTGAGGCGGCGCGCCCGCGTTGAGCGGCGGTGGTGTCGGCGATGCGCAGCAGGTAGCTGGCGACATCGCGGACACCGGCGAACCAGCCGTCCTCGAAGCGCTGCTCGGACCCGTGCGGGGCGCTGCTCTCGGAGATCCAGGTGTGCGCCCCGGCCACTGCCCCGGCCTCCAGCCGTGACACCATCTCGTCCGCCTGCTCGGGCCCGACTCCGACGGCGGCCAGGGCCTGGAAGACGGTGAACCGCGCCGCCGTGGCCTCGTGCTGGTGGTGGCTGATGCGGGCCAGCTCCTCGCCGTACGCGTCCGCGTCGTGCTGCTCGGTGCTCATGGTGTGCCTCCCTCGTCTGGCTGGGTGCGGTGGGCGCCCCAGCCCGGATCACGTACGGGCGCCGGCGCCCGCGTCTCGGTGGCCAGGGCGCGCATCACACGCCAGCTGGTGCGCGACGCCGTGACGGCGATGCCCATCACGACCACCGCATCCCGATCTCGGATAGCTGCTTCACCTGCTCCGGGGATAGCGTCGCGGCCCGGCTCCGCTGGTTGTTGACCCATACACCTAGGCGGGTCTCTACGCCCTCGACCACTTCGCGGTGGCTGCGGGGGACCTCCAGGTGCTGCTCCCGCTCGACGAACTGCCGCGCGGCGGCAAGGTTCTGGGCCCAGGCACCGGCCCGCGTGCGCTTCGGCGCGGCCGGCTCGATGCCCAGCACGCTGGTCAGCAGCCACTGCTGGGTCGCGGCGAGCTTGGTGAAGCCCTTGCGCTGCGCCGCGATCCACGTGCCGAGGGCCTCGCCGTCCACCGTGCCGGCGGGCAACGTCCCTTCCTCCTGCAGGTGGGCCCAGGCGAGCCGGAAGCAGCGCTGCCAGTCGACGGCCCAGTCGGGGCACCAGCCGGGGTCGATGGCCTCCAGTGCCTGCCGGCGCTCATCGGACAACGCCGCGGCACTGACCTGCGGCTGGTCGTCACCGGGCTCGGGGGACCGGCGCGCGGCCGCACGCTGATTCCTCAACCACGTGCCCACGGGGTAGCCCTGGAAGACCGCGTCCACGGGCGCCGCGAGCCCGACCCGGTGCTCAGCTGCCCAGCCGGCGGCCGCCGCGAGGCCCTCCTCGAAAGCGGCGTCCATCGTCGACCAGACCATGCCGAGTTTCTCCAGCTGGGCAACCCGGCCCTCCTCCAGGCTGCCGACGCTGTAGTAGCGCCGGCAGTCGGCCAGCCACACACCCAGCGGGAACTCCGCCGGCGACCAGTCGCCCGGGGTGCGGAAGTTGTACGGCACCTGCAGGTCCGTGAACTCCTGGGCGTAGCGCGCGGCGGCCTGGATCCCGCGCCGCCAGTACACCCGCTCGGGGCTAAGGACCCGCAACCGGATGAACGCCGCCAGCTGCCCGGCGTCACGCGGCGAGGAGAACTTCAGCAGCTCCCGCGCCGGACGGCTGACCGGCTCACCATCCGCTCCGTCTGCGCTGTCCCCGCAGTCGCCTTCCCCGGCTTCGTCGTCGCGGACTATGGCCGGGGCCGGGGTGCTGGTGCTCTTCGGCTCGGACAGTGCCTCGACGATCCGCGAGTCGTGGGCCCGAAGAGCGGTCAGCAGCTTCGCCAGGCCGTGATACGCCGGAGAGGTGAGCATGTCGTCCGGCGACTCACCGGGCCCGAGAAAGACCGGCACCACGAGGCTGGCGACCTTGCCCTCGCCCGGATGCATCCGCAGCGCCCGGCCCACAGCCTGCACCAGATCGGGCATCGACCCGCGGACATCGCAGAAGAGCACCGCATCGCACTCACGGGTGTCCACGCCTTCACCGAGGACCTTCACCGACGACAGGAACCACTTCTCCACCGGGGCGCCGTCACGGCCGCGGCCCGCGCCGAAGTCACCCAGGACGCTGCGCCGGTACACCGGCTTGTGCTCGCCGCACAGCCAGTCGGCCCGCACCGCCTCCGGACGCGGGTACGTCTGCGGATCGGCCTGCCACAGAGCCGCCGCGGTACCCGGCATCCCCTGGGCGAAGGCCTCGGCCTCGGCGACCCGCTGATGGAAGGTCAGCACCCGGGTCAGCTCCTCCTCCACGGCCGTCTTCATTGCCGTGGTCTGCAGAGCGGCCAGCCGTGCCCCGCGCACTTCCCCTTCCTCTGCGGCGGTGAGCATCGCGCTCTGCAGCATCGGGTCCGCCACCTCCACGCACACCACCTGGTAGGGCGCGACGATGCCGCGGTCCTGCGCCTCCTCCAAGGGCAACCGGTAGGCCACGGCGCCGAAGATGCCGTCCGGGTCGTCCTCCATCGAGGCCGCCAGCTCGCCCGGGGCGCCGCCGGACTGCTCCTGCGTGTCGTCGCCGGCGCTGTCGGCCTGCCACAGGCGGGGCGTCGCGGTCATGTACAGCCTCGCCGTGGCCGGGACGCGCCCGTTGTCGTGGACAACCCCCCAGGGCTTGCCCAGGCGCCCGCTGGTGCGGTGCGCCTCGTCCACCACGATCAGGTCCCAGGCCGGAAGGCCGGCCGTGTGGGCGTGCGCGATCGTGCCGAGCGAGGCGTACGTCGCGAAGACCGTCATGGTGCCCGACTCGCGGGTCAGGGTGACCAGTTCGGCGGCGTCGGTGGTGTTCGGGAACCCGACCTGGCGCAGCGAGGACACCCCGACCACCGGCCCGCTGCGGCCGCCCACCTTCCAGCCCACCGCGGTCTGCGTCAGCAGATCCAGCGACGGCACGAGCACCAGGACCCGGTCCGCGGCGAGCTCCCGGGCGGTGGCCACCGCGACATCCGTCTTGCCGCTGCCGGTGGCCATGATGACCTGCGTCCGGAGCCCGGCAGGGGGCAGTGCCACGCCCGCCGGCAGCTCCAGGGCTTTCACCGCGGCGGCGACGGCCTCCTCCTGATGTTCGCGAAGCGATCGTCCATCCATCTGTACGCCCCTCCTGGCTGTGCGCGTGACGCCTGTCCTGCCGCGATGCGGCTGTCCCTTGCGGGGTTCCGGTGCAGTCTCTCGTTCGGCTCGGGTGCCCGGGGCCGCCTTTACGGCGTAAAGAGCCCGACGACACCCCCAGTGCATTGCCACAGTATGCATTGCAGAAGTCTGCATTTAAAGGGGGCTTGCCCGCGCCGTTGCCGGGCTTGCCCAGCCGTGCCCCCTGGGCAATCCGGGCTTGCCCAGGGCAACAGGTCCCAGCGTTGAGACGGCACCTGGGGCCGCCCGGCCCGGAAATGGCCGCCAAACTAACCCCGGCGAGGGCGTGGACGGTTGCGCACTCCACTCGATCGCCGCCGGGGATGCCCCCAACGCCGTCATGGCGGCAGCAGTGCCCGGCAACGAGCCGGCCGGGGCCTGACGCAGGCTGACTAGCTGTGCGAGAACCTCCGGTTCGCCGGTGGTCACCCTGCCCGTGTGCCTAGGATCTCGGGTGCGTACGGCGTGGCCATGCCGTCGGGACCAGTGGAGGAGAGCCCAGTGACCGACGTGCCCCGTGAGGAACGATGCCCGTATTTCCAGTGCTCTGCCTGCGGGATCGCCAGCGAGCCGGACTCAGCCGACTACATGCTGACGCCTGACCGCGGGCACGTCGACTGGACCCGGCCCATGACCGTGGGCTGCGGTTCCTGCCGCACACGCTCACGGATCGCCGCCAGCGACGTCCTGGACCGCGATGCACAGCACACCTGCTCCCGCTGCGGGCACGTCACCGCCTGCCCCGCATGCGCCGACCGGGTCATCTGCTGGGGCTGCGGCCTCAACTCGCCTGGTCCTGCGGCCTCCGGGGCCCGCGCCACCTACCTGCGTGACGTTGAGCGCGGAGCTGACCAGTGGGCCGCCGCTCAGCTCCGCGTGGCAAAGGATGACGCGCGCGACCGCGGGGCCCTGCCCCGCTGGGCTTCTTGAGAACTGCCCGGCTGGTTGGCCCCACCCTTGGCTGCACCGTTTGCCGGACCCTGTGCTCCACCGGTGGATGGAGGGTGGACCGAGAGTTGGTCGACCCTCCGCAGCTCTCGCCTCATCACCCCTGGTCAGCCCCCTCGGGCAAGCCGGAGCAGCCAGGCGACACCTCTTCTCTGCGATAGCCAGAGAAGAGGCCGGGATATCTACGGCCAGACGCGGCCTGGTTCGCTCAGCCCGTCATGTCCTGCTTCCCGCCCAGGCCTTCGCCCGCCGGCCTGCTCCGGAGCGCCCCGGGTTCGAGCGGTGCGAACTCCAGCGGTCTTGGCCGCGCGGTCGGCGCGGTGGCCGCAAGGATCCCGCGTGCCCGGCTGTCGTGACGGTGCAGGGCTGGGCGCGGCCCGCGCAGCAAAACGGCCGGCGCCCAATCCGCCGAAGCGGGTGGCAAGGGCGCCGGCCACCGAAAACACACACGCCCGGCCGAGAGGCCCGCCGTGCGGTCTACGCGGCAGAGTGTAGCCGCCCGACGCGCCGAGAAGTGTGCATCTTCTTGCCGGTCGTGACGAAAGGGCGGTAGCTTTTTTACGTCGGTGTGCGGTGGCAGCGCGCCGACACCCGAAAGCACGCACGAACAGCAGGAGGGCCGCATGCCCGTCTACCGCCTCCGACTCGACCCCGACCGCACCCGGGAGATCACCGCGCCCACCATCGCCGACGCTCTCGCCCGCGCCGACAGGCACCGCGCTCGCCTGGACTGGCCGGCCACGCCCGCGGCCGCCGTACACGAACTCGACATCCTCGCCGACATGCTGGCAAAGGCCGGCGCGAGAGTGGAGCGCGACGGCTGTGCCGTCGACCTGCCGGACCTGGCCGCCTACCCCGGGGACGCCTCGGGCGTCCGCATCCGTACCAGCGGGCTCGCCCCGCACGCCCTGATCGTCATCACCGCTGCCAAGGCGGAGCCTCTCACCCACGCCGGAGCGGTCCTCGCCCACCTGCAGCCCCTGCTCGAGGCCGCCGCCGAAGGCTGCGACGGATGCCTCGCCGGACCCCACGAACCCTGCCGCCCCACTGCACGCCGACATAGGCGCTGCTGTAGACCGCCGGGGGGGGGGGGGGGCGGCCGGCCGCCCCCCCCCCCCCCCAAAAAAACCCCCCCCCCCAAAACCCCCAACCCCCCCCCCCCCCCCCCACAACACCCCCCCCCCCCCCCCCGCAAACCCCCCCCCCCCCCCACCAAAAACAAAACCCCCCCCAAAAAAA
>NZ_JBIRQH010000024.1:0-48843 GCF_044333095.1 Streptomyces sp. NPDC021100
CACCAGGCCCGCCGCAGCACGCCCGCCCGGACGCGAGACCCGGCAGCCGACCACAACACCGCCAGCACCGCCCGCGCCAGATGCGACCAACACCCCCCATCCCCCGCCGGGAGGGACGGGAACGGCGCCGACCCGCCACGCGATACCTCAACTGGAGGCCCAGCCGACAAACAGCCAGGTGCGGCCGTCGTCCAGCGGAATCGCCCCAGCCGGGCCCCACTTGTCACAGATCCTCGGATCGTTGCGGGCCAGCAGGTGACCGGCGTACTCCTCGGCGACCCCCTCGGGCACGCGGCTGTGCGTGAGCACCTCGACCTCCCCCTTCTCTGCGATCGTGCCGGTATAGCCTCCATGGCCGTATTCGTAAAAGGCGTCCTCCTTGGCGTTGCGGAACGCCTCCTCTGCGCTGTCTCCCGATCCCGTCGTAACGAACCCGGCGGCACCCACGGTGACTCCTTCCTGATCTGCTGAACCGACCGTCGCGAAACGCCCCAGGGGCGCATCTGCCGTAGAAGCCGAGCGCCCGACCGGGGGCTCAGCCGGAAGCACGCCGCCGAGGCGGCGCGCGGAGTGGGCTGCTGTGCGTTACCACCAGCCGCCGTCGCAGACCTGGCAGTGCTGCTCCAGAGGGACGTCGCACGCTTCACACTTGCCGTACCCGGCGCCCACAGCGGGCTGCGCGGCAACCTTCTCCTCCAGGCCCTTCGTGTCCATGATTTCCTCCTTCACGCCACGACCTTTTGACACTTAAGACTATACAGAAATCTCGCGGCGAGCGCGAGCCTTAAGGTGCAATCTCGACAGATGCGCACCAGCACCGACGAGCGCGGCAGAGGCGAGCGGCCGGCCATCGGCGACAGAGAACGGCCCCACCGGGGATCCCGGGGTGGCAGAGCTGGACGCAGACGGCGAACCCACACCCAAGACCGCTGACCCCATCACCACGTCCCGGCATGGAACGACGGAGGGCGTCGCGAGCCACTTCGGGCGATTCAGCCACAGGCGCACGCGGCAGCGCCCGTGGGATGGCAACACAGAGGCAACTGGGTAAGAGGTCGCACCGTACGCCTCTTAAGACTTGCATCAACGCCGCCACCCCATGTACAGTCTTAAGAGTCAACACAAAGACTGGCGCACCAACCGGGGAGACTCCATGAAGGCCACTCTCGACCTCAAGACCGCCACCGCCGACGGCCGGTACCTGGTCTCCACCGTGGAGCTTCCGGAGCCGACGCCGGAGGGTGAGCTGTTCGAGACGATGGTCTTCGACACCACGATCAACGACGAGGTCGACTCCCGGCGGTCGCCACCGAGGACGAAGCCATAGCCGGACACGAGGCCATGACTCGCGAAGTCATCCTCATTGAGGACGCCCTGAGCCCGTGACCCCGCCGCCGCCTTACGCGCGGCACCACCCGCCACCAGACAGCGGGCACCAGCTACCCGTCAGCTCGCCAACCCGCCGACACCTCTCCCCGCACCCTCTTCGCTCCGACATCGCCGCCACCATCGTTACGGAGAGCTCTTGTGAATCGCAGTCTGACCCGCCGCGTCATCCGCGCCTGGGACCGCACGCCCCGCAGCGCGCATCCCTACACGCATCTGGTGGCGGTGGAACTCACCTTCCCGGAGCACACTTTCGCGGACGCTCCGGACTTCTGGTCGCCCGGCCCGGGCTTCGCCGAATTGCTGCCCGGATCCTGGCTCTGCGACAACGGAGACGGAACCTGGACGGGCGTCGTGGCAGGTGTGGGGCCCAAGGAGCTTCCCGGTGCCGACGGGGGCCCGTGGGCGGAAGAGGAGGTCTGGACGGTCACGTCCGCCGACCGGGACGTCTTCGCCCACCTCGACGACAAGCCGCACCGGATCACCTGGACCCTGGGGCGCGCCGATGTGGAGATCTTGCGTGAGCCGTATGCCGCGCACCCCCAGGCGGCCGTGGACGACTACTGGCACGAGTTCTACCGGCGTTTCGGGTTCCGGCCCGACCGGCACCCCGACGGCCGGTACACCCTCACGCTGGCGTGTGCGCCCAACAGCCGGCAGGGCACGACGAGGCGGCTGACTCTGGCGTGCGGCTGGCTGATGAGGGAACTGGGGGCCCGTGCGTCCGTTTGCCATGTCACCGATCCGGGCGCGCGGGAGTACATCACGCCGCCGCCCGTCGCCCTCGCGGACACGGTCGCTTGCCGCGCAACCCGATGACCCTTAAGGCTTGCAGTCATCACAGATTAACTGTATAGTCTTAAGCGTCAGAACGCGGAAGCGACCGCCCCGTACTACAGGAGGAACCGTGAACACCGCCCTCGCCGAGCACAAGAACGCCGCCTACCTTGCGCTGCGCCTGCCCGCTGGCACGCAGGTGACGTACCACGGCACGCTGGCGGATGCGCACGGCCAGTGGACCGTGCACCCGTGCTCCTGCCGCCGCTGCTCTTGGGCGGTATGGCGTGAGCGCCCGGCCACCCGCTACGAACTCCGGGCGGTCGACGGTTCAGCCCCCGGCCCGGTTCACGTCCGCCACACCTCCGTGACTCCGGTGCCCAGCCGGGCCGAACTCAACGAAGCGGCCAAGTGGCTGTCCACCAAGTACGTCGCGGTACACCTGCGCAAGGAGCTGCGCCGCGCCTTTCCCGGCGTGAAGTTCTCCGTGCGCACCGGGCAGGGCGGGCGCTGGAGCGAGATCACGGTGCGCTGGAGCGGCGGACCGAACCGCACGGCCGTGGGCGCCGTCGTCGCCCCGCTGCGCGCCCACTACGGAAACGACGGCCGGTGCCGCCCCCGACCCATCACCGTCACCGTCGGCGGCCGCACCGCATCCGGCGCGCCGATGGTGAGCGCCATCCACCTCGCCCGCGCCTGACCACCCACCCCTCATTGACCCTTAAGGCTTGCATCCTTCCGTACTCACAGCGCATAGTCTTAAGGGTCAAGACGGGGAGTGTCCCAGCCCCAGAAGAGGCTAAGGAGCATTGATGACCAACCGCCCGAACAGCATGCACCCCTCCCCCTCGCGGACGACGAGGCGCAGCAGCGTGAGCTGATCGCGAACGCCGCGTGGTCCACCCTCTCCCGCGAGGGCCTGCGCCTGGCACTCGGGGGCCAGGGCTACAAGTTCCGCTACAGCGGGCGCTCCTACACGCTGCGCTGTCCGGCCGCGGACCACGGCAAGGGATCGCGCACCTGGACCGTGGAGCCCTCCGTCGCCCCCGACTCCCACCCGTTCGATAGCGGCATCACCTGGCAGGGCCGGGGCCGCAAGGCGGCGGTGGTGGCCATGGCCCGGTACGCCTACGGGCGTTTGTGCCCGCACCAGTACGTGACGGGGCGGGACACGTGCCCGAACTGCGACATCTACGACGCGGGCTGACCCGCGAGCCGCCCCGCGCGCTCGCCGGAGCACATGACACACGGCAGAGCCGGTGCCGCCCTCCGGCGGCCCGGCCCACCGCCTTCCCGATCGCTCATACACAGACCGAACACCGGACAGCCAGTCCTGGCCTTAAGGAGATCCCGTGCCCCAGGAACCCCAGTACCCCGACCTCCGCGTTCGACTGACCGGCACCGACGGCAACGTTTTCGCCGTCATCGCGCTCGTCCGGCGGGCACTTCGCTCGGCGGGACACCACGATGCCGCCACCGAATTCGCAGGCATGGCCACCCGCTCGCAGTCGTACGACGAGGTCATCCGGCTCGCCATGCGCACCGTGGACGTGTGCTGACCATGCAGCGCAGCCTTACCCGCCGCCTCCTGCGCGCCTACGACCGCCTGCCGGTCTCGGACGACCCTTGCGCCCATCTCATCGCGATCACGATCGCGTGGCGCACCGCGCCGGAGGCCGCCTGGACGCCTGGACCGGGCTTCATTCGCTCCGGCCGTTTCTGGGCCCGGGACAACGGCGACGGCACCCACACCGGGGTGATCGCCGGGTTCCGGCCCACGGGCGGGGACATGGACATCCCTGCCTGGGACGGCCGTCCGGGGCCGTGGAGCGATGACGAGGTGTGGACCCTCACCACGCCCCGGCCGGAGGATCTCGACAACGAACTCAACGCCAAGGCGTACCGCGTTCTGCCGTTCGCCTTCGCCGAGGACGTCACGCTGACGCGCGAGCCCTACACGGGCCACCCGGCGGAGGCCGCCGACGACTACCGACGGCACTTCGCCGGGCGCTACGGCGTCAGCCCGCAGGCCCTGGCCCCGACCGGAACCGGCTACCGGCTGGCCCTCTCGTACCGCCCCAACCTGGCCGGGCACCCCGTCCCCGCCGAACTGGCGCGCGGGCTGTCCCGGTTCGCCCGGGAGGCCGGCGCCACGATCCGCGTCCGCCGCACGACCGGGGAGCGCTGGGAACGTATGTCCCTCTGGCCGCAGGGCGCGGACGAACTGTCCCGCGCACTGCTGGCACGCCACGCGCGCTGAGCCCCGCGTACCGGCGGGCGACTCACCCCTTTTCTGACTCTTAAGACTTGCGCTTCCATTCACCCTCACCGTATAGTTTTAAGAGTCAACACGGCGGGTGTCGCACCCGCCTCACCGGAGAGGGAAAGGCCACATCATGCAGGAACTGCGCCTCGTCGACCCGAACAACCACACGGTCTCCATGCCGGGTTACACCACCGTCGTCACCGTCGCCGACGAGGACGTGGAGAAGGCCACGCAGATCCTGCTGGGCGAGCCCGCCCGGGCCCACGCGGACTTCTGGCGGCAGGTGGCCCTGGAGCACGCCCAGGCGTCCGGCGGCAAGGCGACCGTCACCGGCCAGAACGCCCTGGACACCGCCCGGCACTTCAGCGTGCGCCGCTACCGGGTCATCGCCACCCGCCTGTAAGACGCCCGGCCCCGCGCCGGGCGGCGCGGGGCCCTCCCGCCCGACCCCACTTCAACCCAGCCTCCGGGAGGCACCCTGTGATCACGCATGCCACCGCTCAGCGCATCGGAACCCGCAGCCACCAGTGCGACGCCACCTCGACGGCCACCGACCGTGGAACGCGCGCCTGGACCCTGCTGGACGGCATTGGCTCCACCACCGCCGTGCGCAACTGGACCCGCACCCAGGCGCGCCTGCTGGCCCGCGTCGGCGCACTGACCGCCAACCCCTGCGCCGCCCTCGCCGCCGTCCGCGCCGCAGTCGACCACCAGGACCCCCAGGCGCGCCGGGACCTGGAAAGCTTCGACGAGCCGAGCGCGGTGGCCGTCGTCGCAGTGCGGGCCGAGGGCGGACCGTTGCGCGTGGCCTGGTGCGGGGACGCACGGGCGTACTGGCTGGCACCCGGCAAGGACTTGCGCCGGCTCACGCGCGACCACAACGAGGCCGAGCGCGCCCGCGCCGAGGGGCGCAGCGCGCCGCGCTGGCACCGCAACATCGTCACCTCCCACCTGGGCCGCCATCCCGAGACCGGCGCGTTCGGCGAACTGGGTACGGCGCCGCCGGTTCGGGGGGCGGGGCGGTTGCTGCTGTGCTCGGACGGGGTGTACTCCCCCTTCGAAGACCACGACCGGGACATGAGCGCGCTGCTCGCGCGGGGCACGCCCCGCGCGGCCGCCACCGCGCTGGTCACCACCGCCGTCACCCTGCCCGACGAGCGCCACGACAACGCCACCGCCCTCATCGTCGATTTCGCCTGATCCTGCTTGAGAGAGGCCGCAGCTCATGTCCCTGACGTTCAGCGCCGAGTACCGGGGCTCCGTGGCGTACGTCGTGACGTGCGGGTGCGAGCCGGCCACCGCCCGGGCGCCCCGCTATGGCTCCTACGACGACGCCGCAGCCGCCGTCCACGCGGCCAGCGGTCTTCGTGAACGCGTCCCGCTGCCCGGCTGCCGGATGCCCGCGCAGTGCCCGCACTACCCTCTGCACGCCGAGGGGATCGACCCGGACGGCGCGGTGCCCGACGTCAACGTGCACGAGGAGAACGCGCGGCACCTGCTGGCCCTGCTGGGCCTGCCCGCCGGCGGGTGGCAGAGTCCGGCCGGCGCGTTCCTCGGACGTGTCCTGACTGCCCTGGCACTGACGCCCGGGACGGCAGGCACGCCGGGGGCGCCGGGATCCGCCTGCGAGCGCGGGCACCTGAGCCGCCGCCTGCTCGAGCTGCACGACCTGGCGCAGTGGTGCGCCCGGCGCGGGCGCGCCGTCACCTGGTCGTGACAGCGGCCACACTCCTTTCTTGACCCTTAAGGCTTGCATTCACCGCACAATGAACGTATAGTCTTAAGAGTCAGAAGGGCGGCGGGGTGGCCGCCGGTACGAACCGCGAGGAGTGATCAAAGTGACCGCCGTCATCACCGAATTCGACTACATCTCCTGCGCCGACTGCCCCGAGCGTTCCCTCTTCCTCGACGACGGCGACGAGGGCACCCACGCCGCCAGCGACGCTGGCTGGCACGTGCTCTACCTCGACGAGTGCGGCTGCCCCAACCGCTGCCGCGACTGCGCCGAGGAGTGGTGCGGCCTCGCCGACACCACCCCCCGGCTGATCGGCATGCGCGTCATCTGACCCCTCCCCCGGCGGCGGCCACCGGCCGCCGCCGGGCCCCAACACACACTCGGAGGACACCACATGAGCCACAGCGAATACACCGCGCTGGCCGAAGAGCTGCTGCACTCCGCCCACCGGATCATCAACAAGGACGGGCTCAACGACTTCCACCTCCAGCGCGCCCGCGTCGCCGTCGCCATCGCCGACGTCTACGCCCGCCTGGCCGACACCGCTCTGAGCGCGACGACCACCACCGACCGGCCGTAACCCCCCGCCCCGGCCCCGGCCGTGCCCTTCACCCCAGGCACGGCCGGACCGCCGGGCCCGCCGCCCCCACGGCGGGCCCGGCCACCACCGCCCATCGCCCTGCTCCGGAGCAGGGCCCACCCCGCAGAGGAAGGAACACCGCCCTGGCCACGCGTTCGATCATCGGATACCCCACCCCCGAGGGGTGGTACGGCATCTACGTCCACTTCGACGGCGACCCCGATACCAGGCTGCCCCTCCTGGCCTCGCTGTTCACCCAGTACAACGGCGACTACGCCGCACTGGTCGATGCCCTCATCGCCAGCCACCCCGGCGGCTGGTCCTCGCTCGGTGAACACTGTTACTGCCACCCGACCTACAACGACCCGGCCATGACCTACACCCATCAGGACCCGCCTGGGGCCTCGGACAGCGAGTGGCTTTATCTGCTGCGCCCCGACGGGATCAGCTGGTACCGGCCGGGACCCCAGCGCTGGCTCCACGCCGGTGACCGCCCCTGGTCCTGAAAACCCAGCCCCGCCACCGCCCTCCGCCGCTCCCCGGTCCGGCCCAACCCGGCCGAGCCGGGACACCGGGGCCCCGGCCTCGTTCCCAACCGGCGGCCGCACCGCACCGGCCCGGCCCGCCCGGCCGCCCCGGAACCCGCACCAGGCGGCGGCCCCTGAACCGGAAGGGAACGCACATAGCCACCTTGCTGCTCGGCCAGTGGAACGACGAACACGCCACCCTCACCATCACCGAGACCCACCAGATCGCGGACGGCGACCAGAACGCCATCGACACCACGTTCCAGGAAGCGCACGAGGCAGGTGACGCCGACTGGGCGTGCGCCTTCGACGTCGACCGCCACAGCGACGCCGTCCAGCGCGCCTACGAGGAATACGCCCGCGAGGCCGGCTTGCGCGTGGTGGACGACGTCGAAGGCCACGAACCCGTCACCTGGTGAGCCTCGCCCCGCCACACCGGCCCTACCGCCTCAGACCCTGTGAAAGGACACGCCTCCATGCCCTCCCTTCCCGACGACGCCGCCCAGGACGGCGCCGCGTTCGTGCCCGGCAGGCCGCTCACCCTCGCCAGCCCCGACCCGTCGTTCACGATCGTGGCCCGCCTCGACCCTTCGCTGATCTCCGACTCTGAAACTGCCCGTGCCGTCTTCGCCGACTGGTCCCGCGACCAGTTGTACGCCCTGGTCGGGATCCTCATGGACGAGGGCAACAAGCGGAACGAAAAGGAGCTGCTGGAGCTGCTGCGCTGGCTGTGTGAGAGCCACCCCGAGGCGGTGAAGGTCGAGTTCGTCACCGAGGAGTACGAGGACGGCGTGTTCTGGGATGACACCTTCTATGTCCACCGGGCCAACGGAACCGTCGTGCGGTACGAGTGGCCCGAGGAGACGGACCAGGAGTGGGAGGAGCGAGCCGACCAGTACATCGCACGCCTGTCGGACTACACCATGCCCCCTGTCCACGGTGCGCACCTGACCGTCGATCTGGCCACCGGCGAGTTCGACATCTCCGGCAAGTGGTCACTGGTCTGACCCCCGTCACGTCCTGCCACACCCGTGGCAGGACGTGACCGTTCACCCCCCCCTGCCCCACCCGCCCGTCCACCGTGCAGCCCCGTCGGAGGAACCCGTGAGAACCACCCACGTCTTCCACTACGACCACGCCCCCGTCAGAGTCCGCGTGCGCCACGGCCAACCCCTGTGGTTCGCCCGGGACCTGGCCGCCGCCCTCGGCGTACCCCTCCCACCGGGTCCCCTGCACCCCCAGTCCCCCACCAGCCTGCCCGGCCTCGCAACCACCGCACAGATATGGGCAATCGCCGAATCAGGCGGCCGCACACCGGAGAACTTCCGGGCCTGGGTGACCGAGGTATCCGCCCAGATACTCCCCCCACCCGCCCAGCACAGCCACCGCCCCACCACCCCACACACCGCCGTCGCATGAGACGGGGGGACCCGCCCGCGGTGCCGAGCTGCCGAGCGCACGGTCGACCCCGTTGCCGGCAGCCGGCCCCTACCGTGGCCCCGTTCTGCTCACGGCTCGAGAAGGAAGCGCCGGCGCCCAGCACCGTGCCCGTGGACGCCCCGCCGCACAAGGCCCCTGGCCGCCACGGCACGTGACACCGACGGCGGCCTTGAGGATCGCCCGGGAGGCAGTCCTCGACGCGGCGCTCGAGGACCGGGTGACGACCACGAGATCCGAGACGAACACAGCCCGGTACACACCCGCGCCCTGAGCCATGACCGACATGACCGCGGCCGCACCATCACCGCGCGGGCTCTCGCGCCGCCCGACTCCCCCGCTGCTCCCCCGCCTGCCGACTACCGGCGTGCCATTTGGTGCGCCCCTCGGCGGGCCGGACGCAAGCTCCCTCCGGCCGGGGCGTCCGCTGCCGCGCACAGGGCCCGGAAAGACGCCGGGGCCTGCCCGGGCCAGGACACCGCCGGCGGTCCCGCGCCTGCCGACCCGACGGCCGGCCGCCGCCCTGAGCGACCGGGCGCGGCCCCGCACCCGAAAGGGCCAAGAAGCACAGGCAGAGACGCGGCCGGCGCACGAAGCGCTCCCGGCCGACTGCGGGGAGCGCCCCCGCCGGTCCCCTGGACGCGGAAGGACACAGCGACGGCAGGGGCCGCGCGGGATGAAGGCGTAAGAACACGCGGCTCCTGCCACACCTCCATCATCACGCGGCCCCTGCCCGCGCGGCGGCTACCATCCGAGGCCGGCCCGGGGGCGACCGCAACGCCCGCCCCGTCACGCCCGGGCCCTCGACCCAAGGCATCGAGCACCGGTCTCTCCGCAGGGACGGCCTCCTGGTCCTCCAGGTCCCGTCGTGCCGCGGGCCCGCGGCACCGGATGCGGCCGCCGGAGCAGCAGCCGGACGAGGACGCCCCAGCCCCAGAGACCCAGCAGCCCCACCCCACCGCTTCCACCTGGGCAAACACTCCTCCCAGGACCCACAGACCCAGGACAAACAAGGGCAAAAAGCCCTGTTGGGTCTCGGCCAGACCCAGGAACGGAGGCAACGGCCGACCGCGAAGGGGAACACCGGCGGCCACCCTCACGGCACCCGGTGACCGCCTCGCGGGCGACGGCCGGCCCCGGGCCCTTCCAAGGCCGAGGGCGCGCACAGGCGGACAGGAAGCAGGCCGCCGACGTCCCGCTTCCGCACCGGAAACCGCCCCGCGGCCACCCCGGCGGGGTGGCCGCCGCAGCCGCCGCGCGCAGGACCCGGAAGGAGACGGGTCCGCCGGCACCCCACGCCGGCCGGCGCTGCAGCCGGGCACCGCCCGCCGCGGGCAGCGCCCCCCGCCCGCCGGCCGCACGAGGCGCTCCACGGGCCGAGGGCCAGCCGCCCCGGCCGGGCCCGCCCCCCCTGGGCCTTCACCCCCACCGGCCGGCAAGCAGGCCAGCACCCCAGACGCCGAAGTCGACCGCACCTCCCGCAGCACTCGCACTCGCGGCCCCGGCGACGCGGACCCAGAAGACCCAGGGCCCCGGCCTGGCACGTCTACCTGGGAAAACGCCCCTTCCAGGACCCACAGACCCAGGATGCGTGGGGCAGGTGGCCCCTCCTTGGGTCCTCGCCGGACCCAAGGCCCCGGTCTCACGCCGGCCGGCAGCGCGGGACAGACCCCAGCGCCCTGCGGGACACCGCGCCCCTCCGCACCTGCACCGGATCGGCGGTAACACCACGGCGGCCCGAGCCGCACTCACCCGCACCCGACAGCGCCTCGCCCGCGGCGACAGCAAGCTGCGCCCGGCGAAGCCGGCCACCGATCGCCGTCGCACTGCCGGGCCCGGCCTACGACGTCGGGCCGGCCAAGGTGCCCGCCACGCCGGCACAGCAGCAGGCGACAGCCGGGCAGGGGGCCGACGTCCGCAGCCGCGGCGATCCGGCGGCTGCCGCGCCGGGGCAGCATCCCGCCGCACAAACCGGCCGGCGCCGCCTCTCGCGAAACGGCCACGACACCCGACCGCACGACCGGCTTGCGGAGCCCGCCACACGGCACCACCCGCGGCCCCCGATTCAACACCGTGCTGCACCCACCCCCACCGCGAGCAGCAGCCCGTGTTTCCCCTCCCCGGCGCGCGAGGGGAAACGTCCGTTGCTGCAAGCGCGCCCGGGGCGCGCCCGCGCGTGCAGCGGAGACGGGAAACCACAGGCCAGCAAGTGCAGCAACACGCCGCACGCCACCCGGGGCCCGGGCGGCTGCCGCGCCCAGGCCCGGCGCGGCGGACGGATGGCAGCGGGCGGCCGTCCCGCGCGGGCGCACCGTCTTCCGCCCCCGTGCGGCAGCCGCCCCGGACCCGGGCGGCTGCCGCACGACAACCGGCGGACCGAGCAGCGGCAACCGGCCCCGCCAGCACCGCCCGCAGTCCGCACCACGGGACGGCGCAACGCGGGGAACCACACCCCCGATTCGCTCCTTAAGGCTTGCGCCACCAACACACAGCATGTATAGTTTTAAGAGACAGAGCGGGGCGGGGTGAAAGCCCCCGGCCCGCACGACCGAGACCGGAGGCGCCCCCTTGCCCTACACGCCCGACACCGCCACCGTGCAGCGCCTGGCCGAAGACCTCCTGCTCAACGGCCTCCAGAACACCACCGACGAATACGGCTGCATCGGCGAGTTCATCCAGGACGAGGCCGCCAACCTCAGCGAGGAGGACTTCGACACCCTGCACCGCGCCGTCGCCGACGCCGCGAGCACCGCGACCGTGACCATCACCTGGCCCGACCAGACGCCGTAGGCGCCTCAGCGTGGGCGCGGCACTCCCCACCGCGCCCACGCCCCCACCAGCCCCCAGGGGGCACCACCACTCCTCGCCCCGGCGCCCGGGGCGCGCACCTCACCGATCGGAGACCGCATGACCGACCTGCTGCCCCTCGCGCAGCTCGCCCTTCCGCCCGGCCTGCCCCACCACGTCTACGAGGAGCACAACCGCAGGCGCAAGGCCACCGCCATCGCCTACAACATCCTCATCGACCACAACGGCCGCATCACCCCCTCCCAGCTCAAGCGGATCACCTCCTCCGACATGGACCGCGCCGCCGACCGCGCGGGCGTCCACCGCCCCGACAGCCCCCACACCCGCGCCCTCATCCGCGCCCTCCTGCGCACCTACACCACCACCCCCACCCCCCAGCCCGCCGACCGCGACGAGCCGACACCCCGGCCCGAAACCCGGTACATCACCGCACACACCATCACCCACACCACCCACCACCAGCCCGACCACAACTCCCAGCCCAGCAGCGAACTCGCCCACGCCCTGACCAACCTCATCGAAACCATCGAACGCACCCTGCGCTAACCAACCCAACCCCACCGGGCCCCGCACGCCCCGCACCCGCACCCGGGCACCCAGCGCACCCGGCCCGCCGCTGCGCCAGGCACGCGAAGGCCCCGGGGCGGGCGGGGGCGGCGGAGCCCGGGGAACGGGAGGCACAGGAACCCCGTCCTGGCGACCGCGCTGGTCGCGGACATCCCCAGGTCCTCATCGATCACCAGGACCCGGTCCGTCTCCCAGCCCAGCGTGCCCGCCCGGTCCACCAGGGCGTACTGCAGACGCGTCGACTCCTTGTGGTCCACGAGCTGCTGCCGCGTCGACTGCCGGATATAGACCACCGCGAGTCGCTGGAGGTGGCGGTCGCACACCTTGCTGTCGGCCCGTTCCCAGGGCATCACCGCCGTCATGGCCGGTCTCGCTCAGCCGTCGCCGCTGCGGCGGTCATCGCGCGGCCGGCCAGTTTCGCCAGCTGCCGCACCACCGTCTGCCGGTTTACCTCCGGCAGCCCGTCCCAGACCCCTTCGCCCGGCACCGCGGGCTCGGTCGTCTGGGGCCGGCATCATCCGCGTCGCGCATGACGACCCGATCCCCTCGCCGCACTTCCCGGCCCGCAACCGCTCGGCCACCACGGCCAGCCGCAGCAGGCCCTCACGACCGATTATCGGCGCAGGCACACACTCCTGACCATCCATAAGTGCAGTGTGATTGGGCGATAGAACGCACCCTGAGCTGGCTGATGCACGCCCGGCGCAACGTCCGGGACTACGAGCGCCTGCCCGAACACGCCGAAGCACACCTCACCTGGTCGCTGATCACCGTCATGACCCGGCGCCTGGCCCGCGGCGGCCGGGCCTGCACCGACACCTGGGACAAGAAGCACCCCAACGGGTGACGCGCGACTCACAGCCTGCGCGAGAACCCCGCGGCTCGACTACTCGCCCTTCGGGAACTCAGACGGCCACTCTGTCCCAGCCAGTGGACTTGCTGCCAGGCTCTGCGCCGCCAGCGTGGCGTTATCTGGCACCTCACCAGGGCGGAGGTGGCCCCACCGATCGCAAACCCATTCGGCAAGGTCATCCACAGACATGGTGCTCGGGTCCGGCGTCCGATCGTCAGTGCCCGTCATATACCGCACCATATCGCCCCGTGGCTCTCAGTCTTCCGGTTCGTCACCCCCGCCGAAGCGTTGACGCCAGCGCAGGGCCTCCTCGTTCTGCCACTGCACCGCGCGGTCGATCTGCGACTGGTCCAATCCCGTCTCGGCCATCAGCTCCTCGGCACTGACCCGGCCGCCGTGCTGCTCGATCGCCCTGCCGATCTTCCCCGCCCACAGTTCTTCCTCAACGAACGGCCGCTGTTTGTACTGCTCGACCAGCTCGGCGAGATGCTCGCGCGAGCATGCCGTCAAGAACCGCTTGCCGTCGAACTTCGCGTCCTCGGAGTGAATGACAGAGGAGTCCGGCACCAGGGCATACAGCTCGCTGTCGTCCGTGATGACCGCCCCGCACAGATCGCACAGCTCTGCCCCGACTCCGTCCTCACCGAGCTCCTCATCAGGGCCGCCTTCGTCGTCGCTCACACCGGCTTTCTACCCCGGCGACCCTGCAGGTCAGGGACGACTCACCGGCATGCGGCCATACCACTGCGGCCCTTTGTCCGGGGAGGAGCAAAGGGCCGCACCATGGGGACGGGCTACCTCGTCACCTGGAAACCCGCCCGCCCGACCGACCCTAGACCGCTGGCCACGGCTTACACGATCCCCCGGAAGACGTATTCCCGGGTCGCCGACCGGGACGACGGCCCGGATTTCCACGCACTCAAGGACGGCGAGACCGCGAGCCAGGCGCCCGTCACCCGGGTACGCATTCCCGCCGGTCAGCACGAGGCAATGCCGCCGCACTAGTGTGCCGGCGACCTCACGCTGGTGCACACGGACGGCGTGTCCACCTTCAGCTTCGACGCCATGTACACCACGCTCGACGATCTGCTGAACGATTTCACCTGTGTCGATCAGCCCTCACCGGCAGACGTGCTGACGGTGAATCTGGCCACCGGCGACATCAGCCGCTGACCCACGCGGCCCGGCCGGCTGATGAGCATCCGGCGGCCGGTGTGCCGAGGCCGCCCCCGTCGTCTCGCGCCCAGCCCGGGGCGTTCCCATCCCCTTCCCGGCTGTCCGGGTTCCCGCGCCGTCCCGAGCCACGGCCCTGCCATGACGCCGCCCGACAGACGGCTCGAGCCTTCGGGCACGTCCATATCCGCTGCGCCCGTGCCGGGGCCGGCCAGTGGCCGTTCGGCAGCCAGATCACCGGACCGGCGCCGGTTCCCCTTCGCTTGCTCCACCGATCCCCGCGGCGGCACAGCACCGGCCACCGCTTCATGCCACCGGACTGCAGGAGAGAGCTTCGTTGACCGACATCCGCCTCCGTTACGAGAGCCCTACTTTCGAGGCCTTCCCGCACGCGCTCGTTGTGGACGGCGTGCCTGACGGGCTCGCCGGCCTGCCCCGCGGGCATCACTGTTGGAGAGCGAGACCCTGGGCCTGGCCCCGGGCCACTACCAGGCCGGCCCCCTGCCGCTCGGCCTGGACGGCGCCGGGCGCACCCTGTACCGCGTCAGCGCCGCGGAGGCCGCGGCGATCACGGCCGAAGGCGCCACGATCCGCACGCCCGCGGCCTGCCCCGACTGGCCTCACCCCTTCGCCGTACCGGTAACGGGCATGCGGTTGCGCGACCTGCGCGCCTTCCTGCAGCAGCACGGTGACCTGTCGGACGACACCGCCGAGCTCGATGTCAGGATCGGCTGGTACGTTCCCGACCTGTGCTTCAACGGTCCCCGCGGAGCCTTTTGGAACCCTCGGCGGAACGCGAGTGATCCCCGCCCGGACCGCAGCATCCCGGCCGTACTCATCTCCCCGTCCGCCTGACGCAGCCGGACCCACCGGGCCAATGCGTTCGAGCCGCATGGAGGATCCGGAGCCGGACACGAGCCGATGTCCGGTCTCAGGTAGGCGCCAGACCCGACAATCCGGGCATGAGCAAGCGCACGGTGTGGGCCGAGCACCTGGGGCTGTGGAACTTCCACGACACCCTTCACGAGGCCCTGTGGGACCGCGAGGGAGCCCGCGGCACGGCGGAGTGCGCCCTGGGCGCCGAAGAGGTATGGGACTACGACGGCGTGGCGCGCGGGTGGTGCGAATTCCTGCGGGAGCAGCTGGCGGTACACGGCCTGCACTACGACCTGGAGGAAGACCTGGTCACGCTCCCCGCTTCGGTGGAGGCCGGCAGTGCGCGCCGGATCTGCCGCACCCTGATGGACGAGCACTTCGTGCACTGGATCGCAGGAGTAGTGGCCGAGACGCGCGAAGGCAAACCCGACCCCCGGAAGTGGGATGTGCGCGCCGATGACGACCGCGGCGGGCGCTGGGTGCGCATGGCACAGGACTGAGGGGGCGCATGCCGGCCGACCACCGGCATGCGCAGAGCGGCTCGCCGGGAGGCTGTACCGGAGCGGCGGCCGGCCGGACCCCCTGCCCGGCCGGCTAGTACGCCCGCGTAGCGACCGGCCGCCGTAGGACCCGCAGCGTGCGCGCGCGGGGCTGCCCCTGCCGGTCCCCGGGCGGGTAACCACGCTGGAGCGCTCACGAAGGCCGGTCATCCCCACCGCCTCATCATTGACCCTTAAGACTTGCATTCACCCGACTCTGGCCGTATAGTTTTAAGCGTCAAGAGGGAACAGGGGAGAGCATGGCGCACAAGGAAGTCCGACAACTGATGAAGGCTCTTGAGAAGCAGGGTTTCGAGGTCAGGCAGACCAAGAACGGCCACTACCAAGTCTTCAAGGACGGCGGCTTCGTCACCGTGCTCCCCGGGACGCCGTCCGACCACCGGTCCCTGAAGAATTCGATGGCATACCTGAGAAGAGCCGGATTCAAGCGCTGACGGCGCCGGGCCGCTGGGAGAGTAGTCCCGGCGGCCCGCTTCGCCACCCGACCTCGAAGGAGATACCCGCACGTGACCACCGCCTTCAGCGTGTATGTGGAGTTCGACCGCCCCGGTGCGGACCCCGACACCTGCACCCGCCTGCTCGACGCCCTCGAACAGCACGCCCCCGACGCCGCCGTGGGTCCCGCCGAGAACCGCAATCTCTCGGTCCGCCTCTTCGTCGACGCCGGCAGCGTCGCCCACGCCTTCACCCTCGGGCTGGACGCCGTCCAGCGCGCCGCCGTCTCCTGCGGCATCTCCCCTGACACCGTCACCGCCGCCACCGTCATCACCGAGGACGAGTTCGACCGCCGCGAGGCCCAGAGCGAGGTCCCCGAGCTGGCCGGGCTGGCCGAAGCCGCCGACATCATCGGCGTCAGCGGCAACGGCCTGGGGCGCCTGCTTGCCGAACTCGAACCCCACGTCGTGCAGGTGCTGAAGACCGGCCCGCTCTTCCTCGCTTCCGGCCTGGAGGAGGTCCGCGCCCGCCATGCCCTCTCCCCCGCCCAGCAGTCCCTCCTCGACGCACTGAACGCCGTCGCTTTGGGCGCGGCGCCGCCCACCGCGCTCGCGCGGCAGGCCGCCGAGGCGGTCACGGACGTCCGGCCCGACGGGCGTCTGCGCGTGCGTCAGGGCACTACCTCCCGCACCAGCACGCTCCTGAGCGCCTTGGCCGACCGTGCGCTCGTCGAACTCCACCAGGACGTCGGCGACAGCGGTGACGTGCTCGTGACCGTCACCGCCCGGGGCCGGCGCCACGCGACCGCCCCCGCCGACGACACCCAGGCCACGGGGGCGGCACAGCCGTAAGCGGCATGGACCGCTCGGCACAACGCTGCTCCCCCGGCCGTCGCACTGGCCGGCGCCTGCGCGTCCACGGGAGGGGACGGGGTATCTGTCCCGAACCCGGAGCGGTTTGACGGTGAGCTCCCACGAGCGGCGTGTCAGGAAGGGACCAGCGGCAAGGAACATCGCGGCTACTGTCCTGCGGCGGAAACGAGTCGCGACGGCACCACCGGTGAGTACACCGCGGAACCCCCGCCAGGGGGTGGACCGCTACATCGCGGCGCGTCGGCGGCGGTGCTGCAACGCCCGCGGGCCAGCGCTGTGACTGCTGCGCGGGCACCGAGTGAGCCCTCCAGGGCCGTCCACGTTCTTGGGGTTTCGGATCACGCGGCGGGGTTCCCGGGTCGCGTGAGCAATCGATCGGCAGTCCAGCCCGGCCCCGGCCGTCCGCTCGCCGGGAGGGCTTTCGTCGTCACAGGTCACGGCGACGCAGGGCCGGGCTACCGCGGGTCTACTGCGTGTGGTCACGCTGGAAGGGAGGGGGAACGCCTGCAGGTCAGACCGGACGCACCGGCGAGCCCTGTTCCGACACTCCGGGCCCGCCCTGCCGGCCGGGGCGTTTACCGCTCGAGGCGGCGATCTCGCACGCGCGGTGGCGCCGAATCTGGCCGGAAAGGGCCCCGGAGCCACCCGGCGCACGGCACCGCTGCCCGCCGGCGGCCGGGCTCAGGCTGCGGCTCCCGGTTCTGTAGCCATGCCACCCGGCGCCCGGTGATCCTCCGGCAGCGGCCGGGCCGCGTACTCAGCCAGACGCTGCCGCCAATCCGTCGCCGGCCGAGACGGTGCAACCTCGCCCCGGAGCTCGCGCAACTGATAGAGCTTCTCCTCCATCAGGTGCCGCGCACACCGATCCCCCGCCTCCTTCGCGGCGGCCCGCGCCGCCTCCTGGGCGAGAGCCGCGCTGGCGTAGCGACGGCGTCCCCGCCACATCGCGTCGAAGGCCTGCTGCGCCTCGACTTGCGCAGCTTCGCCGAGTCCCGCAGTGCGGAGCGCCCACTGACGACGCTGGTCGCGCAGTCGCTCGGCGTGAAAACGAGTCTCCAACACGATCATGTCCTCGTGCAGACCCTGGCTGCGCAAAGCCGTGGCCGCCTCATCCAACGTCCGACGGATGTCCTGGGCACAGCGCTCGGAGGCCTCGGCCAACGCGGCAGCGTCACCGAGGTCGGCGGTGAACGCCACCGTGAGGTCGACGATTTCGCCGATGACCCGCTGGGTCATACGTCGCCACGAGCACACCGGACACAGTCCGACGGCATTCGGAAGACCGCAATCCGCGCAGGGACGACTGAGTTCCTGCTGCCGGTCGGCTTCGCGAACCCGCTGCTGCTCGGCCAAGGCCGCCTGGACCTTGGCCCTGTCAGCAGCGGCCTGCTCACGGCGACGCGCCGCCCTCTCGGCGCGGAGGGCCACGTCGTGGCGCAGACGGCGTTCGACCTCGGCGCGCAACCATGTGCGCTCGGCGCCGGCGAACTCGGCTTGCACCTGGGCCGCAACGCGCACCCGCAAGGCTCGCCGGTCTGCGATGAGCACGTCGCAACCGGGGCACTGCCGGCCGGTATCCATCCGCACCCCGTCGTCGCACAGAACCGAGCAGCAACCAGGCCGCTGTGGCAGTCCCCGGCTGATGAACCACCCGACGGGATCGGTGACAGGCTGACCCAATTGCCGCTCCAGACGCCGCTGGAGACGCTCGCCCAAGGCCTGCCGCGCGTACTCGGGCCCCACCAGGCCCTCCAAGAGGCGCAGCTCCCTGGCCAGCAGGGTACGGACCCTCCTTCGCGCCGAGGCCCGGCCGATGCGCTCCCACACCAACCTCACCGGCTCCAGTACGTCAACGAGGTCCTGCGGCACGGCAGCTGGCCGGGAAGCGACGATGGCGAGACGGCCCGTGATGGGTGAGGGAAGGAGAGAAAGGGGTGGGTGCTGTTCCCCGCGAAGCGGGCCGCCTGCAGGGCACGTTGCCTTCGCCGCATCACGCGGCATCGGCCCGCGGTCCTCGCGCGCGCTCGCGCGTTCCGGCCGACGGCAGTCCCCACGATCGGCTACGCCGGAAAAGCCCAAAACAACCTCACCAGACTCACCCACATCACCCAACGGCGCGTGGGAAGCGTGGAGCTGTGCACTGCCAGCCACGTCGGGCGCATCCACGTCAACCCTGTGTTCTCCCAGGTCAGAGGGCCTATCCGTGGAAACATCGAGTGCTCCGGCGGCATCCTGGTCCCTGAGTGCACCACCGACGGAGGCACAGGAGGCGTCGTCGAGCGCGTCGAAGGACAACTGAGCCCAGCCGTCGCCCTCCAGCACCAACTCCTCTGCCGCCGTCTGCGCGCACGCCGGGCAGCCACCTTCGACGACCCGGCCCCCAGGCTCCGCCGACTCCGGCTCATCAGAGACATCCGGCAGAGACAGCACCGTGCTACGGCCGTACGCGGCAGCGACCGCCGGAACCACCAGGCGGCACTTCCCCGACCGCTCATCGTGATCCACGACCACGAGCTCCTGGGCCGCCAGGCCTTCAACGACCATCGAGGCCTCAGCAACCGAACACCCCAGCAAGCGCGACACAGTCACATCAACCCGGCACTCGCCCTCACGCACGGCGCCACCGACCAGGCGCACCCGGCCATCAGGACGCGTGCGCAGGACCATCCGCAAAAGCGCGAGCCGCTCCGCCGCAGCGCCTCTCCCCCGACGCAGCCCGAGCAAACCCGGTGGCGTGACAGGACCATCAACCGGCTCCCACCCCGGAGCGAACACCCGCTCACACAACCGCAGCAGCAGCGCCAAGTCCTTCTTCGCCAGCACCAACGGATGCCGCGGGTCCTCCAGCGCCGCAGTCAGCGGCAGCAACTCCCACTCCAAACCCGTGACCCGACGCCGCCCGTCCTCCCCAACCTCCGTGACAACCTCTGTCACCACTGAGCCCGCCCCACGCATCCCAGGCAAGACCTGGCGGGCAACCAGAGATCTCGACAACCCAAGCCAGCGCCCACCCTCCCCCGTCAGCAACCGCAGCTTCGACAACCCCACCGGCATCTTCGCCAGCACCACCACCGCCATCAACCGCTCCGTCAACGGCCGGCGGACAAGCGCACGATCCTCAAGAAGCGCCCCCACCGCGGCATCCAGACGCTGACGAACCGCATCGTTGAGCACCAGGGCATCACCGATACCGGTCGCCGGCTCCGGCCCAGCCTGCTCTACACCACGCAGACCAGACCGGAGACCACGGCGCGACGCACCAAAAACCGTGGGCCCTGCCACGAAAGAACCAGAACGAGCCGCCCCTCGCACCGTTGCAGGCACGACTGAGCCAGCCCTCGAGCGGGGGGCGATGATGTGCTCCATGATCGAAGTGAGGGGGAAAGGCCCGCTGAGCCCGGGCCGATTACGGCAAACGCAGATCCGGACCGCAGGGGAGACGGTGGTCAACTACCGACCTGGTGGCCGTGGCCTCGGGGCTCCGCGACAGGCTCGGGACCCCAGATTCCATACCTATGTGCATTCGGCCCAGTGCTCAGGTGAGGGGTGACGTCGAGACAGACGTAACGGGCTTGCTTCCGATTCTCAGAGGAGGAAGACGCTCGACATCAGCCCGAGGGGCAATGAGCGCTTTACCGGCTCGGATGCTGCGACGGCGCCTTTCGCTGCTCTGAGGGACATGTCATCGGCACTAGTGCACTGCTTGACGACGACGGCGTGAGGACAAGGACGCTATGGCTTCGGGAAGTTCAGCGACCCACAAACCGACGGGGATGCGGAAGGCAACACGACCATTGAGGTGGTCGAGGTCGAATGCGGCACGCTGTCCGGGCGTGGTGACGAGATGGACGGAATCCTCAAGGACCCACAAGGCTGTTTCTGGCGTGGTCTGAGGGTCGGAGACAGCTTGGCGTCCTGCTTCGACCGCGCTGTGTTGCCAGAGCTCAAGATCTTGGCGTGCGCTGCGCGGTCGACGGTTCCCAGGCCAGACGATCTGGGACACAAACGCGTAGACCCGCAAGCCCACGACCGCGTCTTCAAAGTGAGGGGCGTGCAGGACTCCCTGATCGCGCGCCTTCCAGGCCCACGATTCGCTCAGGCCGGCAGCCGTTGCGACAGCGCTGGTACTGAGCTGGGTGCTGGTCTCAGCCATAGGTGTGCTCCGCAGTCATACGGGTGGATCATCGGAGACCACGCTACCTCAAAGAGCGGCAGGTTTTCTTCTGTCACTAGACATTGGCGTGTCGGGCAGTGGGCGAGATGCCCGAAAAACCCGAAGTCCAGACGACAGTTGGGCCATTGTCCACTTGACCGGTGGTCAGAATGGTCTAGTGACACGGGCGGGAGAAGGCGGGGAGGGGGCGCAATCGCCAGGTCTGCGACTAGGTAGGTCGGTAGATACATCGTCAGTGAGGGCGGTGTGGACGAGAAGATAGAGATGGGTATGGGAATGGGTATAGCCAGCACGATAGTGCTGGCTATACCCATCGGTATATCTATGAATTTAGGCGAGCGCAGTTCAGGGTGCAGAAGGCGGCACGACCGGCGTTCCGCGCCGCGCTGGGCGTGGAAGTGGGCCTTCTGCGTCCAGCGCGCGGAGAAGACGCTCGATCGCAGCGGAGACTACGTACAACCCCCGTCGGCCGTAATCCGCTTCCTGTAGGTCCTGATTGAGAGACGCCATGAGGGTGTGGGCCTCAGGACCTACCCGGTACGTCGACTGTCGGCCCTTCTCGACCACTCCCATGCGCTCGTCGAGGAACTGCTGGGCGGAAGCGATCTGGTCCTCCACCCCTGTCGGAGCATGTCGCAGGGCGGCATCGAGATAGTGGCCCATAGCCAGGCCGCCAACCTTGGACGTTCTGCGATCCCGGGCCATACGCGACTTGAGCGCGGTCAACACCTCAGGTTCGATACGAAACCCGTGTTGCTGCCATTTTTCTGAGTGGATCTTGGCCTGAGCGAAGCTCTCGTGGACTGCACGATGCGCCCAAGGGCCGCGCTGTCCTTTGGGACGTCGGCGCGCGCTGGCGGGAGGATCCGGTGTCACCGTCACGAGGGTGACAGAATCGGTCTCTCCTTCTACTTCAAGGGCTGGCGCAGTTTGATCCACCGCAGCAGGAGTCGCGGATGCCTCGGCCAGGTCAAGAGCCGGAAGGGACGGAGTAGCGGCCTGGGCAGGCGCACCCGAGATCGCAGCCGGGACGGCGGCATCTGAGCCCGTCGCCGCGGTACTGACGTCGGCCTGATGGTCTGGGGCGGCTTGAGGCAGTCGTGCGTCGTCTGCCAGGGCCGGAGGAGGCGTGGCCGGCTCCGGGACTTGGGATGTGCTGCTGTGCTCAGGAGGAGCAGCAGGGAAATCTTCTGCGACGGACGCGGTTTCACCGGCTACTTGGGGTGCTGAAGGAGCAGCGGGATCAGGGACGAAGGTGGCTTGCTGTGCGGGAGTTGGGGTGGCGGGACTACCTCCGCCGAGGAATGACCGTTCGGCAACCTCGTCGGCGCCTGCTAGGAGGTTCTGCAGGAGTGCAGCGGGTTGGCCCTTGTCGCGGCTGATGGACTGAAAGGCGGAGGCGGTCTTCTTCTTACCCTTGCTACTGGAGGCGTTACTCATCGGTGGTCCCCGTAGCAATGAGCTCGGGAGTCTCCCACTTCTCTACAGGCTGATCGATCCTGGCGAGAACTTCGCCCATCAGCTTGGCGTACTGCTTACCCGGCGCGTGGTTGGCGAAGCGGAGAACCGCAGGCTGGCCATATGCGTATGACCCGGAGATGCGGTCGTCCTTGCGGATGTCCGTGACGAAGGGGAACAATCCGGCCTCAATTACACCATTCCGAATGGTGACCTCTTGGGCCTTCATCTGGGATGGTGCACTGGTGCGGTTGAGGACAGCACCGAGGTACTGCGGATCACACTCGCCCCCGGTCCGGTCCTTGACGTATCCGACAGTTCCACGGATAGCGACGGCGCCCTTGAGCGTGGAGTACTCGGGGTAGCAGACGGTTAGGACGTAGTCGGCTGCAGCGAGCGCCGTTGCTGCCAACGAGGAGACGGCGGGGGGGGTGTCGATCACGACAAAGTCGAAGTGCTCCTCCACTTCGATAAGCATGCGCCGCAGTATCGGAGTGGCCTGGTACCCCTTCTTGTGGATGAGGTCCTGCGCCGCAGACATGGTGGACTCTTCGCCGGCCAGCAGGTGGAGGCTTCCCCCACTGTCCCAGTCCTCAAGGAGCTCGTTGCGATCGAACATGATGCTGGTGAGAGCTATGCGCATGCTCTGCATGCGCGCCTGAAGCGCCCATCCGAGAGAACGGGCGAGCTGATCCTCACCAGAGAGGTTTACGCCCAGGGCCGTGCCTGCCTGCGCTTGCGGATCAAGATCAACTACAAGTACCCGTTGGCCGGCGAGTGCCAGCCCAGCGCCGAGGTTAACGGTCGTGCTGGTCTTGCCGACTCCCCCCTTCTGATTCGCGACCGCAAGGACTCTCATCGCCCTGTTCCGCCTCTCCTGGTGTCTAGGTAAGTACCGTTATGCGTGAGATCCCTTGACACCAGGACGCATGCTGCGGCGCTGACGATCAGTGGCCCGATGAATGCCCTGTATTGCAGGGGTTCTGAGCGCTCGGTGCGAGGTCCGCGTCGCTGATGTCTCTAGTGACACGGGATCTTCGCGCATGACCATAGCAGGAACAGGGCGTGCTGCCCGGTCGACTCGCGGGATCTGGCGGTCCGTAAGAGCGGTTGGTCTACGCCGAAGCAGCGTCATGGATCGCAGGCACCCGGGAGGGGCAGGGAGCCGGAGCGGCAAGTGGATGAGAAGTGAGCCCGTCTGCGAGAAGGCCACGGGGCTTGGCCGCCAGCTCGACTGACATGGGGCAGGTCAGTTCCGTAAGCGGCGACGTGAAGAAGCAGGCGTCTAGTGGATGAGTCAGACAGCAGACGAGCGTGGTAGCTGACGGGAAGAAAGGACTGCTCGTCAGGTAGCCCAACAGCCAGGAGGCCCGTCGGATCGGCAGGAGACCGAGCAGGCTGTAAGTCAGCGTTTCAGAGCGTAGGTTCGTCAGCCCAGTAGCTGGCGAGGGGGCAAGACTGAACGTCAGGTAAGGCAGCGGCTAAGAGGCGCGTCGGGTCGCTAGAACGCAGAAAGGTCAGTAAGGCGGTATGCCAGGCGGCAAGTCCGTCAGAGCAGTAGGGGGCTAATCACAGTGCGAGTCAGCAGAAAAGCAAGCGCACTCGGCCATAGGAAAGACGGTTCAGTGAGCCAGCAGAAAGCTGACTTATCAATCAGGTAGGTAGGGCACTCGTAGAATCGTAAAGAGACTAGTCGAAAAGTCAGCACGCCCGGTATATCGACTGGTGGCTAGGTGGGTCGCCTAGTAGGCAGACGACTGATCCGACTGCGGGGCACCTAACGAGACGAGCGGCGGAATGCACAGGCAGGTAAGCGAACTGTTAGTTCGTCAGCTAGGGGAGTAATTAGGAAGGGAGGTAAAGGGGGTGGAGGATGAGCAGGTAGGTGGATCGGCGGTAATGGGGGCAGCAAGGTGGGTGATTAAGTAGGCGGAAAGTCGTACGGGTCACTAAGTGAGCCGGTAGGTAAAGGTGTAGGAGGGGCGTTCTGTCGTCCGTTAGATAGGTGGGTAGGTAGGTATGGCGGTACACGTAAGAGTCCATTGATGAATACATCAAACATTACATCTATAGGTAGGGTGAATGGGATATTGAAGAAGATGTTCATCGATGTGACGCTCGTTGCTGTCATGAGACTAGTCATCGTTATATTCATGGGTGTGTGAGCAGTTCAGGAGGGCTAACGAGACCGCACGGGGTTCCACCCAGATGGTGATGAGATAGGAGCATGGAGCCTCGATCTTCACCTTGCACGAGCAGGTTCAGTACGTGTGAAACTCCGACTGATGACGCCCTTGTGTCAGACGGCTGAGCACGGCTCGGGCGGTGTGGAGGGTGAGTGGATGACTGTGACACGTGCGGTGAGCAGCGTTCGCTCATGACATGCACTCACCTTGGGTCCTGCGGTCGCTGGGCACATCGCCGAGCAGCGAAATCTATCCACAGGGTTCCTGCAGGAGACTCGTGGTTCAGTCGTGGAAGGAGTCACTGCGTGCTCACCAGCACCACCCTCGCCCGTTTCATGGGCGCCTCGTCATCTCGATCTCAACGTCCGATCGCCGCGTCGGTGCCGACCGATGCTTGGTCCGGCGTGGCGCGACGTGCTGTCGACGAAACCCCGCCGTGGATCCTTGTGGTTGCAGCCGGAGCGGTCGCTGTGGTCCTCCTGCTGATGGTCTATCTCGTTGCTCGGGGCGTTTGGCGATACCAGTCATCCAGGCGCATGATCCGAGCAGAGGAGCTGGTGCGTATACGGGAGGAGAAAGGTGATGGAGCCGCGCTCGGGCTGACCGGCATGGGACGGGCTGGCTGGGTGGCCCTGAGCGGTACGTTGGTCAGCCAATACGGCCTGTGGGAGTTCGGCAGAGACACGGCGCACCTGCCGGTACCGATCCGTATCGGCTTTGTGATCATGTTTGACCTTCTGGAGCTGCAGCTCTTCTCTCTGCTGTACCGCAATGCGAACCCGGATGAGGGGTGGACGCGCAGCCTGCGGCTGACTCACGGAACGGCTTGGACGCTGGTATTCGCTTCGAGCGTTGCAAACTTCTCACACGCGCCAAACTTGGCATCGGCCCCCTTCATGGCGTTGATGCCGCCGGCGACCGCCTGGGTCATCGAGCTTGAGCTGCGCAAGCGGATGGCCGACGCCGAGAGGAATGCGCGTGAGCAACACAGCACTGTGCCCGCAGCGGGGCCGGCTCGTCTGGTGGGCTTGTTGTGGAAGAAGCTTTGGATCGGCGTGTTCTCGGTGCTGACTCTAGACCCGAGCGCAGGTGGAGTCGACGGGGTGGTGAGCCGGGCTCTGACCCGCAAGGCTGCGATGGAGAGCCACCGCCTGAGGCAGTTGCTGGTCGAGGAAGATGAGCTCAGGGCGAAGTTGCATGCCCCGGGCTCTGATGTGGGTCGGAACGGTGAGCGTCAGCTCAAGGACATACAGGCCCGTCTGGCGAAGGTCTCGAGGAAAGTCGACAAGCAGCGAGCGAGGAGGCAACGCTGTCTGGACCGAGCCAACTTCGACGAGCCCGAACGGCAGCTCCAGGTTCTTCGGCGCAAGGCTGCGCTCACCCACACCGATGCCGTCGCACGGCTGGATCACGAGACAGGCACAGAGGCGATCGAGCTGATGGAGAGGATCAACGTGGTGGCCTCTGCGGATCTGATCGCGGCGTCGGAGCGTGCGGCAGAGGTTGAGCGGCATACCGCGCAGGTTGAGGAGGAGAAGCAGAGGGCACAGGCCGCACTTGACGATGCGCGGAAGCGACTGGCGGCGGTGGAGAAAGCCGGTGAGCAGCGGCTCGCGGAAGTGGAGGAGGCGGTCCAGCAGGCGGCTGAAGCGCTCCGGAAGACCACAGTCGATTACGGCTGGGAGATGGAGCGGCTCGAGCAACTGCGAGAGGAGCGCCGGAGGTTGGAAGACAGCGGCGCTGCGAGCCATCAGCTCTACCAGGCGGCCGAGGAGCGTGTCGTTCGTCTGGAGCGTCAGCAGGAGGAGGAGCGTGCGGAGCGGGTTCGGTTGCTGGCGATGCTGGAGGAGGAACGCAGCCAGCTGACCGGAGTGGCGGAGTTGGCCAGGGAGGAGGCCAGGAGCGCGCAGGAGAGGCTGCTTGTGCTGGAAGGCGAGCACAGGGGCCTTCGTCAGCGGCTGGAGGATCTCCAACTGAGTGCGGTGGTGACCGCCCACCCTGGTCATGCGAGCGAGCCGGAAGCCGCTCCTCGCGGAGTCGCCGAAGGGATCAAGCCGGGCCAGCACAACAGGAACGTGGTCCGTCGGCGAGCCGACCGGTCCGGAGCGAGAGCCACGCAGGGAGCGAAGGTCGTGCCGGAGCAGCCGTCAGAGCAAGGCAGCGTGGATCGTCCCCCGCTGGCTGAAGAGGGAGGGGGCGCCGAGTTGCCCGGTCGCGAGCTGGAGGAGCGGGGTGACGTTGATTTCGATCCGGACGACCCAAAGGACGGCGGGCATGCTCAGGTGCTGGCCAAGATGACGAACGCCGATGCCGTCCGTCATGCCATCCAGGTGCTCGGCACCTTTGAAAGCGGCGACCTTGTGGACTGGCTGGGCCGTCACGGTAAGAAGGTCAACCGAGGCCAGGCATACAAGGTTGCTGGCAAGGCTGCGCAGCGAAAGGCCGCGGAAGAAGCGGGGCGGCCTGAGAAAAGGGGCGGCCAGCAGCAGGCCGTGGCGTGACGCGGCCAAGGCTTAGTGCTTGCCCGGACGGTGGACCGTAGCGGCGATCCTGATGAGGAGCGAACGTTACCGCGGGCTGGACCGCTCCCGTCCGCGCCGAGGGCCTACCCGCGGGTGGGCACGACGACGGCTCCCCCGTCCTCCTGCTGGTGCAGCCGGATACCCGCGCCGAGGGCCGGGACAGCGGCGCAGTCGATCGGCGCCTCCCGGGCAGGTGCGGCTCGGCGACCTCCTGGCCGTGCGTGCCCCCGCAACTGGCACGGACGAAGGGGTGAGGGCCTGCAGGAGGGTGGTGCTCACGTGAGTGATGCGGAGGCGGCCTCTGCGCGGGGGGCAAGGGCAGTTGCCGACGGCGGGCGGCGCGGCCCGGCGGCATCCCCAGCATCAGCGCGATGCGGTCCACCCAGGACGCGAACACCTCCCCCACAGCCGGGACGGGAACCACCGGAAGCCGGCCCCGCCTCACCACTCCCGTATCGGCAGCCACCACGCAGGACAGGGACATCATCGATTGCTCCTCCCTCTTCTCCACCCCCTTCCTCGTCACCTCACCGTGCGCCCGCCCTCCCCGGCCCAGCCGGCCAGCGTCTGCCCCCGGGGGGCAAGCCGAGGCCCCCGATGCGAGCCCTTCATCGCCAGGTGGGGGCCTGCACGGGCACCGCGTACACGGGCCCCCGAGGATCACCCGAAGGGAGGGGCCGCCGGTGCGCTTCCTCAGGCGACGGTGGGCTGTTGGTTCAAAAGGCCAGGGAGCAAAAGGCGTTGCGGATGGCGGTCAGAGGTTCGCGGTCGCGGGTGTAGTAGAGCTTGTTCGTCAATAGGACGGCCCAGCTGCCGGTCTTCGGCGAGAGCCACATCCCGGTGCCGGTGAAGCCGTAATGGACCCAGATGCGGTCGGCGGACGAGGCGCCCGGGGCGGGGTGCCAGAACAGGCCCCGCGCCGGTGTGCGGGTGCCGGTGTGGACGGTGAGGGACTCCTCCCCCCACATCGGCCCGAACCCCGCCGCGGCCGGGGCCGTGGAGGCGTCGAGCAGGTACCGCAGGAAGCGGGCGAGGTCCTCCAGTACCGAGAAGACGCCGGCGATGCCGCACACCCCGCCCAGCAGGCGGGCGGAGAAGTCGTGCGCCACCCCCTTGAGGTGCCGGCCCGTCTCCTCGTCGAACTCGGTTGGTGCGCAGCGGTCGGCGAGCGGGAGCGGCAGCGGTCCGAAGCGGGTGCCGCTCATGCCCAGCGGCCGCCAGATCCGGGAGGAGGCCAGGGCGTCGAGACCTTGTCCGCTGAGGTGCTCGGCGAGGTAGCCGAGGATGAGCGCGGCCCGGTCGGTGTACTCGACCGCCTCGCCGGGCGGCCGGGTCAGGGCTTCGCGCAGAACGCCGGCACGGATGGCGGCTGGGTCGGTGCCGTAGAGGTTCTTCAGCTGGGCGCGCAGCGGCAGGCCGGCCGTGTGGGTGAGCAGCTGCCGCGCGGTGACCTGACCAAGGGGATGGCCGGTCACCTCGGGCCAGAAGCCCGCGAGGGGTTCGTCGAGAGGGAGGAGGCCGTCCTCCCACAGGGCGCCGATAGCGGACCACACGGCAAGGATCTTGGTCAGGCTGGCCACGTCGAAGACGGTGTCCGGCCGCATCGGGACGTCGGGTTCAGCGGGGTCGAGGAGGCCGGCAGTGGCGCCTGCGGTCATGCCGACGGCCGTGCCGGTGGCCCACACCGCGCCGGGGTAGACCCTTGTGCGGACGCCATCGGCGACGAGGCGGGTGATCTTCTCGGTGCTGTCTGCCATGAGCATCTCCGAAATCGCGCTGCGGGCCGGCTCGTCAGCGTAGTGACGGCGCCAGCCCGCGGCCGGGAACTGGCGGTCAAGGTCAGCTGATCCGGTGGCCGAGCTCGGCCAGCGCCGCAGCGGTGGAGCTGAGCCGGTAGCGGCCGCATTCGCCCGCCCCGCCTGCTGCAGGGCGGCGAGCAGGCCGTCGGTGGTACGCAGGCGTTCGATGTCCTGTGCCAGGACAGCGGGCCGGGTGAAGTCGGTCGCGATCCCCGAGCCGGCCAGGGTCTCCCTCAGGCCGGGCACCGGCTGGTAGAGGACCGGCAGAGCGCAGGCCCCCGCTTCAAAAGCGACCAGGCCTATGGGCCCCAGCGTGGTCGACGGCATCACCAGCACGTCGTGGCCCGCGAAGGCCCGCCACAGCTGGGGGCGGCGCAGCCAGCCGAGATAGCGCACCACCACCCGCGAGCGCCGCACAGCGGGGGTGAGGGCGCGCAACTGCTCGGGCGGGGCGGCGACGGACAGCTCCACGCCCTTCTCCGGCGTCAGCCGGCCCGCGTGCAACAGCCGCAGCGCTGCCCCGGGCACCCGGCGGGGGCGGCGCGGAGTGCGGGCCAGGGGGTGGTCGGGGATGCTCCAGGGAATGTGGAAAATCTTCGCCCGGTCGGCGGCCGGCGCCAAGCGCAGCAGGCGGTCGGCCATCACCGTGGTCGGTACGACGCAGACAGGGTGAACGCGGCCGGCCCGAACGAAGTGCAGTCGCTCGGGACTGCCGCAGGACTTCAACCAAGCCCCACAGCCGTCGGGAAAATCGTCCCGGCGGCGCCTCAGTGCTGGACCACTCCATGCTCCCGACGTGCTAACGAGCGGTGACAGGCCAGACGTCGGTCCAGACCACGTCGACCCCCAGAGCCTTCGCGACGGCATAGAGGTACGCGCACTGCGGCGAAGCCATCGGCACAGGGATCAACCTTCCGGGCCGTCGACGCCGTCGGTGATCGCGGGGACCAGGACCTCACCGCGGCCGGCCATGTAGGTCACCACCGCGCCCGGCACCTGCCGCGACGGTACCGGAGCAGCCACGGAGGCGGGAATCAACGCTCCTTGAGTGCTGAGGAGTTCCGCCACCCGTTCCCCCGCACCTGCCGGGCCTGTCACGGCCACTCGAACTTCATACGTACCCGTCGAAGCCTGATACGACCGCCGCCCGGCAGTTTCCCGGCGTCGCTGCTCGCTCGCTCCCGGGCGCCCGGCATCAGGCGTTTCGGCCATGCGGCGCAGGCACAGCCACAGCCGGTCGGCGCCTCCCGGCGGCCACGGCGTACGCAGCTCGCCGGTGGCCGGGTCGAGCTCGCCGCGCCACTGCGCGTACCGGGACGCGACGTCGTCCGGCCAGCGTCCCGCCGGGCGGTACCCCGTCGGCACCTCGGGTGCTGGTTCCACCGGGTGCCCGAGCTCGGCCAGGCGCTCACGGACCGCCGACAACGGTCCCCACACGATCCGACGCCGCCCGGCGAACGCCTTCGTCATCTGGTCCGCGCCAGCCTCCGGGCCGACTGCGTCCTCGGGCGCGCCTTTGGTGCGGGGGCCTGCCAGCCGGACCAGCACGTCGGCGACGCGCTTGCCGTTCTCGTCGACGACGTGCACCCGGCCCGCCAGCGGCGGACGTTTGCGCCCTGACGGTGTCGGGGCGGCCTCCAGCAGCTCCACCCAGGTCACCGCCAGCGGCCCACCTTCGAACAGGCTGCGGGCCCAGGCGGCGTTCTCCACGCGCCGCTGACGCAGCTCGATCTGGGTATCCACCACCGTCGCGATCCGCCAGCACATCGCACACAAGTGCCGGCCCCGTCGCTGTGAAAGCGGCAGTTCGCACTGGGCGCCGCAATCCGGGCACATTCGCACGGACGCCGACCGGCGCGCCTCGGCGGACGCCAACTGCGCTCCGGACGCCTTCGTCGGCCGCGACTCGGTAACGTCGTACAGCTCCACCTCGGTCGGCTTGTCGCGGAAGTCCCGTCCCGCCACGTACCCGCGCACCGGTCCGGCCGGCTCGCGGGGGAGGTCTGCCCGCGCCATCTGCGACTTCGTCGCCAGTCGCCACGGCACCTCGCTCCACCGGCCATACGACCGTGGCGGGGACACGGGCTGTGTGTGCGTCACCTGCTGTTCCGTCACGCTGCGTCCCCTCCAGGGGCTTGGGCGGCACCTCGACAACGCCGCCTCCTGGGGTAACGGTAGACCCGTCCCAGCCCTGGACGCAATCCCAAAAAGCCACTTGACCAGCGTATTTCTAGTTTGCAAACCGCATTCGAAGTTCCGTTCCGGCCGCGATCCCGTGCTCCAGCCCGCCTCGCCAGACCTCACCCACGGTCGTCACCTGGCGCGCCAGCTCCGCGTACTCCCGCAGCGGGCCCGTCAGCTCCTGCACCGCCCCGTCCTCCGTCAGCAGCCAGCGAGGCAGCGAGAGCCCCGGGTTGTGGTCCCGCCACTCCCGCAGCGCTGTGATAGCCCTGGCCGAGGTGTGCCAGCACGCCGCGTAGACCTTGCGCGCCAGAGGCTGCGGCAGTCGCAGCGGCACAGCCTTGGGGTAACCGCCCTCCCGCGACCCGGGCCAGCGCCCCGGGTCCAGCGCCTCCCCTGGTACCGCCGGCCAACGCCGCTCCCACCAGCCTCGCGCCCTCAACTCCCGTTCGATACCGTGAACGGCGAGCGAGTCGACCGTGTCGAGCAGCTCGCCGCCCTGCCGCAACCGCGTCAGCTCCCGACGCCACGCCGCCCGCACTCGGGCCGCCTCGTCACGGTTCAGCCCTTCCACACTCCACCGCTCATCGCCCGCGAGCACTGCCCGGTGCTCTTTTTGGGCCTTGAGCTCCTCGGTCAGCCGCTCACGCGTACGTAGCGAGACCTTCGCGGTCACAGGGTGCTTGCCCAGCTTCTCCATACGCCCATCATCGCAATCCCAGTTTGCAAACCGAACAAGGCGGCAGCTGGACGCCGATCGCGTTCTGAAAATCTGTCCACAGGGCTGCGCGCTTAGCCTGCGCGGAGATCGTCGGCCGTGTTGTCGGGGCGGCCGGTTCTGGCGCAGTGGAGGACGTGGACTGATGGCGCGCAGCGAGCTGGACCGGGAGATCGAGGAGCTGGTCGAGATCCTCGCCGTGGGCCTGGGCCGGTTTGTGTCGGGGCGGGAGCTGGATGGTGTCCGGCGTACGAATGCGACGTTCTTCCGGCGGGGAACACGGGTGCTGGAGGGCGTCGAGGACCGGGTCGGCCCGTGGTCGTATCTGCCGTACTGGCAACGGAGCGGCATCCGTCAGCTCGGCGCGGGCGCGGCGGCAGGGGGAGGGCTGGGGTACTGGTTCGACCCGGAGCAGACCGTGCAGGCCTTGCAGTACGGGGGGATGGCTGCGAGCGGTCTGGTGGTGGCCGGCGGGGTGCTGCACGCGGTGCGCACCCGCGGCCAGGGCGAGCTGATGCGCGAGTGGATCGAGCCGCTGCATCTGGCGTTGATGGATCCCCTCGGTATCGCCCCAGGTACCAGGCCCCGCAGTTACCTGCACATTCCGGAGAACTTTTCGGACGACGACGCCGAGATCCGCATCGACCTGCCGGTGAACCTTCAGTTCAATGAGCAGAAGGTCGCGGAAATGGTGGTCAAGAAGCTTGCCCTGCAGGGGGTTTCCTTCAGTTGGAAGTACGAAGGCAAAGAGCCGTACGTACTGGTGAAGAAGGTGCACCGCCCGCCGAGCAAGGTGGTCTTCAGCGATCCGAAGGTAAGGGAACTCGTCAAGAAGGTCCCCGAATCGGCTCCTCTCATCGGCCTCGAACGCGGACAGAAAATCGTCTCGGTGGACCTGGACGCCGAATCGCCGCATGTTCTGGTATCGGCCGGAACGGGCGGTGGCAAGTCCGTCATCCTGCGCACGATCGCCGCGCAGCTTATCCACCACGGCGCGCGCGCCTACATTCTCGACTTCAAACGGGTGTCGCACCAGTGGGCTCGGGGTGTCAAGAACGTCACGTACTGCCGGGACATCGAGGACATCCACGAAGCGCTCATCTACCTGGGCGCGGAGGGTCGGCGCCGCATTCATGCCGCTGAGAAACTGGGGGATGACGCCGACTCTTCGGGGGTCGGGCCTCGCCTTGTGATCCTCCTGGAGGAGATCAACGCGACGATGAAACAGCTCACGCGATACTGGGAGCAGGTCAAGGAAAAGGGCGACCCCAAGATATCCCCGGCTGTCGACGCGCTGGCGGAGATCCTTTTCATGGGACGGGCGGTGCGGCTGCACGTCCTGCTGGTGGCTCAGTCGGCTACCGCCCGCGCCCTGGGCGGCCCGGAAATGCGTGAGAACTTCGCCACCCGCATTCTCGCCCGCTACACGCAAAACGCTTGGAAGATGCTGGTGCCCGAGGTGCAGCCGGCGCCGAAGTCCACGCGGCATGTCGGGCGCGCCCAGGTGGTCCTCGGCGGCGTCGCCCACGAGACGCAAGTCCTGTTCATGACCGACGCGGAGGCGCGGGCCTGGGCCCTGGCGGGCACCGACGCCCCCACGGTCACCGTCGAGCGGGAGACGCAGACCCAGGGACCCAAGGATGCCGGTGAAGGCGTACACCTGGAAAAACAGCCCACCCGTGACCAGGAGACCCAGGAGGTCTTCGACATCACGTCCGCGGCGGGACCGCGCCGGTCCCAGGCCCTCGAGGCCGCGGACTCGGCGAGCGCGACACCTGCGGAGGCGGCCGATGCCCCGGCGCCCGCGCCGGCCCCTGAGCACCGGGGCCAGGCCGGCGCGCCGGCGGGGGAGAAGCCTGCCGCTCAGACGGCGGAGGAACTGGTCACCCTCCGCCAGGCCATGGAACAGCACCTCCCGCACTTGACGATCGAGGCGCTGCGCATGGCCCGCAAGAAGGATCCCGACTTCCCCGAGCATATCGACAAGAAGGGACAGCAGATGCTGTATCGCGCGTCGGATCTGGTGAAATGGGAACGTAACCGCGTCAAATCGCCCAGCAGCGCCAGATGGGAGGACGGCATCGACTTCTCCTGACCGCTGCTCACTCGTTCAGGCAGGGCCCGCACTTGGAGTGCGGGCCTTTTTTTGGTGCCGGCATGGCCTGTCGTCGGCCGTCGCGAAAATCTATCCACAGGGTTTTCGGCTTAGCGTCTGAACCAGAGCTTCCCGCAGGGCTTGCGGGGTGCTGGTGATCCGTGGTGCCCGCATGGCACAACGACCCGATCGCGACATGGCCGAGGAGACAGATGAGTTGGTGGCGGAAGGTTCTGAACCTTCCTGAGAAACAAGCCGCAGGAGGCGATGAACTCGCCGATGCCCTCGCCAGCCGTGCCCAGAAGACCCTGGTAGAGCAGGCCGCTCCGGAAACTGCTGTACCGCAGCAGCCGCATCCACTGGGGTGGGCCGAGGAAGAAGAATCGTCGGGCCGGGCTTTCGCCCGCCGGGCCGGTCGCGTCGCCGTCTGGACGGTAATTGCCCTGGCCGCGTTCACCGGAGTGAAGTCCTGGTTCTTCCCGGCACAGCCCAAAGCGCTGGCGCCGAAAGCCGAAGCGGGGGCCGACGAGGCCAAGAAAGACAAGGTTCCAGTCGAGGAGGCCCAGCAAGTGGCCGCGCGTTTCGCACGGTCCTATCTGACCTGGAGCGAGAAAGCACCGGAGGCGCGCGACCGGGAACTGGCGGCGGACCTGGCCAAGGGTGAGGACGCGAAACTCGGCTGGGACGGGCACGGCGAACAGCAGGTCGCCCAGACCATCCCCGGGGCGGTGACGCAGGCCGGCGGTCGGCGGGCCCGCGTGATGGTGAGCGTCCGCGTCTCGGTGACCGCGCTGCAGGGCAAGCAGCAGCAGACCGTCAGCTCTTGGCGCGGCCTGGAGGTGCCCGTCGCCGCCACCGGCAACCGGGTGATCGTCACCGGCCAGCCCGCGCTCGTCGGCATGCCGGGCCCCGTCAGCTACAAACCGGCAGCCCTGCCGGAGACCGACTCCGAAATGAGTAGCGCCACCCAGCAGGCCGTCAAGGACTTCCTGACCGCGTGGGCCGCCGGCAACGAGGCACAAGCCGCGGCACCCGGTGCGCAGATCGCCCCGCTCGGCGGCCAGATGCAGCTCAACTCCCTCGACGGCTGGACGGTGGATACCGGATCGGGGGAGCAGCGCACAGGCACCGCGACGGTGCGGTGGAAGGTCGGCGGCAGCCTGCTGCAGCAGACCTACCGCATCACCCTCACCAAGGTCAGCGCAGGCGGCTCCGCCCGGTGGCAGGTGGCCGCCCTGACAGCCAAGTCCGGCTGAGCCCCGCCGAGGCACCCCTCTCCTTCTTCTTCCGGCGCTGTGCGCCTGTCCGGCTGCCCGCTGCGGCGGCCCCGACGCGATCTCTCTCTACGTAAGGAGGTCAGCTCGTGCTGACCGGAAACGACCTGAAAACGGCAATTCTCACTGTCGTCGGCAACCTCTTCGTGGCGGTCCTGGCCGTCCGCGCCTTCGGCCACTGGGCGAAAAGAGAGTGGGGAGCCATGGTCACCCACATCCTCGGCGGAGCGGTGGTCGGCTTCATCATATGGGAACCCCAAAAGGCCATCGAGGTGCTGAAGTTCATCGGCTCGAAGCTCACCGGCTGACGCCATGCGGAGCTCTCACACCTTCAGCCGCCACTGGGACCTGGAAACCCGCCAGCACGAGCTGCTCGGCATCGACCTGGGCGAAGGCATCTCCCGCAAGGTCCTCCTGCACGGCCTGATCGTCTTCACCCTGTGGGACGGCGCCCTTCTACTGGTGGCCGGCATCCCCAGCACCCTCACCTTTTCCTTCTACTTCCTGCCCCCGATCCTCATCACCGTCTACGGCACCAAACGTTCGGCCGCCTACTGGCGGCGCCGCAACTTCCTGCTGTGGGGCGTGACCGCCAACTACCTCATCAACGGCGTCAAGCCGGTCATCGGCCGGGGCCGCATCCCCGCACCGCGCCCGGGATGGCGGCTGCGCGCGGCCCGCCTGGGCGAACGCTTCCCCAAGCTCGCCGGCCTGCCGCTCTTCGGCACCGCTCTTACCCCCGGCGACCACGAGGACCTCGCCGAGTCGCTGGGCAAGCCTGTCCACCTCAAGCCCCGGGTGCGCCTGTACGGGCCCGACGCGGTAGCCCGGGCCCGCACCAAGACGCTCAAGCGCACCCGCACGCGAAAGAAGAACCGCTGATGGCCACCCCCGCGAAGCAGATGAGCATGCCGATCACCGCCCTGCGCAACCTGGTGCGCCTGAGCGACCCCCACATCACCACGATGCTCCACGACGCGCCCGGGCCGCTGATCGGCCTGGCCGACGGCGACGAGCCCGTGACCCTCAGCGCCGAACCGGAGAACGTCCTGGTGGCCACCGGCCCTGGCGGCGGCACCACTACGGTGCTGCGCACACTGGCCGCCCAGGCCCTCGCCCGTGGCGCCGCCGTCGACGTCCTCGACCCCACCGGCACAGCCCACCCCTGGACGAAGAAGCTGCCCGGCGCGGCCACCTACAGCCGCATCTCCCACATCCACGACTACCTGCTGCAGACGGCCCAGAGCCTCACCTCGGCCCCGCGCGGCGCCCGCGGGTGGGCCGGCCGCCGAGTGATCGTCCTCGAAAGTTGCGATCAAGTCGTCTACGCGCTGCGTCAGTTCTGGGGCCACACCCGGCCTGACAGCCAGCTCGAGGATTCCCCCGCCATCGAGGCTCTGGCCCGGATGATGGTCGCCGGGCCGTCCCGCAACCTCCAAGTCCTCGCCGACAGCCCCCGCGGGACCGTCCCCGCGCTGCACGACCTCCCGGCCGACGAGGTCTTCCCCTTGCGGATCTCCGCCTACAGCAGCGCCAGCGTGTGGGCGCGCATGGCTCCCGACATCTGGCCGGCGCCGCGCTACTCCCTGACCCCCGGCCGCATGCACGCGGTCGCCGACCGACAGGTCACCGCGCTGCAGGCCCTCTTTCTCACGCCCGGCGAAGCCCGCGCCCTCGCCCGCGGCCTGACCTGCGCCAAGGAGAACCGCCCGTGACCGACCACCCGACGCCCCCCGCCCCCCGGCCGGTGGCCATGTCCTCCACCCCGGTGTGGATGGGCGCTCTTCGCACCGGCAAGAACCCTGCCCCCGCCGAGCCGGCCGCCCCTATCCGCCGCTTCCCCGGCCCGCCCGACCGCATCGGCGGCGCCTGGGCGACGCAGACGTCCAAGGAGATCCAGCTGTGAGCACCACGACGAAGACGGCCCGCAAGGGCGCCTCCCGCCTCGGCCGCATGCTCGGGCTGGGGACCGAGCGGATGCTGCGCGAGCCCCAACTGGTCGCCGTCGCCGACGGGCTCGTCGTCACCACCACCGAGGCCACCGCTTGGTTCTGGCTGTCGTCGGCCAACACCGACCTGATGCCCGAGAACGCGCAGGACGCCGAGCAGGACGCCGCAGCCCTGGCCCTGGCGAAGGTGCTACCCGGCTACGACTGCCACCTGAAGGTCATCTGGGCCCGGCTGTCGGGCGAGGAATACCGGGCGGAGGCCCGAGCCTTGTTCACCGCCGGCAACGTGGAGGCCTTCGCCGGCATGTGGGCCGCACGCCTGGAGACGCTGGACCTTCCGCAGCGCCACATCCTGCTCGGCGTCAAGCTCGCCGAACGCGAGACGGCCGCGCTCTCGGCTCTGAAGAACGCCCCCGCCGACGTGCTGGGCATCGGCCACACCGGCCTGGCCGACGGCGAACTCGCCCAGCTCGACGGTCTCGTCCGGCGGATGGAGCGCCGCCTGGAGCAGACGCCGTGGAAAGCCCGGCTCGCCCCCGTCGAGCTGCTGGCCTGGGCGATCTCCCGCGAGTCCTACCGGCCCCAGCCCGCCCCGCCGAAACTGCCCGCCATCACCGGCGCCTCCCTGGTGCGCCTGACGGCCTCCCGCGCCATCCCGCACTCCGACCACCTGCGTCTGCTCGACGCCCGCGGCCAGACCGCGGCGTGGGTCGCCGTGATGGCCATGCCGGCCTTCCCCGAAACCCTCTACACCCCGGGCGAGCAGGAGTGGCTGCGCTGCCTGTCGGAGATCAGCTACAGCCACCCCGACACCGGCGAGGAAGCGCTCGTGTGCCCCGAGGCCTCGGTGCGCTTCACCGTCTGGCGCAAGGGCCAGGCCATCAAGGCCGTCGACAAGGTCCGCACCAGCGCCAAGGAGCAGCGCCACTCGGCCGCGGAAGGGTCGGCCGGCGAGACCTTCGCGGAGATCGAGGAGACGGAGCTGGTGATGGAGCAATTGCGCAAGCGCATGAGCCGGGACTCCATGACGCTGCTGGAAGACCACCCGCGCGTCATCGTCTCCTCCACCGAGTCCCTGGAGGACCTGCGCGCCCGGTGCGACGCGGTGACCGCGTACTACTCGGGCCTGTCCATCGACGTCACCGTCGCCGCCGACGAGCAGCGCGAGATGTGGCTGGAGGCGCAGATGGGCGACATGCTGCGCGTCACCGACCTCGGCCACATCCGCGAGACCGACGCCCTGGCCGCGTCCATGTTCTGGGGCGGTTCGGAGGCCGGTGACGACGACGGACCGATCGCCGGCCTGCTGACCGGCACCACCCCCGGAGTGTGCCGTCTCGACATCACCGCCGGCTCGGCGCGGGGCGATGCGACCACCACGGCCTTCATCGGCCGCTCCGGACGCGGCAAGACCACCGCGATGATGCTCGCCACCCTGACCGCCGGCATGAAGGGCTCCTTCGCGCTCATGCTCGGATTCAAGGGCGACGAGGGCGGCCTGGTGCGCGCAGGACAGCACCTGGGCCTGCCCTCCCACCACGTCACCTGCGGCACTCCCACCCCCGCGGTCGCCGACCTGTTCCGGCTGCTGCCCAAGGGTGACGCGGCCCTGCAAGTGGTCTCCCAGCTCCTGATCGTCCTGCCCGACCGGATGCGGGTAGCCGGCGTCGAGACCCACCTGCTCAAGGCCTGCAACGAGATCGCCCAGCACGGTGACGCCGCCTCCTGGCGCGTGATCGACCTCCTCAAGTCCAGCGCCCACCCTCTCGCCCAGGAGGCCGGCCACGCCCTTGAGGAGCTCTCGCGTACCCCGCTCGGCGCGCCGCTGCTCGGCCACCCCGAGGACGGCGCTTCCCCGCTGCGCCCCGAGCCCGGTCTGTGGCTCGTCCAGGTCCCGGGCCTGACCATGCCGCAGGCCGGCACCGCGCCGCAGGACATGACGATGACCGAACGGGTCTCCCTGGCGCTGATGCGGGGCCTGATCGCCTACGCGCTCAACACCAGCGCCCGCCCGGACCTGCGCGGCCTGCCCAAGGTGGTGGCCATCCCGGAGGTCCACGTCCTCACCGGCACCGACGACGGCCGCCGGTTCGTCGACTACATCGCCCGCACCGGCCGCGCGCTCGACACCTCACTGGCCATCGACACCCAGGACCCTAAGTCCCTGCTCGGCCTGGATGGCGTCCTCGAGGCGATCACCACGGTCTGCGCCTTCGAACAGTCGACCAAGAGCCAGCAGGACGCCATGGCCGAACTGCTGCGCCTGCCCGTCTCGGATGCCACCCGCGCGCTGATCCGCGGGGTCGGCAAGACCCCGCAGGGCGACATCCGGCACGGCCACTGCATCATCCGCGACCGCCGGGACCGGGTGGCGACCATGCAGTGGGACGCCGCCGACGGCTATGTGCTGCATCTGCTGTCCACCAACCCCAAGGACCAGGCCGCCCATCACGAGCAGACGAGCGAGGCGGCCGCATGAACGTCTGCCAACCCTCGGACGGCCCGGACGTCCGCCTGCCGCCCACCAGGGTCGCCCCCGCCCAGGACGCGGCGATCCCCCGCGCGCACTGCGCCGGCGCCAGCACGCCGGCGCGTGCGCACCGCGATGGCGAGGAGAGCCATGCCTGACCGACTGCTGATGGCCATGGTGCGGCTGAGGCTGCGGCTGAAAGTGCCGCGGCTGCGCAACGTCGCCGTTCCCTTCTTCGGCCTGCTGGCCACCCTCGGTGTTCTCGCCCCGGCCGCCACCGCGGACGGGGACCCCGACGACTACAAGCCCACCGGCATGCTCGACCTGATGCCCTCGCCCATCAAGCCCAAAGGGCAGGGCACCCTCTACGAGACCTATGAGCCCGAGGTTTACAAACTCGACAAGCAGCTCTCCACGAGCATCACCGGCGGCGACCTGATCGACGGCATGGGTGAGTGGTGCGCCGAGGCGCTCATGGGCGCCCTGCGCTACATCGGGCGGGCCACCGTCGTGATCGTGCAGTGGACGTTCAACGTCACCACCCTGCCCCAGATCGAGGGGCCGATCTCCAAGGCCATCGGCGGCGCGGCCGGCCCCATGACCACGATGTTCCTTCCCTCGGCCTTGGCCGTCGGGGCGTTCTTGGCCTGGGCCAAGCGCGGCCAGACCTCGCCGATGAGCCAACTGGCCTGGGTCGTGGCCAGCGCGGCGATCGCTACCACGTTCCTGACTGCTCCCTCGACCTGGGTCAAAGGCGTCGACACCACCCGTGAGATCGGCTCGGACGTCGCCATGACCACCATCAGCGGTGGCCTCTCCGGCTCCAACGACTCCGCGATGCCCTTCAAGACCCCCGAACCCAAGTGGAGCGGCGACGCCAAGAACGACACCCTGCGGCGCGCCTCCGACGCCGTCTGGCGCACCTACGTCGCCACCCCCTGGTGCATAGCGGACCTCGGCAGCATCAAGGCCTGCCAGCGGTGGGGCCCGGAAGTGGTCAAGCGGGGCACGGACATGGACGACCGCGAGGACTACCTCTCCCACCACATGAAGAACAAAAAGCAGGTCGGACCGGAGGCGGAGGACTGGCGCCAGGGACACGACCCGTCCGGGCGCGTGGCCGTGCTGCTCGGCGCCATCATTAGCGCCGTCATCTTCGCCGCCCTGTGCATCACCTTGGCCTTCACCACGCTGGCCTCCCTGATCGGCGCGATGATGCTGCTCATCTGCGGCGTCGTGTTCGCCTGCCTGTGGTGCATCCCGGGCAAACCACGGCAATGGGGAGTGAGCTGGTTCGAGACGCTCCTGGGCCTGGTCCTGGTCTCCTTCACCACGACGATGATCCTCGGCTCGGTCATGATCGTGTCCACCAGCATGCTCTCCATGCTCGACCCGGACATGGGCTTCGGCTGGCTCATGGTCTCCGCCCTGAACATCGCGGCCGCCGCGATGGGCTTCCGGGTCAAGGGCAAGCTCGACGGCATCATCTCCGTCGGAGGTGCCCAACTCGCCGGCCGCGGAGCTCTCTCGGCGTTCGCCGACCGCCAGCGGGCCCGCAAGCTGCGCAAGGCCCTGCGCGGCAAGAAGCAGCGCGGCGAGGGCTTCGGCGACATGGACCGGCACGAACCGGATTCCGACGACGAGAACGAAAGCACCAGCGGCGGTGCGGGCGGGAGCGCCCGCTCGGTCGCCCAGGCGGTACAACGCGCCCAGCGGGCCCGCAACTTCCCGCCGCCCGCAAGCATCGACGCCCCCGGTGACTTCGCCTCCACCCGCCCGGGACTGCCGCCCGGCCAGGCCCCGCCCGGGCTGCCGCCGGCAGGCGGCCCGGGAGGCGGAAACGGCCCGCACCCGGAAGGCGGAGACAGCCCCCGCCCGTCGGCAGGCACCGGCCCGGCGCACGACGTCACCGCAGCACGGCGCGCCAAGGCCGCCAACGCCCGGCGCCGCGCCGGCACCCCCTACCCGATACGTCGCGGCGGCATGCAGCCCATCGGCCAGGCCGCCGTACCCCCGGCCGAGAACAACGGCCCGGGCACGGTCATCCAGGGCACCGTCGTGAAGTCCGGCGAGAGCGCAGGACCTCATTTCCGTACCTTCCCGCCGCCGCCCGGCACCGCATCGGCCACCGCGCCGGCCACCGCGCCGGCCGCACCCACCGCGCCCACCGCCGCGCAGACGGCCGCCCGGGCCGCAGCCCGAGCCGCGGTGGACACCGCCCTGACCGGCACCCCCCTCCCCGGCACCGCCGCGCTGCCGCAACTGCCGCCCGGCACGCAGGACGACTGACCCGGCGGGCCGGCACATGCCGGCCCGCCCGCCTCACCCGCCCTCTGTCTCCCGGCCCCCGGTCCGGACCGTCACCAGCGGCCGGACCGCCGCGGGGCCATCCCGCCCTGCCCGCACGCCCCATCACCACCCCGCACGGAGCCCCGTCATGCAGCACGACCACCGCCGCGACATCTCCGCCCCATCCCAGCCGCAGCACGACCAGACCGCCGGCCAGCCGGCGACCCCTTCCCCCCGCACGGCCGCCGAATGGCGACAGGCCCTGCGCACCGAGGAACTCCCCGGCGAGCTCGCCGCCCTGCCGCGCCGCCAGCGCCGCCGGGCGAGAAAGGCATGGCGCTCCGCCCACCGGGAGCAGCGCACCGAGTGGGTCAAGAAGGAACGCCGCCGAGTCCCGGAGTACGGCGTCGGCCTGCCGCTGCTGGCCACGGCCATCGCCGTCGCCGTGGCAGTGGGCGCCTGGCTTTCCCCGGACGACACCAACGACCACGCGCAGAAGAAGAAGCCGTCGGCCACCGCCTCGCCCGCCCCGGCCGCCGAGGCGCCTCCACCGGACCCGCGTCCCGTCCGCCCCACCCCCAGCCACAGCCCGGCCACCACGCCGGAAGCCGCCGCCCAGGGATTCCTGACGCAATACTGCACCCGCCGGCCACCGCAGGAAGGCAGCCACACCGCGTCCGTCGAACGAGCCGCCCCTTACGCCTCCAAGCCCCTGGTGGACAACCTCCGCCGCCACGGCGACAAGGACTTCGACCGCCTGGTCGCCGCCCAGGCCCTCGAGGCGAAAACCACCAAGATCGAGCTCACCAGCCCCTCCGGCAGCCAGCGTCCCGCCCCGGACACCGACCTGCGCGTCTACCGCCGGGCCAAGGTCACCGTCGAGGTGAAGGGCACCGACACCTACACCTACACCCGCGACCTGACCACCGAAATCCAGCGCGCCGACTCCGGCGAACCGTGGATGGTCACCCGCCTGCTGGGCGTCGAGGAGTAACGGGCGTGGAGAACAAGGAACTCATCCACGCCGCCCTGCAAGCAAGCGGCGCCGTGAAGAAAGGTTTCGCCCTCAAGCTCGGAATCATCGGCGGCGCCATCTTCGTCGTCCTGCTGATGCTCATGGGCATGATGGCCCCCGGCGGCGGCGCTTCGACGGCCGGATGCACCGACACCGGAGCGGGAACCGACGACGCCTCCCCGGTCTCCAGCAGCTCCGGCCAGTCCACCGGCAGCGTGCGCAAGGAACAAGTCGCCAACGCCAAAATCATCGACGGTGTCGCCGCCCAGCTCGGCCTGCCCGGCCGGGCCACCCTCATCGCCCTGATGGCCGCCATGCAGGAATCCGGCATCCGCAACCTGCACTACGGCGACCGCGACTCCGTCGGCCTGTTCCAGCAACGGCCCTCCGCCGACTGGGGCACCCGCGCACAGATCCTCGAGCCGAAGTTCGCCGCCGAATCCTTCTTCAAGGGCCGCGGTACCAACGAAGGGCTCATCCACATCAAGAACTGGCAGACCCGCCCGCCCGGCGACGTGGCCGCCGATATCGAAAAGCCCGACGAGCGCTACCGCGGCCTCTACGCCGGCCACGAACCCGAAATCCGCGGCATCGCCAAGGAAGCCGGCATCAACCTCGACCGCAAGGGCACCGCCACCGGCACCACCGGCACCACCGGCAAAACCGACGGCGGCGCGACCCAGGCATCCACCCGCGGCCAGTGCGACGCCCAGGACACCAAGGGCACCGGCGGCGGCAAGTTCAGCGACGGCAAGCAGACCTGGACCCTGAACAACCCCCGCTCCGTCGCCGAAGCGATCGCCTGGGCCAAGTCCCACGCCGGCAGCAACTCCACCGGCAGCTGGTACGCACGCTGCCTGGCCTTCACCGCGATCGTCTACGGCTGGAGCTTCAGCGGCGTCAACTACGCCATCGACCACTACAACGTCGTCCCCAAGGACATGCGGCACGACGGCGACCGCCACCCCCCGCCCGGCGCCCTCATGTACTGGGACACCGGCCACCGCGCCGGCCACATAGCCGTCTACCTCGGAGGCGGCAAGATCGCCTCCAACGACATCCTGCGCTCGGGCTACATCGACGTCGTCGACGCCGACCTGATCGAGACCAAGTGGGGCGCGAAATACGTGGGATGGACCCCGCCGCACTTCCCGAAAGCCGGCTGACCACCGCCCGCTCCGTACCCGCCACCGGGGCGGGCCGGCCACCACAACCTCGGCTGCCTCACCGCAGGCGCAACCGCCTGCCCGCCCCTCGCACGCCGCCCGCGGCAGAGGCGAAGCCCCCTGACCCAAAGGACAGCCACCGCGTGACCACCGCGACCGCCACCGCAGAACTCTCCATCCCCGCCGCCACAGCCCGCTACCGCGACATCCTCACCGCGCCCTACGTCACGCGCCTGCTGACCGGGGCCGTCATCGGACACCTGCCCGTCGCCATGGCCCCCCTGGCGATCCTCCTCACCGTCCGTGCCGGCCACGGATCCCTCGCACAGGCCGGAACCCTGGCAGCTGTCTACGGACTGACGACCGCACTCGGACAGCCCCTGCTCGGCCGACTCCTGGACCGCCGCGGCCACACCCTCACCCTCACGCTCACCATCCTCCTGTCCACCACCGCCTTCACCGGCCTCGCCCTCATCCACCCCGCCGACCAGCCCACCACCGCAACCCTCCTCGCCACACTCGCCGGCCTGGCCACCCCACCCCTGGAAGCCGCCCTCCGGGTGCTGTGGCCCCGCCTCCTGCACGCCGACAGCGAGCGCCGGGCCGCCCTCGCACTCGACGGCTGTGCTCAGGAACTGGTCTTCATCGTCGGCCCGCTACTGGTCCTCCTCCTCGACCTGGCCGCCGGCTCCACGATGGTCCTCGCCACCACGGCCCTCACCGGGCTCGCCGGCACCGCGCTCTTCCTGACAGCCGACCCAGCCCGCACCTGGAAGCCGACCCCAACGGCCACGCACCGGCGCAGCCCCCTGAAGGCCCCGGGCCCGCGCGCACTCGCCATCGCATTCCTCGGCACCGGCATGGCCCTGGGCTCCCTCAACGTCGTCGCCCTCACTGCAGCCGAGTGCCACCACGCCCCCTACCTGTCGACCCTGATACCGGCCGCCCTCGCCGTCGGCAGCCTCACCGGGGGCCTGCTCTACGGCCGCCGCCAGTGGCCCGGCACCCCGCCCGTCCAACTCCTGTGCGCATCCGGAGCACTCTTCCTCGCGCTCCTGCCGCAAACGGCCAACCCCGACCCCCTGTGGGCCGTCGCCGCCGCAGCCGTACCCGGACTGGTCCTTGCCCCTTCGCTGATCACCGCCTTCACCCTCCTCGGCGATCTCACACCGCCTGGCACCCTGGGCGAGGCATCCGCCTGGCTGATCGCCTGTCTCGGCCTCGGGCAATCCGCCGGCACCGCGTTCGCCGGAGCCGCCGGAACCCGCGGGCCGGCGGCGGCCGCCCTCATCGCCATGACGGGAGCCGCCTTCGCGTGCGCGGTCCTTGCTGCAACCCGCCGCCGGCTCAACCCCTCAGCCGCTCCAACCCCTGTGCCGCTGTCCCCGCCCCGGTAGAACGCGCGATCCGTCGCAGCGCAGCCCAAGCGCACGCGTGCGCTGAAGACGTGGCGTGCAGGTCACCTGATCTTCGCGGCCGCATCGTGCCGAGGGCAGCCCCAGTGTCGTACCTGCCAGGTAGCGTCCCCCGCCGTACCAAGATCCAGGAGTGACGCCGATGGCATGGCAGACGCGCATCCACCCCGATGCGATATCGAAGTACCCGCAGCTCAGACGCTTGTCGCGAGCCGAGGGGGAGGAGTACCTCCAACAGCGCCGGGAGGCGCTGGGCGCCCACGGTCGCGAGATGGTGGACGTCCGGTGGGCCGTGACCGCGAACGCGAAGATCCAACACGGCGGCGGTCGCGTCCTGTACGGGCGGGATATGCGCAGCGCTGAGGAACAGCGGCTGAGGAGACGGCTCAAACGCCGGTACGGCTGGAGCAACTTCCCTGCGGCCCATCCGTGCCGCTGGTTCGAACGGTCCCCAGAGTTCACCGCGGACCTGCGGGCCCTCTCGCGAGCCGTGGTGGTGCGTTGGAACGTCGACCGGCGGGAAATGAGCCAGCGGGAGCGCGATCACCTGTTGATGGAGGCTCTGGACGTGCTGGACTGGCCCGATCGGCAATACGCTGTCGAGCAGGTCGCCGAATGGCTGCAGTTGCACCCCGCAGCCCTGCGCCCGGTGATCGCCGATGCGCTGGAGCGGCACGACGAGATGCTCGACACGCAGACGTGTCCGCGGTGCATGGGCTTTCGCGATGAAGAAGCTCCACATCGTGTCTACATTGCCCACTACCACCGCCTTGGCCTGTTCAAGGTGGGCGTCACTACGCGTAGCAGCGATCGGCGGCTGCGGACTCACGAGTCGGCGGGAGCACGGATCGTGGACACCTTCGACACCTCCGACTATCAAGAGGCGCTGATCTTGGAGCGAGCGGTTCTGGAAGCCGTTTCGGGATGGCGAACGAGCAACCCGCTGGTGTCCGGCGGCGGTGAAGTCTGGAAGGACGAGGTCAAGCTGATCAGCTTGGCCAGTTTCGTGGAGCGCGGCCTGCGGTAATCACTGCCGGGGGACGTGGATGCGGTCAGCATCCAGGAGTGGAAGACCCGTCTGGCCCGGACAGATGCGCCCCCGCCGGTCTGCAGGCTGCCACCGGACTCAGGTGCCAGCCCCGTCCCCACGAATCACCCTGCCGGACGCGCCTCTGCACCGGCAGAACTACCGTCGTCCCTGCGCACACCGACCCGGCGGTGCGCGGCACACCTCCCCGGGGCTCACTGAGCGAGCCTGAATTCGGCGGGTCCCTCGAAGCAATCAAGGGGGCCGACCGTGCCGCGGAATCTCCGCAGCCAACTGCGGCACTCGTCATGTAATATGACGACGCGCCGCTAGCTCAGTTGGTTAGAGCAGCTGACTCTTAATCAGCAGGTCCGGGGTTCGAGTCCCTGGTGGCGCACCAGTCGGCGAAAAGGGCCCACACTCCGGTGAGGGCCCTTTTCGCATAGACCATCGTCGGGACGGCCCTTCGAGCACGCGCCGCCGACGCCGTCGATTCACCCCCGGGCCGCAGCTGATGCCCCGCCACACCGCACGCACTTCAGCAACTGCTTGATGCCGTTCCGGGCGGCCCCCGCCAGCAGGCTGTCCACCGCCGTGTGCGACACCAGGTTGACTTTCCACCGTCCGCTGGAATCCACGGCTACCCCGTTCTGCGGCACGACCGGGCAATCCGGAGTATGAACGCTTATGCGCGCGCATTGGCCGTTGAACCGGTACAGCGCAGCCACCGCAACCAGCGGACGGTCAGACGAGGCCCGCATGCCCTCCAGAGCTTCATCACCACTGCGCACAGGAATCGTTGACATGGGTCCCACCGTATCCGGGTTCGCACCGGGGGCTGGCATGGGTGGCGCTCCTCGGTCGAAAGGCTGCGACGCTGCCTGATGCCCTGGACCCAGGTCTCTTCACCTGAATAGCCACGACACTCTGCGCTCTGAGCCGCCGTTCTTGCCGAACCGAGACGTCGAATCCGCGGAATCTGTCCACAGCCTTTGCGGTCCATAATCGCGGGACTGTGCCGCCACCCGCTGCTGTGAAAGGGAACCGTCATGACCTCCCGGATTGCTGAGCGCCCGCCAGGTCGGTGAGTGAGTGCTACCGAAGTCAGTGCACAACCCCGGCCGAGGTAATACGCATCCACGGCGGACTGATCGATTGGCTGGCGACCGACGGCATGAGTCGCACGCTTGCGGCGGCGCTCCCAGAGCGCGGTGCTGCGCTATGGCCTGACGCATGGACTCCCCGAAGGTCCACCAGCCCGTCCGCGGCATCGCACGTCGATCGGGGCTCCGCCCTGAACAGTTCCGTCGTATCTCTCTCCGCCGGCCAGAGGCAGCTTCTTTCGAGCTCGCCGCCGCCCGCGCAGTCGCAGAAGGTCGCACTCCCGCCGGGCATTGGGTCTGCGGTCACTGGCGTCGGCCGCCTTACTCCACTGACGAGTGCCGCCCCATCTGGATTCAGGGCTTCCCCCGGGGCGACTTCACCAAGAAATGCCCAGCCGGGCAGAAGCTGCTGATCTCCTACGGGGATAGGCCATCGGACCACGAAAGGTGAGAACCCGGAGCGCTTAGAGCAATTCGGGCGGCGTGCGCTGTATTTGGAAAATCTATCCACAGGCGTATTGAGGCATCATCTAACCACCAAGCAGGGGGCATGGAGCCGATAGGCACCTGCCTCCTCATAAACCCCTCCGAGAGAGGTCGATTTCTGTATGGGTAAGACCCGAATTCGCGTGCTGCGAGCGACAGCCACAGCTGCTGTGGTCGCCGCGACCGGCATGCTTGCTGCTCCACACGCGTCCGCGGCGCCACGCGCTACCGATGTCCAGGCGGCGAAAAACGTCTCAGATGAGCCCGGAACCACGAAGGCCGAAGCGACCAAGGCGTCGGCCAAGAGCAAGGCCAGGCCGAAGGTGGTGAAGATCGGGGTTCCCGACGATCCGGAGCCCGGCACAGATCCGAAGCCGGATCCGGGGCAGGATCCCAAGCCGGACCCGACGCCGGACCCGAAGCCGGATCCGGGGCAGGATCCCAAGCCGGACCCGACGCCGGACCCGAAGCCGGATCCGGGGCAGGATCCCAAGCCCGACCCGACGCCGGACCCGAAGCCGGATCCGGGGCAGGATCCCAAGCCCGACCCGACGCCGGACCCGAAGCCGGATCCGGGGCAGGATCCCAAGCCCGACCCGACGCCGGACCCGAAGCCGGATCCGGGGCAGGATCCCAAGCCCGACCCGACGCCGGACCCGAAGCC